>JBARFA010000197.1:0-22895 GCA_049796755.1 Acidobacteriaceae bacterium
ACGATAGCCAATCAGGTCGATGACGACATCGGTATGAAACTGGTAGCGGTATTCCACGGCAAGCGTTGCGACGCGGAGCACGGCATCTATGTCTTCCGCATTCACGTGAAAGATAGGAATCGGCAAACGTCGCGCCAGGTCGGAAGAAAATCGAGAGGAGTTGTACTCGTCCGGCTCCGCTGTAAAACCGATCAAGTTATTCGCAATAATCTGAATACCGCCGCCGACCGAGTAACCTTCGAGCGAGCCGAGATTCATCGTCTCCGCCCAGATGCCCTGCCCGGCAAAAGCTGCATCTCCGTGGATGATCACCGGCAGAACACGATCGCGACCATCGGCGCCATAGCGCATCTGCTTGGCGTAGGTGCGACCCATGGCAACGGGATCGACTGCCTCCAGGTGGCTGGGATTCGAAGCCAAGTGAAGCCCGAGTTCCTTGCCAGATCGGGCGCGAAACGTACCAGTTGCGCCCACGTGATATTTGACGTCGCCGCTGCCCAGGCTGCTGCGCGGATCGGCATCTTCAAACTTTGAAAAAATGGCAGATGCGGACTTGCCCAGCGTGTTCACCATGACATTCAAGCGGCCGCGATGGCTCATCGCCATCACAACTTTTTCCGCAAAGCGCTCGGCGGCGCTGTTCAACACCGTATCCAGCAGCGGGATCAATGCGGTGACGCCTTCAAGAGAAAATCGCTTTGTGCCCAAATAGCGCTTCTGGATGACCTGCTCAAAGATGTCCGCTTCGACCAGCAAGTCGAGCGCGTGCTGTGAGTCCGGAGCTGCGGCGGTGACCTCCATGCGCTCCTGAATCCAGCGTCGCCGGTCCGGGTCGGCCATATGCATAAACTCGACGCCAACGGATCCGCAATAGATGGCGCGGGCCTGATCGGCAAGCTGTCCGCTCTGCTTCAGTTCCTCCAGCGGCTGAGACGGAAGATACTGTTGCAGCGGATCAAGTTGTGCCTGCAGATATCCCCAGCGACGGAAAGCGTCAAATACCTGCTCGCGGCTCGCCGCGGCGAGTGGATTGGATTGGGTCAGGGTCGTTTCCAGGGTGGATGTACTCATACAAATTGAACCGATCTACTTTAATTGTCGCAGAGGCAGCGGGTAGCGGCAATGACGCGAGTTGCTCCAGCATTTGTCAGTGGATAATGACGAAGGACTTAGAATACGTGAAGCGAGCCGTCGATGGCTGCGAATGGTTATAACTAAGCGGGGGTGTTTCCGCTTAATTTTGTCGCCAGGGCGACCAGGTCAGAAGGAAGAATCGGCTTGGCGCGGAAGGTGACATCCAAACCTTCGTAGTCGGCCTCCGCTTCAGAAAGTCCGCTCAACACCATCACCGACAATCCAGCCCGTCGTTCCCAAAGTCGCTCCACAAAATGATGGCCAGATTCGCCGGGCATAATGTGATCGGTAATGACGAGGTTGATCTCGCGATTCTCATCGGTCTCCAGCGCGTCAAAGGCAGCATCAGCGGAGTAGGCTGTCCGCACCTCCAACCCTGCACGGTTGAGGATGGCTTTGCGAGTAAGCGCTTGCACCGGGTTATCATCGACGACGAGAATCACAGAGGGAGCTTTCTAGAGCTAAAAGGACTGATGTTGTTTTCTACGAAAAAGTTGTCTGGGTCAACAAAGAACTGCAAGTTAAAGATATCGAAGTAGATTACCGATGGGTTGTGACGGTCGACACCAAAGTTACTAAAGCGCATGCCGGACCTTATTGGTCTTTGCTGGGAACCCCAATATTGGCTCGCCGCATCGCCTTTGCTACCACGGATGTAATCCATCGACGAGGCAGCAAGGTCAGAATCACGGTCAGGAATCGGTTGGATGCCCCGGTAACAACCGAGGATTTTTTGCCCTCGAAGGCCCGCAGCGACTCCCGCACCACTTCCGCCGAGGTCTGCATTCGGGCACGATGGCTGAACGGGCTCGCGCCGGCAACGCGAAAAAAATTCGTCTCGGTGCTCCCCGGGTTGACGGCCATGATATGCACTCCACGATGACGCGTCTCCTCAAACAGCGCGTCGGAGAAACTCTTCACGAATGCCTTGGTTGCGGCATAGACGGTGGAGTATGGGAGCGGAGCAAATCCTGCGACCGAAGCAATATTCACGATTCCGCCGCGGCGGCGCTGCATCATCGGCTGCAGGTAGAGATGCGTCAGTTCGACCAGGGCGACGATGTTTAGATCCAGCATTTGCCGAACGCGGTCGAGATCGAGCGAGGCGAATTCGGCAAAGGCTCCAAAGCCGGCGTTGTTGATGAGCAGGTCCACGTCGAGGCGAGCCGCTTGCGTTCGTTGAAACAGATCAGCGGGGGCGCCGGTGATGGTGAGGTCCAACGGGATTGCGACGACGTCGATACCCATGTGAGCCGACATCAGTTCGCTGCGAACTTTCTCCAGCCGATCCTGCGAGCGCGCGACCAGAATTAATGACCATCCCTGCGCGGCGAGTTGACGGGCAAACTCCTCGCCAATGCCGGAGCTTGCACCCGTGATCAGTGCGTATCCTTGCGGCTGCATTCTCTGCGTTCCTTTCTCTGGAGTTTGTGATGCATGTTGCGAGTCAGCCGGTTCGATGGTGATTCTCTAGACGGAACGATACATTGCGATCTTTACGAGATCAAACGCGCCAGCAGGAAGGCCACGACGCCCAAAAAAAAGAGTACGCGATAACGAATCCCGTGGGCGCGATTGACCTCCGGCAGTAGATCGGTTGCGGCCACATACAGAGCGACTCCGGTGGAAAGCGGTAGACCCACGCGGGCGAGCCCGGGGAGAAAGTAGATTGAGGCTACGCCGGCGACCGTGGCTGCGCCCAGAATACATGCCGCCGTGAAACCCGCGCGCGGGCTGCGACCGCTAGCCAGCATTACGCTGGCGGCTGTGGAACCGACTGGCAGCTTGTGCAGCAAAACTCCCGTAAACACCAGCCACCCCAGCGTGTTGGAAAAGGCAAAGCCGCTGGCAATCGCCACACCATCAAAAAATGTGTGAGCGGTTAATGCCCCGGTTACGGAGTAGGCGGTCGACCGATGCAGAAATTCATCGGTGTGCGTCTCTTCGCCCATGTGAAGGTGGGAGACCAGCGTGTGCTCCAGCAGATGAACTCCGCAAAAGCCGCCTAGGATCCAAAACGGCGCGGCGACAAGAGAAATGTGCAGACTCTCCGGGACCATTTCTACCAGCGCAACGGCAATGAGGAATCCTGCGCCGAAGGCGACGAAGCCATGCAGGAAGCGCTCCGCGCGCACACGAAGCAGCAACAGGCCGCCGGCTACATTCGCCAGACCGGCGACGACGCCGAGCAATAGGATGATCCAGAACGGGGTCGAGTCGTGCGCCATCATCAGGCCCTCGCTATCCGCTGTGACGAATATGCATCACGTCACCATCCTGCACAATATAGTCCTTGCCTTCGAGTCGAAGCGTGCCATGCGACCGCGCCACGGCTTCCGAGCCGGCTGCAAGAAGCGTATCCCAGTGGATGGTTTCGGCACGGATGAAATGTTTTTCCAGGTCGGAATGGATGGCTCCCGCAGCCGCCTGGGCACGCGAGTTGACCGGGATGGTCCAGGCGCGGCATTCGTCTTCGCCGACGGTAAAGAACGAAATCAATCCCAACAGCTCATAGCTTTTACGAATCAGGCGGCGCAGTCCGCTCTCGCCCAATCCATAGCTCGATAGGAATTCTTCGGCTTCTTCATCAGGCATCTCCGCCAGTTCCGCTTCCACCTTGCCGCAGATGGCCGTCGCTCCGGTGCCCGGACGTTTGGCGATCGTCGCCAGGCTATATTTTTCGACGGCTGCCTCCAGGTCGGTACCGAGGGTGGTGCTTTCAGAGATATTCAGGACATACAACACCGGCTTCTGGCTGAGGAACATGTAGCCGCGAATCAACTTCTTTTCGTCCGCCGTCATTTCCATGGCTCGTAAGGGCTGCTCCGCTTCCAGGTGTGGCTTGGCGCGCAGCAGCAGTGCCTGCTCGGCTTCCAGTTCAGGAGTGCGTCCTTTCTTCAGGTCTTTTTCAAGACGCTCCATACGCTTTTCAATCTGCGTCAGATCGCTCAGCATCAGGTCGAACTCGACATCCTGAATTTCCTTCAGTGGATCGATGGGACCGGCGAGCGGCACAGAGGGATCGTCGAAGACGCGCAGCACGTGGATCAACGCATCCACATTGCGCAGACTGGCGAGCAGGCTTGGCTCTTTCAAGGCTTCCTGGCCAATCGCGCCCACGTCGGCATACTCCACCGTGGCGAAGACAGTTTTCTTCGGCTGATACAACTCGGCCAGCTTCTCCAGTCGATCGTCGGGCACCCGCGCCATGCCCAAGTGAACTTCCTTGGGATTCGAATAGCCGCGGTCTTCCAGTTTTGCTTTGGTCAGAATCTTAAATAGCGAGGTCTTGCCTACCTGTGGCAGGCCGATAATTCCGGTCTTCAGGCTTGTCCTGTGAGGGAGATTGTTTGGAGGTTCCTACGAAAGTTTACGCTGTTTCCGACGTCCGATGGCGCGAGCCGATGCGCTAGCTGACGGGTTCCGGTCGCGAGTACAGGACGATCAACCCGATGCCGCACAACAGCACGATGCCTTCGAGCGAGGTGGAAAGATTGTGGAGTCGATTGAAGTCGAGCCGCGCGGGGTTGGTCGAACTCGGGTTGGCCATGGCCGTACCTGCCTGGATGCGAAGCGTTTCCATGCGCGGAATCACAGAAAATTGTGAATACGCCGTCAGCCCAAACATGACGGCGATGAACAGCAACGGCGGTCCGATGGAACGGCGCGTGGCTCGCGTCACCCGTTCCAGGATGCACAACAGCAGCAGAAACAAACCGCAGATCATGCCAATGGCATGCAGATGCAACAACGAATTGCGCACCATGGTCCCCGCGACGTTCAGGCCGACGGAGGGATCCGGAAACATCGGCATGAGCGTTCCAAATGCGATCGGCGCCACGACTGCGCCAAAAAATATTAAGCCGCCCACCCACACGACGATGGCCAACAGGATCAAAGTGCGCAGAAGAGTTCTCATCGGCTGTAGACGGCCAAGCGGCCTCCCTTTCTTCCAGTTGAATGGTACGGCAGGTTCAAAAGTTCTTATAGTCCGCTGACGGAACTGCGACCGATCAGGCGCTCAATCCGCTTCTGCATCGGTGGATGGGTCGAAAACAGATTGGTGAACATGCCGCCGCCAACCAGAGGTTGCGCGATAAATAAGTGCGCGCTCGAAGGCGATGCCACCATTGGCAGGCGCTTGGAGTAGGCATCGATCTTTTCCAGGGCACTGGCCAGCGCATACGGATTGCCAGTCGTTTTTGCGCCGGTGGCATCGGCCTCGTATTCCCGTGAACGGGAGACAGCGAGCTGGATCAGCATGGCCGCGATCGGCGCCAGAATCAGCATGAATAGACCACTTGCACCACCACCCCGTTGTCGGCTGCCACCGCCCTGCCCACCGCCACCAAATAACGACGCCCAATATCCCATGCGCGCAATCATCGTGATTGCACCGGCAAGTGTGGCGGCTATCGAACTGGTGAGAATGTCGCGGTTCTGCACATGTCCTAGTTCGTGCGCCAATACGCCTTCCAATTCCTCATCATTCAAGAGCCCCAAAATTCCATGGGTCATCGCCACGGAAGCATGCTTTGGATTTCTTCCAGTTGCGAATGCATTTGGAGATTCGGTGGGAATCACATACATCTTCGGCATTGGAATGCCCATGCGCTGCGTCATCCGCTCTACCACTTCATACGCACGTGGCAATTCTTCCCGCGTCACCGGCTGCGCCTTGTACATTTTCAATGCCAGCTTGTCGGAGTAGAAGTAGGTGAAAAAATTCATGCCGGCCGCGACCAGAAAACCGAGAATCAGGCCATCTCTTCCGCCAAAATGCTCGCCAATCAGCACCAGCAGCACGGTCAGCAGTGTTAAAAGAAACGCGGTTTTCACGGTATTTCCCATAGCACACTCATTCTATTCCTTTGGCTGACGCGGCAGGTAAATGCGAAGCGAACCGGAAACTTGTAGCATTTATACGCAAGCTGAGCCTTTCTGGACCCCATATCCGTCTATATTTTTATGGTGGAACGCAACGCAATTGTCGAGCAGTGGCGAAACAGGCAGGATGACACGGCCGTGCTGGCCACGCTGGTGCGGGTGGAAGGATCTTCGTATCGCCGGCCAGGCGCCCGTATGTACGTTCATGGATCCGGCTCCGTCGGCGCGATCAGCGGTGGATGCCTGGAAGGCGAAGTTTCGCGCAAAGCTGCTTGGATCGCACGGAACGGCGCGGCGGTGGAACAATATTCCACCATGTTCGACGAAATTCTGGACGACACCAACTCGTTCGACGCCCACGAAATTCCATATGGATTGGGTTGCGGCGGCGTTATGGATGTGCTGCTGGAACAAGTTGCCTCGCCGGAATCGAACGCAATGCTGCAGGCAATGGAAGCGGCTGAGCGCGGAGAAACTCTATATGCCGCCACGATTCTGCCCTCTGCGGCAAATCAAACTTTTAAGTTCGCACGTGTGATTCTGCGGGAGGATGAAACTGTTTTCTTTGCGAGCGCCGATCTCGGTGTGGAGATGGCGTCGAAGCTGAAGCGGCTAGCGAGCGCGGGCGGCGAGGCGGACACGGTTTCCATCGCACATGCGAACGGAATGGTTGAAGTATTTGTTGAATCCGTGCTGCCGCCGCAACGGCTGGTACTTTTCGGGGCAGGCGACGACGCACGACCGCTGGTCCGCATGGCAAGTTTGTTAGGGTGGCGTGTGACCGTGGCGGATGGAAGATCATGGCTGGCGCAAGCTGCGCGATTTCCAGAAGCCGAATGCGTGGTGACGCTGAGCGAAAACGCGGCGAACTTTGAGCATCTCGCTTTGTCGCACCGCGACGCAGTTGCGTTACTGACCCACAGTTTTGAGCAGGACAGAAATCTGCTGGGCAAATTGTTGCCGCTCGATCTGCGCTACCTCGGATTGCTAGGAGCGCGACATCGCAGTCGGCTGTTGTTGACCGAAGCGGCGTCGCATCTTGGCTGGTTGCCGGAAGAGGCGCTGCAACGGGTGCATGCACCCATCGGGCTCGACCTGGGCGGAGATAGCCCGGAAGCGGTGGCGCTGGCAATCCTTGCGGAGATTCAGGCCGCTCTCCAACAGAAAACTGCAATCTCCCGCGGTATGTCGACAGAAGATTTCTTAAACGCTCCGGACCGACCTTACATTCCGCTGCGATGCAGCCTCGACTCGCCGCAGCGTTCCCTGGAATCCCTCGATCCCGTTCATGTCGTCGAAACCGCACGCTGATTCGACTGTGGTGCCCGCGATCCTGCTCGCCGCGGGCGCCTCCACGCGTCTCGGCCAGCCCAAGCAACTATTGCGACTGCCGGTTTTCGGTGGCGAAACTCTGCTGGATCATGCGGTTGCCTTGGCACGAGCCGCTGGCGCAGCGCCCATTTTCGTGATCCTGGGCGCGCATGCTGAAGAAATTATTCTCGAGTGTGAATTGCTGGATTGCATCCTGGTGCGCAACGAGGCGTGGGCCGAGGGCATGGCAAGTTCCTTGCGGGTAGGGATTGCGGCGGTCCTCGAAAATGCGCCTGCCGCTTCTGCTGCGATGGTATTGGTGTGCGACCAGCCAGGATTGTCCGCGGAACATTTGGGCCGTCTGCTCGATGTCCACGGAGAAGATGGAAATCGCATCGCGGCGTCTCGCTACGCCGGTCGGACAGGCGTGCCTGCGATTTTTCCTCGCGCCGTGTTTCCGGCACTGCTGGAGTTGCAGGGAGACCAGGGCGCGCGCGCGTTGCTGCAACAACCTGGAACGGCCATTCATGCGATCGATTTTCCTGGCGGCGAATTAGATCTCGATTCGCCGGAAGATATCGCGCGTCTGAATGCGGATGGGTCTCTGCTGCCGCCTGCGAAGACCAGTTAATTTGTGGCGATGTTTTCTTCGTGCTCTTCTTCCACTGCTGCGGTTGGGGCGAGTGGTAGCGTGAAGAAAAATGTGCTGCCGCAATTCAATTCGCTCTCTGCCCGGATGGTGCCGCCATGGGCGAGAATGATGTGCTTGGCGATGGAAAGGCCTAGGCCGGTGCCACCGGATTCTCGTGAGCGGGCTTTGTCGACGCGGTAGAAGCGCTCAAAAATGCGAGTCAGATGCTCCGACGCAATGCCCGCGCCGAAATCCTGGACGTAGAATTCGACGGCACCGACGACCTGTCGCGCTCCGATGACAAGGCGTTCCCCGCCGCCATATTTCACAGCGTTCTCCAGAAGATTTGAGAGCACTTGCAGGATCGAGTCTGTATCCGCCATGACTTTCTGGTGGGTACTCTCATTTTTTTCCAACACCACATTTCTGTCCATCAGAAGCCCCGCCAAAATGGCGGCGGCCTCGTCGATCAGCAGTTCCGCTTCGACCGGCCTGCGATTCAACTTGTATTCTCCCGACTCAATTCGCGCCAGCGCCAGCAAGTCCTCGGTGAGGCGCGTCATGCGCGCAGCATTGCGGCAGATAATGGAAAGGAAATCGCGCGCCTGCGTCGGTAGTCGGTCGTCCTCTTCCAGCATGGTCTCGGCGTAGCCGGAAATTGAAGTGAGCGGGGTGCGCAATTCATGGGAGACATTCGCAATAAAGTCGCGCCGTGTCTTCTCCACGCGGTCGATTTCGGTTACGTCATGCAGCACCACGACAGCACTGCCACCCAACATGGGGGCCGCACTCACGTCAAAGATGCGTCCGGGCAACACGGTGCGAGCGCGAACATGCGCGGTAATTCGACGGCTCAGAGCCTTCTCCACGCAGGCCAGTAAATCCGGATCGCGAACCGTTTGCACCAATGCGTTCCCGGGCTTTACGCTTCCACCCATCATTCGTTCCATCACGCGGTTCGACCAGTGAACACGACTCTGCGCGTCGACGGCAATCACAGCCTCTTCCATACTGTCGAGCACCGTTTCCATCTCCTTGCGGCTATCCTGCAAGGTGCGAAAGACGGCTTCCACGCGCGACGCGGTTGCATCAAGAGCGTTCGCTACGGCCGCAATTTCGTCTCCACCGTGATCGACAATCCGCGCGCCAAAATCGCCTCGTGCCAGCCGATGCGCAAAGTCGACAATCCTGGCCAGGCGACGGGATACGGCCTGCGCCAGCAGTGCTGCCAACAAAATTGCCAGCAACAATCCCAGCAATGTGGCCCATAGCAAACTGCGCCGCACCACGCGCAGCGTGTCGTACACGTCATGCATCGGGTGGCCCAGGCGCACTATATAGTCGCCCGCCGGAGCCGTCACGTAGAGCGTGCCCTGATCGACGGCTTTTCCGTAGGGGCGATGCTGCACCGTGATGGCACGAATCTCTGGACTCTCCATTGGCAGCGTCGAAGCGGTATTCGCGCCTATATTGACGCCATTGGCGCCGTAGTCGGCGATGACATTGCCATCCTTGTTCAGAATGGTGACACGCGCATTGGCGGCGCGTGCTTCCTCCTGTGCCAGTGAGCCCAGGTTGACAGCGGGACTAACCACGACACTCTGGGCCAATGCCTGTGCACTCTCGGTCAGGCTGCGCACCAGTTGATCCTGCAGGGAAGATTCGAGGATGTTCTGCTGCGAGATGTCGAGCATCGCAGCGGCTGCCAATACCACCAGCACCATCGCCGCGAGAAGCTTGAAAAAAACTCTCTGCCTCATGTAGCTTTTAGCCTTCAGCGCATAGCCTGTAGCTTCTAGCCTTTAGCTCTTAGCTGAAGGCTAAAAGCTGGAAGCTACCCTCTAGAGGCTGTCCTTCGGCATCTCAAAGCGGTAGCCGGCACCGCGCACGGTTTTAAGATACTGCGGATTCTCCGGGTCCGTCTCAATTTTTTCGCGGATGCGGCGTACATAGACGTCGACCGAGCGAGGGGTGACAAAGCGCGCATCCCCCCAAACCGCGTCCAGCAGATGATCGCGGCTGAAAACCCGGCCGGGATGACGGGCAAGATATTCCAACAGGCGAAATTCTGTCGCCGTCGTTGCCATCAATTCTCCACCAACTTTTAACTGCATGGCGCTGGCATCAATTTCAACCTCTCCAAAGTGGAGCGCAGTTGGAGCGGTCGGCCGCTCAAAGCGGCGTAATACGGCCTTGATCCGCGCGACCAATTCTCGCGGGGAAAAGGGCTTGGTAATGTAATCGTCGGCGCCCAATTCTAAACCGAGCACGCGATCGCTCTCGCTGGTTCTCGCTGTCAGAAAAATCACGGGCGTAACGGCCAGTGCGGGACTCTTGCGAATGCGCCGGCACAGATCCAGCCCATCGCCGCCGGGAACCATAATGTCCAGGACGAAAAGATCGGGAGTTTTGCGTTCGGCATCCGCCAACACTGCGGCCGGACTTACAAAGGTTCGTACGGCGAACCCGGCAATTTCCAGGCTATGCTGCACCAACCGGGAAATGTCCTGGTCGTCTTCCAGAACGAAAATCGTCTGACTCAATTCCGGTGTCCTCTCGACTGTTGCTTCCAGCGGTTCCGCAGTTTCCATGGTGCGCTTACTCCTCCGTCGAGGCAAGAGTATCGCAGTCAGGCGAATTTCCTGCAAAAGAACCATGAATGCCGTGTGACGATTGCGTGAATGCGTTCGCCGTCGTCGAACGGACTGGTTTTATTGTGACAGTTCCTCGGCAATCTGCGCAGCGGCTTGTTCACATTGGGTCCGATCTACATCGTGGTGGGTCACCAGACGAATCGAATCGGGTCCAGTGCTGCCGACGAGAATTCCGCGCCGCTTCAGCCGCGCCACCAGGTCTGAAGCGCCGTTGCCGGCGTTGAGTTGGAAGCGAACGATGTTGGTCTGGACACTTTCCAGGTCAATCGTCACGGCGGGAATGCGGGCGAGCGACTCGGCCAGCATGTGTGCATTGCGATGGTCTTCATCCAGACGTTTCGTCATGGTGTCGAGTGAAATGAGTCCCGCCGCTGCCAGGACACCGACCTGGCGCATTCCGCCACCCAGTGACTTGCGAATGATCCTTGCTCGATGCATCAATTTTTGCGAGCCGACCAGCATGGACCCCACCGGCGCGCACAGTCCTTTCGACAGGCAGAACATCACCGTGTCAAAGCCTCGCGTCAGCTGCACCACTCCAACATTAAGATAGGTGGCCGCATTAAAGATTCGCGCACCATCCAGATGCGTTGGCAGGCCTGCATCTGCCGCGCCCGCCCAGATTTCTTCCAGTACTGGCAGCGGCGTCACGGTTCCACCAGCCATGTTGTGGGTATTTTCCAAGGTGATCAGTCCGGTTTGCGCGCGGTAATAAAGATTGGGAGCAATCGCTGCCTGAATCTGTTTCCATGTGATGACACCGCGATCTCCGACGATGGTTCGCGGCATGCAGCCGGAAAAAGCGGAGATCATGGCCATTTCCCACTCCACCACGTGGGAGCGCGCTTCGCAGATCACTTCCTGCCCATGCTGCGTGTGCAGGCGTATCGCAACCTGATTGCCCATGGTTCCGGTGGGAACAAACACCGCCGCTTCACGCTCAAAGATTTCCGCAGCGCGCCGCTCCAGCCGGTTGACGGTTGGATCTTCCCCATAGACGTCGTCGCCTACTTCTGCCGCAGCCATGGCGGCTCGCATCGCGGGTGTGGGTCGGGTAACGGTATCACTGCGCAGATCAATCGCGCCGACAGCTTTCAATGAAGTGGTGGCTGGTGTTTCGGCAGTTTCGATACTCACACGAACACTCCTTGCTCTTGGATCAGGCCTGCGGCGTTCTCGTCGGAATCGACGACGCCGAGAAATCTTTGAAAAACATCGTTGGCGAAAAATCGCCCCAGCTGGGTCAGACGGACTCGATGCTCATGGTATTCCATCAAGCCCTGCTGTTGCGCTTCGTCGAGAACTGGCTGATAGGCATGGATCGAGGACGCTCCAAATTCGCGCGTGATTTCGGCAATAGAGACGCCATCGTTGAGTCGCAGGCCCAGAAACCAGGCTTCTTCCAGCGCTTCGGCTGGAGAGACGGGCGTGATCGTCTCCCGGTCACAGTCGGCGATGTTCGGATCCAGGTAGGTCGCCAAATCGTCGGTGGTCGCAACGCGGATCGATTCTCCGGACGCAGTCGGCAGAAACGAATGCGCATCCAATCCAAAGCCGAGATACGGCTGGCGGGTCCAATATTTCAGATTGTGTCGCGATCGGTGCCCCTTGCATGCAAAGTTTGAAATCTCATACTGACTGATTCCCGCATCGTCAAACTGCTCGACGGCTTCGGTATACATGTCCGCAATCGTCTGCTCGTTCGGCACCATGCCAACTCCATAGCGCGTGCCTCCGGCGATGATTTCCCGGCCCAACCGGGAGTCTTCGTCCACGTCCAGCATGTAGACGCTCAGGTGCGGCACGCCGGTGGCGATAGCCTGCGCCAGCGATTCTCTCCAACTCTCGCGGGTCTGGTGCGGTAGGCCCGCGATAAGGTCAACATTGATATCGTTGATGCCCGCGGCTCGAAGACGATCAGTCTCGTTGAGCGTGATGGCTCGTGTGTGCGTTCGCCCTACCGAGGCGGCTTCGTGATCCACAAACGATTGCACGCCAAGGCTGACCCGATTGAATCCCAGGCCCCGCATGACTTGCACCATCTCTTCACTCAGCTGGCCGGGAGCACATTCCAGCGTCATCTCTGCGGAATCGCCGACATAAAATACTTCTCTTATTGCTTTAACTATCTCATATAACTGACTGGCAATTAGAAGACTAGGTGTGCCTCCTCCGAAATAAATCGAGTCGACGGCTTTCGACTGGCGGCCTCCCCAGGCTGCAACACGTCCCGGAGTTTCGCGGATTTGCGTAGTCAGTTTTTCGACATACGCGGCCATGCGATCCGCGCCGTACACACCGGAGGCGAAGTTGCAGTAGCTGCATTTAGCGCGGCAGAACGGAATCGATACGTAAATTCCGAACGGGGGCGCAAGATTTTGCATCGACTCGGGTCGCGTTCTCATCGACAGCTTCACAGGCATCGTTCTTTGTGTATGCGGAGAATGGGCGGAAACTTCGTACAATAGCAGTGTCGCATGGCAGACCCCAAACAGAGCACCCCGCAACAAGACGACGACGTTATTGGCAAGGCTTATGACAGTCGCCTGATGCGGCGGTTGCTGGTCTATCTAAAACCGTACCGGCTGCAGGTCGGTATTTCGCTGGTCGCCATCCTTTTCACAGCCTTCGCGGATGTGCTGGGCCCATACCTGACCAAGGTCGCGGTTGACCTGTACATGACGCCTTCGCAGGCCAACCACTCCATCTGGACGCGTCATCTCAGCCACAATCCGATGACCGGCATCACTCAGATTGCCGGGATTTATTTTGGCTCGCTGGTCTTTATTTATGTCCTGGCATTCATCCAGACTTACCTGATGCAGTGGACTGGGCAAAAGGTGATGTACGACCTGCGCAGCCAGATCTTTCGCCACATCCAGCGCATGCATGTCGCGTTTTTCGATCGCAACCCAACCGGTCGGCTGGTGACGCGCGTGACCTACGACGTGGACGCGCTGAATGAAATGTTCACCTCCGGCGTGGTGTCGATTTTCGAGGACGTGCTGGTGCTGGCCGGCATTGTATTCGTGATGCTGCGGATGAACTGGTGGCTGGCACTGCTAGCCTTCTCCGTACTCCCGCTCATCATGATTGCGACCCAGGTCTTTCGCAAGTTTGTTCGCGAGTCGTATCGGCGGATTCGCACTGCGATTGCGCGAATCAATTCATATCTGCAGGAGCATGTCAGCGGGATGAGCGTGGTTCAGCTATTCAACCGCGAAGAGCGCGCCTTTCAGGATTTTGAGAAGGTGAATCGCCAGCACATGAAGGCGTTCAAAGACGCCATTATGGCGTACGCGCTGTATTATCCGGTGGTTGAAATTCTCAGCTCGATTGCAGTGGCTATCATCATTTGGGTGGGCGGCGGTGGCGTGTTGCGCGGGGTGGTCACGCTGGGGGTGCTGGTTGCCTTCATTCAGTATTCGCAGCGCTTCTTCCGGCCGATTCAGGATCTCAGCGACAAATACAACATTCTGCAAGCAGCGATGGCGGCCAGCGAGCGCATCTTCAAGCTGCTCGATACGCCTCCGGAGATTGTTTCGCCGGCGAACCCTCTGGTCGGCGATGGTTCCGGGCAGATTGAATTCCGCAACGTGTGGTTCACCTATCAACGGCTGGATGACGCCATGCGTGAGCGGCTGCGGACCAGTTCGACGCCGGAAAAAGAAGACGTGGAGTGGGTGCTGCGCGATGTCAGCTTTACGGTCGACCCGGGAGAAACGGCGGCGATTGTCGGCCACACCGGCGCCGGAAAAACCACGCTGAGCAGCCTGATGATGCGCTTCTATGATGTGCAGCGCGGCGCCATCCTGGTGGAAGGGGTCGACGTCCGTGACTGGGATGTACAGGAACTTCGCCGGCGATTTGCCGTGGTACTGCAGGATCCGGTGCTGTTCACCGGCACCGTCACCAGCAATATTCGTCTGGGCACCGAGCACATCACGGAAGAAGAGATTGAAAGCGCCGCTGACCAGGTAAATGTCGGCGACTATATTCGATCGCTTCCCGGCGGCTTCCAGGAACCGGTGCGGGAGGGCGGCAGCACGCTTTCTACCGGCCAAAAGCAGCTGATTAATTTTGCTCGCGCGCTGGCGCATAATCCGCGGATTTTGATTCTCGACGAGGCCACCTCCAGCGTCGACACAGACACCGAAATGCGGGTTCGGTCCGCGCTGACGCGGCTGGTGACAGGGCGCACGTCCGTGATTGTTGCGCACCGGCTTTCGACGATTCAGACGGCAAATCGAATCCTGGTGATGCACAAAGGCCAGTTACGAGAGATTGGCACGCACCAGGAACTGCTGGCGCAGCGGGGACTATATTGGAAGCTTTACCGCCTGCAATATAAGGATCAGGAGATTCCAGACGCGGCCATTCGCTCCAGCGATCCACTGGCTGTCACCGGCGACTGACCGAACGCGCCATGCCTTCGACTCCACAAATATTTGTCTCCGCCGGTGAGGCCAGCGGAGAACGATACGGCGCCATGCTGATCGAGGCGGTGCGCGCGTTGCGGCCCGACGCTGAGTTTTTCGGCCTGGGTGGAACGGCGATGGAGGCAGCGGGCTGCGAGCGCGTCGTCCGTGCCGAAGATATCGCGGTCATGGGAATTACGGAAGTGTTGCGTCATATGCCGCGGATTTACCAGGAGTATCGCCGCCTGGTGCGCAGCATTCGTGCCCGCAAACCGGATCTGGCGGTGCTGATCGATTTTCCCGACGTGAATTTTCGCCTGGCAAAAGAGCTGAAACGCTGGGGCATCCCGGTGCTGTATTTCGTCAGCCCGCAGTTGTGGGCGTGGAAGCAATATCGGGTGCGCTGGGTGCGCGAGCGGGTGAGCAAAATGCTCGTCATTTTTCCGTTCGAGGAAAAGTTCTATCGCGACAGAGGGGTGGATGCGGAGTTTGTGGGTCATCCGCTGGCCGACCTGCCGTTGCCCACGATCTCGCGCGCGGAATACGCTAGCCAATACAAACTGGACCCGGCAAAAGAGTGGATCGCGTTGCTGCCCGGAAGCCGCGGCAAGGAGTTGCGGCACAATCTTCCGGTGATGGCCGGTGCGGCCAATCTGCTGGGGGCGTCGTATGAATTTCTGTTGCCCGCCGCTGTCACGCTCGACCCGGATTGGGTGCGGCGCATGGTCGCGCAATGTCAAAGCGAGGGCCACGGAATTGATATTCCCATCCACGTGGTGGAAGATGCGCAGGCGACGCTGTTCCATGCGCGCGCCAGTGTGGTCGCCAGCGGCACGGCAACGGTGGAGGCGGCGCTGATCGGCAACCCCTTCATCGCGGTCTATCGGCTATCGAAATTCAGCTATGCGGTCGCCAGTCGTCTGGTCGATTTGCCGCACGTCGCCATGGTGAATTTGATTGCCGAGGATCGCATTGTTCCGGAGTTGATTCAGGATGATTTCACGCCGGAAAACATCGTTCGCACACTTCAACCCTTACTTGATGAAACTGGCTACAGGTCACAGATGATTGATGAGTTGAGAAGCGTCAGAACTGCGCTGCATTGGGAGTCTACCGCGGCCCAACTTTCAGCGGCCAACATGATCCAAACTCCCGAAGAGATTCGGTCGCGATCTGTTCCAGAGCCCACCGCAATCGACCGCGCGGCGGCGTGGGTTTTAGATTTTCTGGATCGGGTGGAGGCCGAACGAGCGCCAATCCAAACCGACGCGCAGACCGCGGATATGCCTGGATGAGAACAGTGCCGAGCGAGTGGAAATGCCGGCTGCGATTCTGCTGGGGGATAGGCATATTCCTCTGCGGGTTTTTCGTGCAGGTCGGCCACGGGCAGACTGTCCAGTCAACAACGGCGCAGGCTTCGATTCAGATTCGGGGATACTCAATCGATGTCAGTCTCGATCCGGCCCATCATTCCCTCACCGCCAAAACGCGTGTGGACTTCACGACATCGCAGAATCTCGCCACCGTCGAATTTCGATTGAGTCCGGAGTTTCACGTCGACAGCGTGACAGATAGTTCAGGGAAAACTTTGAGCGCGACGCAGGAGGGTGGCGAGATCAGCGTCATCCCTGCCGCGTCTCTCACTCCGAGCAGCGATGACGCGTGGACGTTTGCCTATCACGGAGTTTTCGACGGAGCAGCCAGTGGCACGGTTCGTCTGGTTTCTATTGGCGAACCGGTCAGCTACCTGCTCTATCGCGGAGATTGGTTTCCGGTGATTGGCGATGGCAGCCAGCAGTTCACAGCAGACATCCACGTGCATGTGCCAAGTGGGAATCGGGTGTTGGGCAGCGGCCCCACAGGATCGCCGCACACGTCGGTAACCGGGGAAACGATCTTCGACTTCAACTGGACGCGCCTGGGATTTCCGGGAACGGTCATTGCGGGCAAATTTCAGCCGCCGGTCGTCGCTCCAAACTCCAATATTCGCGTGTATCGAATCGAGCACGGGTCAACAGTGCAGACCGCTGCGGCGCAACCGTCTACACAGGAGATTGCTGCAACCGCTGAAAAGCAATATGGCGAGCTTGCGTCGCAATTTGGACCAACAGCTGCGGACGAATTGAATATTGTGGAGCTGCCGAACGACACGCTACCCGCAGTCTCGGCGCCGGAGATTGCGGCGATCGCCGGAAATCAACTCGAAACGGCGGACTATGCGCGCCTGCTCGTGAATACGATCACCCATCAGTGGTGGGGAGAAGATGTCAGTCCCGCATCGCCGAACGATGCATGGATCACCAACGGCATGTGTCGCTATGCCGAGCTTCTGGCCCGCACGGCTGCGCCTGCGGTTGCTGCCGACGCAATTTTGAACGTTTCTGCCAGCGCCCTTGCATTCAACAGCGTTCCTCTTTCCGAAGTCGCGCGATATCCGGAATTTACCCGTCAGTTTGAGGCGATGACCTACGATAAAGGCGCGATGATCCTGCGCATGCTGCGATGGCAGATCGGCGATGCCGCATTCCAACAGATGCTGCACGAGGTTCTTTCGCAGCCTGACAAATCCATCTCCTCGCGAGAGTTTGAACAGATTGCCGAAAGAGAATCCCACCAAAATCTGCGCCCGTTTTTTTCGCAATGGCTGGATAACACGGGCGCGCCGACGCTCCAGGATAAGTGGACGCTGTATCGGCTGGGCAACAACCAGGGATTCCGGACCATCGGCGAAATTGACGAGGATCTGGATCTGTTCCAGATGCCGGTCGAGGTGCAGGTGGAGACTGAAGGCAAAACGGTCACAAAGCGAGTGGAGGTGATGGGACCGCAGACCCAGTTCACCATCGATACGTTTGGGATTCCGCGGAAGATTACGCTTGATCCGCACCGCTGGCTGCTGCGGAGCGACGATGCCGTGCAGGTGCGAGTCCATATCCTGCGCGGAATGGCGAAGACGACTGCGAACGACGATGCGGGAGCGATTGCGGAGTATCGTGCAGCGCTGGCTCTCGACGCCACCAGTTCCCTGGCCAGCTATCGGCTGGGAGAAGTTTATTTTCGCCAAAGAAATTATCAGGCGGCGGAGGACGCGTTTCGAGCGGCGTTAAGCGGGGATGGCCTTCCCAAATGGATTGAGGTCTGGAGCGACCTGCAATTGGGGAGAATCTTCGACGCCTCGGGTCAGCGTGACCGCGCCATCAACGAGTATCGTGAAGCCATCGAGACCCACGACAACACGTCCGGCGCTGTCACGCTGGCAAGCGATTACTTGAAGCAGCCGTATGCGCCGCCGGCAACTCCAGCACATCGCTGAATCAACCAGCAATACGCAATTAACTTCGCGAACCTAGGGCAACCGGATGTCTGCCGATGGGCTGAATTACTTTTTTTCTTCCAGGGCGGCTAGCACATCCGCAAAGGTGGGCTGAACTTTCAACATGTACTCGCGCACACGGGTTCGTTCATCGGGCGGCAGCGAGGGCAACACCACCAGCAGGCGACGCAGCGTGGTAGCGATATCGTCGGCGTAATTCATCATGCGGATGGCTTCTCCAGTAAGGGGCATTGGTTCTCCTAGGAAATGGTGGATGGTTTTATTGTAAGCCGTGCGCACGGTGCGGTGCGGACTGAAACGTGAGTGGTTGCGGAATCAACATCACATTCCATTGTGCGATTTGATCGACCCGTTCGTACTGACAGGCCCAGAACCTACGTAGACTCGCCGGAGGCATTGGCGATGGGTTCTCTTAGCGATTCTTCGGTGGGTAGACCCGCAGGATCGACCCAGCCGTCACGATCGGTCACCTCCGTTAAAGCTGCCAGTTTTTCGGTGATCCACGGCTGCAAGGCATCCTGGCGATAACGCCAGCCCCAATTGCCGTCTGGCTGCGCCGGAGTGTTCATGCGAGCGTCTCGATCCAGTTGCAACACATCCTGCATGGGGAACAGGCAAAGCCGCGCGACCGACGCGGCAGCACTGCGCATCATGGCCCACACAATTCCGTCGTCCCCAGGATGAATGTAAGCCGCAATGGCGGCGCGTTCCGTTTCGTTGGTCTGATGCCACCAACCCAGGGTAGTGTTGTTGTCATGCGTGCCGGTGTAGATCACCATGTTCTCTTCGCAGCGATGGGGCAGGTGCAGATGTGCTCCGCGGTCGCTGAAACCAAATTGCATCACCCGCATGCCGGGCATACCAAAGGCCTTTCGCATGCGCTCCACCTCTGGAGTGATGACGCCAAGGTCTTCCGCAATCAGCGGCAGATCGCCGAGTTCCTTATACAGATGCGAAAAAAGTTCGGTCCCCAGGGCCTTCATCCAGCGACCGCGAACGGCAGTCTGGTCTTCCGTAGGAATCGCCCAGTAGGATTCAAATCCGCGGAAATGATCGAGGCGGAGCAGGTCGCAAAGCGCCAGCGCACGACGGAAACGCGCCACCCACCAATCGAAATTCGTACTGGCCAGCACGTCCCAGCGATATAGAGGATTGCCCCATCGCTGCCCAGTGGGGCTGAAATAATCCGGGGGAACGCCGGCCACATGGAGAGAGCTCTTGTTTTCATCCAGCTCAAAAATATCCGGCCGAGTCCAGACGGCCGCGCTGTCGTAGTTGACGAAGATCGCCATATCGCCGATGAATCGAATCTTCCGTTCGGCGCAGTAGGCGCGCAACTGCATCCATTGTTCCTGAAAGAAAAACTGGATGACCTTCTGTACGTTTCGCTCGCGCTCATGGTCGGAACGAAACTTCGCCATCGCCTCGCGATCGCGGTGGACATATTCTGCTGGCCACGCGGACCAGATGGAGCCGTTGAACATGGCCCGCAAAATAGTGAAGCTGGAGTAGCCTTCCAGCCAGTACTGATTGTCGGCACAGAAGCGGTCAAATTGGTCGCGAGCTTCCTTCGATGCACGGTCGAGAAAGTTCGTAGCAGCCTGCTCCAGCAACGGACCCTTGCAGGCCGAGGCCTGCTCAAAATTCGCGTGCCCCTCGGCACTGAGAAGGCAGCCCATAGAATCCTCCGCGAGCCAACCGTCTTCAACCAGTTTTTCAATACTGATGAACAAGGGATTACCCGCGAACGCGGACAGCGCGGAGTACGGAGAATTACCGAAACCGGTGGGGCTGAGCGGCAGCACCTGCCAATATTGTTGCTTTGCCGCAGCAAGGAAATCTGCGAACGCGTAGGCGGCAGGTCCCAGATCACCGATGCCGCCACGAGACGGCAGAGAAGACAAATGTAGTAGGACGCCGGAAGCGCGTTCGGTAAGCATTGCTTCTCCGTATCAGGACGTCGAAAGGCTCACAATGCCTTCTCGAAAACTCGCCTACCTATAAGACGCACCGGCAGGGAAATCCACACCTTTCATTCCGCAAAAATTTCACTTCCAGCGGGACGCGAGAAACTAGATGCCCGACTGCGTTCCGGCGAGCGCCTTCTTGTTGTAATGGATCAAGCCATGCTGAATAAAGCGCTCTTCTAACGAACTGGCAAAAACAGCGAACGCGGTTTCGCGGCGCTGCTGCACCAGCCTGTCGCGGGTGGAGTCCATGTTCTGTTGAATCTGGGCTTCGGTCGGCGCCTGCTTATCGAGAAGCTTCATCACGACGCCGGTGCGCTCGGTGTAGATCGGCCCACTGATCTGCCCAGGCTGCAGCGTAAACGCGACCGCTCCCTGGGTGGACATGTCCCCGAGCTGGGGAACCTGGCCGCTGCCGTCCACCAGATCGCTGGTTAACAAGGTCGCACCCACTTCTTTGGCTGCCTTGTCCAGGCCTTCTTCATGCGCCTTGATCGCCAACTGTTGCGTGCGGCTATGCAGCAAGGATGCGATTTGCTGGTCTCGAAAATCTTCCAGGATATGCGCCTTGAACGCATCGAACGTGGGGGCATGCGCGGGCGTAACATTCAGCACCTGATAAATTGCGTAGCCTTCTCCGGTGGAGGCACTCTCCGGGGCGGCGCCGGGCTTGGTCGCAAACGCGCCTTTCAGCAGCTGCGTGCCATCTGCCAGGCCGGGAACCACAGCGCTCTGCTGCAGCGGGTCAGTGGTGACGACCTGCAGATGATTCTGTTCCGCCATCTTTTGCAACCCAACTTGCGCCGCTTGCGCTTGCAGTTTGGCCGCATACTCCTGGGCTGCCTTGGCCTGCGCCTGCTGGGTCAGGTTCGCAAGAATTAAATCGTGGACGTCATCGATAGGCTTCAGATGGGCCGGCTGTTTTTCTTCCACCTGCAAAATATGAAAGCCGAATTGCGTGCGGATCACCGACGACAGCTGACCCGGCTGCAGCGAGAAAGCAGCTTGATCGAACGCCGGCACGGTTGCGCCGTGCTGGATGAATCCCAGTTCTCCGCCCTGAGCTTTACTGCCAGGATCGTCAGAGTACTTCTTCGCGAGGTCGGCGAAATTGGCGCCCGCTTTCAACTGCTTCAAAATTCCTTCCGCCTTTGCCTTGGCAGCGGCAACCGTCTGCGCGTTGGCGCCGGTGGGAACCTTTATCAGGATGTGGCGCACACGCACCTCTTCAGGCACTTGGAACTGTTGATGATGTTCGTTGTAATACTCCTGCACATCGGCGCCGCTCACTTGCGGCACTCCGCCGGGAACCTGAGTCAGAGAGAACGCAACATACTGCACCTTGCGCGTCTCAGGAATTGCAGTTCGGTAACGAGCGGCATTCTGCTGAAAGAAGGTCTTCAACTCGGCATCCGAGGGCGTGATTTGCTTGCGCAACTCGGCATCGGAAAGCACGGCATATTGAAACTTCACCTTGGTCGCCTGCTTCAGATAATCGGCACGAACTGCGGAGTTCGGCACCATCAACCCGCCGGTGATATATGCCTCCAGGCGATTGATCAGGATTTCTTCCTTCAACTGCTGCTCAAATTCCGTGCGCGACATGTTGAAGTTGTTCTGGACGAAATCGTCATAGCGTTCTTCGCCAATGAACTTGCCTCCGGGAAATAGCACGGGAGCAAACGGGCCATGCATCAACTCGTTCTGCACGTCGGTGTCGGTCACCGTCAAGCCCATGCGTCCAGCTTCCTGCACCAGCACGGCTCGCTCTACCAGGGCCTGCCCGGCGCGCTGCATCAGAAACGGCAATACGAAATCCGGATAGTGATTCTGCTGCTGCATGCGCTGCGCGACTTGCTGCACCTGCGAAATGTGCACATCGGTGGAGTCGCCGAGCATGCGGCCAAAAATGCTGTCGCTATGGACAATGGCATACGTGTCGCCGGTGGAAGCGGCGTCCTGAAAGATGCCGGGAACAAGCGTGATCACCATCAAAATGGCTGTGATGGAAATCAGCGCAATAAAAATGCCCTTGACCAAGCGGCTGTCTTGCTGAAGAAAACGAATCATGAGCGGGCAACTACCTTACACCCGGAGCCAGGCTCCAGACGGGATTGACTCAGTCCCTGAATTCACGGGGGACATGGTACTTCCAGTATAAATGCAGCGCCGCTTCCCATGAAGGAAGCGGCGTGCGAACTGCATGACATGAAACTGACTCAATACGGGTACCCACCTGGAGGCGCGCCCGGCGGCGGATAGTAGACCGGTCGAGGAGGAGGATAATAGCCCGGCGGCGGAGGATAGCCTCTTCCGTATGCGGGGTGCCCATAGGCCGATGGAGGAACACGCGACGCCAGCTGTTGAATCTCCCCGTAGGTCGGGACGTGAACCGTGACTGGTGCGCTGATGTAGAACGTCAGCACTGACTCCGGCGGAATGTAGAGCTGCGGACCGGATGACAAGGAGGAAAGTCCAGCGCCGCCCAGACCGCCGAGCAAGCCACCCAGCAACGCCGTGGGTCCTCCGCCAACGGCTCCGCCGATGATGGCTCCAGCC
>JBARFA010000198.1:0-7370 GCA_049796755.1 Acidobacteriaceae bacterium
TGCTTTGAGCGACGATTTGCTGCATGGTTAACACCAGATAGACAGGGAGTTGAGGATCGAGCGCGGCAACCTGCTTCTGGATGGGAATGGAGAACGGGAGAGGATTGCCGGCAGTGCGCGTCACCAATGTGGCGACATTTGTCATCGAGGGAATGCCTGCGAGAATCGGGAAATACATGGTGGCTTTGACGGGCTGCGCGACGTCGTACAGAGTGTCGCCGACCACGCCGATGATTTGGAAGTTCTCGAGCTTGCCGTTCACTCCGGGTGTTCGGATCTCCTCGCCGATCGGATTAGAGTTTGGAAAAAACTGATCGGCGAATTTCTTACTGATAACGATGTAGTGGTAGCGATCCAGTCGCTCCTGTTCGGTGAATACCCGGCCGCGGATGAGCGGAATCTGCATGGTCGCAAAATAACCCGGGCTGGCGGTGCGGGTGATCGCGTCGTCCTGCAACTGAAAGCTGGTCGACGGGCGCGAGGGGATGGTAAAAACCTGATCCCCGCCATATCCGTTTCCCGGCGCCGTGGAAACCAAGCCCGCCGCCTCGACCCCAGGGAGATTTCGCACGCGCTCTAACAGCGCTTCGTGAAACGCGATGATTTTTGCCGGTGTGTCGTACTGTTTTTTGGGCAAGGCATATTGCATGGTCAGCACATCGTTGGTCACGCATCCTAGATTGGCGCCGCGCAGGTGTAAGAAGGTTTTGAAGAGCAACCCGGCAGAGATCAGCAGGACGACGGTCAGGGTAATTTCCGCGGTCAGTAAGGCCTTCCGCAAGCTGGCCCGCGAAGTGCTGCCGCTGGCGGAACGGGAAGAGTCCTGCAGCGCAGCAAAGACGCCTTTGCCGGTGGAGGAGATGGCGGGCAACAAGCCGGCGATCAAGGCCGTCAGAAGCGACGCGCCAAGGGTGAAGGCGAGCACGGTTCCGTCGACGTGAATCGCGTTGGCGCGGGGAAGGCCCTGCCAATGGAGGGCAAGCCATTGCGTCGCGAAGATGGACAGAAGAAGTCCGAGACCTCCGCCAAGCAGGCAGATCAGCAGGCTTTCCGACATTTGCTCCAGAATGAGCGCGCGGCGGCCACCACCCAGCGCAAGGCGTACGGCAACCTCTTTGCGGCGGGCCGCGCCACGGGCTACCAACAGGTTGGAGACGTTCAGGCAGGCGATCAGGAGCATACAGCTGACAGCACAGAGCAGCACGATCAACTGGGTTTTCACATCGTGCACCACGTCATCGATCATGGGCCGCGTTACAGCGTCCTCGGCGACAGGAGCGTTGAGATTTGCCAGATGCATCTGGTATTGGAGCGCGCTGATGGGCTTGACTGCAGCGGCGGCCGAGGTGCCGGGACGCAGCCGGGCAACCACGTAACTCTGATGAAAGTCGG
Organism: Acidobacteriaceae bacterium; assembly: GCA_049796755.1. Lineage (GTDB taxonomy): Bacteria > Acidobacteriota > Terriglobia > Terriglobales > Acidobacteriaceae > JAKAAZ01. Next base: position 1,393 of record JBARFA010000198.1, read on the forward strand.
GGCGATCGTAGATCTCGGGCCTAAAAGTCGAAGCATAGGGCACCCAAAGCTGCATACGCGGATCGGGATAGGTGAACCAGCGCGGCAGCACGCCGACCACGGTATAAGGGATCGTATCCATATGAATCTGTTTGCCGAGAATAGAAGGATCGCCATGGAAACGCCGCTGATACAGGCTCCAGGTGAGAATCACAACGTGGTTCGCACCGATCCGGTCTTCCTGGGGAGTGAAGGAGCGGCCCAGTGCCATGGGCACGCCCAGAACGGAGAACAGGTTCCAGGAGCCTGCGCCCGCGGGAAAGCTCTCGGGTAACTCTCCGCTGTCTCCGGTGAGACTGAATCCGGTATACGTCCATGCCGCCATGTCCTGAAAACTGTGGGTGTGCTGTTTCCAGTTATTGAAGTCTGCCGCGGAGACAATGTTGTAATCGAACCCACCGGAGTTCGCGGAGGCGGCGCGGAAATGTTCGTAGATCATGACCAGACGACCGGGATCGCGGAAGGGCAGCGGCTTGAGCAGGACCGCGTTGACGATGGTGAATAAGGATGCGGTCGCGCCAATGCCCAGAGCCATGACAAGGATGGCGATGATGGCGAATCCAGGGGAGCGGCCTAAGGTGCGCGCGCCGTAGCGCAGGTCGCGCAGGAATTTTTCCAGGCCGTTCCAACTCCACTGGGATCGAGCCTGGTCGCGGAGCAGGGTGGGATTGCCGAAGGCTCGCAGCGCGGCGGAACGAGCTTCGTCCAAGCTCATGCCCTGGGCGACGTTTTCGGCGATCTGCTGTTGCAGGTGAAACTGCAGCTCATCATTCAGGCGCTGCGTTTCTGCGTTGCGATGAAAGAGCGTCGACATAGCCATACGAAATCGGTCGAAGAATCGCATTGGCACTCTCCTATTCAGGCTTCATCCACAACCAGGTTGATGGCGGTAGAAAGACGGCTCCAGCTTTGTTTTTCGCGTTCCAGCTGGGAACGGCCCGCGGCGGTGAGTGAATAGAACTTGGCCTGGCGGCCGCCTTCGGTCTCGCTCCACCTGGCGCGAATCCAACCTTGCTGCTCCAGCCGATGCAGGGCGGGGTAGAGCGAGCCTTGCTGGACCTGGAGAACTTCATTGGAAATTTGCTGGATGCGCTTGGCGATGGCCCAGCCGTGCTTTGGCTCGAGCGAGATGGTTTTCAGAATCAGCAGATCGAGCGTGCCCTGGACGAGATCACTTGGTTTACCCATACTATGACTATCTACACTAGCGGATTGTAGATAGTCAACAAGATGGATGGAAACTCGCGGCTGAGATTAGCTATCGCAGAACATAGATGCGGTAGCCGTCCCCGAGGAAGCTGCGTTTTGGCGGAGTAAAACTGCGCTCTGCAAGCAGCGTGTAATGCTGGTTGAGATCATTCCGGAACGCGGGCCAGCGGTTCAATTTGCTGTAATCGTCGGCGCGTTCGGTATAGAACCATCGTCCCACGATGATGACGCGGGGGCGATTGGCTGTGAATTCGCCCCAGAAGCGTTGTCGAACATACGCGACAGCGGGATTGTTGCCGGGTCCGAAGATGTAGTAGTCGTAGACCAGGCCGGTGGATTGCAGGAGGCGCAGGTGGTGGAGTGCTGTCGCGCAGTCTGGGAGCGCCGTAATGCACTGCACGGAACCGGAAAGACCTGGGCCGGAGAGATTCGAGCCGCCAAGAGAAACTAAGTCGCCCCGCAAGGTTTGACTATAGGTGTCATCCCAGGTGCGGTTGCTGGCCCGCGATGTAAAGATGCCGGCGATGATCGCCCCGTAGAGGAGTCCCACATACGCGAGCTTGCGAGGTATGCCTGCGCCGCGCGTGGCGATTGCTAACTCGATGGCTACCCAGAGCAAAACAAACGCGGCAAAGGGATAGCGATGATAGAGCAAGCCCTTCCCTTGCAGGATGTCCGATGCTGCTCCGAAGAGGATGCCTGCAACGAGGAGCGTGCGTTCCCAGTCCCATTTGCCGCGCTGGAATAGAGCGATCACGATGCCGAGAAGCAGGAAGGCTCCGATGGAATTGACAAGGAGCAGTCGAAGCAACGACGGAAGCGAGCGTCGACCCAGCATGGCGTAGTACGGCAGCAGCGTTCGCTCCATCACAAAGAAAGCTTTGAGCGCGTGCGTCTCCAGAAGAAAGCCGAGTACCACCAGGATTGGGACGGCCATACCGGCAATGCTCCATGTTGCTTCTTGTAGAAACGGCTTCTGCTGGGATCGGAGACGCCAGCAAAGGGCAGCAAGCAGGAAGAAAGTTAAAAGCAGGGCTTGCGGTTTGAAGCTGATGGGTGCGGCGGCACAAATGCCGAAGAAGAAGAGCAGCCATTTCTTCTCGCGTCGAAGCGCTTCAAACAGGAAGGCATAAGCGCAAAGAAATAAGACCGCGACGATGAAGTCGCGCTGGCCGAGTTGAGCAGGACCATCCTGGCCGTGCAGCAGGGCGAAGAGCGCAGCCGCAAAAAATCCATACAACCAGTCATACCCGCGGGCAATGCAAATCATCGCGACGCCGGCCGCGAAAATTAGCGAGAGATCAAAGAGGCGCCACGGGAGGGGGCCAGCTCCGAAAAGGTGAGCGACGCTCCAATTGGTGAGATAGATTCCCGGCAGATTCATCTCGATGAGATAGCGGTAGAGCACGAAGCCGTGATCCATGAGGAAACAAAGATAGCTGACCTGCGCGGGATCGTTGACCTGAGGCCAGTGAATCGAGCGGACCACGAATACGACGAGACAGGCGGCCAGCCAGATGAAAACAACGCTGCGAATGATTTTTGGAATTGGGTTTGTATGCTCTTCGAAAAGACCACCTGGCGCCGATTGCGTGACGTCGCTTTCGGGCCCTTGCTCAGAAGCGCCGGACCGTTGCAATAGGGGATTCGCGGGCGATGAGCTCATGGGACACATTGGAGTCTATCATCTTCGTTCCTATCGGAGGCGAGCTGCGCTGCGGGCTTTCCATGTGCGATCCGGTTCGGCTGCCCGGGGCTGGTACTACAGTTGAATTTGCTGCGATTTCGCGGAGCGGGGCAAATCCCCGGGCCTAAAGGCCCTGAAAATCAGCCCGTTTTCAGGGGCTGAAGCCCCCTGCTCCCTCCGAAACGCCGATTTACAACTGTAGGACTGGGCTACACTGGAAGGGTTGACCTTCGCGTTCGACGGTCGCCGCGGCGACCCGCTGCGAACGAAATTCTGACAAGTGTTAAGGAGCAAGTTTTCTTATGGCGATTCCCGCCACTCAGTTACGTCCCGGCATGATCATCAAGCACAATGGTGAGCTGCATTCTGTTTTCAAGGTAGAACACCGGACTCCCGGCAATCTGCGCGCGTTTATCCAGGCCAAGCTGCGCAACCTGCGCACGGGCGCCATGTACGAACACCGTTTTCGCTCGCCCGACCCGATTGAGCGGGTGATTGTGGACGAAGTTGCGATGGAGTTTCTGTACTCCGATGGCGACGACTACTATTTTATGAACACGGAAAACTTTGAGCAGACGAATTTGAACGCCGAAACGCTGGGCGATGCTGTGGAATATTTGATTGCAAACCTGCCGATCAAAGTTTCGTTCTTCGACGGCGTGCCGGTGGGAATCGATCTGCCGCAGACCGTGGAAATGACAGTGGTCGAGACCGAGCCGGGCCTGAAGTCGGCGACGGCCTCTTCGGTGACCAAGCCTGCCAAACTGGAAACCGGGCTGGTGGTGCAGGTGCCTCCGTTCATCAACGAAGGCGAAAAGATTCGCGTGGATACGGCGGAAGGCGCCTACCTTTCTCGCGCCTAGATTACTGCTGTTGAGACGATTCCAGAGCATTTCCTCCCCAAGGAACCAAGCCTGAATCTTTAACGTATAAGAGTCGACGGCATGTTCGTTGGGGGGGCGGAAATGTCTATCGCGATGATTCCGTATACGGCGGTGAAGTGGATCTGGATTGTCTTCTGCATCTTCTGGGTGCTGGCTGCATTCGTACAAAAACGCAACGCACGCCGGCAGACGGTGGGTTCGCGGCTGATGCAGATGTCCATCATTCTGCTGGTGCTGGTGCCGTTTTTCGTCGAGGGTCGACCTTCGAGCGTGCTGTACCGGCATCTCTATCCCAAGTTGCTGGGCGTTGAGTATTTTGGCGTTCTGCTGATGTTGCTCGGCTTCGGGTTCGCGGTGTGGGCGCGTTTCGTGCTGGGCCGCAACTGGAGTGGAATCGTCACGGTCAAAGAAGATCACACATTGATTACACGCGGGCCCTACGCGTGGGTGCGACATCCGATTTACACCGGAATTTTGCTGGCGCTGCTGGGTACTGCGGTCGCCCTGGGAACTGTCCTCAACATGGTGGAGGTGCCTGTGGTCGCACTTGCATTCTGGCTGAAGATGCGCACGGAGGAGAGGTTCATGCTTGAAACTTTCGGCGAGCAGTACACGGCCTACCGGCGGCACGTCAAGGCGCTGATTCCACATGTGATTTGAGCGCGGCAATTCCGCGGGCGAGATTCATCGTCTGCGGGTTGCACATGTCTCTCGTCATCTGCGACACTGCCCTTGCTGTGATGGTGTGCCACTACATTGTGAAAGGTCGCGTGCAGGGGGTAGGCTTTCGCTGGTTTGTGCAGCGGGAGGCGTATGAAATTGGCCTGCGCGGCTGGGTGCGCAACACGTCGGACGGCGATGTGGAAGTGCTGGCGGCCGGCAGCGAGGAGCAAATCCGCAAACTGCATGCAGCCCTGTCACGAGGTTCGCGCGGTTCCCGGGTGGACGCCATCGAACAACGCCACCGGCCGGAGACAGAGGGCGAGAGACTACAGGCATTTGAAATTGAAGGAGCATGGTGAGCGCGCCTGTCTGGCGTAGCCATCGAAGCCCGTGCTTCCGACGCGCTATTTTCACAACAGATCCCACTCATTCGATACACTCGAAACGACGAATACCAAGGAGAACCGCTCCGCATGTCGCAACTGCATATTGATTGTGAGCCATTGAAGAAATTGATTCGCACGGTTCCAGACTTTCCTAAGCCTGGCATCCTGTTTTATGACATCACCACGCTGTTGAAGGACAAGAGCGGTTTTGCGATGCTGATTGACGCGCTGGCAGCTCATTATTTTGAGAAGGACATTGACCTGGTTCTGGGCATTGAAGCGCGCGGATTTATTTTCGGGCCGGCGCTGGCTTATCGCCTGAATGCGGGATTTGTGCCGGTGCGCAAGCCGAAAAAATTGCCGGCAAAGACGGCGCGAGTGACCTATGACCTGGAATATGGCACCGACGCATTGGAAATTCATCTGGATGCGATCGAAAGCGGGCAGCGGGTGGTGATTGTCGACGATCTGCTGGCTACGGGTGGGACGATGGAAGCGACGGTCAAGCTGGTTCGCCAACTGGGCGGCGATATTGCCGGGCTGGCGTTTGCGGTCGAGCTTGATTTTCTGAAGGGCCGCGAACGCTTTGAGGGCCTCGATGTCTTCAGTTTGCTTCACTACAACGAATAAATTTGCCGTGCGAAAAATCGCCTCCTCCCTTTGGACGGGCGCTACCTGGCGATAGTCGACCGCTGTCGCTGGCAGCCGGTTACTCAGGCGAGACATTCGGCACTATTCTGCTTGACGGGTATTGTGCGCGAATGTAATTCTTTTCCCCACCTCCCAATTGAAAGACTTAGGCGCACTCCGGAGTGCGAATGCGTGCTGCGAGCCGCCTTGTGCGAAGCGGACCTGCTCTGGCAGATGGTGCCGGCGAGGTCCGCCGCACTTTCGCTTGTGTTGGGTGACGAGATTGTCGACAGGTTTGAGGGCCCGCTGATGCTGGCGAAGGCCTTATCGGGACACCATTTGAGATAGGCGCTGGGATTGCGTTGAAGATGAATCGGCAGAAGCTGTTGTGGGTTGTATTGATGTGTTTTGGTTTCTCCCTTGTGTATGCGGCGGCGCAGACGCAGCCAGCGGCAAGTCCGCCTGCGGCTGCGCCGACCC
>JBARFA010000199.1:0-12135 GCA_049796755.1 Acidobacteriaceae bacterium
CCACTGCCCGCTCCCACACCGGCGAAGATTAACCCATTGATCACGCCGCGCTCGTGCATCGGAATCCAGCGCGCCACAAACTGGTTGGCTGCCGGGTAGATCACCGACTCTCCCGCGCCCAGCGCAAACCGCAACCCGATCAGCAACGCCATGGCGTGCCCGATGTCCGAAGGCAGAAGCGCGGTCAACGATGTGGCTACACCCCAGGACAACACTCCCAGGGTCAGAATCCGGCGCGGTCCGAATCTCGCTGCCAGCCATCCGGCCGGCAACTGAAATCCCGCATAGCCAATCAAAAACGCACTGAAGATCCATCCCAGCCGCTGGTTGCCTAATCCATATTCCCGGCTGATCTGCAGCCCGGCGATCGATATATTCGTTCGATCCAGGAACGCCACTCCACTCAACACAAACAACCAGATCGACAAAAAATATCGTACCCGCATCCGCCGCTCAGACATCGCTTTTCCTGGCTCCTGCAGCACGATACAACCGAACGGAAATATGGCCGCCCATGTGTGGAGATTCTAACCTGCTGAGCGACGGCTTCAAAACGGATTTGGCTTTTGTTCATGCTTGTGCGGAGACACAATGCTGCGTCATTCGCTACGATTGCCGCACCCAGTTTTGCCGGAGTGCTCCGCTGCGTCTCGTATAATCCGCTCGGGAGGAATCCGTGACATTTATCTGTCGGGTTCGGTTTGTTGCTCTGCTTGCTATATTGAGCGTCACAATCATTGCGAAAGCATCGGCTTCGAAAGCAGAACCGTCGGGAGACGTTTCGTGTTCGAACATACCGCACCTGGATCATCCGCATGTAGTGCTGACTAGCGGCGACCTTCGCCTCGTAGTTTTTCTGCCGGATGCGAAGACAGGCTATTACCGCGCGCAACGTTTCGACTGGTCAGGCGTGATCGGCTGCGCTTCTTATAAGGGACATACGTATTGGGGCCAATGGTTCCGGCATTATGATCCCGAGGTGAATGATTCAATCACCGGTCCAGTGGAAGAGTTTCGTCCAGATGACGGAGCACAAGGCTACGATTCCGCGCAGCCGGGCGGAACCTTCGTAAAGATCGGCGTCGGCGTGCTTCGCAAGACATCGAACGCTCCCTATCGTTTTGGCGACAGTTTCCCGATCGTCGATACCGGGCATTGGACCATCCACGTCGGCAAACGCTCCATCACATTTCAGCAGCGACTGACTTCGCCAAACGGAATTAACTATCTCTATACGAAGAAACTTATTCTGAGCCGGGATGGTTCCGTACTCACGCTCCATCACACCCTCAAGAATCTCGGTGGCAGTCCGCTGGTGACGAACGTGTACGATCATGACTTCTTTATGCTGGACGGGCAGCCGACCGGACCGGGATTTGTGCTGCATCTGGCCTTCGCTCCCGTGCCGCAGGCGCCGCTCGAACCGGGCGCAACCGTGAAAGGCCACGACATTGTTTATCTGAAGGAACTGCAACCGGGAGAGACCGTGGCTTCTTACCTTACGGGCTACGGAAGCACGGCCTCGGATTACGATATACGCCTGGAAAATAAAAACACCCATACAGGCATTGAGCAGACGGGGACAGTTCCGATATTTCGTTTTTATTTGTGGTCGATTCACACCACGGTATGCCCGGAAGCTTACGCTCATCTCGATATTCCGCCGGGCAAAACGGGGAAATGGGATATTCATTATCATTTTTTGACGAACCTCCCCTAATCGGGATGAAGCCGATGGATGACTGCGCAGGGTCTTAGATCGTCGATCGGGTTGCACCCGGCCATTTGACCTAGTTCCGGCTGGGTGGCACGACCCATGACATATGCGTTTTCAGGCGTAAGGATTAAGATCGCTTCACGCGTGCACTGCAACAGATCGCGAACCACAGTAAAGGAGACAGTTCCATGGAGATGAATACCCGACGTGGCTTTCTAGGCGGGGTTGCCGCAGCGGCGGCCGCCGTGGCTGGAGTGCCAAAGATTTTCGCTGAGCCAGCTCCGGCAGCAGGAAAACGACCTGGCCCCAATCCTCATATTCATGGCGATGTCTATTATTTTTACGGTACCGGCTCCAATGATGGTTTTCCCGACCACATCACGGTCACCGATCCGTTTGAAAAGCATGTCACTCGGACCATGGATGCGCTAAAGAAGGATCTGGAGAGCAATGGATGCAGCATGGACAGCATCCTGCAGCTGGAGGTCTTCCTTTGCCTTCCTTTGGCCGATGGGGTCACCATGCCGACGGGCAAGGCTCGCTTTGACGCGCATCAGGCGCAGTATGAAGCGTTGAATAAGATCTACCACACCTATTTCAGCAAAGGGAAATCGCCAGCGCGCGCCTGCATGGCTCTGGAATGGATTCCCGGCAACTCGCTGATCGAGATTGTCGGCTGCGCCAGAGTCATCAACCCATCAGCTTGATCTCTCCGCGAGAGGCAGATATCCCGGCATACACCGCCTTGCGAGGTTGTAGGTGTGTGTTCGCCGGGATATCTCATTACTTCTCACTCGAAATGCACCAGTCCGCGCTGCAGTGCGAAGATGGTCGCCTGAGTGCGATCGCGCGCTCCCATCTTGTCGAGCACGGATGAAACATGAATCCGCACCGTTTTTTCCGCAATGCACAACTGATCGGCAATCTCCCGATTCGATTTTCCCTGGGTGATGCAGGTCAGCACTTCTGTTTCGCGCGGCGTCAGTTCTACTGAGGGAATCCGCTCGGCAATACGATCAAGAGCAACGCGCGGCAGATAGCGCAGCCCACGATTGACTTGTTGAATAGCGTCGACCAACTGCTCGCCGCTGGCGTCTTTGGTCAGATATGCCATGGCCCCGAAGCGCAACGCACGATAGATGTCCTCGCTGCCCTGATAGTTGGATAGAACAACGATCCGCGTTTTAGGAAACTCATGGCGAAGCTGCTCGATCACTTCAAATCCGCTCATACGCGGAAGGCGCAAGTCGAGCACGACAACATCGGGCTGTAATGAGCGGTACAGCGCGACTCCCTCTTCGCCGTCGCATGCCTCGCCGACAATACGAAGCTGCGGGTGAACTGAAAGTAGGGAGTGCAGCGCCATGCGCGCAAGGAAGTGATCTTCTACGAGGAGGACACGAATTTCTTTCATGCACAAATCCACAAGGCTGATCGCGTGAGGCTGCTTCGCCGACGCGGGAGAACGCGGTGCAGCCATCCGCTCATGTTTCAGAATTCAGTGACGGATCGAACCTGCACCGCTTCAACCTTTATTGTTCAAAAAAAGGAAGCCGCAGCATGCGCGGCGGCTTCTGGAGGCCCAGCATCAAGAAGAGAGCTGGATCAAAATATGATCTTTCCCGCGAGCTGTAGAATGCGTGGGGTGTAAAAGAAGCTCATGTTGGTTACGGTGCCGAAGTTGCTGCTAGCCACCGGATTGGCCGGATCGAATCCCTGCTCGATCTCTGAATTGGGATTGCCGGCGCTCGGATGATTGAAGAGGTTCTGTGTCTCCGCGCGGAACTGGAACCTGACGTTGCGCCAGACTCCGAAATCTTTGAAGAGCGAGAGGTTGACGTTGCTGTATCCAGGGCCGCTAAGCGTATTCCGTCGCGTATTGCCATAGGTGCCGACTGCGGGGATGGAGTAGGCTGTGGCGTCAATGCAGGAAGTACCACCGTTGGTGTAGCCGTTATTCTTGATGTAATTACTCAGGCCGCAATGCGCGCTGGGTGCGTGTACCCAGTTCGGTCGCTGCGTGTTTCCTCGTGGCAATCCAACGTTGGCCTGGTCAAAACCCAGGTTCACATTGAATGGCTCACCGGACTGAATGGTAACGATGGCGTTCGCCTGCCACCCGCCCAACCCCTCACGAAGCCACGCATTGGCATGCGGAACCGTGGGTATATCGTAAGTCACGGTCCCAACAAAACGGTTCCGGATATCCCAATTGGAATTGCCATAGTCGAGACCGATGTTGTACTGATCCATGGTTGTCCCGGAGCCGTTGGAGTTATCCGAGATATCCAGGTCGTGGCTCCAGGTATAGCTCAGCATGGCTGACAGACCGTGACTGGCTCGTTGACGCAGAATGGCGGTGAACCCGTTGTAGTGGGAATACTCGTCGTTCTGAATCATTCTGATCGATCCAAACAGCTGATTCGGTCTGCGGCCGTTAATGTCCTTGTCAGTCGAGGGCTGCGGTTGATTGTCATAGAAATCGCGATCCAGGTGAATCGCATGCGAACCAAGGTACTGCAGCTCCATGCCCGCTCCTCGCCACAAATCCTGGCCTAACGACAAATTCCATTGATAGAGCGTCTGTGTCGGCAAGTAGGGTGAAATGGTGAACGCGCTTACATAGGTTCCAGGAATTCCAGCGACCGGCGAGCCTGCTCCAGCTCCTGGCGTGGGGTTCGACAGGCTGAGCAAATTGCCCGGCGTCGAGAAGTAATCGACCGAAGCAGAAAGCGGATAGTTCGAGGTTGTCAGCGTATACGTATTGAGCTGGTTCGCGTTGTAATACACTCCAAAGCCTCCGCGAAGGACAGTCGTCTCACGGGCTCTGTAGGCAAAACCGAAACGAGGAGCCCAGTCCGCGTGGTTGGGATTATTGAACTTGAATCCCGGGGTTGGCTTAAAGTCCGCGGCAGTAGTTGCACTCGAAAACGGGATCAGCGCCGTCTGCTGCGGGTTCAGGATGCGGGCGTAACCATTCAAGCTGTAAGGCACTGTTGGCAATTCATAGCGCAAGCCATAGTTCAGGGTGAGCTTGGGGAATGGGTCCCAGTTGTCAAGCACAAAGAAACCGTCACGCCATTCAGCAACGGATCCTTTCACCGGCAGCACCGGAGTCTGCGAAGCCTGGGCGAGACCAAGAACGAAGTCGGCAGCCCCATAACCCGTGCTTGTATAGCCGGCTCCAGTGGAGGCCGTGCCGATAAAGTTGAAATATCCGCGAGGATCGTTCGTCGCTTCGCGCCCGATGGTGAGCTTGCGCAGTTCAACACCCGCCATTATGTTGTGTTTGCCGTGCGCCCAGCTTACCTGGTCATAGCCATCAATTGCACGGTCATCCTGATACCAGTTGGAAGCGTCGTTGCCCGCCTCGTGATACGTATCGAAGTTAAAGGACGGAATTCCGGGGTTGTCGTAAATCGTATCGGCGTTGAAACCGGGAATCCCCAGCTTGGTTCCGGCATCCGCGATGCCATTCTCCGCGAAGTAGTTCAGGTTGTTGGAGGTTACAGTGTTCAACCCAATACGAAAATCATTGATCAGATTCGCCGTAATGATGTGGGTATAGCCAAATTCGGAGTTTCTGGTGTTGGTCGGTCCGTAAGAAGCGTCCGTCGGAAATGGATCGCCGGCCAGAATATTCAGATCTTGCCAGTGATACCGGAAAAACAGCCGGACATGGTCGCCAATATTTTCATCCACGCGATCGAGAGTTTGCTTGATGTAAAGGTTGTTCGGATAGTTCACATTCAGGTTATTGGTGCTGCCCGGCAGATTCGGCGGTGCTATATATTGCTCAACGTTCTTTGCGATCTGCGCCGCGGGTGTGGTGAGCTCGGTGGCCGGAATCTGGTTGCCTAGATATGGCTGACCGGTGAATGGATCGTACAGTTGTTGCACGCCATCGAGGAATCCGAAGTTTCCTGCCTCCATCGCCGGAGTGAGCGTTGAAACGGGGCCCTGATTGGACTGCTGAACCTGATTGATTTTCTCGTACGAAGCGAAGAAGAATGTCTTGTCGCGTCCGTCATAGATTTTCGGAATAAAGACAGGTCCACCCAGATCGAAACCGTATTGGTTGTAATGCTGAATCGGCTTAGGAGTTCCCGGAAGATTCAGGAATGGAGCAGCATTCAGCGCTGTGTTCTGAATATAGTCATACACGGCGCCGTGAGGGGTATTTGTGCCGGATTTACTAACTAGGTTGATGTGAACGCCGAGGTAGTTTCCATACTGTGCGGAGTAGTTACCGCTTTGCATCTGGACTTCAGAGATCATGTCTGAGCTGGGACGCGCCGGTGCTGTGCTGATCAGGCTGTTCATGATCGTCACGCCATCGAGGCTCAGGCTGTTCTGAATCTCGCGCTGACCGGCGCCGATGAAGTCTTCGCCGGGAGGAACACCGGAGTAACTACTGGTGGGGCCGATGATGACATTAGAAGCCGTAGCGGCAACTTCCAGGGCGTTGTGACCCATCAGCGGCAGGTCACTGACGGCCTTGGTGTTGAACGTTTCACCCAGGGTCGAATCGTCCGTCGCGATCGGCGGTGAAGCCGCAGAAACCGTAACGGACGTCGCCGTCGAGCCAACCTGAAGGCTGAAATCAGTGCGCTGCGCCTGGTCGATGGTAACGATACGTCCGGTCTTTGTAATGCTGTTGAAGCCTGATTGGGTCACCGTGATGTCATAGATACCGGGAGTAATAAATGTAATAGAGTAAAAGCCCGCCGAGTTAGTCGTCCCCGGATATGCAACCTTGGTCCCTACATTGGTGGCCGTCACTTTGGCTCCAGCGACGGGCGCCCCCGATTGGTCGACAACATTGCCGACAAGGGCGGTGTTGTTTGCGATCTGCGCGTGCAACATGCCACCTGTGAGCAAAATTCCTGCTACCACTGACCAAATACGAAATAAGGAAACACTTTTCATGTCGTTCTATCCCTTCTATGTGTGACCGGTCGGCGCCCGGGGAATTACCGATGATCCGATACACCATAGCGCCCGCTTCCGCAGCAACTACGAGGAAGAGTTACACGGAGACTGTGGTGGTGCCGTCTATTGCTACTGCTGACTTGAAAGCATTGGACAACGGCCATCGATCGCTGTCATTAGGCTGTCGTACAGCTTTTGAGCAGGGCAATTGCCCTACCCTCTACTCACTCCAACGATGGAGGATTGCGGGACAAAGGTTAAAATGTGATTTTTGTATTTCTTGGGATGTTCTCGGAAGCCGCTCTACTTGCCGATGCAGAAGGTGGAGAAAATAAGATTCAGAATATCGTCGGCGGTTGTGGCGCCGGTCAATGCATCCAAGCTGCGCAGCGCAGAATGAAGATCGATTAGCAGCATTTCGTGAGGAATGGTCGCAACGATCGCCAGCTCGGCGGCCTGCAGCGCTTGCACCGTTTCGGATACAGCTTGTTGCTGGCGAAGATTGGTCATGAGACCAGTCTCGACTTCTTTGCCTTCACCGTGGATCAGCGTAAGGATCGCATCACGCAGTTCGGAGATTCCTTCGCCTGTCAGCGCTGAGGTCTCTATCGCCTCGCTTGATCCCTCCGCGTGATGAATCATTTCGCGTACAGGTTTCCCGCGGGCGAGGTCGACCTTATTCAACACCACAAGCGCTCGACGGGTGCGCATCTGCTCCAGCAGCGAGAATTCTTCCGGCGTCAGCGCTTCTGCTGTGGCATCCAGCACCAGCAGCGCCACGTCGGCATCGGCCAAAGCCTCGCGCGATTTTTGAATACCGATGCTTTCCGCTTCATCCTGTGCGGTTCGCAACCCCGCGGTGTCGATCAAGTCGAGCGGAATTCCGCCGAGAGATACTCGTTCCGTCACAAGGTCTCGCGTGGTTCCGGGCGTAGCCGTCACTATGGCACGCTCGCGCTGTACGAGTCGATTGAAGAGCGAAGACTTTCCTGCGTTTGGGCGCCCGACGATCGACAGCGAAATTCCATCGCGCACCACGCGGCCATACGCGAACGATGCTGCCAGCGCTTGCAACGGCTCCATGATCGCCGTTACCTTGCTCGCGATCCGATCCGCCGGCATCACGTCAACATCATCCTCCGCAAAGTCGATGCCCGCTTCCAGTTCCGCAATCAGATGCACCAGCGACTGCTTGATGGGATGGATGCGGCGCGACAACGCACCCTCCATTTGCTCTGAAGCGATTTTCGCCTGGTATAGAGTTTGCGCCTCGATCAGATCACGGACGGCTTCTGCCTGAGTGAGGTCGATGCGACCGGAAAGAAAAGCACGCTCGGTGAATTCTCCGGGGCGAGCTAGTCGTGCGCCTCGCGCAATGGCAGCCCGCACCAGCGACTCCAGCACCACTGGCGAGCCATGCGCGGCAATCTCGACGACATCTTCTCGGGTGTAGGAGTTGGGCGCCTGAAAGAAAGTGACAACAGCTTCGTCGATTCGTGATGCATGTTCCGCATCATCACTCTCGGGATCGAGAATATCGGCGAGTTGCGCCTGCGTTGGCATCAGAGGTTTCGCCAGCCGCGTCAGACTCGAAGCAATCGCAAGCGCATCGTCACCGGAGAGGCGCACGATGCCAATACCGCCGCGGCCCGGCGGAGTTGAAATGGCCACAATGGTATCGCGCTGAATCTCCGCATGCTGCTGTGGCGATAAAGTTGCAACTCGAACTGACTCGGTCACGGGTCGATTCTACTTTGCGCACGCTTCATCGTCGAAGGCTCGCAAGCAAGTCTGTCCCCGCTCAGCTTCGACCAAAAGTGCGTGCCCGGCCGGTTCCGGTAGAAGAAGGAGTTCTAGGCTGCCAGTTTTTTGGATAGACCACGACGGAGCGACGCATGCCTTCTCCACTGCTTTCGCTGCGCAGGTCTTCGTAATTTTTCAAAGCCAGATGCAGCATCCGCCGTTCGCGGGAGTTCATCGGGGCGAAATGATACGGCTCACTGGTACGCCGCACCTGCTCCGCGGCCGTATCCGCCGCAAGTCTCAACTCCTGCGCCCGCAGAGCCTTGTAGCCCCGCGCGTCGAAGCTGACCAAATCGTGTTCGGAAGGCTCCAGCCGCAGCGATTTCGCCGCGATGTGCTCTAAAGAGCGCAACAGCTCCGCATTGTGTTCCAGCACCAGGTCAACATCCGGGCCCGCGATTTCTACGTAGATTTCGCGTGACTCGAACTTGTGTGGATCGGCTGCGCCCGCGCCTGCGGTAATTCTGTATTTCAGGCGCAAACCGCCTTTGCCGACCACCGTCTTGAGAAATGCATCGATCGTTTCTACGGCAGATTGATAGTCTTCAATGGGCATTGGTATTCCATAGTCTCGCTTCTGCAGGTTTGTCAACGCCGGGCAACAGCTGCCGGTCGTCCGCCCTTTTTTTTCAACGCTCTCTTGGCTTGGATCTCCCGCAACTCTTTGCCTAACTTGGTGCGGTTGATGATCATTTGCTGCCCGATGCCGATCAGGTTACTTCCCGCCCAGTAGAGTGCCAATCCGGAGGCGTAATGCCAACAGATAAATCCGCTGAACAGCGGCATCGTGAACGCCATCATTTTTTGCTGCGCGGCGTCGACTCCCGGAGATGGTGTGAACAGCTGAAAGAAGAACTGCGAAAACACCATCACAATCGGAAGAATGTGATACGGGTCAGGGGCCGACAAGTCGTGCAGCCAGAACCAGTGCGCGTGCCGCAGTTCAATGGCGTTTTCCAGCATTTCATAAAATGCGAAAATCAGCGGCATCTGGATCAGCATCGGCAGGCAGCCGCCAAACATGTTGACGCCTTCCTTCTTATATAGCTCCTGCATCTCCCGGTTCATGTCCTGCTTGCGCGGGTCGTCGAACTTGTACTTCTTGTATTTCTCCTTGATGTAGTTCATCTGCGGCTGGATTCGCTGCATTTTGATGGATGACTTCATCATGGTGAAGCGAGTGGGGAACATCGCCAGGGTCAAAACCACTGTCAGCAGCAGAATCGCCCAGCCCCAGTTATGCACTACGTGGTCGTAGACCCAGCGCAGAAAATAGAATAGCGGCTTGGCGATGATGGACATCATGCCGTAGTGCACGATCGGCACCAGGTTGTGTCCGTTCAGCTTGCCGTCCGGTCCCGTGGCCCGGATTGAAGACAAAACGCTCAACATCTTGGGCCCGGCGAAAACCCGCACCGTCGTGGGGCCGCTCACCGAACCCACAGCCGCTCCTAAGACCGGTTCCGGCTCGGTCTCGCTGGTCTTCGGTTCGTCCGCATTCTTGGGGATGTCCAGCGTATGACGCAGCGCCACAAAGGTGCTGTTGGCCGGCGTTTGCGGCAGAAACATCGCGGCAAAATACAGATCGCTGACACCGCCCCAGTCGAGCGAGCCCGATAGAGTTTCGCCGTCGTTCACTTTTTTCGGCGCAATGCTATCCACTTTGCCGTTGTTCGAGCGATCGATCTTCTGATACGTGGAGTAGTCGCGCGCCTCGCGTTGATCGCCCAGCCCTGCGGGCCACGCGACCAGTGCCTCCACCGGCGCGCCGTTCTGCGTCACGCTCACGTCGGCCGTGACAACGTAGCTGTTGTCGAAGTGGAACGTCTTGCGAACCACCAAGCCACCGGCGGAATACTCAAACGTCAACTGATTTGGGGCGGTCAGTGTGCCTGTGGCAGAAGGCACATAGAGGGCCTGCGCCAGGCGCTGGCGCAAACCAGCGTCATAGGTGTAGATCGACAGCGGATAGCCGAATTTTTCCGCCGCTGCGGTATGCACCAGGTCGAGCGGCTTGCCCTCGTAGTTGGTGTACTTCTTCAAAATCCACGAAGTCACCTCGCCGCCACGATTGCTGAAAGTGATCCGATAGAGTTCGTTCTCGACGACTGTGGTGGTTTGGGCCGCGGCTGCTACTTTGGGCGTTGCCTCGGTAGATGCTTCCTCGCCCGCGGGGTTTGCCGTGGCGTTTGGAACACTGTTGCTGGCCGCACCTGCGCCATTTTGCTGACTCGCGCTGGTTTTTGACGCGGTGGTCTGGGCTGGAGTCGGAGTCGCCGGGTGCTTCGGCCGGAAAAATTGCATGCCCAGCAGAATTGCAGCAAACACAACGGTGAATACCAGCAGGGAATTCGTGTCCTGCTTGCCGCCGTGCTGGTTAGGATTTTTATATTCGGCCAAGAGACTTCCTGTTGCGTTCAATTTCCGCACTGCAATTCAGCGCAAACGCTTCCACAACCAGGCTGTGCCTGCGGCGGATGCTGGATTTTCTGCTGTCTCGATCGTTCCTCGACGTTCGACGTGCCGGGACGGTTCGCGCAGATGCGGGTATACCTATCCTACCCGTTTTTATCTCCCACTTGCAGCCTGTCGGGGAGGGCCAAGGTACCTGCACCAGCCGAGACAGTGAGATGCGCAGAAAAACCCAGCTCTTGAAAACTTTACGGCACGGGGTCGAATCCGCCCAGTCTTCCCTTGCGGCTCCACGGATGACAGCGCGAAATTCGCCGCAGCGCCATGCCAGAGCCGCGCAGCCAGCCGTAGCGCGCCACCGCGATCGCGGCATATTCCGAGCATGTCGGCTGAAAACGACATCCGGCCGGCATCGGCAGCAGCGAGCCCGACAAGCCATGGAGGCCGGGAGAAATCCATCGCTGATAGAAGCGCGCCAGGCGCTCAACCCTGGCCGCACGTAGCTCCTGACTAGTTGCCATGGCTCGAGTTTGGGTCGGCGGACGGTTTCAGTGCCAGTTCTACTGCGCGAAACGCCCGTAACACATCCCGTTCAATCTGAGAGAAGTCGGCTTCCAGCACCGTCCGCCGAGGATGAAGCACCACGTCGACATCGGCGGTCAATTCCGTCTGCGCGCCCCGGATCGCCTGTCGCATACGCCGCTTGATGCGGTTGCGGTCCACCGCATTTCCCAGCACTCGTCCGGCCGTTAGGCCGACCCTAGATCCGGGAAGAATTTCAGATTTCTGAGTCTGCCCAGGCTTCGCGGCCTCATCCTGCGGCTTGCGAGCCGCGAAAAAATACGTCATCAGCGGCAACGACTGCCGTTTTCCCTCGCGATAGACCCGCTGATAGTCGGCATGCTTGCGCAGCTTGGACTCCTGTCGCGAAGTCGCGACGGGCTTGCCGACTCGAACTGGAGATAGGGCTGGCATCGCTCACCGTTCGTCCTATTGTCGCGCAACCCGGCTCACGGACATCCGCAATGTGGGCAGATTGCCTGACGAGGCAGCGGTATGGAACCGCAATCCCCAGAGAATCAGGAAGTTTCGACGGTGAGATCCAGGTGAATGCAGCGACTATGGTTAGTCGCGGTAGCCGGGGCTGACAGAGACGCGCTTGCGGCCCTTGGCGCGACGGCGCGACAGTACGGCCTGGCCCGCCTTGGTCTTCATGCGGGTCCGGAAGCCATGCGTCTTGGCGCGGTGGCGGCGATTCGGTTGAAATGTGC
>JBARFA010000200.1:0-5868 GCA_049796755.1 Acidobacteriaceae bacterium
TCCCAAAAGGCCACGCCTTCCCGTTGTGAGCGCGCCAGAGTCGCCACATGCACAGAAAGCGCCCCCGCTCCCAGCAGCGTTCGCGTGCACTCCCGCGCCGTCGCCCCGGTGGTGTAAATGTCATCCAGCAGCAGCATCGCGCGTCCCGCCACCTTTTCCGGCTGGCGAACAAAAAATGCGCCGCGTAAATTGCGGCGTCGTTGGTGCGGGTTCAGGCCCGCCTGAGTTTCCGTGGCGCGCTGGCGTCCCATCGCCTCAAGCGCCACCTGCAATGCAAGATCAGGACGCTGTCGGCGCAGACTTCGCACCGTCGCTTCCGCCAGCAACACGGTTTGATTAAAGCCGCGTTCGCGTTGCTTGCTTCCATGCAACGGAACTGCCACCACCGTCAGGTTGGGTGGTAAATCCTGGCGCCGCGCGATCGCGTCCGCGAGCAGCGCACCCAATGGCCCGGCAACGGTCGGGATGTGCTCATACTTCAGCAGGTGAATCAGCGCCCGCAGCGTGCCTTCATACTCTCCATACGCGACTGCCAGCTGGAACTTTGGCCGTGCCCGTTCGCACAAATGGCAAAGTTTCTCGCCACCGGAACCCAGTGCCGCGGATGTCGTCGCAAAGCGCAAACCACCCACGCTGAGCCGTTCGCCGCATAAAGTACATAAACTGTCTGGGAGTTGTTCCGGCAGATCGGCCCAGCAAACGGCACAGATCGGCGCGGTGGAAAGATGCAGGAGAGGTTGATTGCAGAGCCTGCATTGGGAAGGAAAGATCGCACAACTGACAGCGTCCATGGGACTTCGGAGGACACGCGCAACCGCGCGCCAAGCGGCCATCTGCGATGGCGGAAGTATACTGGCTCGGTCTCGTGAACTCGGGGACTGCCTGGGGAAGACGCACCTCCCAACCATAAATCGTTCCTGTCAGGAACGCTTCACGTGCCAGAACGTGTCGGCCCGCCGCGGCGAGCACCTCGTACGATCCGGCTGAGTGCAGTATATTCGGAATTCATGAAACGAACAGCCCATCCCCAATGAAAATTTTTATCCCATGCCAATCGGCGGGGTGCATGGTGGCCCATTCAAGCCTTCTTTTGGCTTGAGTGGGAGTAAACAAAAAGATCATCTATCGTGAAGCGTAGCGAATGCTCTACACTCAACGGTTTGCTGTAGTTTGTTGCACGGAGGCTCAACGTTGGCGAGCACTGTCGGACCATCCAAACCATCTGCCCAGTCGCACACATCGGCCGGCCACGCTGCATCCTCAACGGAATTTCAGCCATATGTGAAGCCTGAAGATTCACGCCCGGAGTTTACCTTCCGCGCTATTTTTCTCGGCTGCATCTTTGGCATTCTCTTTGGCGCAGTCACTGTGTATGTCGGCCTGCGCGCGGGACTCACCGTCGCCGCCTCCATTCCGATCGCGGTGCTCTCGATCAGTGTGCTGCGTGCGCTCGGCCGCGCCTCCATTCTGGAAAATAATATTGTCCAGACCACCGGCAACGCCGGCCAGTCGATCGCCGCCGGCGTCATCTTCACGCTGCCCGCGCTCATCTTTCTCGGCTTCGATCTGCAATACTCGCGCATTTTCTTTCTGGCACTGCTCGGCGGATGGCTCGGTGTCTTCTTCATGATTCCGCTGCGACGAGAACTCATCGTCAAGGAGCACGGACATCTCACGTATCCGGAAGGCACGGCCTGCGCCGACGTTCTTCTCGCCGGCGAACACGGCGGCTCCTTTGCCAGCCGCGTCTTCTGGGGTCTCGGCCTGGGCGCTGTCTACACCCTGTTTCAAAATGGCAACTTATTCAGCGCGTGGCCCAGCACGCCGAATTATGAGCCCAAATGGCTGCCCGGCTCTGCCATCCGCGCCGATGCCACGCCGGAGTATCTCGGCGTCGGCTACATCATCGGCCCTCGCGTTGCCGGAACCATCTTCGCCGGTGGCGTCTTCTCCTGGCTGGTGCTGATGCCCGCCATTCATTTCTTCGGGGCGCATTTCACCGGCCCCATTTATCCCGGCACGCAACCCATCTCGCAAATGTCGCCCAGCGATTTGTGGGCCGCCTACGTGCGTCCCATGGGAGCGGGCGCTGTCGCAGCCGCTGGCATTCTCACACTGCTGCGCACCGTGCCGACCATCTGGGGCGCATTCCGCGAAGGCATCGCCAGCATCGGCAAATCACGCGCCGCCGCTGCCGCGGAAAAGCGTACGGATCGCGACTTCCCCATGTCTGTCGTCGTCGGTGGTTCCGTTCTGCTAGTCATATTGATGTTCCTGTTCCTCACCTTCAAGCCTGTCCCCGGCGCGCAAACCAGCCTGCTTGCCAATCTGGCTGCGTCGCTCCTGGTCGTCGTGTTTGGATTTCTCTTCGTCACTGTTTCCTCCCGCATCGTCGGCCTGATCGGCAGTTCCGCCAATCCAATTTCCGGCATGACCATCGCCACACTGATGGCCACTTCCGCAATTTTTCTGGTGAAGGGCTGGACTGCACCCGCCTTTGGCGCGCTGGCCATCACCATCGGCGGCGTGGTCTGCATTGCTTCCGCAAACGCCGGCGATACTTCGCAGGACCTGAAAACAGGCTTCCTGATCGGCGCAACTCCGTGGAAACAGCAGCTCGCGTTGCTCATCGGTGTCTGCATCTCCACCATCTCGATTGGCGTTACGTTGACGGCCATGAACAAGGGGCTGGAAGAATTTCGCCCGACGAATGTCCCCTACAATCTTGCCCAACCTGCCGACGGAGTGACCGTGCAGCAGGAACATTTTTCCCGTCGCGAGTTTCGCGTCAAGCTCGCCAACGGAAAAGAGCAGATCGACAACGGAAGCAATTACGTTCTGCTCAACGCGCTGGGTTCGCACAAGCTCGCCGACGGAAAATATCTTTTCAATCCCGCCACCGGCCACATTGAAGTGCAGTGGATTGAAGGAATCGGCAGCGAGCGCGCCGCGGCTCCGCAGGCTCGCCTGATGGCCACTGTCATCAACGGCATTCTCACCCGCCAGCTTCCCTGGGGCCTGATATGGCTCGGCGTTTTTCTGGTGATTGTGGTGGAGCTACTCGGAGTCCGCTCGCTTTCCTTCGCCGTCGGCGCGTATCTTTCGATCGGCACAACGCTCGCCATCTTCTGCGGCGGCGTGGTGCGCTGGATGATCGATCGCGCCGTGGCACGCGATGGTGCATCCGCAGGGGCGCTCGAAGGCGAGATCAGTCCAGGCTCGCTTTACGCCAGCGGATTGATTGCTGCCGGTGGCATTGTCGGCCTGCTCGGCGTCGCGCTTAAGCTATATGAGTCAGCCACGGAACACTTCGACATCCTGAAGATGTCGACGAAAAATCCTCTCTATCATGACTGGGTTTCAGTGGTGATGTTTGCGCTGCTGGCCGGATCGCTCTACTATTTTGCCCGCCGCCCGCTCAACGTGACGAAAAGGGATGACGCATCGTGAATCGATGCATTGATCGGTGAGCCGATTCCTCTTCGTCGGAATGCCGCCAGTTTCGACCTTAGAGTTTTGGATATACTCTATTCAATGTATATCTGGAGGTGAATCCCATGCAGGTATCCAAGTGGGGAAATAGTCTGGCGGTGCGTCTGCCCGCAGTGGTAGTTGAGGCCCTCGAACTGAAAGAAGGGGACCAAATCGAAATCCGCATCGAAGGCGAACGGCAGTTTCATGTTAGCCGCGACAGCAGCCGAAAACGCGCCCTCGATCGCCTGCGAAAATTGCGGAAACCGCTACCCTCAGGATTTGTTTTCGACCGGAAAGCAGCCAATGAGCGGTGAGTTCTTCTTCGATACGACGGTCCTCGTCTATGCTGTTGCGCGAAACGATCCCCGAGCGGCGACTGCGGAAGAATTGCTGGCCAATGGCGGGACTGTCAGCATCCAGGTTTTGAACGAGTTTGTTGCTGTGGCGCGGCGCAAACTTCGGATGCCATGGGATGAAATCGTCGAGGCGTTGGCCGCCTTCCGGGTCTTGTGTGCGGCGCCCGTCGCCATCACAATCGATACACACGATGCCGCACTACGGATTGCCCAGCGGTACGGATTTCATATCTACGATTCGCTGATCGTGGCCGCAGCGATTGAATCCGACTGCACCACGCTCTACTCGGAAGATTTGCAGCATGGACAAACTATCGGTTCAGTCACCATCCGCAATCCATTCCGCAGCAGCAAAATTCGCCGTCCCCTCAGCCTTCGGAAGCCTGCTCCGCCGCAATAGTCTGAGGACCGGCAACCCGCGCCGGCGTAAATTGTCCACGCGCATGCTTTAGCGCCGGCAGCACTTGATGCAGCCAGTTGCGCGTCGGCCGCTCCAGGAATCGATACACCAGCAACGCGGTGACTTCCAGCATGAAATACGAGATCCACGGATCGAAGCGCGCAATATGCAGCCGTTCCAGCAGGCCGCTCACATGAATCCAGCGCCACAGATTGAAGTGAAGAATGTACAGGCAGTAGCTCGCTTCGCCCACCGCGACGAACAGCGGAAAACGCAGGAAGCGCGTGATCGGGTGATGTCCCGTCAACCCTAAAATGGAGATGGCGAATAGCGGCGTGATCAGCCCGTTGTGCATCAGCAGAAACGGCATCTTCGCCCCCTGCATCAGCACCGTGGATACAGTGCCCAGCCCTATGATTGCCAACCAGTAACGAGTGCGATTGGCCAACCGCATCTGATCATTCAGCTTGGAGAGCACAATGCCGGCGACAAACGTCGGCAGATGTGGCAGCGGTGTCATTTTCACCGCTCGCAGCCAATAGCTGTTCGACATGCGCGTGATCGGCCCCAGTCCATCCGGACGCACCCACATGTAGATCGACGGAATCACCAGCGAAGCCAGCCAGCATCCTGCCAGAATCAGCAACAGCTTGCGCGTTTTCTGCGGCCACTTGATGGCGACCAGCATGGGAAACAGCAAATAAAATACCGTCTCGCAGGAGAGAGTCCAGGCCGGCGTATTCCAGAACGTACACAGCTTCGGGCTCCAGCCCTGCTGCATAATCGCCGTCAGTCCCAGCCCTTGAAAAAATTGGGCGTGACTCCGATATTTCCATTCCAGTTCCAGAATCGGAATAGAAATGAGCAGCCCCAGCACATACACCGGATAGAGCCGTGAAAACCGTGTCTGCCAGAATTGCTTGCGGTCGAACTGGCCGGCATCCGATCGGTCGGAATAGTTGTAGGCAAGGATGAATCCCGACAACAGAAAAAAGAAATTCACGCCCACATAGCCGTTATCCATCATGGGAGCGAGCGGGCCGAACCATGCCGGATTCCAAAAATGAAAAAACACGATGTTGGTCGCGGTAAATGCGCGAAGGCCCGTTAATGCGGGCATTACAGGCCGGCGGGGGATAGGAATAGCGACTGCCATTTGTGCCTACGTCGTGACCAGCGAGCCAACTTTTTCACCGGCGATCGCTCGCCGTATGTTGCCCGGTTGGTTCATGCTGAAAATGATCATCGGCAGATCGTTATCCTTGCAAAGACTCACAGCTGTCATGTCCATCACTCGCAGATTGCGCTGCAGAATGTCCATGTAGCTGATTTCCTCAAACTTGACCGCGTCCTTGTGCAGCACCGGGTCGGCACTGTAAATGCCATCCACCTTGGTTGCCTTCAGCAGAACGTCAGCTTTAATCTCCATCGCTCGCAGAGATGCGGCGGTATCCGTCGAAAAATAGGGATTGCCAGTGCCAGCGGCGAAAATGACGACTCTTCCTTTTTCTAGATGCCGAATTGCCCGTCGACGGATATATGGCTCCGACACCTGATTCATTTCAATGGCACTCATCACCCGGCAAAAAACATTCTGCTTCTCCAGCGCATCCTGCACTGCCAGCGCGTTGATAATGG
>JBARFA010000201.1:0-4033 GCA_049796755.1 Acidobacteriaceae bacterium
CTCCTGCGCCGCCGACTCCATCCGTGCCGTCTGCGTCTGACATCGCGGAGGCGCCTATCCCAGCAACTGCTCCTGTCGCGCCCGTTGCGTTAGGGGAATCTGCTGTGCCGGTTCCTCAAGCTGCGCCCACTGCGCCGATTCCACCCGCTGCGCCAGTGCCAGCTGACGAGAAGCCATCCCCGCAGAAAAATAAATCAATTCACCCCCATCCCAGAAAAGCCAAAGACGAGTCATTCGTGATCGACAGCCATGGAGTTCATTCTCTGACTCCCGAGGAACAGGAGGGGTTGGATAAGCAAATGGCGGCCATGGACGCGCAGATCGCCGAGGCAACTAAGCGGATCAACAGTGCGGAATTCAAACAGCAAATGGCAGAGATCGCGAGGCAACAGGCCAATATGAAGCATCTGGATTTCGCGCAGATGCAGCGCCAGATCGATGCTGCCACGGCGAAGATCAACGGTCCGGAGTTCAAGCAGCAAATGGCGGATATTCAAAAGCAGATTGGAAGCGGCGCGATGCAGCGCAGCATGGAAGAAGCCAGCAGGCAGTTGATGCTGGCGGAGCAACAGCAGAGCGCCATCCAAAAGGTGGACATGGTCAGAATGCAGCAACAGATCGAGGCCGCCACCGCGAAAATCAACAGTCCGGAATTCAAGCAGCGGATGGCGGATATTCAAAAACAGATCGACAGCGGCGCCATGCAACGCAGTATGGAAGGAGCCAGCAAGAAGTTGAAAGCGGAAGAGGACCGGATGCGTCAGGAGCAGACGAAATAACTCAATCCGTTCAATAGCCAGAGGGGACGCATCCAATTCTCAGTGGGCTCGATCCGCGCAGCGTGCGATGGCCGGATGAATTCGCGCCGCGAATTTTCCAAACCAGTTCGCAGCATCAGCCTACGTGAACCAGGTTTTTTCCTGCGCCCTTGCTCGCATACATCAGCCGATCCGCCCGATCCAGAACGGCATCGCACACGTCGCCTTCGCGCAACATGGTTGCGCCGACGGACACATTGATGCGGATCGGTGCGCCACTCGCCACGGGAACAAACGTCGCGTCGATCAGGTGCCTGCAGCGTTCGGCCAGATGCTTCAAGGAGTTTTCGGTCACATCCCTGGCGACCACCAGAAACTCGTCACCGCCCCATCGTCCGACCACATCTCCTGGCCGCAGGCTGCTGGTCAGGGTATCGCACAACAGCTTCAACAAGCGGTCGCCCGTCTGGTGCCCGTACTTGTCGTTGACGCTCTTAAAGCTATCCACATCCAGCATCACGATTCCGAATCCGCAGCCAAATTGCTGAACTTCCTGCAGCGCCTGCTGCACCTTCAATTCGATATGCCGCCGATTGGCGACTTGAGTGAGCGAGTCATAATAAGCCAGATCCTGTAAGTGGCCCGCCAGTCGTTCCAGCTTTTTTACTGCGCTAATGTCGCTGAAGATTTCGACCGCGCCGGCGATGGCACCATCGGCCGAACGAATCGGTTGAATGCGCACTTGGACCGGCACTCGGTGGCCCAGCTTATGCCGCAGAAATAGTTCCATTTCGTGGTGCTCTCCATCCGCCAGCGTTTTGCTTAGCGGGCACCCGTTCAGGCAGAGCGCGCATCCGGCCTTGTCCACATGCATCAGAAAATTGTCGAAGCAATGCCGCCTTACCGCCTCACTCGCGCCATATCCTGTCAGGCGCTCCGCTCCCTTGTTCCAATAGGTGATGGTGCGATCGGGATCGACAAAATAGACACCGTCGTACAGATTGTCGAGCAGCTTTTTATGGAATAATTCCGTCATATTGCCGTCCTCGGTGGCATCGACACACGCAGGCGCAAGCGCAATAGAGTCAGGCACAAGATTCCTCAATCAAGAAACGGGACGTTGCTCCACTATCGAAAAAGCTCTGATTCCATGTCAACGACGAAGTGAGTTCAACTTGTTACTGAAGTGTGAAATCAGGACCAGAACCAGCGGCAACCGTTCGAGTATCGACGCCGCTTCGTTCCTATGGCGGAGCTTCGCTGGTGTATCAGTTCTGATTCCCACGTCTCGACACAAATTTGCTGACTCCCCTGAATCCTTTTCATCTACAGTAAGGACAACCCAATTGGCACCGTGCGGGCACTTCAGGAGACGACCTTATGTGTTTTTCAGCGACCGCCAACTTTACCGGCAGTGCTGTTCTCGGGGCCATTGGCGTGGCCACCATCGCGGAAGTGAAGCATCGGCGAGAACTGCTCTTCGCTTCGCTGCCATGTCTGTTTGCGCTGCATCAATTTACCGAAGGCTTCGTCTGGTTGGGGTTGAATGGCAAGATTTCGCAGGCCGCGCTGCATGGCGTTGCCGCCGCCTATGTTTTGTACGCGCAGGGGCTGCTTCCATTTCTCTTGCCACTCAGTGTGTTCCTGATTGAACCGACACGACGGCAGCGTCGACGCATGATGTACTTCCTGGCGCTTGGCAGCGGCCTGACGCTCTACATCCTATGGGGATTGATGATGGATCCGCTGCAGGTGTACGCCCACGGCCACAGCATCGTCTACAACAATGTGCTGACCACTACCAAGCCCGTGGCGGTCCTCTATGTCATCGCGACCTGCGGCGCGTTGTTCTTTTCCGGGTTTAAAGATCTGGTGATTCTGGGATGGCTCAATATGGTCGGCCTTATCATTGTCATGCTGATCATGTCCTACGCATTTACCTCGGTGTGGTGCGCCTATGCTGCCGTTGTCAGCGTCGTGATCTATTTCTTTTTCCGCCGCAGCCGCGAGGTAAGGCCAGTGGCATATGTACTGGTCGTCTAATCGAATCGATCGATTGACGCTATGAGATTTCTGCTTCAGTGATACGAATCATTCAATGCCGCGGGATTTGGCCGTGCACCCCCGAAGTGATAGCGACAAAAAAGCCTGAGGCCCGCAATACATGCGGAGCTCAGGCCTTTCTATTTTTGTTGAATGATTTATTGACCCGATTGTGGGCCAGGTCCGTCGCCAGGGCCGCCCGGTCCAAAGCGATGCTGGAAAAACTGCTTCCGCAGTTCCTGCAGCTTCAGTTTCTGATCCGGCGTCAGCGCGGTGCGCATATCCAGATGGAAATTGATAGCCGCCTTGGCTTGCGTCAGTCGCGCGGCGCTCACTTCTTCCAGTTTGCTATTGATCGCGGCGCGGTCGGGATTCTGGGCAGTTAGCAGCTCTCTCAATTCCAGCATCTTCACCTGCACGTCGGCGCGATTGCGAATCTGAGTCTTCTGGAAATCGAACGTTTCCGTGCGAATCTTCTGCGCCTGTTCCGGCGTCATGCCGATCTGTTCGCGAAATGTAGGATTGTTGACCAGCCGCGCCAGCATGAATTCACGGTGGCGATGCATTCTTCCCCAGTTTCCGCGGCCCCACTGCATGTCTCCGTGATCCCACGAACCAGGGCGATTCATTTGCTGTTGGTGCATGCCGCGATGCCGATATTGCTGGTTCGGTCCAGCTTGCGACTGTGAAGGTGGAGGCGGGGGTGCCGGGGCCGGCGCACCATTCTGGCCAAAGGCCAGCGGCAACGACACGACAAGGGAAACGAGAGCGAGCGCAATCTTCGAATGAATTCGCATTTCTTCTTCTCCAAAGTTTCAGGTGCATCTTGTGATCGAGTGCATCTTGATCTGCGAACGTTGCACGCTATGCGTCACAACGTCCGACATTTCTATAGACACGATCGTCGAGGGAGAGTTTCGCTTGCGACACCGCATATTTCTCAAGCATCCCGCGTCCATCTACGGGCGCAACTCGTGCATCCATCCGAATAGGATGCATGCAGCCGTGGTACCGGCTGGGGGGAGAGACGGACGTGAACCCCGCTAAGTTTCAAGCGAAAAAGAGATTGATCAACTAGGTGACCCAGGTCACAAGCCGTCAAATAGCCTCCCGTTTATGCTATGAAGTAGGAAAGCTTATGAAAACTGTGTTTGTTGTGGGCGCAGGCCCAGCGGGTTTGTTTGCCGCCCAGAAAATAGCCATGTCCGGTCACCAGGTCTTTTTGTTCAATC
>JBARFA010000202.1:0-6349 GCA_049796755.1 Acidobacteriaceae bacterium
TGCCTTGTTCCATTTGAATCTTATTTCCTAATCGATTTGAATTACGCTGAAGGGAATCGGAGCGACTACTAGCAGAATCTTGTGCTTTGGGGCAAAGTCTACAACTGCCCGGTTCTATTCGAACGCAGGGTCAGTGTACCAGATTTTGGCCAAATGCAAGATAAAAATGCACGTTAGCGGCGGCCGCATCCTTCATGCCGTCACTTCGGGCGCGTACTCCCGCCCAACTCTCTCAACCTTCATGCGTTATGCTAGCTGACGGCATGAAATTTGAAGAGCAATCGATCGCTTGGCTTCAACGCGCTCTGCCTACTCTCGCGGAGGGTTTCTCGTCCCTCCCCTCCGACGACTCACCTCCCATCGACGATACCGCGATGCTGGCTGTGCTTCTGGAAACGGCATCCCGCCTCCACGAGAATTACCCCTATTTCCACCCCCTCTACGCTGGCCAGATGCTCAAGCCACCTCACCCTGTCGCCCGCGCTGCCTACGCCCTTGCCACCTGGATTAACCCCAATAACCACGCCCTCGATGGTGGTCGCGCCAGCTCCCAAATGGAGATTGAGGCCGTCCAAGGCCTCGCAACCATGTTCGGATGGACCGCCCATCTCGGCCACCTCACCAGCGGCGGTACGTTTGCCAATCTGGAAGCACTTTGGATCGCCGGCCAGCTTCATCCCGGCAAAACGATTCTCGCATCCGACCAGGCGCATTACACCCATCGCCGCATGAATGGCGTCCTGCAACTACCCTTTGACTCTGTCTCGACCGACCCGCGAGGCAGACTCGATCTAAACGTTCTCGAATCCAGGATCCAAAAGGGCGACGTCGGCACCGTCGTCGTCACTCTTGGAACCACCGCTCTCGGTGCCGTCGATCCTCTTCCAGAAATCCTGGCCTTGCGCGACCACTATGGGTTTCGCATCCACGCAGACGCCGCCTACGGCGGATATTTCACCCTGGCTAGAAACTTAGACGCAGAAACGGCGGATTCGTTTGCCGCCCTTGCCGCAGTCGACTCCATCGTCGTCGATCCGCATAAGCATGGCCTCCAGCCCTACGGGTGCGGGTGCGTGTTGTTTCGCGATCCCTCAGTCGGCCGCTTCTACAAGCACGATTCCCCCTATACCTACTTCACCTCGAACGAACTTCATCTTGGCGAAATTAGTCTGGAATGTTCTCGCGCCGGCGCTTCTGCCGTCGCGCTGTGGGCTACACAACGCGCTTTGCCATTAACCAGAGGTGGAGAATTCGCCGGGATGTTGCAATCCTGCCGTGCGGCCGCGCTCGAGCTCTACCACCGCATCCGCGCCTCGGCCATGTTTGTCGCCCCGATTCCTCCCCAACTGGATATTGTGGTCTGGGCTCTGAGCGGCGCGACCCCGGAGGAAAGTTCAGGCCGCGCACGCGCTCTCTTCGATGCCGCTGCCCGTCGGAACCTTCACCTCGCCTTGGTGCATCTCCCGCGATCCCGCTTTCCTGAAAATACTTGGCCCACACCTAGCGGGATAGCTCCCAATGCCGCGCCTGTGCAATGTCTGCGTTCAGTCCTCATGAAATCCGAACACCTGGCCTGGATCGATGCCATCTGGGAACGGCTTGAGGCTGCGGGTCAGGAAATTCTAACTCCGGTCAAGTCTGCAACATAGGCAGCTTGGCAGGTTCCGTTCCCGCAACAGCACGGATCAAATCGCACAAGTGTGCCTCGTTAGATATTCATCTTCGTCGGATTGCGCTGGTAATATTCCATGTAGCGATCCTGTCGGACGCAGTGCGCAAGTAGAGTCGTTTCGCGGTAATTCAATCGCCTCTTGGGTACTTTGGGCTCAGTCGATGCTGCTCCGACGCGATTGGTGTATGGGTCTGTCTCCCGCTGGGAGAACAAATATAAACTCTACCCCCTTGGGAAACAGAGGTTGAATGGCAATCAACGGCCAACCAGATTTGCCGTCGGAGTCATCTCGCGACGATTGGAAGCGAATTCAAATCGCTTATTTTTCGATGGAAATAGCAGTTGCTCCCAACATGCCCACCTACAGCGGTGGCCTGGGAGTTCTCGCGGGCGATACGCTTCGATCCGCTGCGGATACTGGCCTTCCTCTGGCTGCTGTCACTCTCTTGCACCGCAAAGGTTATTTCCACCAGCATTTGAATGCCGACGGTGCGCAAACCGAAGAAGACGAACCTTGGAAGCCGGAGACTCTTCTGCAGCCGCTTGAGCCCCTCGCCGCAATTACAATCCAAGGCCGTCCCGTTATGGTTCGCGCCTGGCGCAAAAACATTGTCGGCACCGATGGTCACGTCGTTCCCGTGATCTTCCTCGACACGGATCTTGATCCTAATGACAGCTGGGATCGTCAGCTGACCGACCATCTATACGGCGGTGATACTTTCTACCGCCTGTGTCAGGAAACAGTTCTCGGTATCGGCGGAATCGAAATCCTCACGGCCCTCGGTTGCCACCCGGACGTCTATCACATGAATGAGGGTCACGCGTCGTTATTGACCATCGGCCTGCTGGAGCAACAGGTCGCCGATGGCAATCTGCTGGATGCCACCCAGGACGACCTTGATTCAGTTCGCTCCAAATGCGTCTTCACCACCCACACCCCGGTTCCCGCCGGCCACGACCGCTTCTCTCTCGACCAGGCTCGTCAGGTTCTGGGCGAAGAACGGACCGAGGCACTCGAAAAATTCGGCTGTTGTCACGACGGCATGTTGAACATGACCTATGTCGCGCTGCGCTTTTCGCGCTATGTCAACGGCGTCGCCATGCAGCACGGCCGAGTATCGCGCGAAATGTTTCCCGAATACTCTGTTCAGGCGATCACGAACGGCGTCCACGCCGCCACCTGGATTCAGCCCTCCCTCCAGGCATTGCTCGACGAGAAGGTTTCCAGCTGGCGCCGCGACAATCTCTATCTGCGCTTCGCCATCGGCATTGCCCCCAGCGAGATTCGGAACCTCCACTTGAATGCGAAACGGAAGCTCATCGACACCGTTCGTGAGCGGGTGGGCGTCACCCTTCAAGAAGGCGTCTTCACCATAGGGTTTGCACGTCGCGCCGCTGCGTATAAGCGGGCGGACATGTTGTTTGCGGATCCCACCCGCCTCAATCGACTTGCTGAGGAATTTGGCGGCATCCAGATCGTCTACGCTGGTAAGGCCCATCCCCACGACCAGGTGGGAAAAGCCATCATCCATCATGTCATTGAAGCCAGCGCTAAGCTTAACTCCGACCACATTCGCATTGTCTATCTTGAAAATTATGAATGGGATTTGGGTGCCATCCTGACAGCAGGCGCCGACCTATGGCTCAATACCCCCCGTCGCCCCTATGAAGCCTCCGGAACTAGCGGCATGAAAGCCGCCATGAACGGCGTTCCCAGCCTCAGCACCCTCGACGGCTGGTGGATTGAAGGCTGCATCGAAGGCGCAACCGGCTGGGCCATCGCCGAGTCCGAGGACGAGGCCCAAGAGGCCGAATCTCTCTACGAAAAACTCGAAAACGAGATTCTTCCCCTCTTCTATCACTATCCCGACCGCTGGGCAGAGATTATGCGCATGGCCATGGCCATCAACGGCTCTTTCTTCAACACCCATCGCATGCTCTATCAGTACGTCACCAACGCCTACTTCCCCGGAGATTCCCCACTCCGCCGAAAATTTCAGCCTGAATTGGTCTTGACGCGCTAAGCCCACGCGCGGGGGACAGGATCGGGAACGCAACTTCTTCTCTGAAGCCTTTGCTCGCGCATCCGCACCAACTCACGTATACTGATCGAAGCCGTAAAACTGTTATTTTGATTGGAATTACCATGCCGAAACTCAAGACGCACAAAGGTGCGGCCAAGCGCTTCAAAAAGACCGGAAGCGGTCGAGTCAAGCGCGGCCAGGCCTTCATGCGGCATATCCTTACCTCGAAAGCTACCAAGACCAAGCGGCATCTTGCCGCGTCAGCAATGGTCTCGGATGCCGACCTGCCCAAGGTGTTGCGCATGATTCCGTACGCCTGATCAGCTCGCGAAAGCGAGTTAGGGCCCGAAAGCGTTCGAGGCCCCCGGAACTAACACCTCCGAGATAGATCAGAGTCAGAAGCGAGTGAAGAGGGTATCAGCGCAGGCCCTAGGCCGGCGACTCCTCCCTCCAGCCGCATAACGAAACGCAAAAAGGAGATTTCAACTATGCCTCGCGTCAAACGTGGCAATAAACGCAAAGAATATCGCAAGAAGATTCTCAAGCGCGCAAGCGGCTACTTCCTCACAAAATCCAAGCTGTATCAGGCTGCCGAAGAGGCTGTCGAACGTGGGCTCAAATTCGCCTATCGTGGCCGCCGTGAGAAGAAGCGCCAGTTCCGTTCGCTGTGGATCGTCCGCATCGGCGCCGCCGCCAAGCTGAATGGCATTAGCTATTCACAGTTGATCCACGGGCTCAAATTAGCCGGTATCGAACTGGACCGAAAGGTTCTGGCCGACATCGCCGCCAAAGATCCAGCGGGGTTCACCGCTCTCGCCACTCAGGCGAAATCTGCGCTCAGCACCGCTGCCGCATAAACCCAGCCAACACGTTTATCATTCAACAAGGCACTCCTCAGGGGGTGCTTTGTTGCTTTCGCCCGACTCCCAGCTGAATGCCCGCGAAGATCACTATCAGCGCAATAATGCACTGCGAAATCACGCAGTACAGACACCACACCTGCAGGATCGAGTCTTCCACGTGCGAAAGGTAGAGCGCGTAGCAAAGTCCTGCCAACGCCGCAGCGAACGTCCAGTCTCTCTTTCGCAACAGCTCCAACAGGCCGATCAATAGATATCCTGCGATGCCGACCGCGGCCACCGGCACGCCATAGATGGATGAGTACCGGCTATGATTCACGATTCCGCAATCCCAGTGTGCATTAATGTCGCAGGGCTCCAGCTTATTGGAGTAATGCACCTGCAACGCCAGTGCCGAGACTACGGCTCCCAAAACCGCTAACAACACGACCAGGATTCTCAAAGTTTTTCGCACGTCCCTATTGAATCACACCGCCAAACGTTCCCCAACCGCGCCCTCATATCGCTCACCTTTCAACACCCGGACTCGGTAATCCGGCCCTCTCTCATTTATCCTCAAAGGCAATGTCTGAATGTCACCGATCAAATGAACTCCATGGAACTTCCTTGGCTGAGATTTCGCAGTTCTGCGTTGTACACTACTCTCGGGCTGCTTCAATTGAATGAAAGTCCGCGACTTGATTAAGTGGATCGAGCAAGAGGGGTGGCGGTTGTCGCGAGTCCGTGGCAGTCATCGGCAATTCAAACATGTCGAAAAAGCGGGAACGGTAACAATTGCTGGGCATCCATCCGATGAAGTACATCCCAAGACGCTGCAAAGCGCCTTGAAACAGGCGGGATTGCGATGAGATACGTAGTACTATTTGAGCATTCGGAGACCAACTGGAGCGCCTACGTGCCAGATCTTCCCGGCTGTATCGCTGCAGGGAGAACCAAGGCCGAAACCGAGAAATTGATCCGCGAAGCCATCGAGTTTCACATCGAAGGAATGCGCCTGGATGGCGAACCCATTCCTCCACCTACCATTGAGGTAGAGTACGTCAGTATTCCCGCATAATCTACAAAAGCCAAAATATCTCAAATTGCTCATGACCAATCAAGAAGCTTGGCCTGCTCTACCCGGCTATACCGACGACATTCTGAATGAGGTGTATTCACACTTTCAACGGTGGCTGAATGAAGACCTTGAAGGCGAAAAAACAGAAGACGAGCGAGAACAGCTCCGCATTAAATGGCTCGGCAGGAAAGCTGGGCTACTCAAACAGATAAATGATGCGTACGTTCAGAACGTCCCTCCTGAATTCAAGAGAAATGTTGGGCATCGCTTCAATGCCTTCAGGCAATCCGTGGAACTTGAACTCGACCCCAGGAAAGTTGCAAAAAGGACCGGGATTGCAGTCGAGGCCCTGGAGGAATTGGGAGCTAAGCCATCCAAAAAAATCATAGAAAAGAGCGCTATCGACATCACGTTGCCCGGCATCCGACCGACGCTCGGCGCAGAGCACCCGCTGATTCGCACCATGCACGAAATCGTTCGCGTCTTTGAACACATGGGCTACTCCGTCGGTGTCGGACCGGAAGTTGAAACCGACTACTACAATTTCGAGGCTCTCAATTTTCCACCGAATCACCCCGCCCGAGATACGCAGGACACTCTAGTCGTCGCCAATCAGCAGCACAAGCCGTTGCGCGATCGCCTCTTGTTGCGCACTCACACTTCACCGGTGCAGATCCGCACCATGGAACGCCAGCCGCCTCCGATCCGCATCGTTATTCCCGGCAAAGTCCACCGC
>JBARFA010000203.1:0-3590 GCA_049796755.1 Acidobacteriaceae bacterium
CTTGCAACAATATCTTCCGGCGCAGCCGTTGGAAGAACTGAAGCAGACCGGAGATTTTGCCGATCAGGTCCGCGCCGTCTATTGCGGCACCGTTGGCGTCGAGTTTATGCACATGGCCGACCCGGAACGCCGGCGATGGATTCAAGAGCGCATGGAGGCACCGGCCGCGTCTCCGAATTTGCAACGTGCACTCGCTTTGCTGGTCGAGGCAGACATCTTTGAGCAAGTCATCCAGAAGCGCTATTTGGGAACAAAGCGGTTTTCACTTGAGGGGGTCACGGCGCTGATTCCGCTGCTGGATGCGCTGTTGAACAGCGCCGCCGAGCGAGGTGCGGAAAAAGTTGTGATGGCGATGAGCCACCGCGGCCGCCTGAATGTCATGGTCAACACACTGGGAAAATCTGCGTCCGCTATTTTCTCAAAGTTTGAAGATGCAGACCCGCGCAGCAGCCTGGGCAGCGGCGATGTGAAATATCATGTGGGCGCGACCGGTACCTTTACCTCTCGGACCGGCAAGGAACTTGGCCTGCACCTGGCGTCCAATCCCAGCCATCTGGAAGCAGTCGATCCGGTAGCCATGGGACGCACGTACGCCAAGCAAATGCGCTACGGCGCGGATGGACGCGATCGCGTTTTACCGATCATCATCCATGGAGATGCCGCCTTTGCGGGACAGGGAATCTGGGCGGAGACCATGAATCTCGGCTCGCTCGAGGGCTACTCGGTCGGCGGCAGCATCCAGATCATTGCGAACAATCTCATCGGCTTTACTGCGGAGCCGGACGAGTACAACTCCTCCCGCTTCTCTTCTGATTTGGCGCGGCGTTTGCCAATACCCATCTTTCACGTGAATGCTGAGGATGTGGATGCGGTGATCCGCGTCGCAAATCTCGCCGTCGAATATCGCTATCAATTTCATACCGATGTTGTCATTGACCTGATTGGCTATCGTCGCCACGGTCATAGCGAAGTCGATGATCCGACCATTACGCAGCCTCTGCGGTATGCGAAAATCCAACATCATCCACCCCTGTATGAAATCTTTGCGCAGAAAATTGGCGTCGACCCAGCCGCTCGTGTGCACCAGGCGGAAGCAAAGTTTGAAGAAGAGCTGAAGCAGGCGCGGCAGATGAAGAAGAAAGCCGTGCTGGCGGATCTACCGGAATATTGGTCGCCCTACAAGGGCGGCCCGCACCACAAAAAGTACGAAGTGGACACGGGGACTTCTGCAGAAACCATTCGCACTATTGCGGACGGGCTGACAAGTTTTCCGGCAGAGTTTCACATTCATCCCAAGATTCAAAAGCTGCTGGAACAGCGCGCGGAAATGGGACGTGGTGAGCGTCCCTTCGATTACGGCATGGCGGAAGCGGTGGCATTTGGTTCACTTCTGACACAAGGGACGCATGTGCGCCTCAGCGGGCAAGACAGTCAGCGGGGCACATTCAACCAGCGCCACAGCGTACTGATCGATGTGCAAGATGAAACAAAATTTTTGCCGCTGAATCATCTGCAACCGCAGCAAGCCAAGTTTGAGGTCTACAACTCCATGCTGTCTGAGGCAGGCGTGATGGGGTTTGAGTATGGCTTCAGCCGCGACTACCCGGAAGCGCTGGTGCTGTGGGAAGCGCAGTTTGGCGACTTTGCCAACGGCGCACAGATCATCATCGATCAATTTCTTTCCTCCGCGGAAGACAAGTGGGGGCTGCTGAGCGGACTGGTGCTGCTGTTACCCCACGGATATGAAGGGCAGGGGCCGGAGCATTCCAGCGCGCGCATGGAACGCTACTTGCAAATTGTCGCGCGAGACAATATTCAAGTAGCGCAGCCTTCGACAGCGGCACAATATTTTCATTTGCTGCGACGTCAGGCGATGCGTCATTGGCGCAAGCCGCTGGTTGTCTTCACGCCAAAGAGCATGTTGCGGCACCCGGATGCAATTTCTCCTTTAGCGGATTTGACTCGGCCGCGGTTTTTGAATGTCCTGCCAGAAACGGAGTTGCAGGGCGTGACTCGGCTGCTGATCTGCACCGGAAAAATTGGTCACGAGCTGCGAGTGGAACGACAGAAACGAAAAGATACGTCTACCGGCATTATCTTCCTGGAGCAGCTATATCCCTGGCCGGAAGAGGAACTGCGCGCCGCCATCGAAGCTCATCCAGATGCGAACGATCTGGTCTGGGTGCAGGAAGAGCCGGAGAACATGGGCGCTTACTCTTTCGTATTGCCGCGATTGCGCGAGCTGGCGTTTGATCGCCAGGTGCGCAGCGTCAAGCGCTCGGCGGCGGCCAGTCCAGCCACTGGTTCGGCGAAGGCACACGCGATGGAGCAAAAGACGCTGATCGATTTGGCTCTCAGTCGCGCCTGATCTCATCGTGACGGCCGTCACGAGCATGCCATGCCTGCATCTCATAGGCTATAGTGGTGGCCTGGAAGCGGGTGCCAGGGAAGCGCGGATTCTATGCATGAAGTTGGAATCGCCGGCGAAATTTTGCGCGCCAGCCATGCTGAAGCGGCACGCAGACCCGGAGCGCGGCTTGTGGCAGTGACCGTCAGAATTGGAGTTCTGGCTGGTGTCGACGCCGATGCATTGCGATTTGCCTGGGACGTGATGTCCGAGCAGGCAAAGTACGATCCGGTGACACTGGAAATTCAAATGATGCCGCGGCGCAATCGCTGCCAGGAATGCGGATGTGAGTTCGTAACCGAAATGTACAGCGAGCCTTGTCCGGAATGCTCCAGCGAAAACAGTACGTTGCTTAGTGGAGATGAAATGCAGTTGGCCAGCGTGGAGGTAGAAGAATGACGACCGTTGTTCCCGTGGAAAAGAAAGTTCTGAATGAAAACCAGCGCATTGCCGAGCAATTGCGGCAGCGCTACGCCAAGGGAGGTACGCTGTGTCTGAACATGATCAGCTCGCCCGGTTCGGGGAAGACTACGCTGCTGGAAAAAACGCTGGCAGGTTTTAGCCAGCAGGACAAAGTGGCCGTATTGACAGGAGATTTGCAGACAGAGAACGATGCGCGCCGACTTGCGCGCTATGGATTTCCCGTGCAGCAGATTGTGACCGGAACGGTGTGTCATCTGGACGGCAGAATGATTGAGCGCGCGCTGGAGCCGTGGGCATCGAACGAAATCGACTTGCTGTTCATCGAAAACGTTGGCAATTTAGTGTGTCCATCAAGTTATGATTTGGGCGAGGAAGCAAAAATTGTTGTGTTGAGCGTGACCGAAGGCGAAGACAAGCCGCTGAAATATCCGTCGATATTTTCCAAGGCTGCGTTGATGATTGTGACCAAAATTGATTTGTTGCCGTATGTGCCCTTCAACCTGGAACAGGCCAAGGCAAACGCGCGCCAGGTGCATCCGGGTATCGAGATCATTGAGGTTTCGTGCCAGACGGGTCAGGGTTTCGATGTCTGGCAGAGCTGGTTGGCGCAGCGGCGATTGGCCGCGCGGGAACGATTCGCCTGCGCCGGAGCCTAATGCTCTGGATTTGCCGCTGCACCCAAAATGATGCATTTAAAAATGGTTGCTAAGGCAACTAAAAACGTCGAAAAAGGCCAATATGGTTGCCTTAGCAACCATAT
>JBARFA010000204.1:0-1951 GCA_049796755.1 Acidobacteriaceae bacterium
CGCGCGTTGCCTCGATCCGCTCGCCTCTTTGGAGGCATGGCGGAACGGTGCACGGACCGGTGCCACATTCGCACGATTATGCTTTTCCGCGCAAGAAGCAGTTGGGCGCGCTGCGCTCCGCAATTGCCGCGAAGCTGGCCGACGGGCATTTGACGGTGGTTGAGAGCCTGGAGCTGAAAGAGCCGAAGACCAAGCTCTACCGCGCGGCACTGACGACATTGGAAGCGAAGAAGACTGCGCTGCTGGTGGAGAGCGGAAACACTCTGAGCAAGAATCTGTTGCTGGGTGCGCGCAATCTGGAAGGCGTCGAGCTGATGTTGAGCAACGAAGTGCATCCGTATCACCTGCTGAAGCACGAGCGCGCCATCATCTCCGTAACGGCGATGGAGCAGTTGCAGGAAGCATTGAAGAAGACGGTGTCCAAGCGCAAGCTGGCAGCCGCAGCAGAGGTGGCCTGATGGCAGATGTATATCAAGTAATTCGTCGCCCGGTAATTACGGAAAAAGGCCTGGGCGCCAAGGAAACCGAAGCGACTCTCGTATTTGAGGTTGCCACGTCGGCCACCAAGACGGAAGTGAAGCAGGCGGTTGAGACTTTGTTCAAGGTGAAGGTGGAGGGAGTTCGCACCGCCAACTTTGTCGGCAAAGAGCGCAAGCGCGGCCGTTTCAGCGGCTATCGCTCGGACTGGAAGAAGGCGTATGTGCGCCTGAAGCCGGGACAGAAGATGCCGGAGTACATCAACAGTTTGTAGGGAAGTTTGACTGATGCTGGTGCGGGATTCATGCTATCCCACCCTAGCCGCAAAGAACACGTCTAGGATGGGGCACCCAGCATCCTTAGACGAAAAAGATTGAAATGTGGCGCTGGTCTCGCGAGTCGGGGCCGATGTCAAAAAAAGAGAAACCGATGCCGATCAAGACATACAGACCGATCACTCCGAGTTTGCGTTTCACCTCCACGGTGGTCAACGATGACCTGACGACCGATCGCCCTTATAAGCCGCTGACCTCGATTCGCAAGCGCACGGGCGGACGTCGCAACACCGGCGATTTGACGATTCGCCATCACGGGGGCGGACATAAACGAAAATTGCGCCTGATCGACTTCAAGCGCGACAAGTCCGGGATTCCCGGCCGTGTCGCCACCATTGAATACGATCCCAACCGTTCGGCGCGAATTGCTTTGATCCACTATGCGGACGGCGAAAAGCGCTACATTCTGCAGCCGATTGGCTTGCAGGTGGGACAGGCTGTGATGAGCGGCGAAGAGGCTGACATTCTGGTGGGCAATGCGCTTCCGTTGAAGAATATTCCGGCGGGCACCACGGTCCATAACGTGGAACTGCGGCCGGGTAAAGGCGCGCAGATGGTTCGTTCCGCTGGTGCCTCGGCACAGCTGGTAGCCAAAGAAGGCGACTATGCGTTGTTGAAGCTGCCTTCCGGCGAAACGCGCAAAGTGCTGGTGGATTGCATGGCAACCATCGGACAGGTCGGCAACACGGACCATGAAAATATTTCAATTGGCAAGGCCGGCAGAAATCGCTGGAAGGGAATTCGTCCGGCGAACCGTGGCGTGACGATGAATCCGGTGGATCACCCGCACGGCGGCGGCGAAGGAAAGACTTCCGGTGGCCGTCATCCTGTGACGCCGTGGGGCCAGCCGACTCGCGGATATAAGACACGCAATAACAAGCGGACCGATGGCATGATCGTCAGCCGGCCTAAAAAGAAGTAAGAAAACTACAGGGATTAGGGAACAGGGATCAGGGATCAAGGTACAGAGCACAGGGAATAAGGATCAGGATTAGGAACAGGGAACAGGGCTAAGGAGAAAAGATGGCACGTTCGACAAAGAAAGGACCCTTCATCGACACTCACTTGATTGTGAAGATTGAGACGATGAACAAGGCGAATGACAAGAAGGTGGTACGCACCTGGTCGCGCCGGTCCAC
>JBARFA010000205.1:0-5017 GCA_049796755.1 Acidobacteriaceae bacterium
GTGCTGCAACGTTGCCGTGGTGCTTGATTTTTCCAAGTATGTTGATCGCATCATTAATCTCGATGTGCAACGTTGTCAGTCGCGCGTCGAACCCGGCATCGTGCTCGATCGCGTTCGCGAGGCTGCCGAGCAACATCACCTGACCTTCGCTCCCGATCCCGCCACCCACAGCCGCTGCACTCTCGGCGGCATGATCGGCAACAACTCCTGCGGCGTCCATGCCCTCATGGGCGGCAAAACGGTCGACAACATCGATTCCATGCGCGTCCTGCTCTACGACGGCACCATCCTTGAAGTCGGCGCAACCTCCGACATCGAATTTGAAACCATCGTCGCCGCAGGCGGTCGTCGCGCAGAAATCTATACCGCCCTGCGAACCATCCGCGATACATACGCCACTCTCATTCGCGAACGCTATCCAAAAATTCCTCGCCGGGTCTCCGGCTATAACCTCGACGATCTGCTACCGGAGAACGGCTTCCACGTCGCCCGCGCCCTGGTCGGCAGTGAAGGCACATGCGTCACCGTCCTCGATGCGACCCTGCGGCTCATGCCCAGTCCGCCCTGCCGCATTCTTGTCGGCCTCGGTTTTTCCGATGCCTACATTGCCGCCGACAATGTGCCATTCGTGCTGCAACACAAGCCCATCGGTCTGGAAGGATTCGACGGCCTGCTGGTGGAATTCATGCGGCGCAAGCATCTCGTCGAAAACGATCTGCAACTCCTCCCCGACGGCAATGGCCACTTGCTGGTCGAGTTTGGCGGAGACACGCTCGAGGACGCGCAGGCCCAGGCTGCCGCATTGATCGAGGCGACAAAGAAAATCTCTCCCGCTCCGCACACCCGCCAATATTCACAGTCGGAAGCCGCGCGTGTGTGGAAGGTGCGTGAATCGGGTCTCGGCGCGACTGTCTTTGTTCCCGGCGAGCCGCTCGGCTGGGAGGGTTGGGAAGACTGTGCCGTGCCTCCAGAAAAAATGGGCAGCTATTTGCGTCAGTTATTTGCCGCGGCCAAACGCTACGGCTATCGCTCGCCCATCTACGGTCACTTCGGCCAGGGCTGCGTTCACATGCGCTTCAATTTCGATCTCGAAAGTGAAGCTGGCATTGCCAAATATGTTCAGTTCATCAATGAAGCTGCCGACATTGTGATCGCGCACGGCGGTTCGCTCTCCGGCGAACACGGAGATGGCCAGTCCCGCGCCGCGCTGCTGCACAAAATGTTTGGCCCGGAACTGGTGCAGGCCTTTCGCGAATTCAAAGCGGTCTGGGATCCCACCAACAAGATGAACCCCGGCAAACTAGCCGATCCCATCGCCGTGTATGCCCCGCAGGAAAATCTTCGTCTCGGCGCAGGATATGAAGCTCAATCCGTGAAAACGCATTTTCAATTTCCTGACGATGGCGGATCTTTTTCCAACGCAACACTGCGCTGCGTCGGCGTCGGCGCCTGCCGCAAAGAAACCACCGGCACTATGTGCCCCAGCTACATGGCCACGCGGGAAGAGCAGCACTCCACTCGTGGCCGCGCCCACCTGCTGTGGGAAATGTTGCAGGGCGAACTGCGCCATCAGGGCTGGCAAAGCGAGCCCGTGAAAGATGCGCTCGAGCTATGTCTCTCCTGCAAAGCCTGCAAGCATGAGTGTCCAGTCAACGTCGACGTCGCAACCTACAAGGCGGAGTTTCTCTCGCATTATTACGAACATCATCGCCGCCCCATCCACGCCTATGCCTTCGGCATGATGGATCAATGGGCTCACCTGGCCTCCACGATGCCGCGCCTCGCCAATCTACCTGGTCAACTTCCCGGCGTACGGGATATCGTGAAGGCCGCCATCGGCATGGCGCCGCAGCGAACCATCCCCGCCTTCGCCACGCGAACCTTTCAGAGCAGTTTCCATGGCCGCGCCAGCGCGCAAAAAGATTCGCGCCCCAATGTTCTGCTCTGGCCCGATACGTGGAATAACTATTTCTATCCGCAAGCCGCGCAGGCCGCAGCCCAGGTTTTGGGCGATGCTGGCTTTGCCGTGCAGGTGCCGCGAGGCCATCTCTGCTGCGGCCGCCCGCTCTACGATTTCGGCATGCTCGATCGCGCCAAACGATATCTGCTGCGCGTTCTCAATGCGCTCGCTCCGCAGTTGCAGGCGAACACGCCCGTTGTGGTTCTCGAGCCCAGTTGTGCCAGCGTCTTTCGCGAGGAATCTCTCAGCCTGCTGGCAAATGATCCTCGTTACGCCGAGCCCGCCCGAAAACTCGCCGCTCAAACTTATCTGCTCAGCGAATTTCTGGTGCATAAGGCAGACAACTACAAGCCGCCCACCCGCCACGATCAGCGTATTCTGTTGCATGGCCATTGCCACCAGAAGCCGCGGATGAATGAAGAGGTCGAACTACTTCGCGCGTCCGGCGCTCAGGTCGAGCTGCTCGATTCTGGCTGCTGCGGCATGGCTGGCCCCTTCGGGTTTGAGAAGGAAAAATACACGATTTCCACCGCGCTCGCCAACCGCGTCCTGATGCCCGCCGTCAACGCTGCCGAAAAGGAAACAGTGATTGTTACAAATGGCTTCAGTTGCCGCGAACAGATCGCACAACTCTCCGATCGACGCGCCGTCCATCTCTCCCAGGTCCTGGCGCGCAGCGACTAATATCCCGCCTCATTCACCTGGTTCAGCATCGGCTCGCCTGCCATGTAGCGGCGAACCTGCTCTGCGGCGAACTTATACCCTCGGCTCGAAAATCCCGCCACCGATCCGGCAATGTGTGGCGTAATGAAACAATTCGGCGCACTCCAAAGCGCATGCCCCTTCGGCAATGGCTCCGGATCCGTCACATCCAGCACCGCATGAATGCGCATGGCTTGCAGTTGCTGCAACAATGCATTCGTATCCACGACCGGTCCTCGCGCCGCGTTCACCAATAACGCGCCCGCTTTCATTCGCGCCAGCATGTCGGCATTCATCATGCCACGAGTGGTGTCGGTCAGCGGCACCAGCAGTACCACCACATCGGCCTCGGGCAGCAATCCCGCCAGTTCGCCAAACGCGGAAACCCCCGGCTTGGCCGTTCGCGCCACCCGAATCACTTCCACATCGAACACCTTCAACAGCCGCTCCAACTCGGAGCCGATGCCGCCATATCCCACGATCAGCACCTTCTTGCCGTGCAACTCATCCGCCAGGATGCGATACGAATGCACGCTCTCCTTCGAATCCGGCGGAGCCGCCTGCGTCCCTCCCGCGCCTTTCAGCAACACCTGCCCATCCCAGTACTGCTCGTGCTGGCAATCGCGATAATGCGGGAAACGATACAGACTCCCCAAAATGGCCCCCACAATCCACTCCGCCACCGGAATATTGTGCAGCCCCTGGCCGTCGCACAGTAGGATTCCCTTCGGCAGCCATGGCAAAATCCAGTCCACCCCCGCCAGCAGACACTGGATCACTTTCACCCCGCGCAGATAAGGAAACATGGGCGTGGCCAGCCATCCAAACATCGGCGGAATCCAAAAATCCACCTCCACCGGACGATCCAGATTGTCCGGCAACCGAACCAGTTCGACGTTTTCTTTCGGGAAATCTAGCAGGAAATCTTCAGAGATACTCGCGGGCAGGCCGATTTTCAACATAGCCTGATGATAATCAGCAGATTTCCATGGGGCAAACGTGCATACACTTTTTACCGTCGCGGAAATGCTCTGGGGGTACACTTGAGGCGACTTCCTGACATAGTGAAAGAATGGACCGAGCAACTCCTGTATCTTTTTGAGCGGCGGAAGTGATACCACTCAGAAGGGAATTCCCGAATCTAAACGGAACTGAGATGAAGGTCAAATTGGTCAAAATTGCACTCGCCTTGTGCGTCGGCGTCGCCTTTTCCCAATCTTTGTGGGCTCAAAGCCAGACTGTCGAAACTCCGCCCATGCTCGATCAGGGCTTCCACGAGATGTACAACCTCCACTTTCAGGAGGCGCATGACATCTTCGCGAAATATATGACTGAGCATCCCGAGGATCCCATGGGCCCGGTTTCCGATGCCGCCGCCTATCTGTTTTCGGAATTTCATCGCACCGGCGTTCTCGATATGCAGTTGTTCACCAACGATTCGAATTATCTGCAACACAAAACTGTCCCAGATCCGGCCATAAAGAAAGCCTTCGACGCCGCTCTCAGCAAGGCGGATGGTTTGGCCGACGCGATTCTGGCGAAGCATCCCGACGATGCAACCGCCTTGTTCGCCAAAACTCTCGCCTTTGGCATGCGAGCCGATTATGCTTCCCTGATTGAACGTCGCGACCTGGCCGGTTTTCAATTCACCAAGCAGGGCAGCGCCTTTGCCCATCGCCTGCTGGCCGTCGATCCCCACGCCTACGATGCCTATCTGGCCGTCGGCATGGAAAATTACATTTTAGGATTGAAGCCGGCGCCGGTTCGATGGCTGCTGCAAATGGCGGGGGGAGAAACCAACAAGGTGGTGGGCGAGCAAGATCTGGAATTAACCGCCGCCCAGGGTCACTACCTGAAGCCGCTGGCCAAGCTGCTGCTTTCTGTCGCTGCAGTCCGCGATAAGGACATCGCCAAAGCCCGCGAATTGCTGGGCTCTCTCGCTCAGGAATTTCCCAACAACCCCCTCTACGCCGAGCAACTGGCGAGGCTGAAATAGCTTTCCCTGCGCCACCCTACGAAGGTAGGCTTGAACCGTCGCGTGTAGACCCCCCGACTTCAGCCTCGAAGGCTGGACCCTGAGGCTGCGGGTGGATGCAGGCAGCTTTGCTTAGACCCCCGACTTTAGTCGGGGGAAAGGATCACCCCATACCGCGCCTTCAGGCGCTGAAGTCCGCCGCGGACACGCCATTCGAGGCCACCGCGTGAAAGGGCATTTCCACAGATAGTCGAGTGTCGAGGGTGCCCCATCCTGGCGTAGCCAGGGTTGGATAGAACGAGGCTCGCATTACAGTGAAATGCGTTACGGTTCGCCCTTGTCAACCCAAAAAGAAAAGGCGTGCTCGCCGTAGCGAGCAC
>JBARFA010000206.1:0-2355 GCA_049796755.1 Acidobacteriaceae bacterium
CCGCTGCCCACTCAA
Organism: Acidobacteriaceae bacterium; assembly: GCA_049796755.1. Lineage (GTDB taxonomy): Bacteria > Acidobacteriota > Terriglobia > Terriglobales > Acidobacteriaceae > JAKAAZ01. The sequence goes on from JBARFA010000206.1 coordinate 16, forward strand.
ACGGCGCCAGCCCAAATGCTGCTGATAAACCTCTTCCTGCTGCGAGCGAGAAATGACCCTGCCCCCTATCCAGCAAGCCGACCAGATTTTTGTCATATTGCAGCATCGCCTCGTCAGCTATTTGCCTGCGGAATTCCAGACCCTCGCCAATGTCATTCTTTCTGTCATTGCCATTGTGCTGGTATTCGCGCTCTTGTTCGCCGTCACCACAGTCCTGGAGCGCAAAGGCCTGGGCAGAATCCAGAATCGCTACGGCCCCAATCGCGTCGGCCCTGCCGGCTTTTTTCAGCCTCTCGCCGATGGCGTCAAATCGCTCACCAAAGAAGACCTGGTTCCCCGCACCGCCGACCAGATAGTCCACTTTATGGCGCCGGTTTTACTGGTCATCGCGGCATTTCTGGCCTATGCAGTCTTGCCCGTCGGCCGCAACATGGTGCTCGCGAATTTGAATGCCGGCATCCTCTTTTTTTTCGCTGTTGGCACACTGGTAGAGCTCGCCGTCTTCATGGCAGGCTGGTCCAGCCGCAATAAATATTCGCTGCTTGGCGCCATGCGCGCCATTGCTCAGATGATCAGCTATGAAGTCCCGCTGGTCCTCGCCTCGATCGTGGTCATCATGGCGGCCGGCTCGCTTTCTACCGTCTCCATCGTCGACATGCAGACTGGCTACTCCGGCATCTGGCCGCACTGGTTTGTCTTCACGCCCTGGGGATTTGCCGGCTTCATCCTGTTCATGATCGCCGCCACCGCCGAGTCCAACCGCTCCCCTTTCGATCTGCCCGAAGGCGAATCGGAAATCATCGCGGGCTACTACATTGAGTATTCCGGATTTAAATTCGCCCTCTTCTTTCTCGGCGAATACCTAGGCATGTTTGCCACCAGCGGCCTCGCCATCACGTTGTTCCTGGGCGGATGGGCCGCGCCGTTTTCGTTCCTCACCTGGATTCCGTCGTATCTCTGGTTCTTTGCAAAGCTGTTGCTGTTGGTTGTGATCTTCATCTGGATTCGCGGCACGCTGCCGCGTCTGCGCATGGATCAACTCATGACTTTTGCCTGGCAATTTATGTTGCCCATGACGCTGATCAACGTGTTTGTCGCGGGTCTCTGGCACTTCATGCCCGCAGGCGTAATACGCTGGCTGGTCTGCGCGGTGGTGCTGCTCGTTCCAGCATTTCTCCTCAGTCGCGGCCTGAAGCAGGGCAAGAAGTTTGCCGCAAGAACGTATCGGTTTGCAGATTAATTCGTGATGGATGTCACTGCCGGTCGTATACGGACTGTGACAATCTGGACCTCGGGTCACTGAAAAGTTGGAACCACATTGGAGAACTCGTCGAACCTGACATGACAGCGACCTTCCTCATCCTTGCCGCCATCACCATCGCCGGAACCGTGGCTGCGATGGCTATGCGCAATCTGGTGCATTGTGTGCTGGCGCTCACCCTGGGTTTTGCCGGGCTGGCGGCCCTCTATCTGCAACTGGGCGCGCAATTCGTCGGCCTTACGCAAATTCTGGTCTACGTCGGCGCCGTCGCCATCCTGGCCGTCTTCGTCATTATGATGACGCAACGACCGACGGAAACTACGGAGTCGATTTTTTCTTCCTTCTGGTTTTCCGGGAGCCTGATTGCCGCGCTGGTGTTTGCCGTTCTTGGTTTGGCGATTCACTCAAGCAACCTCCCTTCAGAGTTCGCGACGCCGCACGCGCAGGCTACTGTCCGCCCCATCGGCGACGCACTGATGCACAAATATGTTTTGCCGTTGGAAATTATGGGGCTGCTGTTGACCGCAGCGCTGATCGGCGCCGTGGTTTTGGCCATGCAGGAAAAGCGGAGGTCTGCATGAGCTCGCTGACCAGCTACCTGCTCGTCTCTGCTCTCATTTTTTCGATCGGCCTGGCCGGCGCGCTCACCCGCCGCAGCGCCATCCTTGTTCTCATTGGCATCGAGCTGATGCTCAACGCCGCCAACCTGAACTTCATCGCCTTCTGGCGCTATGGACCGAACCCGGAAGCGCTGACCGGCGTCATGTTTGCTATCTTCTCGATCGGTATTGCCGCGGCCGAGGCTGCCGTCGGCCTGGGCATCATCCTGGCCGTCTATCGCCATTCGAAAACCACGGAGTTAGACCAGATGAACTCGATGAAAGGTTGAGAAACAAGCGAACGACTTTTGCTGTGCGCTGGATTTTTTTGAACGCGAAACTTTGACTGCGAAAATCAATCGCAGATTTTCAACTGCTTTTCAACCTTTTTGAGACCAGATGACCTGGATTGTTCAAAACCTGTGGCTGGTGCCCGCATTGCCCACCGTGGCAGCCGGGATCAGCGCCCTGGCACGCCGG
>JBARFA010000207.1:0-14468 GCA_049796755.1 Acidobacteriaceae bacterium
CGTTTCCGGATCTTTCGAGAGCTCCAGCGCATTGTGGCAGGCCATAATGTATTGGCGAATCGATGTCAGCGTATGGGGTCGGGCAATACTCTTCAGCGAAAGGCCGGTGCCTGAAAGGACTTCCTCGAGCGGAATGCGCTGCTCTCCCAGAACTTCAACCAGCGCCGAAAGTTTGTCGGGCGCATATCGCTTTTCGTTCCAGAGTGGGAGTTGCATAGCCGAAAACCGTGGCCGCTTCGAACATGCACATGTCCGACGCGAACCTCCCCGGTTAGATTCCATACAAGTAGCATTCCGTTTTGAGCGATGTCAACTTTGTAGACAGAGTTATTGTTGCAACATAGTTCAGTAGGCCGATCAAGTGGCGCTTTCTTTCGGCGCGAGATGGCGAAGTGCGGATCTGCAGCGGTCGATTTGATTTCAGACGCCTTGATTCCGGTCTCAGAAAATGCAGAGGCAGGGAGCAGCAAATTGAACGCGAAAACCTTGAAGTCCCAATGGACCACGCTGGTAAGCGGCCTGTCATTTGCAGAGTGCCCGCGCTGGCGCACCGGCCGTCTCTACGTCTCCGACCGGTACACTCGTCGCGTTCTCGCGATCTCCATCGACGGTACCGTGGAAACGTACGCACACACTACCGATCAACCTGCGGGCATCGGCTTCCTTCCTGACGGCCGTCTGCTGATCGCCTTGATGCATGACCGAAAAATTCTGCGCCGCGAGCATGACGGCGCAATGGTTGAACACGCCGACCTCTCCGCGCTCGCGCCCGGCCTGCTCAACGACATGCTGGTCGATCACGAGGGCCGCGCGTGGGTGGGCAATTTCGGTTTCGATCTTTTCGCGGGAGCGCCCGCCTACCCCACCGTACTCATCCGGGTCGACCCCGATGGCCACGCTGCGGTTGCTGCCGATGGCCTGAGCTTTCCGAACGGCGCTGTGCTCACCCCCAACGGCCGCACGCTCATCGTTGCCGAAACCATGGCGAATCGCCTGACTGCCTTCACCGTCTCCGGCAGTTCATTGACCGATCGCCGCATCTGGGCTGCCTTCGGCGATCCTCCGGACTCGACGGATGTGAGCCGGATCGTCACGCAGGCGGAAGTAGTGCCCGACGGCATCTGCCTGGATGCCGAGGGATCCGTGTGGGTCGCGGATGTCGTCAAACAACGTCTCATCCGTGTGGCCGAGGGCGGCACGATCCTCAATGAACTCCCAACCAACGGCTTATGCGCATTCGCCTGCATGCTGGGCGGCGAAGATGGCCGGACGCAGTTCGCCTGTGCCGCACCAACCTTTGACGACGCCGAGGCCGCCGCGCACCACCAGTCATCGATTCTCATGACCAGGGTTGCAGTGCCCCACGCCGGTCTGCCCTAGAGATAGCCTGTTAGGCCACCGCCCCGGCGAGCAGGCCGATATGCAGCACCTGCGCGATGCATCCTTGAGCGGCGACCTAGAGATATTCGATATTGCCATCCACGCCGATCGCCTGCCCAGAAATATTGTGTCCTGCCGGCGAACATAGAAACAGACACGTGAGCGCGACGTCGTCCGTCGTCACCATGCGATGCAGCGAAATTTTCTTGAGGTAATCTTCCCGCATCGACTCCTCTTCGACACCTTCCAGCGTGGCGCGAGCGCGGATGACTCCATCCATCCTTGATCCTTCAACGATGCCGGGCAGGACCGCGTTCACCCTGATGTTGTCGGGGCCGAGTTCGATGGCAAGCGACTTCACGATCCCTACGATGGCCCACTTTGTCGCCGCGTACGGCGTGCGCCATGGAAGTCCCAGTCGACCGGCAACCGAGGAGATGCAAATAATATTGGCCGCCTTGGAATTCCGCAGCATGGGTACCGCACGGTGCAGGCAGCGGTATTGGCCATTCAGGTTGACTTCGACCGTGCGCTTCCAGTCCTGTTCCGTGATCTTATCCACTCCGGCCGTCGGGCCCGTGATGCCCGCACAATTAATTAAGATATCGAGGCCGCCAAACCTGGCACGCTGAGTCTCGAAAAGCGCCGACACCTGCGCCGCATCAGCGACATCTGCGTGGGTAGCCTGGCAGGAAGGAAAGCGCTTCTGGAACGCGGCCAAAGCCGCGTCGTCGATATCGCAGATATGAATGTCAGCACCCGTTTCCGCGAACGCGCTCGCAATCGCCGCTCCGATACCCGACGCCCCGGCGGTCACCAGCACCCGCATGCCCGGCCGCGGGTAGAGTCGATCTTTGAATGTCATTCGTTTCCCCGTTCAAATCAATCAGACGAAATGTACGTTCTCCGGGCCTTTCAGGTGCAGCATCTCCCGTGCCTCAGCCGGTGAGGCGATCTCAAAGGACAGTTCTTCAAGAATGCGGCGAATCTTCCTTACCTGCTCGGCATTGCTCTTCGCCTTTACACCAGCGCTGAGATAGAGGTTGTCTTCCAGTCCCACCCGAACATTGGCGCCCATGATAGCTCCCATGGTTAGAAGTGGCATCTGGTGGCGTCCCGCGGCTAATACCGAAAAGTGATAGCCATCTCGCCCGAATAAGCGATCCGCCGTCGATCGCATGACGAAGAGATTTTCCGGGTCTGCACCCAGGCCGCCGAGAATACCGAAAACAGACTGAATGAACAACGGCAGCTTGATGATGCCACGATCGACGAAGTAGGCGAGATTGTACAAGTGCCCAACGTCGTAGCATTCGATTTCGAAGCGAGTGCCGGCTTCTCCCAGATTCGAGAGAATGTATTCGATATCAGCAAAGGTGTTCTTGAAGACAACGTCTTTCATGCCCTCAACCTTCGGCTTTTCCCAGTCATAACGCCAGTTCGTGATCCGCTCGGCGAACGGATGAATAGAAAAATTCATCGATCCCATGTTCAGCGAGCACATCTCGGGCTTCGCCTGCAAAGGATAAGCCAGCCGCTCCTCGATCTTCATATCGGAACTTCCGCCAGTCGTGATATTGATGATCGCGCTTGTACGTTTTGCCAGGACACCGCAAATCTCCCGGAACAGTGCCGGATCTCCTGACGGCCTGCCATCCTCGGGATTTCTGGCGTGCAGATGGAGAATCGCAGCCCCCGCCTCGGCAGCCTCGACGGCACTCTCAACCATCTGCGGAGGAGTGATGGGAAGATACTCCGACATAGTTGGAGTGTGAACAGAGCCAGTAATAGCGCAGCTCACGATGATTTTGCGATTTTTCGTTGCCATCTTCTATCTCGATCGGATCAGTGACCGAACAATGATAAGAAGCGGAAGGCAAGGCTCGACAGGTTCCGACCGGACATTCTCATGTCGTTTTGGCCCCGCTGCAGAGTGTTACGTCTGCGAATAAAGTTCCACTCTCAAGGCCGATAGCGCCCCGGAGTGCTGCCACCCCATATGCGAGACGACTGACAAATCTCGCAGACTCGCTGAACCCACAAGCTCTCAGATTGCAGCGACACTCAGCTTCGCAGCACGGAGATATTCCCTTGCAGAAGCTGAAGAATTGCAGCTAGCTACGGACATTTCTCTCAGGATGATTTGCGACGCGCTGTGGACAGTATCAACGGCAGAATTGCAACGGTGTCCCCGGTACCGAACGCGTCTTCTGAAAAAACATCAATGAACTAATTGAAAGGATTGGCTCCTCAGGTAGGACTCGAACCTACAACCCTTCGGTTAACAGGCCAGTCATCAGCCTTGGAGTACGCATGTTTTCAGCGGAGTAGAGAGGAGCGAACGGACAGATCGGAGCCATTTCGGCGCGCAATTCGGCGAAGAATTCGGCGAAGAGATAAGCATTCGGGCAGAAACCGGACACCTATCTCCCTTGTAGGGAATTGAGCATTCGGCTGGCATTTTGCGGCCCCAACCGCTTCTGGAAACCTGGTCGTGGACAGAACGGTTGCAGTCTAGCGTTTCAAACCTCGCGGTGCATCTGAGGCCAACCGGCACGTCAGCTTTCGTTCGGCTCGACATGGCCGGCGCCACTGCAACATGTTCTCATCCGTATGCCGTGATATCGATCATGAGAGCAAGTCGGTACCCCACATATCATCTCCCGTTGTAAATTGTTGACGCGTGTTGTCATTGTTGACTACACTTTGATTAGAAAGTTTGCTGGATGAGCCATGACCCGAGAGACGCGGCCCATTTCCTGGATCAAGGCGGCCCGCAAGGAATTTGAGAAGTTTCCGGCGGCGGCGCAGTCGATCTGTTTGACGGCTTTGACGGTGGCTGCCGAGGGTGGAAAGGCAGATATTGCCAAACCACTCCAAAGTGTTGGCGCGGGAGTCCTGGAGATTGCACTGCCCCACCGCGGCAATGCATTTCGAGTGGTCTACGCCGTCCAGCTTGGAGATGATCTCTGGGTCGTGCATGCTTTTCAGAAAAAATCGACCCAGGGCATCAAAACTCCGAAGCATGAAATCGATTTGATTCAAGAGCGGCTGAAAAGGTTGAAGGAGATGCTCCGATGAGAAGCGATCAGGTGGAAGTGGTGCGTGGCAGTGGAAACGTGTTCCGTGATTTTGCACATACTGACCCAGATGTGGACCAACTGAAGGCCATACTCGCTGCGGAAATCATCAAGATGCTGGATCGCGAAGCTCTGAGCGTGCGGGGCGCTCATGCCCGCACAGGGATTGCGGCGGCAGACTTTTCACGCATCCGTAATGCCGATCTTGGACGGTTCACACTGGACCGCCTGGTTTCGATCATCAACCGGCTCGGTTCACGGGTCGAGGTCAAAGTAAAAGTGCGAAGCATTCGACCTGTACAATCCGTCGTCGCGTGATCTTCCACGATTGACACCGAAATTTTCAAGCAACTCCGCATTTCATCAACCACCTGTCTGAGGCTGTTCTCCCAAGAATTGGTCAGACGAATGCTGCACACCCCACTGTGCCAACGTATTGACGAGATTCACCACGGATCGCCCAAGCGAGTTGGATAAGGAATATTCGACGTGGGGTATTTTGCCGCCTAGATCGCTACGGACGATGAGTCCATCGCGTTCCATCTGACGTAAATGCTGGGTGAGCACTTTTTTCGATGCTTGCGAAAACATACGGCGCAGGTCTCCGAGGCGCACCGGACCTGCCTGAAGACGGCACAGAATGCCGATTTTCCATTTCCCTTGAAGCAGCCGAAGTGCAAACCGGACAGCGGCTTCTTCCTGGGTCGAAATCTTGCGGCGCTCCGAGAACGCAGCGCTTGGGGGTTGAGACGTACAGCGACGCTTCTGCTCGCGATGCGCTGCGACTGTCGACGTGCTCCCGCAGCGCTCTCTCGCCCCATCGAAGTTGGTTACTGCTGCCGCCCGAACCACACGACACCGCCGCTTCTCAACATTGGCTGACTTGCAGCACGGCCTCTTCGGAGCAATCCCAGAGGCGTGTTCCGTACTTACTAAAGGCATTTCAGAAGACGCTGTGGGGCGCGAACATTCGAATTATTTTTATGACCGCGGCAAACGCATCGCCTATACTTCTGGATAACTGGTGGTTAATCCCCCCTCGGGCAGATGCTCGCGAATGCCGCCAAAAGGTCCTAGCTGGAAAGAGCTGACGTGGAGTTGGGCCTATTCGACCGGGCATCCTGCTTCTGATCAGAGGCTGGAGGCCGCTGCTAAGGCAGCGTGGCCATATGCGTTGTTGTGTGCCTGGACATATCTGAGCGACAGCGAAGCGGCGTACGATCTGATGGATCACGCAGTTGAGAATGCGTCTCGCTACGTTGCCCGTCATCCCGATTCGACCTCGAATAAGCTGACCTTCCGTATCAAGAGCGTCATTCGACGCCGCGCAAAGCAACTCGCGGCGAAGCGAAGCCGTGAAGTCTCATATGGATCGCTGCTCGATCTGGAACAGGTTTATGCTGGACAACCAGAGGCCGAACAAAGGGTCTACGCGAACGAGTTGTTTGCGCACTTATCACCGTTCGCGCAATCCATCGTCAAATGGCGCTGGCTTGGATACTCTTGGCGAGAGATTGCGGGGCAACTGGAAATGGATCACACGGCAGTTCGTCGTGCATACTTCCGGGAGTTGGGGTCGGTGCTCCATCGTCTCTCCCGGTCTGGAGATTTTTCGTGATGCGGCTGAGTTGGCGCCGGTTCTCACGCGTTGAGGATCGCTTTGAGACATGGATTGCGCAGCGCCATCAGGCACGGGTGCTGGCAGGCGAGACGACTCCGATTGGCCCCTGCCCCGACGAAGCTTTCCTGCGCGACCTGGCTCGGAAGTCCAAGCGGATTGCGCTATCAGATCCGCGAGTCGATCACGCCGCGAACTGTCCCACATGCGTGACCCGCCTGCTCACGCTGTGCCAAGAGAATCGCTCGCGCCGGCGAAAGCTGGTGCTCGTACTCACGGCCGCCTCGTGCGTGGTGATCGTAGTAGTACTCGTCTCCTTGGTTCGATACGGAGTGCACAAAGAACCTCCGCCGGCGAACATGGCCGTTGTTTCCCAAACCGTCAACCTGTGGAATGCCGGTACATTTCGAGGCGAGCAGCCTGGTTCGCTGCAATCGGTGTCGCTGCCGGCTGCATTGGTGCGGCTGACGATCATCTTGCCCCGCTTCAGCGCGCCGGGCCAATACCTGGTGGCGGTGACCCACGATCAGAACGGAAATGGCGTGGTGGCCGAAGGCAACACAACGGCAAATGCCAACGGTGAGCAGGAAGCTGTTTCTGTCGAACTCGACTTGCGAGGTGCCAAGTCCGGGGCCTACTTCCTCTCAACGACCCATGAACAGGATCAGGCGTCGTACTACTATCCTCTGCAAATCAAATAGGCCGTCGCGCAAATTTGGACATGTGCGCAGTCAGATCGGCGGACGCTCGCCGACTTGAGGGTATTAATTCTGTTGGACTGGTACCCGTCAGTTTCAATTTTGGCAGCAGCGCACGCCGAGTGTGGATTGCTTGGATATTTATGGATCGAGGGCCACAACGGGGAGTGCGGTCCAGTCACGATAAAATGGGGCCACTGGGATCGGAGAGCCCAAGAACATTCGCGAGGGAACAAGAAGAATCGGAATAGCCGGGCGCTCTCTTCAATCGCACAGCAGGTTAACAATGAGCGTCGCAACCGTCCTCTCTCGGCCATGATCCTTTGAATCGAACCTGAAAGTTCGAAATGGGCCGAGGGCATACCCAATTGGCGATGACTCCATGAAAGATCAATACGATGAACAATACGCCAGTGGCCTGGAAACGTTCCGAAAGAGCGTCGGCAATGCCCTTCAATTCCATTCCCAGGTACGCGAGCTGCCTCTCCAAGGCGTTGCTCCAACTGCTCGGCTGATGTTTGCACGAATCTTCTTCATGAGTGCCAGTATCCTTCGCCTGTGCCCACCGGTCGAAAACGAACGGGCTATCTGGGATTTTACTTCGATTGCAATCTTAGCTAGGAGCCTCTTCGAGGCAATCATGTTCTTCCGATACTTTTGCGAACCCAGCGGAGCTGATGAATGGGTGGCAAGGTTGGCATTGATTAACTTGCATGATTGCTGCGACAGGGGCCGCCTTTTCACTGAACTGGGTAGGCCTGATGATGTGAGAGGCTTCGCAGGTGAAGCGGATGAACTTCGCGAAGTACTCCGTAGAAACATTTTTTTTCAAGCTTTCGATGAACCGAAGAAAAGGAGTTTGCTAAATGGTTACAACGCTGCATTCAAGACTCTTCGCGAAATGGGGGAAAAATATGCGCCCGCTGAACCAACATGGGCCCTTTACCAGTTTCTCTCAAGCTACGCTCACTCGTACCCCGTCGGCTATATGCGAAACAGTGACAACCGGCGCGACGGTCTAGAGAATGAGACTGACAAAGTATATATTCCCGGTTTGCTTAAGTGGCTTGCTGAGTTGTTAGACGCTGCGACCAAAGCTTTCCACCAGATTCCAGCGGGAGTGTCTCTTACTGTTGATTGAGCTTCCAGCGGGCGATTGACCGATCATTCACAGTTGGTGGAGTCCAGAAATGAAAGAGCAAGTATCCGCGAAAGACGCGCTTTTCATGGGTCCTTTGACTCCTGTCGATGCGGCGAACGCAATCCGCTCCGCTCGCCTCACGGCGTTAGACCTTGCCGATACTGCCGAACTCCTTTTCATGCTCAAGAGATTCCATCACTCGACCGCGCTATCAATTCTGGCGGTCGAGGAGGCATCGAAGCTCGCACTGCTGTTCATGATCTTTTTGGAATTGGACGACGGAGCGAGACGAAAGCTTTGGAAATCATTTCGAAACCATCGCGCAAAAACGGCGTGGTTGAACCCAGCGTTTGAGTCGCGGATTCGCGGAGCATTTCCCAAGATATCGAGAGAGGAAGCGAAGAAAATATCTCAGGTCGGTCCAAGCCCGGATGATCTTGAAATTACAAAGCAACGCGCATTCTATTCCGAATGCTACGGACGCTCCGACTGTTTCATGTCTCATTGTCCGTCGATTGCGGAGTGGAGGGACCTCGCTTGGGATCGCATGTGGGAAGCGAAGGCTCTGGCTACTGGGATGAGGGATCATACTCCCCAAGAGCTTGAGGTATGGAGAGAACACTTTACAGCGGCCTCTAAGGCCGGAGATGGTATCGCAGCGGTGATGCCGAGACTACACGATGTCCTCTTAGAAAAGAAGTTGATTCAGGAAGGCTGGTGGAAAACGCTGCTCGAAGACCTCGCATTCGAAACTGAGCCAAGCGGTTAGCAAGAGGATCACACCAATGGCTGACCCCTTAATGAGCAGGTAATTCTTTGCTCGGAGTGCTTCACAGATGAAGGTCTTCGTTTGAGCCGACCGGTTCTGTTCGTTCACCAAGGACGAATTCCACCGCACGCTCAAGCTGGCCGTCCCTGCCGGTCCGTCTTCCGTGCCAATCGAATTCAACCAGTTCGTCGGGTTCGATGGGAGTTCCTTCAAGCACCGCCCCCTTCCATGTGTAATAGGCTCCGGTAGGGAGCGCCAATCTAAATCCCTGGCCTACTTTGACGGATGTGGCGGAGAGGAGTCTGCCGGCGGTCTTTTCGCCGACGATTCTGGCGAGGTTGTTTTCTCGTGCGAACGCGACGATCATTTCCGCGGCGCTCGCTGTGTGGCGGTCCACAAGGAGAAGTATCCTTCCGTGGAATGGTTTCCTGCCCAATCCCTCGGTTTGAAGCACGATGGGTTTCTTTGTCATCATCGCTGGGGCGAACTGTAATCCCATCGGCCAGAGGCCGCTTTTGGACGAGGGAATCCGCGAGAACCGGCGAAAGCCGTGTTTTTCCGATTCCAGATTTGCTGTGACGCGCCGCCGATCAAGAGCAAACCCCACCGGGATTTTATCGGGCGTGAGCAGGCTCATCACGCGAAGCGCGCCGATCCCTCCACCGGTGTTCCCGCGAAGGTCGATGATCAGGCGCTCGACCGTGCCCAGCTTTTCGACAGCGCTGGAGATCTCGTTCGCCACTTCGACCCCGACCATGCCCGGAAACATGGCAATCTTCAGATAGCCCACTCCATCTGCGAGTTGCCGTGCCTCAACTAGCGTAGGTTCGACGAAATGCAGCTTCTTTCCTTTTGGCCGCGCCACATCGACGAAAACGCTGCGGCGCAATTCATCTCTGCCGACGATGTCGACACTCGTCTGTTTGCCCATAACGAAAACAGGATGCTCAGGCGGAGTAATGTCTCGTCCGTCGACGCTGAGAAGAATGTCCCCTGGTTCAATATCGGCAATCGATGCGGCTCCGCCAGCGTGGACATCCTGGAAGACCCAGCGATATCCAAACGGGGTCTCGTCGGCAAGGTAGGTGGCGCTGAGCGCGGCCCGGCTCGACGCGCGGCGGGCGCTGCCGTGAAAGAAGCCCAGATGAGAGGTGTGCAATTCCTTCAACAGATCACTCATCGCCTGTTCAAAGGCGTCGCCAGTGGATGCTCCCTCAATGATCGGCCGGTAACGTTCCACAGCGGCCTGCCAGTCGCCGTTCAGCTTTTCGGGCGAATAGAAACGCTTCCGCAGCGCGGCAAGGACGTTATCAAGGATCGCGTGCCGATCTTTCGTTGAGAGTTGGATGGGCAACGCTGGTTTCGCCACGGAATTCATCGTCATCGGCTACTCCTGAAAGCGATCTTTGTTCCCGTTGCCTTGAAGAGACTGCCGCTCGGTTCTCCGTGGAGCTCGAATCCGGCCCAGAAGTACGGCGGCGCGCCGGAGTTCAGCATATCGAGTTGCGCCTGTCTCAGCGCCTCTGCCTTTCCCTCGTTATGGCCGAGGTGTCCGTAGAAATCGATCATTAGCTGCGCGGTTGCATGGTCTTCGAGTTCCCAAAGCGTTGACACAACACTCTGTGCCCCAGCTTCGATAAAGGCATTCTCGATATTCGCCACTCCCTCTTCGCCCACCGGGCCGACGCTCGTGTCGCACGCCGATAGTGTTACGAGACTGGCATCGAGATGCAATTGTCTGATTTCGCGCACCTGAAGAAGTCCGTCGTCCAGGGGTGGGTTCTCCGGTGCGAAGACGAGAGCGGAACGATCCGGAAACTCAGGATCGACATATCCGTGAAGGGCAAGGTGGATGACGTTATATTGACCGAGCGGAAGCTGCCTGAAGGCCGTCTCCGTCGCATGGGAGCCCAAGAGGATGGTGCTCGGCTTCGGGAGGTCCGCTCCAATTGTTTCGACCTCGTACCGGCTGTCAGGTAACGCAACAAACTCCCGTCGCTCGGGTTCGGAGATGGCCCGGCGAATACTGGCGAGCAAGGTAGTCGGAGGCGCCTTCGAGGTCCATGCAGCCACTCCGACATAGGGGAGATCGTCACGATCCATTTGATCGACGCGATGCCTCAGCATGTCCAGCACGGTTCCTGACGGCGCAACTGTCACCAGATGAGAAGTCAGAATGTACTGCCCCGCGTTTACCAAAGCGGCGAACGGCAGGAGCTGTAGTTTCCCATCGGGCACCACGATCAATGCGTGCTTTTCTTTGAATTCCGGCATCCCGCCCAGAAGTCCGTCGAGGAGCCGCTGCCCTAGCGCCAAGTCCGTCTTCCGTTGCATCAGTTCGGAACGGTACTGCGTTGCCTCTTGTTCCAGCATGGTTTTCGATGGGAGCGTGTAGCGGCGAACCGTGTTTCTTGTAATGGCAAGCACGTAGGAGTGCGGATCAGTCAGCACGTACTCGACAAATAGCTCAGAGGGGTCCAGTTCGTGTTGAAGTTTGTTGAGAGAAATGGGTTTCGGCGGCGCATCGTCTGCCGGCGACTCCGGGCTGAGTTGCTGTTCCGCGGTATAGATCGCGCTTAGGATGTGACCCCTGGCAGCCGTGTCGTCAGTGTTCAGCAGTTCGATATTCAGCTTCGTGAGGCGCTGTTCTCTCGGATTCGGCTCATGCGGCGGGACGACGTCGTGATGCGCGAGGGTCTGTGCTTCTACTCGCCCGCGTGCTCGTTCTATTACCCGAAAAGCGTCTGCCATTCTGCCCTGATTGATGAGAGAAGCGAAGTATCCGGCATATACCTCGCTCAGGTCACTCAACAGGCGACGTTCGATGTTAGGCGTCGGAACCTTCCTGAGGAGCGCGTCCAGCAGGTCGGCGCTTTTCTCGTAGAGATCGTTCGATGCCTTTGTGTTCCCCAGACGCGCCATGATCTCGGCCTTTATAGCAAGATTCTTCGGGGCGAAGTACAGTTCGTCCGGGATGTTTTTGTTGGCCTCAATCGCTTCGTTGATCGCCGTCAAGGCTGGTTGCAAAGCTCCCTGCTGACTCCGTAAGGTCGGATATGGCCTGATCCCAGTTACCCATTCGCTCATAAACGTCCGCCCTTGTCTGGTAAAGCTCGTAGAGATGCCCGGCGAGATGGTAAACCGAAACGCGCCGCATCTCGTCCGCTGCCAGCGCCAGCGCTGCCTTGTTTTCTCCGAGGCCGCTGAGCGCCTCGATCTTCGCGGTAATGGCAATCGTCGGATACGCAGCCCCGCGAGTCTTCGCAGCAACTTTGATTGCCTCGTTGAGCGGCCCGAGGGCTTCTTTGTATTTGTGAAGTTCGACCAGGCCAGCACCGTACATGCTGGCGTACCGGATGTGAGCGCCGGGATCGGCGACCTTCGCGACAATCCACGCTTTCACCACGTCCTTTTTCGCGGTTGCAATGTCGCCGAGCAGGAACGCGGCGATGCCTTGTTCGCCGATCGCGCGCGACGCCAGTAGATAATGATGCTGATGGATAGCCAGCGCCGCAACCTCTGCCCAGGTTTGCCGCGCCATCCCGGAGTCGTAGTTCACTTCGAGCATCCCGAGGATGGTCAGAATGCGAAGTCGGGTCTGCGGGCCCTTCGCCTCTGGCAGGTCTAGATCTTGCCGCAGCAGCGCTATCTGGATTGGAATAGATGTTGAGGATTCGCTGTGTGCCGGCATCTCGCTGACACGTGCGTAGAGGGCCTTCGAGAATTGACGCCTTTGCGTGAATTGCAATTCGGCCTGCCGGTAAAGGGGGTCCGCCGCAATCCAGCTATTGAGCCATGACATCTCATCGGCTCGCTCTAGCAGCGCCTCTGGACCATGAGAATTCAGCCGCCGGAATACTTGATATCCGACAACGCTCAGCAGGACGGCCAACAGCGAACCGGCAGCGATGCGAAGGTTGGGGGAAAAGGCGACTCGCATAGCGGCCCAGCTACTTTGCCTTCAATAATGCCAGAAATAGTGCCAGCCGATCAATGTCGTGGTGCCCAAGTTGCGACAACTACGGGAGTTATGTCAAGAAGGATCAACCGCTGTCCATCACTTCAACACAAGGAGATGGAGGCGTTGCTGGGAGGGCTGATGGGGATCACCCGGGGTGAACTCCGTCTATTTATCTTTCGGGGTAAATACAATAACTCGAGATTTTCAGAACGTCGGGTAACCATGATCTCGTCGAGGAACCTGCGCTTCCATCTCGGCAACGCGAACTGTCTCATGACGCAAATGTGAATCGCCCTCAGGCAGCCATATTGTTTGAATCTAAATTCGTTAGAGCCATGTTTGACGATCATACCCCAGCCCGTACCCCACTATTTTCCTGGATGACTTCGCACCAATTCTGCCGCTTTGGCTAGCTGCCGAAATCGCATCAGCAAGTCGCGTTGGAATGCTGTGAGTCAGCACATTCCTCTCTGCATTGCGCAGCCGCAGCAAACCGCGAATCATTGTTTCATAAGTGCATTCGCACTCATGTCGACAGTCGAGGATTATCGATGCGGAAGCTCGCAGACGGTGGCCGATTTTGCTAGTTCCGACCGGGAACTAGCAATAGCGGCTCAGCGGATGTCGGACATTGCGGCTGGCATCCGTTTGTCGATCTCTACGGCTGCAGATCCCGCTCTGGAACGAATGTGAAATCACGAAAGGCGGTTTCCTCGCCGTTCCACGCGTGCGACTGCCACATGAGGAACCATTCCCCCGCCAACTGAGATGAACGCGACCAGCCACATCAACAGCGCTCAGCGATAACAACCACAAGTAGCACAGACGTTCCAGGGTTCAGGGGATATTTCCATGCCGATAATTTCCTCTTAATAACGCCGCATTTTTCGCGGACCCGATTGAGCCTGGAACGCCGCTGTCTTGGCGCCATCGGCGAGACCATTCCTGACGGCTGCAGCTTCTAACGTGAACGGCGGCTTCCCTCAACAGTCGCCGACCTCCCGGTAGTAATTATGCGACTTGGACGTTGGCCTTGACCTTGCTCGGCTGTTGGTCAAACGGTAATGTCCAGGTTGCCGATTAGATCGGAATGCTGAGTCCTCGCGCGAAGCCCGTTTCCAGGACCGCTAACAAGTCAAGCCTCTGTATGTCTGGTCAAAGTTCCGTGCAGCTTGAACGGCCCTTCCTTTCCAGCAGACCAACTCCAAATAGGAAACGGTGTCTGGACGGTTTACCATATCGACCATGGTAAAAGACGACCCAACCCCGGCCGGTGAACGCGAGATTCTGACACAAGAAATCAGACGCAGCGAAGCCTATCTGGCCGAGACCCAAAGGCTCAGTCACACTGGCAGCTTCGGCTGGAAGACGAGCAATGGGGAGATTGTCTGGTCGGACGAAACCTATCGCATCTTCGAATATGATCGCGCTGAGAAGCCGACCTCGGAGATGCTGGTGCAACGTCTTCATCCTCAAGATCGTGCCCTCTTTCAGCAGGTCATCGATCGCGCATTCCAGACTGGCACTGGCTTCGAGCTTGAAAGTCGCTTGCTTCTGCCTGACGGGCGAGTCAAGCACATCTACGCAATCGCTCATGCGTTACAGGATGCATCGGGCGATCGCGAATTTATCGGTGCAGTGAGTGACATCACCGAACGGAAGATGGCGGATGAGAAGATCCTGCGCAACGAGAGAGAGCTTCGGACTTTCATTGACGTCATGCCCGCCTTTGTGGCTGCGCCTGACGGATCAGTCGAATGCATCAACCAAAAATTCGAGGAATATACAGGGTTCTCCAGAGAAGAGGGGCTGGGGTGGGGG
>JBARFA010000208.1:0-17955 GCA_049796755.1 Acidobacteriaceae bacterium
GAATCCGCTTTCGGTAAGCTGTGCACATATATTTCCTACCGGAACAGTCGCATACTGCGAACGCAATGCTGGAGCAGGTCGCTGCTACCTTGGATAGCAAATCGACCATGCTGTTCATGAGCTTTCCCATCGATGCTGTTGCCCCGAATCTCTCCAGACCGCCAGCCACTTCGTGTGACAGTTAAGCCCTTCGTTTCCGGCATGATTCCTGGATTGGCAATACCTCGGCCTTCAGCAGGCTGCGGAAAGCGTCAATATCACCAAGAACAGCGCCCGTTCCCAACTAAAAGCAATCTTCCGCAAGACAGGTATATCAAGCCAAGGCGCTCTGATGGGGATTGGTCGATCCAGCGATTTTCACTCATTTGAGGGATGACGCTACTCTCCTACAGATCGAATAATTGACTACGGAGCTTGACCGCGAATTTTCATGCTTATCGACAATCAACTCCGCCACGGTGCGAACGTGTTGACCCGAGGTGCAGCATGTATGACATCGTCGAGTTCCGGCACCTCAGATACTTCATTGTCCTCGCTGAAGAGGGAAATTTTACTCGCGCCGCTCGGCGACTCAGGGTAGCTCAACCGTCTCTCAGTTCTCAAATTCGAGACATGGAAAGCTGCATGTCAGTAGAGCTATTCATTCGCGACCGCTCGGGGGTGAAACTCACCGCAGCCGGACATGCCTTTATCCCTCATGCGAGGCAGTTACTTCGCACGAAGGATGAGGCAATACAGCTTGCAGCTACAGTGCAAGCCGGAAAGGGATCGCCGTTGCGCGTGGCGATCTCAGCATTCGTCAATTATGAGCTGGCAGACGCCATTTTCGAGACCCATGCAATGCTGTTTCCGAAATCTCCCATTCGACCGACAATCGATGGCGCGGCAAAGATCCTCGATCTGCTAAGAGAAAATTCTATTGATGCCGCACTGGTGAGTCTGCCGATCGACACCACTGGCCTTGAAGTGTTGCCAATCGCCAGTGAAAAACTATTGGTCTGCCTACGGCGCGATGATCCACTAGCAAGCGTCCAGGCCATTCCACGTGAGGTCCTTGAAGAACGTCTCAAGGTGTTTTTCGATCCGGAGCACCATCCTCGCTTGTACGCCCACCTACTCGAAATACTCGCTCGCATGGGAGTGACAGTACAGCCCGCATACTTCGCCTCCACGCCAGCAGACATGAAGTGGATGATCAAGCGTGGGTTGGGGTATGCGCTCGTGCGGGAAAGCACTCCGATAGATCCTGAACTAATTGCACTGCCAGTGGAAGGGTTGGAAACAACTGTCGAATCGGCATTCGTCTACAACACCTCTTCCCAACCAGCGGCTCTTCGAGTGCTGGCCCTGGAGTTGAAAAAACGCTTCTACAAGCCCAGACACGAGCCATCCGGGAAGCGCCCGACCGCGAAGCAACGACCCGCTCCAAGTTCTCAGATGAAGTTGCTCGGCTAAGGCGCAGGAATCCATCGCCAAAGCCGGCCATAGATAAAAGCTTGTGCGCTATAGAAAACAAGTATTGGACGGCGGATAATCTCCGTTCTACGCTCTCGGCATATCGCGGTCCACCCGGGCCCGTTGGAGGTTCCGATGCGTATTACATTCCAGTTTTCTAGTCTCCGCAACGTCCTACGCCAGAGTCGTCGCAACTGGTGGCCAACGATTCTGGTCGTGGCTCTACCGTTACTTTTCCCCATCGCCGCTCTCGCGCAGAGCGGCTCTCCATTCGACACAGGTTTTACCGCCATCCAAACCCTCTTCACTGGCACCGTCGCGAAAGTCGCCAGCTTGATCGCCATCGTGATCGGCGGCTACGGCTTCGCGCATGGTGAACCGGGTGCAAAGAAGGCACTGGCTGGAGTCGCCGCCGGAACTGGCATTGCCGTTCTCGCTGTGAACGTCTTGAGTTGGCTTTGGGGTGTGTAATGCACATCTCACCCGTCCACTCTCAACCTTCCATCCCAGCGGGCACAACGAGGGGCTTATGACAGCCGTGAAGCCGCAAACCAGACGAGTCAATCGGGTCTTCAAGAGTCTGCATAAGCCTCTCACGTATCTTGGCATCGAACGCACCCTGTTTTACTTCGTTTGCGTTGGAGCAGTGGGCGCGTTCAATTTTTTCAATTCGATCTTAGCTGGTATTGGCGTATTCATCGGAGGGTTCCTCTTTGGGCATTGGGTGTTCACCTTGAGCGCGATTTACCATGACGCACTCGCTCATCTCCATGGAGCAGGCCTCGAAGAAAGCTGGCCTTCCGTTTTCGCCGAAACGTCTAACCCCCGAAGTCACCGATACATTCTGGGTGAATCTGATTGGCAAAGGGTACCCCGCACCGCGCCACAAATTTCGTTGGTGTACAGAACGTCTCAAGATAAAACCCTCCAATTCATTCATAAACTCTGTAGTTAGGGAGAGCGGCGAGGTCATTTTGATTTTGGGAACTCGCAAAGCTGAGAGCAGCCAACGTGCCTCCGTGATGGAACGCCTGGAGCGGCGTCGCACACGTGAAGGTCTTAGTCCCAACGCGAGTTTGCCCAACTCGCTCGTCTATACGCCGATCGAAGAGTGGACGAATGACGACGTTTGGTTGTTCCTGATGCAGTACCCGAATCCATGGGGCTACAACAACAAAGAACTCTTGACGATGTATCAGGGGGCTTCGCCGGATGGAGAATGCCCGCTTGTCGTCGACACTAGCACGCCAAGCTGCGGGGATATCCAAGGCCAAGGAATGGAAGCTCATCACGACCGTTCCCAAAGTCAAAATGTCGAAGGCATACGGCCGAGACACTTTGATTGACCCGGCCACGGAGCGAACTCTTCTGGACGGACTGGAGGCCCCGGTCAAGCACAGACGAACGCGGCGTTTACGAGAGCAGATCAGAGACTTTCTCGTGATTGCACAGGACACGGGAATGCGGCCCAAGGAAATCCTTCGCATGAGGATCGAGCATATCGACTGGGCCAAACATATTTGCCGTTGCCGATTCAATGGGCCATGTGGATGTGCAATCCATGAAGCCGTATCAGCATCACCGCTTGGATCCGCTACGTGAAGTGATCGATCGCCGCAACGAGGCGAACGGTTCACGTCACATTTTACGTCACACTGGCGAAAATCAGACCAACCCCTGACTTTCACTTAGCCTGTAAGAATTTGAATCTGAATAGGATAGTTGGTGGACGCGGAAGGAATCGAACCTTCAACCTGTCGATTAAGAGTCGAATGCTCTGCCAGTTGAGCTACGCGTCCTGGAGGGGTGATCGTGCGGCGGCGAATAGGCCTGCAAGGCCAAATCGCAAGGGCTTCAACGCAAGAATATCACAATCGCGCTGCGCTTTTTTGCAGCCTCCCTGCGGTCTCAGAAAGAAAATGCCAGGCCGCCGGTCACCAGGCGCGGCGCTTGCGCAAAATACAATGTCTGGCCGTCGACGATGTAAATCGGCCGATAGCCCTGCGCCAGAATATTCTGCATCACAAATTCCAACTCCAGCCGATCTGGTGAAGAATTTCCTGTACCGAGCGGCTGCCGCAGCATCACGCTCAGATACGGGGCACTCATTCCAGCATTGAACGGATCCACAGCAGTGATGGTCTGTTCCGGCTGCCAGCGATAGCCCGCATTCCAGGTGGTGCCTGACGTACCGTGGACCCGCCCGTGCAGGCTCACCAACACCGACTGCGTGCGAGTCGGCGCGACATCTGACAATGCATCCGAAAATGAATTTTGCCCGGCAAGGCTCGTGGCAGGCAATTGAATTGCGGGACCTTCGGCATATTCGACGGCGGTCCAGCAATTCCCTTTTAGCTTTCGTGCTGCAAAAACTCGGAATCCGCCGCCGGAATAGTTGGGGCCGATGGACCGAAACGCGCCCGTGACCGGGTCCAGCAAAACATCTCCAGAAGAAAACTCTGCCGCACTGGCGTCGCCGTAGCCATTCAAAATGGGATCGACAAAATGATCATAAAAATAGGCCGCCTCCAATTGGAGCCCAGCCATTTTTCGCTGAATGGAAATTTCCTGATGTAGCGAATGCGTCAGTCGAATGCTGCCATCCTGCATTGCCATTGCCGGAACTGCGCCGGAGGAAGCCAGGTCCGTCAACCCTTGCAGGTCCGTCGCGGTGGCCAGGCTGTATGTGACGTCATTGCCTGCTTGCTGCAAATGCACTGCCATAAATGGCAACGCCGCGGTCGCGTTTTGTCCCGCTTGCACCGCTTCCGTTTCAGCGCCAAATTGCGCCACCACAGCATCGCTCAGCGACAGTTGTTCGCCGCCGCGTACTTGAAATATCTGCAACCGTCCCAGACCAGTCCCAAAATCAACCGGCAGGGTGCGGAAGGAAGCCACCGCTCGCGTGGTATCGCCAGGAAGCGGATCCCTTTCCATGCCAGCGGCAACAAAGCCCGCTCCGCTGGTCGAGCTTTGCATATGCACCACAGTTTCGCCGGAATTGCCTTCCCGCATGCGGAAGAAGGCCTCCTGACGGAATCCGCCTTCGCCAAACTGCGAAGAGCCCGCCGTCAGCGCAGCACGGACGCGAATCGGATGGGCCGCATCCGGTTGATCCGCCGTATCATCGCGATCAACATCTTCGCCAGTTGCGCGCTGCATGTTGCGCGAGTCGTCTGCCGGCTGCTCGTTGGCTTGATTTGCACTCGACTGATCTGTCCATCGCAGGATCGGCCGATTCACACCCGAGCGCAGCAACCACTTCCAATCATCGGGCGATTCATCCGCGCTTCGCGGAACAGCAGAAAGCCACTGCGATACATCCATCAAGGACATCAAACTCAGATTGACGATGGCATGGGTTCCGGTGCCGATCTGGATATTCTTCCGATGTGCCGGCAGCGAATATGCCTGCAAAACGCGAATGCTGTAGCGGCCTGGGGTCAGGTTCGAGAATTGATAATGCCCATGAATATCGGTAAACGCGGTCAGCAGAGGAAAGGCTTCGACGGAACCAAACAGCTCGACCACCACGCCCATCAATGGGGCATGACTGGAATCCTGGACAACGCCGCTAACGCTAGCCGGAGCCGCGGCAAGCGCGGGAACAGCTAACGACAACATTGCTGCCAATACGAATTGAGACGCAGATCGAATCACCGATCGTTCAGCTACTCACTCGAGGTTGCCCTCTCTGCCGCGGCAAGGTCGTTGGGGGGAACGTACCTTCCACGCACGAGATCAATATGCCTGCGTTTTAGACGCAGACCATTCTATTGCGTGACCTCAAAGGGTGCGGATTGCGCCAGTTGTTGTTTCGATACTCCATCATTCACACTTATGGTGATTTCGTAGTTTCCTGGTTTCAGACCTGCCAGGGGCATGGATTTCTCCAGAGTCACCTGGTCGGAGTTGGGATTCAGCTTATTCGCTGCCTCCGTCGTTTCAAATAAAGTTTTATGAGTGCCAAGATTGATCACTTGATAATGAACCGTGGCCTCATTTTGCTTGGTCTTCGGATTAATCTTCAGATTGTACACCTGCATCCAGAAGTCCAGGCTCTGATCCCGGTTGAAGCTTACGGGCTGCGTTGACGTCGCACTCACGCGCGGGCGGATAAATGTGTTTCCAATCACAAATTGACCGGTTCCGATGTCCTTGGCCGGCACCAGTTGCATCTTGTCCGCCAAAATCAGCGAAGATGCGGCAAGCTTATCGTCGTCATACTCCGGCACAATGAACGATCGGGCATACGTCCCAATGTGATCCGGATTGTTCACGTCCTTGATCACGATGTCCAGACGGTAGCGTCCTGGACGCAACGGCAGGGCCTTCCAATAGACAGACTTGCTGTTGAGCGTTTTCGGTAGCAATTCCGACGGTTCGTCGACTTCCACGGTATCTTCGAAGGTCTGCGCAATTCGGCCAGTGATGGTTGAGACGCGCCCTAAGATATTGACAACTCCCTTGGCAACTCCATCCGTCGTCTTGTACGTAATGTCGCGATTGCGGATCTGCAGTGTAATTGGAACCAGCACCGTGTCGTCGGTCACGCGAACGAAATCCGTCCTGACATCGAACGGGAAGAACGGTCCGGTCAGCACCTTGTGGCTGGTCATGAATTCGTCAAGGTCTCTGAACTTGATGGTGGGAGCTGCTTCCAGCTTGGCGTACTGTTCCAACCGGTCAAATTCTTTCGAGCCTTCCATCGACGACATAGGCCCCTTGCCCAACTGCTCAAGTCCACCGTTGAACCGATCTCTTTTGGAGGCTTTGCCCATCTCTTCGTCCAGCGTCGGACCGCCTCCGGGAACATGCAGCAGTGCGTCTTTCTCGGCGCGATTGATAGTCATGTGGTAGTCGCCGCACATGCATGTGTCCACGAACTCAATATTGATGTTTTCGCCGACTCCATCCAGATGGCGATAGTTCCATATTTCGAACGGGTAGGTCTCCGTTTGTCCGCCACCTTCTGACATGGGCCGGTCGTACGGTCCGCCGGCAGGGTGCGCGTCAATACTGTCCGGAGGTCCCCAGGCGATGTACATATGGCCGCGATCAGTCATCCAGCCCGGTTTGCCGGCTGCGAAGTGTTCGTTGGCATAGGCAATGCGCCGATAAATCTCTTCGCGATAGCTGTTGTCCGGGGATTCAGGATCGGGATTGCGACGGCGCCAGAACTGCTCAATAAATGCGTCCCGCTCCTCGTCGTTGGAAAGAGACAGAAATGCACTTCGTTCCTGGTCGGTAATAATCCAGCGAACGTCCTGATCCAGCCATTTCTTGTATGGACCTTTTAACTCCTGGCGAAGTTCCTTCTGCTGCTCGCGAATTTCCTTGTCGCTCAGCTTTCGCTTCAAAGGATTGGGTTGCTGGGTGGCCGCGTCGGAAGTATTCAGGGAGGTATCTTGCGTCTGGGCCGCTTGAGCACGTACTTCGCTGGCCGGATATCCCCAGAAAACAACCAGGAATGCAAGGGCGATAATAAAGCGTATCCGGGACATGTCTGGACCTCAATTTCTGTATTCTGATTGTATGGTGTTGATGTGACACTTTCAAGCGGTGCAGGCGAACTGAATTCACCAAAACGCAACACGAAATCCGCTAGTTAAGATGGCACAGCGATTGTTCCAATTACCTCCGCCCTGGACTGCAATTCCCAGGCCGAAATCACAGAACGGAACTTTATCAGCGCACCATCGTACATATAGATAAAGGACGCGTCGGAAGATGCCAGTGAGCTTCTGCGTGATCCCAACAATGATGGAAGAGATTGCCGAATGAAGATCAACAAAAAGATGGTTGCCATTGTGGTCGTGGTCCTGATTGGCTGTGCTGCCCTGGTCGCTCTGACCGTCTACCGCAGCGATGCCGATGCGCAGAAAGTGCTGACTGCCAAGGTGACGCGCGAGAATCTTTCCAGCATCGTCAGCGGCACGGGCGAAATCAAGCCGCTGCCCCAGAATTATGTCAATATCGGAGCCACCGCTTTCGGCCCAATTACCCACCTGTATGTCAAAGAGGGCGACCATGTCAAAAAGGGCGAAGTCCTCGCGGTCATTGAGAATGTCGGGCTGGAATCGGCAGTAGGAGCGCAGAAGGCGACCATCAGTGGAGCCCAGCGTGATATCACCGCTGACATTGCCGCTCAGCAGGCGGCGAAAGCGAATGTAGATCACGCTAAGGCAGATCTGGAACAGAAAGAGCTCGATTACCATCGTGGCCAGGAACTCTATAAAGATGCCTTGATCTCCAAACAGACCTACGACGCCGATAAAGCAGCCTATGACATCGATGTGGCCACGGTGGCGCAAGACCAGGCTTCATTGACGCAAGCCAATGCCACCACGGCCTCGGCCCGCGCCAAGCTGACCAGCGCGCAACAGACGCTGATGGGCGATGTCAATGCTTACAATCTTTCGATCAGCATTGCGCCCTTCGACGGCATCGTAACTAATCTGCCGGTGCACGAAGGCGAAACGGTAGTGGAAGGCATCCAGAACGCCGTGGGCAGCACCTTGATGACGCTCGCCAACATGTCGGTCGTGACCGCCGAAGTCAAGGTGGACGAAACTGACATTACCGGCGTCCAGCTTGGCCAGCCGGCTGACGTCACAGTCGATGCGCTGCCAGGCAAGGTTTTCAAAGGTCACGTCACTGAAGTAGGCGACCAGGCATTGCTTCGATCGACCGGCGTTTCCACCAGCCAAAGCACAACCGGCACGGAAGAGGCGAAAGACTTTAAGGTCGTCGTCACCCTGGACAATCCTTCTCCCGAACTGCGCCCTGGCCTCTCTGCAACCGCCAAGATCACCACCGCGCATAAAAATGACGTGGTCGCAATTCCGCTGCAAGCCCTGGTGATGGAAGTTCCCGACACCGGGAAGAAGGGCGTCAAGAAGCTGAATGCCAGCCTGTCCACCGGCCCGAAACCGCAGCCGGTGCAGGGTGTTTTTGTCCTGAGGAAAGAAGGGCGGAAGCTGCGGGCTATTTTCGTTCCTGTTCAGACAGGCATCACAGGCGCCTCGGATATCGAGGTGACCAGCGGCGTCAAACCCGGGGACGAAATCATCACTGGGCCCTATCGTATTCTCCGCATATTGAAAAACGACGCGACCGTGAAACGCGATACAACTCCGGCAGCGACAAATTCAGCAACATAGGCTGCGGGAGATGAAACTGATACCCTGAACCTCGACGACGCATCGACGCATCAATGATAGAGCGCGGAGCAGGCGGCATCGGCTGCACCCCCGCAGCCGGAATCCTGGATCGAGTGCAGCTACCAAGTCTGCGCGCGAAACAAAACGCCGCGATGTTCAACAACAAGAATGCTGGATGAGATCGGCTTTGCTGCAATGACTGGAGATTGTGCATGACATTCGAGATTTCAACTGAGTCGGCCCCAACCAGTCCGGCGACCCGGCCCGCGGCGGCCAAGCCGGAGCCGGATGAAGTAATTGTTGTCGACAATCTCTGGAAGACTTACAACATGGGCGCCGAGCAGGTGCACGCGCTGCGCGGCGTGAACCTCCGCATTCGACATAACGAGTACGTGGCCATCATGGGACCCTCAGGCTCCGGCAAGTCCACTTTGATGAACCTGATCGGATGCCTGGATACGCCCACGCAAGGGAGTTACTGGCTGAACGGCCACGAGGTCAGCGAGCTCAATGACGACGAACTGGCCCGCATCCGCAACAAGGAAATCGGCTTCGTTTTTCAGACCTTCAACTTGCTGGCGCGCGCCACTGCCCTGCACAACGTTGAACTGCCGCTGATCTATAACGGCACCCCCGCAGAGGAGCGCATTGAGCGTGCCAAAGCCGCTCTGACCGCCGTCAATCTTGGCGAGCGCATGTATCACAAGCCAAATGAGTTATCTGGCGGTCAACGCCAGCGCGTCGCCATCGCCCGGGCACTCATTAATCATCCCTCCATCATCCTGGCGGACGAACCGACCGGCAACCTGGATTCCAAAACTGGCGCTGAAATCATGGCCTTGATGGATGAACTCCACGCCAAAGGCAACACCATCATTGTGGTAACGCACGAACCGGATATCGCCAGCTACGCCCATCGCATTGTCCACATCCGCGACGGCGAGATCGCCTCGGACGAAGTTTCCCCGCGCCTTCACGCCTAGCCTCCCCCGAACCCTAAAATTCTTCAGCGCTCGATCGCCTGATCGCTCTTCCACACATACAGAAATTCATTGTCGCTGGAGGTCGCGATGTCGATGCCCCGTTGCCGGGTGGCTCGGCTCAACGCTGCGCGAACATTCTCCTTTGTGTCTGGCAGGGCCGAAAGAGGAACTTTCAAGGCTGAGCCTTTCTTCAGCTGGCTGATGTCATTCATCAATAACTCCACAATTCGCTTGTGTTTCCCATCGCGTCCTTTGGGAACATTGGTCTGAAGCATCGATTCAAATTTCATGGCAGCCCTCCTTCTGCTAGGGGGTTGGCGTACACAATGTTACTTTTTGACATAATCGTCGCAGTAACGTGACGGTAACGTGCAGATAAATTAGCATAGTCATCATTTATTTGCAGAAAAAAATACAAGAAAATAATCTCTTGCTAAATGCCGCTGCCTAAAACTTTTAGTAAAGAATCCATCGGCGCGTGCTACTTTGAGTGCCAGGGGGAGTACCCGGTGAGTCCATCCGGAAATTTCGCTGCCGTCCCACTCGCCGAATTGCTCGAGCAAGGCATTACTGCGCAGACGCCTCCAAGAAATCCAGTGGTTTTGGTCGTCGATGATGAAGTCGTGATTGCCGACACGCTCACCACCATTCTGGCGCAGCATGGCATTGCCGCCATGACCGCCTACAACGGATTCGATGCGCTTGAAATCGCGCGCGTCATTCCTCCCGATCTTCTGCTGGCCGATGTCGTCATGCCTGGGATGAGCGGTATCGACGTTGCCATCACCATCAAGAAAGACATTCCGGATTGCGCCATTTTATTGTTCTCCGGACAGGCTGCAACCAAGGGCCTGCTCGCGCGGGCCGGCAAAGCGTGGTGCGATTTTGAGGTCTTATTGAAGCCGATTCACCCCGAGAAATTAGTGAAATTAATTTTTGAGCGCCTGCAAATTGACGCGCCAAAGCTACCAAGTCGACACGTCGAGGAGAACGGTAAGCCGCGATTGAAAGCCATCTCCTGACCTTAGAATTTCTCCGTCAACCCTCCGCACAAGATCGTCTCAGCTAGCTCGCATCCATCGCGTAGCCCGGTGCTATACTTGCGGCCATCCCCTGGACCGCATTGAATCTCCCGTCCCCAGCCAAGGAGCCTATCTGTGATATTTGAGCTTTCGTCGCCGCGTCGCGCGAACCAGCCGCGCGCGAATACGCCCGGCTGCTCGCCTTCGCCAGGCAACGGCAACCCGGTCTCACCAACATCTCCATGGCGGATGCAAGTTATTGGACGGAGCAGTACCGTCGCACGAAGTATGACTTTGATGCGCAATCAGTCCGGCCCTACTTTCCCTACAACGAAGTGCAGGCCGGCATTTTGAAAACCGCCGCGCGTCTCTTCCATGTCGAATTCAAAGCGGTCCCGGATGCGAAGGTGTGGGATCCGTCCGTCTCAACCTTTGATGTGTACGACAATGCCGAGCCAAACAAGGGCAAGCGGCTGGGTCGCATTTACCTCGACATGCACCCGCGCACCGGCAAGGACAAATGGTTCTCCAGTGCGCCTCTGGTTCCCGGCATCGGTGGACGTCAGCTGCCCGAGGGCGCTTTGATCTGCAACTTTCCCGGCGGAACTCCCGGCGATCCGGGGCTGAAGCAGTACGACGACGTAGTCACTTTCTTTCATGAATTCGGCCACCTGATGCATCATGTGCTCGGCGGCCAATACCAATGGGCAGGCGCAGGCGGGTTTAACGTCGAGGGAGATTTTATCGAGGCGCCCTCGCAAATGCTGGAGGAGATGTTCCACGATCACGCCATCCTGGCTTCGTTTGCCAAAAACTATAAGACCGGTGAAACCATCCCCACTGGATTGGTGGACCGCATGAATGCCGCCGATGCCTATGGTCGCGGTAGCTGGGTACAGTTCCAGCTCTTTGCTTCCACCTATGCTTTGCAGCTGCATGACCGGCCGCCCGCCCAGGTCAATCTGGATGCTCTGCTCCGCCAGGACTCCGCGAAATTTATGCCGGAGACGTTCGCCAATGGCGATCGTTTCTAGGACTCTTTCACCCACCTGACCGGCTACGCTTCCAACTACTACACCTATGTCCTGGATAAAGTGATTGCGCTGGATTTCTTTTCGCAGTTCAACAAAAACAATCTGCTGGATGGACCGACGGCAATGCGCTATCGCCTCACCGTCCTGGAACCGGGCGCGACCAAGCCTGCAGCCGAGTTGTTGAGGATTTTCTCGGTCGACCGCAGGATATCGACGCGCTGAAAGCATGGATGAATGTGGAGTTTCAACCCGTTCCCGCCGCCAAATCGAAATCAGGCCAATAGAAGCCGTCTCATAAACTCGAAATTTCTCGATGCGTCTAGGATGAGACCTGCAATCAAAGCGGGTCTCAAGTTGTTGGCCGAAGCCACGAGGCCATATAGGAGACAGCTTCTAGCACTCGGCGCCTTCCGCCCCTTGGTACACTAGGGTCTGAGCCATGTTTGAAAACCTGTCAGAAAAACTTCAGCGCACCTTTAAAAACCTGCGCGGCCAGGGCACCGTCACCGAGGAAAATATCGGCGAGGCGCTCAAAGAGATCCGCATCGCGCTGCTCGAAGCCGACGTCAACCTGAACGTCGTCAAGGAGCTGATCGAGCACATTCGCGCCAAGGCGCTTGGCCAGGAGGTGCTGACCGCACTTTCTCCCACCGAGCAGGTGATCAAGATTGTTCGCGATGAACTGGTCGCGATGCTGGGAACCGATACAGCCCGGTTCAAATTTGCATCGCAGCCGCCGACTGTAATTCTGATGGCCGGGCTGCAGGGTTCCGGTAAGACCACAACATCAGGCAAATTGGCTGCCTGGTTGAAAAAAGGTGGACATCGTCCGCTGCTGGTTTCGGTCGACGTCTATCGTCCCGCCGCGCGTGAGCAACTCCAGATCGTCGCCAAGTCCATCGGCGCCAATCTGTATCAAGGCGATCTAAAAGGTGAGGCTGCAGGTCCGGCGCTGGTCGAGCGTTTGGCTAAGGAAGCTCGCCGCGAAGCCATCATCTCCGGTTGCGATGTCATGATCGTCGACACTGCCGGCCGCCTGCACATTGATGAAGGCCTGATGACTGAAATGCAGCGGCTGAAGTCGTTGCTGAACCCGCAGGAAATCCTATTCGTCGCCGATGCCATGACCGGCCAGGATGCCGTTCGTTCCGCCAAGGAGTTTCACGACCGCCTTGCGCTGACTGGTACCGTGCTCACCAAGATGGATGGCGATGCGCGCGGTGGTGCCGCCCTTTCCATTCGCCATGTCACCGGCCAGCCCATCAAGTTCATCGGCATGGGCGAAAAACCCGACGCCTTCGAGCCGTTTCATCCTGACCGCATCGTCAGCCGCATTCTTGGAATGGGCGACATCATGACGCTGATCGAGAAGGCGGAAGAACATCTCGATCGCAAAAAGTCAGAAGAACTGGCGAAGAAAGCGTTGCTCGGCGATGGTTTTTCGCTCGAAGATTTTCGCGAGCAGTTGCGCCAGATCAAGAAAATGGGCTCGTTGCAAAGCATCATGAAAATGCTTCCCTCGGTCGGGCCGTTTCAGGGAATGCAGCAAGCTGCCGGCAATGTGGACGAGAAACAATTTGTCCGCATTGAAGCCATCATTAATTCCATGACTGCCGCAGAGAGAAAAAATCATGAACTCATCTCCGGCAGCCGTCGCAAGCGTATCGCGCGCGGCTCCGGAACCAGCGTGCAGGAAGTGAATCAAATGCTGCGCCAGTATGTGCAGATGCGTAAAATGTTCAAATCGATGGGAAAGGGCGGCGCTGTGCAACGCCGTCTCATGGGCTCGCTGGCCAATATGCGCGGCGGCCGCTAGGAAGCAGACACTCTCGCTCATCTGCGCACGGATACGTGAAGGACTAGCTTGCTCAAATTACAAGACCAACTCGATCAGATCAGCGAGCAGACGCGAAGTCTGGTCCAGCCCGAGCGCCTGCAACCCAGCGAAGATGCCGTTGCGGAGTTGTTTTCAACCGGAATCGAGCAGCAGATTCTTCCCGTCGGCAGTATCGCGCCGGAATTTTCTCTTCCCGATGTGAATGGTCGTATGGTGCACTCTGCGGATCTACTTGCGCTGGGACCCGTGGTCATCAACTTTTTCCGTGGGCGCTGGTGTCCGTACTGCCTGACCGAATTAGCAGCGTGGAACAAGCTCTATCCGGAGTTGCGCAAGCGTGGCACGCTGCTGGTAGCCATCTCTCCGCAGACACTACACCAAAATGATCTGTTGCTGCAGCAACACCCATTTCCATTTCCAGTATTGAGCGATCCGGGCCTTGCGGTCGCAGGCCAATTTCGCATCGCCTACTCCGTTCCCGCGTATCACCAAAAACACTACCGCAGCATTCTGGTGAACATTCCCTTTATCAACGACGATCCTTCCTGGCGCCTGTTGCTGCCGGCCACCTATCTTCTTCGTCCGGACGGAAGCATCGCCTTCGCTCAAGCTCACGCCGATTTCCGCGTTCGCCCGGAACCGGAAGAAGTGTTGGCTGTGCTCGATCGCGAACTGCCGCGCTAAAAATTCAATCCGAAATGCGGGTTCGCATTCGTTCCCGTGATTTTGATGGGGATTTCAGTACCCGCGCCGTTCTTGGAGAAGAACGGATCCAGCGGCGTCAGCAACTTCCCTTTCCATCCGCCCACGATGCTTGAAACAGACGCCTGCATACGCGCATGACCCGTAAAGTCGAACTCCCTGCCATCCAGCGTGTACACGCCTGCCAACTGGATCTCTGCGCCAGGCACCGTGCAGACGAGCTTCGGCAGCCTTAGCTTTCCATCTGCCAGATCAAAATCTCCGTGCATGTTCGCCTGTACGTCTTCCTGTCCCGGCAATTGCACTCCGGTTTCGTTGTCCATGTCTTTCGCTTCAGCCGCCTTTCCGCGGCTACGCAGGCTCAACTGATCCATCTTCTTTTGGATTTTGTCATTCGTGAACGATATATTCTCCACCGAGAATGTTCCATTCAATTGCAGCTTCTGGTTCACTGGCTGGCTTCCAGGAGGCAAATCGAATTTCGTCTTGAGTTGTACGTTGCCCGTCATGACGGGAGGTTCTGTCTTCACTCCCAACTCCAAAAGGTCTTCGATGCGCCCCTTGTTGATCGTCACATCGAGACGAATGTCATGCCCCGGCTGCCCCTGCGCCCGCACCACTTCGCCGGTTGCCGTGATATCGGTGTGCAGAAAATGTGCCTTTACCGGTTGCAGATAGGTGTTACCGTTCGTTCCGTTCACGATGGCATGAAACTGCGTAGTCAGGTCGACCTTGTGCCCGCTGACATCGACGCTGAAGTCCGGTGTATCGGTCGTTCCGTCAACGTTGATTGTGTCCAGTTGCCCGGAGTATTTCCCTTGAGAAGACAGCATACCGGCAATTCCATGGGTTGTGCTCAGATCCGCATGGGTGAAGGAATAACTTCCACTCACCGGCGTATCGGAAGGTTCATCCGCATTCCAGGGACCGAAATTCCCGCTGGTCGCAATATTCCCGAGAGGCTTAGGATTGACCAGCTGCGCCACAAAGTGCATCGGCTTTTTGCTGCCGACACGTGTCAACGTCAGAGCATGAATCTGGAATTCCAGCGGAACCTTATTCGGCTTATCGGTCATGATCGTCAGCGTGGTCTGATCGCACACAATCTTGTCGATAAAAATCGAAATCTTTCCCTGACTCTTTTTCGATTTCGGCATCGCGGAGCGCTGTCCCTTCGGCGGAATCATGATCTGCAGCCCATGCAGCTGCACTAATCCGATGTGCATCGGCGACCGAAAAACATCCAGCAAAGGTGTGTGAAAACTAAACTGGTCCACTTGGATTTGCGGTGGCAAGCTGGGATCGAGGTTGGATCGAAGGCTCAAATTCTTGCCTTCCACATTCAATCCGTGAAGCACGGAAACGTCGAATTTCCCCAGCTGAACCTGGCTGTCAAATCGTCGTGAAAGAGTTTGAATGACGCGCGCTCGCAGCATGGGCTCCGCATGATGGATCGCATATTGCGCCGCAATCAGGCCAGCGACGATTAGTCCAACAACGAAAGCGAGAATGACGAAAACAATGTTGCGACGGCGGTGCGGATTCTTTCTTTTGGGTACGTTCGGATCTTTCTCCACTCTTGCTCCGATGCAGAAAAAGCTCGAGATGATTCTTTGGAATCAAATTTATAGCGCTTTAGCGCCTCGCGCCACTGCGTATTGAGCGGTCCACGCCATCCTGTCAGTAGAAATAAAAAAAATAGCGCACCGCTGGGGCGCGCTACTTTTCTTCCTGAGTTTATCCTATGCCGGTGTCAGCGCCTGCGCGGGTGTATCGATCAGCGCCGTTCCGATGTCGGCAGCGATCTTCTCCGCCGTAAAGGCTTCCAGCACATCTCCAATTTTGATGTCATTGAAGTTTTGTATGCTGATGCCGCACTCCATGCCGTTGCGAACTTCGCTCACGTCATCCTTGAAGCGCTTCAGCGAAGCCAGCCGCCCCTTGTAGACTTGCACTCCATCGCGCATCACACGAACTTCCGAGTCGCGCTTGAACATGCCGTCCGTCACGCGGCAGCCTGCCACCGCGCCGACCTTGGGAATCTTGAACACATTCGCCACTTCGGCGCGACCAAGGTAATTCTCCTTGATCGTCGCTTCCAGCAGTCCCAGCATGGCCTTGCGCATCTCATCCTGCAATTCGTAGATGATCGAATGCAGTCGAATGTCCACGCCCTCTTGCGTGGCCAGCTCCGCAGCTTTCCGCTCCGGCCGCACGTTGAATCCGATAACAATCGCATCCGAAGCCGACGCCAGCAGAATATCGCTCTCCGTGATCGCGCCCACTCCAGAGTGAATCACCTTCACGCGCACCTTCTCGGTCGAAAGCCGCGGCAACGATTCCGCAAGAACTTCGACAGAACCCTGCACGTCGCCCTTCAGGATGATCGGCAGTTCCTTCACGCCGGCCTGCTTGATCTGCTCCGCCAAACCTTCCAGCGAAACGCGCGACGACTTCGCCAGCTGCGATTCACGTTCCTTCATCTTGCGGTATTGCGCGACGTTCTTGGCCTTGTCTCGGTCCGCAACCACAGTGAACACGTCCCCAGCATCGGGAATACTTTCCAGTCCAAGAATTTCAACTGGGGTTGAAGGCCCGGCCTCGACCATTGCACGCCCGCGATCGTCGAACATGGCGCGCACCTTGCCGAATGTATTGCCGACCACAAACGTATCGCCAAGCCGCAGCGTGCCGTTCTGGACCAGCACGGTCGAGACTGCGCCGCGGCCACGATCCAGCTTCGACTCGATGACCGTCCCCAGCGCCGGACGATCCGGCGATGCCCGCAACGTACCCACATCCGCGACCAGGCAGATCATTTCCAGCAGCAGGTCGAGATTGATTCTCTTCTTTGCAGAAACATCCACAAACACGGTGCTGCCACCCCACGATTCAGGCACCAGGCCACGATCGCCAAGCTGTTGTTTCACGCGATCCGGCTGCGCATCCGGCTTGTCGATTTTGTTGACCGCAACAATGATCGGTACATTCGCCGCCTTGGCATGATCAATCGCCTCCAGCGTCTGAGGCATCACACCATCATCCGCAGCCACTACGATCACCACAATGTCCGTGACCTTAGCGCCGCGCGCACGCATGCGCGTAAACGCTTCGTGACCCGGGGTGTCGAGGAAGACAATCTCGCGCCCGAAAGCAGGCGAGTCTTCTTTGCTGATGCGAACCTTGTAGGCGCCGATATGCTGCGTAATTCCGCCGGCTTCGCCCGCTGCCACTTCGGTTTCGCGAATCGCATCCAGCAGTGAAGTCTTTCCGTGATCGACGTGACCCATGATGGTCACCACCGGAGGACGCGTCACTTCTAGCTCATTCGTCGTCTCCTGCGTCAGCAGGTTTTCCAATGCCTCGTTCGCCATCTCATCTTCAAAGCTGATGACCTGGGCTTCCGCGCCGAACTGCCGCGACACTTCCTTAATCAGTTCTGTGTCGAGCGACTGGTTCACCGTCACAAACACGCCACGCTGCAACAGCGTCGCGATCAAATCCTTGGCTCGCAGATCCAGCTTTTCCGCCAGATCTTTCACGCTGACGCCATCCGTCACAGTGATATTGCGAGTAATTGGAACCGGCCCCGTGGGAATCTGTGCTGCGCCCAATCGCGGCGCAACCATTCCCTTCATCGGACCTTCCTTGGATTTTTCGTAGCGATTATTCGCTCCGCGCCGCTGCTGATGCCCGCGCGATGGACGGTCCCCTGTCGGCGGCGGTGCGCCAGCACCGGGAGCGCCACCTACTCCG
Source organism: Acidobacteriaceae bacterium (assembly GCA_049796755.1). Taxonomy (GTDB): domain Bacteria; phylum Acidobacteriota; class Terriglobia; order Terriglobales; family Acidobacteriaceae; genus JAKAAZ01. Next base: position 17,953 of record JBARFA010000208.1, read on the forward strand.
GGA
>JBARFA010000209.1:0-20495 GCA_049796755.1 Acidobacteriaceae bacterium
TCACCTACCAGACCACGTTCCGTTTTACTCATCCGGTGGCGGCGATCTGCATCGCGCTGGGGCAACACACCCGCGCGGGTATCGAGGACAATCTCTGGGACACGACGAAGGGCAAGCGCATGTCGACAATCCAAATGATCGAGCGCCATGTGCGCATGTCGAATGAGCTGGGGAGGGCGATCGCTACACCGGAACAGGCGCGCGACATGCTGAAGATTGGAGTCAGTTACGCATCGACCGCGGAAACCCTTGCCAACCTTGGCCTGCCGCCGAACCGCCGTCCTGGCAACATGGGGTTCCTGGTGCATGAAACGGACGGAATGTATCACCCGGCTGCGCAGGGCGGGTGCGGGCACATCCACGCCGGCGAGTGGGAAGAGAAGCTGGACATGCCGATTACCGTGGGGGCAAAGAGCTAAAACGGACATCACAGTCCAATGCATAAGAAAGGTCCCTCCTAAATGTAGGGAGGGACCTTCCGCTTGGAATATATTGTGCAATCTCGCGATCACCACTCTCATTCTTCAGGCGACAACGATGGCTGACTTGATTGAAGTCGCGGCTCTGGAGCAGATCCGTCCCGAAGCCGGATCACGGTTCCTCGTCGCAGACAAAGAGATGGCCATATTCAACGTGGACGGAAAAATCTGCGCCATCGCGGATACTTGTCCTCACGCCGGCGGCTCTCTGGGAATGGGAAAGCTGGACGGCGCCATCGTCACTTGTCCAGTGCACGGAATGAAATTCGACGTGACCACCGGATGCTTCGCCGGCACCTCCGACTTTGGTGTCGCCACCTATCCAGCGAAGGTTGTGGACGGCAAAATCATGGTCAGTGTCAGTGAAGATGCATAGTCCAGCTCAGCAACCGGAGTGATGCAGTGGGAGAACCGGGCACCGGAGAAGAGTTGAGTCGTATGGGCCAGATCATCCGTCCAAACGCGGGCTCGTCATCTGTCCGTGAAGTGACGTATGCGGAAATAACAATGCCATGAGCGATATCGCGGGGAAGACGATCTACATTACCGGAGGTGCCAGCGGCATGGGCCTGATGTGCGGCAAGATGCTAGCCGGCCTCGGCGCGCACATCGTCATCCTCGATCTCAATCCCACCGACGCCGCGTTGCTTGCCGTCGAATCGGCGCGCCGCACCCCTGAGCAGCGCGTCGCTCGCTACAAGATCAACGTCACCGACCACGAAGAGGTGACGCGCGTTGTCACAACGGCGGTTGCCGAAGTCAGCGCACCGGACATCGTGATCACGATGGCTGGCATCGGGGGTACCGAAGAATTCGTCAAGATGAAGTTCGAAACCTTCGATCGCGTCATGCGTGTCAATGTCTACGGCACCAGAAACGTTGTCGCCGCGGTGCTGCCCTTCATGCTGGCGCGCGGCAACGGCAAGATCGTCCTCGTCGGCTCCATGGGTGGAATCCTTCCCGTCTACGGCTATACCGCTTACGGCACATCCAAGTTTGCCGTCGTCGGAATGGCACAATGCCTGCGTTACGAGCTCAAGGCGCGCGGCATCCGCGTCGCTTGCTTCTGTCCCGGCGAGGTCGAAACACCGGGGTTGGCGGCCGAACGCAAGTCGCTGCACCCGGCCTCGGCGGCGTTGAAACGTATCGGCGGGACAATGCCCGTAGAGGCCGCGGTGCGCGGACTTGTCCACGGCATCCAGCGCGACGAGTTCCTGATCATCCCCGGATTCGGCGTAAAGCTAACCTACTGGATGCACCGCCTTACGCCGGCCTGGTTATGGCATGCAGTTACCGACCGCATGGTTGCAAGAGCGCTATCACCAAACAACAAGGAGGCAGCATGACGACCAATGAAACAAATCCGTGGGGCTCGTCTTTGGACAAGCTCAAAGAGTGGGACCCCAAAGGTGCGGCGCTTCTGCTGCGAGTTGGGACAAACCCGTGGACCAGCGGCGTTCTGCCGCGCAAAGAGGTGGAGCTGATCTACCTCGGGCTGACTTGCTCCTGCACGAATCTGGACGAAGAAGGCACGCGTCGACAGATTCACGCCGCGCTCGACGCGGGTGCGACCCAGGAGGAGATTCTTCTCGTCCTGAAATGTGGCGTCGCGCCTGCCGTTCATTCGTGCAGCCTGGGCGCGCCGATTCTTCTGGAAGAAATGAAGGCGGCGGGAGTGAAGGCGGCGGGAGGACCGAAGCCGGAGACTCCGGCCTGCGATGCCATGCGCGCGATCGGCCAGTGGAACACTGCGTGGGATCCGTTCTATGAGCTTTCTCCCGCCTGGACCGATCAGTTTTTTTCCTTCGGCGCCAGCATATACAAGAGCGGTTTGTTCACTCCGAGATTCATGGAGTTAATAAGCATCGCATTCGACGCGTCCTGCACCCACATGTACGCGCCCGGTGTACGGCGGCACATTCAGGGGGCGCTCAAAGCGGGCGCAACGCCGGAGGAGATCATGACGGTGCTGCAGATTTGCGCTTCGTTGGGCGTGGAAGCTTGCGCCAAAGGAGTTCCGATCCTGGCGGAGGTGTTGGAACATAGAGCGGCGAATCAGAAAGCAGGGGCGTGACCCATAGCGGAATTTGTCGAGGTGCCGCGTCTCGCGTGGCATTCTTCAACGTGGATGGAAACGTGAATGGAACGACCTGCGCCGTGGAAGATTCCTGCCTCCCCACCGGCCTCTCGCTCGTACGTCCGCTCCCCGGCTACGACAGGATTCCGCGTCCCAGCGACGCAACAAAAACCGCGTAGACAATCGCTGCCAGAACGATAGTCGTCCAGCCGCGCGCAATCACTCGCACGGGCTGACCGTCCTCAATCTGTCCACTCCGCAGTGGAATCAATAGCAACAGGAAAGAAGACCCGCCAAACTCCAGAACAGCATCGGTGAAGTCGCCCCAGCCATGACCTTGATACGCCAACGCCGCCACAGCCGCGCCCACTGTGGCGCTGATCCACGCGATACGAGCCACCCTGCGAGCCACCCGCGCATGCGGCCACACTCTGAGCAATTCATTCGAAATGATGCGCGCCGTCACAACATACAGCACGACTCCGACAACGATGGCGATCGCGCGTTCCCAAATCGTGACGTGACCCAACAAAAACTCCGCGAAAAAATAGAGATCCCCGAATTGCCTGCGCATCGCATGAATCAGATAACCCGACTCCCAAAAATAACTGAACGCCGTCACGAAGATCAGGAATACCTGCAGCGTCAGCCGTCGCGCCGGAACCAGCCGAAGACACACCAGCGCCACCGTGCCCATCAGCACGTTCATGACGGGGCCCGCAGGATCGATCCATCCTGAGCGAACATCGCAGCGAAAGAGCGACGAACTCAACAGCAGGATGTGCCCATGCAGCGCCAGACACACACTCCCATGCCCCAGGGCCTCGTGATCGAACGTCACCACGCACATCGCCAGAACGGCCACTGCCGCGACAGTAAGCGAATCGTTTTTGTTCTCAGTCAAGCTCATCATTGATTTTCGAAATCGGAGCCTCCGTCCGCACGTCTATATTGCCAGACAGAACTCAATCGCCCCATCCGATGCGGCAGTTGCACTAACCTGCAACAGAGACGGTACGATCCAGTCCGCTCCCGCCAGGTCTTTCACCCTGTGTGAGGTCTGAACCGCAAGCACCTTGCATCCCGCTGCCTTACCGGCCTCGACTCCCGATGGTGCGTCTTCAATCACCAGGCATTCGCAGCTTGCCACACCAAGCAACTCCGCTCCGGCCAGATAAGGTTGCGGATCGGGCTTTCCCCGCGTCACGCTATCGGCAGAAATCACCCTTGGTGGAAACGGAATGCCGGCGTACCCGAGCCGCCCGCGCATCAGTCGTTCCGACGCGGAGGACACGATGGTCCATGCTGCCGGCGGCAGTGCCGAAAGCAATTTCTGCGCCCCGGGCAACACAACGATGTCTTCGCGGTCCTGCTCGTCCAGCTCCTCCAGCCGCTGTGCTTCTTCAATCGCATCGAAGTCGGGATATAAAGCGCGGATCGTATCGATGGCGCGCCGGCCATGAGTGGCCCGCAATGGGAAGCCCTCTTCAATGCCGTGCATGCGAGCCCACTGCAGCCAGCAACGCTCGTCCGCTTCGACGGAGCTGATCAGCACGCCGTCCATATCGATTAGCACGCCGCGTACGCGAACGCTCAGCGAATTCGAACGCTGGTTCAAAGTCTTCTGGTCTCCGCCTGTGACGACCATATCAGGCCCACGAATCCACGCCCAACAGACGCCGCCCCAGCGGAGTCAGTTCGGCAACCGCATACCTCGTCCGCTCCCATTCCCGAGGATCGCCCGGAAATGCAAAACCTTCCGGCGCCCGTCGCTCACGCCATGACGCGATGCGTCGTTCCCGCAGCGCAACGTTCTCCGGGTCCCACGGCGTCATGGAAATGTACTGCGCCATACGCACCTTGTTCGCAGATGTATTCGGCCGAATGCCGTGGGCCAGCAGGCTGTTGAAGATCAGCAGATCGCCGGCTTTCATGGGCACGCGACACACATCGAAGCCCGATATATCCGGCTTAAAACCATCTCGATTCGCAGGCTGCTTCTTCTTCCATTCGTCGAATGTGCGGAAGAACTCAGGAACGCACTGAAAACCGCCCACCTCTTCATCGACATCGACTAATGACAGAACGCCTTGCACGCTGACCGGAAGCGGCTCCAATGTCGTGTCGATATCCGTATGGATAAATCCGCCAAACGCTCTCCCATCGCGGTTCGGAGTGTTCAGGTTCGCCCGATCGATCGTGACCCAAAGTTTTTCCTCGTCCCATATATCGACGAACGCATCGTAAACCCGCGGGAATTGGCGGTTGTCCCAAAGGTACTGGTGGTTGTAGATTTCAACCATCCCGCTATTGTTGAGTTCCTTCATCGCATGGCTGCGGAGCTGTCCACCCGCCCACGTTTCCGGATTCTCCGGATCCATCTCCTGAAACTCCCAGAGCAGATCAACCAGCCGCGAAACATTCTGCTGCGGCACCGCCTGCCTGACAACCGTATAGCCGAAGGTTTGCCAGTGCTTGAAATCTTCTGGCGAAAGAACGCGAAGCGGCAGAGACTTCTCAAGTTCGCGAAGCGGTGTTCGTACCACGTTGGCAGAGAGGCTATTGCCGGACTTTGCCGCCTCTGGCTCTGATGTTTTGCTTGTCATAAAAGACCTCCGCGCGGGAAGCGCATACAGGAAATGTAGCCTCGGAAATGCCGTCCATGTTTGCGCAGAATTTCATTTTCTAATACAAAAGTCTCATTTTATTTCTATCCTGCGCCATAATGCGATTAGAAAGGAAGATTAGACGATGAAGCCCTTTCGAGAACACGTCACCGTTCCACGCGACGCTTCCTGGGTGCTCTTTGACCGCCGAATTGATCGCATCCCTTTTGAGTGGCACTACCATCCCGAGTATGAATTGACCCTCACCCTCAACAGCCGCGGCCAGCGATTTGTCGGAGACAATATTTCCGGCTACGACCACGGCGATCTTGTCCTGATTGGACCCAGAATTCCCCACACCTGGTATTCCGGCGTCCGCGCCGAACACAACCGCGCACCGCGCGCCCTGGTTCTTTGGTTTACCGAGGCATTCAAGAGCAGCATGATCGAGCCGCATGTCGAACTCCATCCAATACTCCGCCTGCTGGAAAAATCATCACGCGCGTTACGTTTCTCAAAGACCACGCGAGCCCGCGCGCATCCGTTGATTTTGGCGATGACCGAGCAACCGGCAGGCCAGCGCCTCGCCTCGTTGCTCAGCCTGCTTCTGCTGTTATCCGCAGACCGAAAGGCTGCACCGCTTGCTTCCGCATTGAACCAGGCATTCGCAGGCCCATCCGCAAAAGAGGAGAGAATCAGCCGCGTGGTTTCGTATCTTCACCAGCATTATCGCGAGCAAACAACCATCTCGAAATTGATGAAGCTGGCCGCTCTCAGCCGCAGCTCCCTGCATCGTTTGTTCAAGCGCCACACCGGCGCGACAATCAACCAATATACAACTCAGTTGCGCGTCGGCAACGCCTGCGCTCTGCTGATCGGCACAGAAAAACCCATCAGCTTCATCGCCGACGAGGTGGGATTCCGGAACCTCTCCAATTTCAATCGCCAGTTCAAAGCCGTCAAGGGATCCACCCCGCGAGCCTTTCGCAGCGCCTTTCATCGTTGAAGCCAGCCATGAAACTTCCGCGCAATTCCCGCAAAATCGCCAATCCACATCGAATTCAAATCTCTCTATCGCATGATCGATATAGTATGGCGCACCGCTGCTCTTGCGTCATCCCGCTCGATGCCTCATCATGTCCCCATGACGAAAGATGCCGGCCTGAGTCACTACAACATCATAGGATTTGTAACCATCGTCGACGTAGAACGCGCCAAGAACTTCTATCGAGACATACTCGGGCTTCGCCTGATCAGCGAGGAGCCTCCATTCGCGCTCGTCTTCGATGCCAATGGAATCATGATCCGGCTCGGGATGGGCAAGCATCTTCCGCCGGCCTCGGGAACTGTTCTGGGATGGCAAGTTCCAGATATTGTCTCCGTCGTTCGCAATTTGGACGCGGCCGGAGTCCAATTCGAGCGTTACGAATTCTTGAAACAGGATGACTCTGGCATCTGGACCTCGCCCACCGGCGCCAGAGTTGCCTGGTTCAAAGATCCGGATGGAAATGTTCTCAGCGTCTCCGAACATCCCGAAGGAAAATAAGAGTCGTACAGCCTCCCAATTCCTGGCCAGTTGGCAAAGCCCTTACAAAAATCTGACCCTCCTGTCTCAATCTTCCGCGCCGACAGGGATATTCATATTTCGCAACCTGCGTTGAATAAGATATCTTTCCCTCTTGACAAACCATAACCATTCGGTTATGGTTTTCAGTGTGAAGCCGGCTCCTGCCAATCCCGTATTTCGCGCCCTCGCCGATCCCACCCGTCGCTCCATCTTCGAGCAGCTCACCCGCCACGGCGAACAAACCGTCCACGCATTGACTCGCCATGCGGGAGTATCTCAGCCCGCGGTCTCCAAGCACCTCACCGTGCTCAAGCGCGCCAAGCTCGTACGGCATCGCCACCAGGGACGCGAAACCCACTATCGCGCTCAGCCTGATGCGCTGGCGCCCATGTTCGACTGGCTCAATCTCTACGGCGCCTTCTGGCGTGATCGCTTCGACCGCCTCGAATCCCTGTTGCAAAGGATGGACCCATGAGCAACGCCGCCACTCCCAGCACTCTAGTGGTCGAACGCGTGTTCCCTCACCCGCCAGAAAAATTGTGGCGCGCGCTCACCGAAGGTCCGCTGCTCGCGCAATGGATGATGAACAACGACTTCGCGCCGACTGTCGGCCGCAAATTCCAATTCCGCAACGAACCCATGCAGCACTGGAACGGCATCGTCGACTGCGAGGTCCTGATCGTCGACCCGCTGCGCCGCCTTTCCTATAGCTGGGGCGTCGGCGATGCTGCTGCTGGCCTGCAATGGGTGGTGCTCTGGACGTTGACTCCCGCCGAAGGTGGCACCCACGTTCGCATGGAGCAGTCCGGATTCCGTCCCGATCAGCAGGCCGCGTACAAGGGTGCAAACTACGGCTGGCAAAAATTCTTCGTCGGTCTGGAACGTGTCGTCAGCGAGGTGGACAAATCATGAAATCAAAAAATATTGCGTATTGGATCACAACGATACTCGTCGCGCTGCCCATCGGAAGCGGCGGCGTCATGCAGGTGCTCCGCGTCCCGGCCACTGTCGATGGCTTTGTCCACATCCTCCATTACCCCGCATACTTCGTCACCATCCTCGGCGTTTGGAAGGTGCTCGGCGCCATCGCCATCCTCGTGCCGCGTTTTCCCCTGCTGAAGGAGTGGGCCTATGCCGGCATCATCTTCGACCTCACCGGCGCGGTCGCATCCAACGCCGCGGTCGGCGGATATGGCGCATACGGATTTCACATCCTCGCCCCACTCATCATCGCCGGGTTCGCCGTGGCCTCGTGGGCGCTGCGCCCACCAAGCCGCAGAATCGGCATCCTTATTCCAGCACACATCGGAGAAACCAAATGAAAATCAAAGTCACCACCCTCTACGTCGACGATCAGGAAAACGCCCTCCACTTCTATACCGAAGTGCTCGGCTTTGTGAAGAAGACCGACTTCAGCCAGGGACCCTATCGCTGGCTCACCGTCGCATCGCCAGAGGAGCCGGACGGCACGGAAGTGCAGCTCGCGCTCAACAACAACCCGGCCGCAAAGACCTATCAGCAGGCGATGTTCCAGCAAAACCAGCCGGCCGCCATGTTCTACACCGACGATCTGCAGGCCGACTACGACCGCATCAAAGCCCGCGGCGCAGAGTTCACCATGCCGCCCACCGACGTCACCGCCTCCAAGATCGCCATGCTGAATGACACCTGCGGCAACCTCATCCAGGTCACCGAACTGAAGCACTGGTAGCGCGCAGCGTTGTATACTCGCGCCCATGAATCAATTCAGCACGGCTCGAGACGCAAAGGAATATCTGGCTCACAGAATCCTGGCGCAGGCCAAGCAGGATGGTATTCCTCTTTCCGACGTCGAGCGAGATATGCTGTATTTCTCGGAGACCGGTTGGACCCTGCCGAACATGATGGCGGTGAGTCAGGACTTCGACGAGAATTACGATCAGGACGAGTATGAAAGCAAGATCGATCAGATTGTCCAGCGAATCCGCGCTCAGGACGACGGAAACCTCGATGACAGCTGGGACCAAGCCGTGCGGCGTCTCCTGGATGAGGACCACTATCTTTCAGTGCTGATCAACGGAGCCTCCAGAAGCTCCAGCAAACCGGCGAAACGGCCGCACGGAGACATCGCCAGATTGATCGTGGCAAGTGTGGTGCTCACGGTGATATACGGTACCGTGGCGTCTTATGTCTATTCGCACGTAGACAATCCGGCCATCTCCAAATTGATCCTTGTGCCTGCGCTAATAGCATTGGTCGCGTTGATTATGTACGTTGCCAACCGCAGTGGTCGCAAGTCAGCCTAAACCGGCCGGATCGCTCACGCGTGGCCGCCCGCGAAACATTTTCCAAGGCCCTCGCACAAACCGCATCAAGGATGGCCCTCGAACCATAGTCTCAATGCTGCGGCAGACCCAGAAATCGGAACGGCTTGGCCACCTTAAAATCCTTCAACGCGTCTCCCGAATAAATATTCCTCTGATCTTTTCCCAGGTCGAGCTTCATCACCTTCCCGCTTCCCGCAGAAAAGTCGACGCCTTTCAAATCCACCCAGAAAGTATTCGGAGTCAGCGCCGACTCAAAGTAATAGACGCGCCGCTTCTGGTCGCTCACCGTGCGCCAGCGAGTGGAAGAAATATTCGGTTGGTCGGGCGTCGAAATCCCAAACGGCACCGACGCATTGCGGATGACGCTGAACACGCTCGCAACCGCGACCACCGGGTCTTCCGCCTTCGGAATCGCGTTGATGTAAAACGAAGCCCGCGCAAATCTATCCGCCGCCCGGTTTGTTCCCGGCAGCATCACCGTGCCGCCAATCTGCTTCCAGTACGCATCCAAAGCCAGTTGCTCATCATATGTAGGAGAGTTCGTCATCACCTGGTACTGGCGCCCATGATGAATCACTTGCTTTCCATTCAGATATTCCACAATCGCACTGTCGCCCGTCGCGTCAGAAATCGAAAAGTGTAGCGTCGCCAGCCGATCCTGCCCTGGCATCTTCGCCGTCACCACCACAAAAGGATTCTTCTCCAGCGCCGCCACCGCCTCGTCTACCGTCGCAAAGTTGTCCAGCACATACTGCGCCCACATGGAAATCGCCAGCCCTGGCGTTTTCGTGTCCTGTTGTGGATAGGCTGATTCCACCAGCCACAGCGCATTCGTCACCAACCCTTTTTCGTTCATTCCATCCGTCGTCGAAATGTCGTATCCCGAAGCGATCACGCTGCCGTATTTCGATGTCCACTCAAACGAGTTTGGCCCCACTTCCCCGTTGCGGTGCATGCCGCGCGGAAAAATCCATAAGTTCGTCAGCACATCTTCCGCCCAATCCATCGAACGCGCCGTAATCACATCGCCATTTGCGCCCAGATACACAACTCGCGTGCATGCTGAGAGCGGCAGCACGCTGCTTACACTCAAGACCAACAACGTAGCAGCCACAGTGCAAAGTCGAGCCACATTCCTGAAGCAACGCATACACGAATCTCCTTGAATATCTGAGTTGAAACTGAATTGTGGCACGTGGGAACAATGGCCGCTCGGGGAGGAAGAGACGCACCAACACCACAAACTATACCCCGCATATCTTGAAAACAATCGAAATATAGTCCGCGGTTGCAGATTACGCCGTTCGCATCTACATATTAGGTAGCGGAATTTAGCCAGCCCCTGAAAGGACTCATCCCAATGGAATCCGCCGCAGCAAGTATTGACGAGAAAATCAACCAGCTAGGCGACTGGCGCGGCAAGACTCTCGCGAAAGTTCGCACCCTCATTCACCAGGCCGACCCCGACATCGTCGAAGAGTGGAAGTGGGCCAAAGCCAGCTCGCCTGGAACTCCCGTCTTTTCTCACGGCGGCATCGTCTGCACCGGTGAAACCTACAAGAACGCCGTCAAGCTGACCTTTGCCAAAGGAGCATCCTTGCCGGACCCATCCGGCCTCTTCAACTCCAGCCTCGACGGAAATGTTCGCCGCGCCATCGACATCCACCAGGGCGACGAGATTGACGCAGCCGCATTCAAAGCTCTCATCCGCGCCGCCGTCGCCCTCAACCTCGAAAGCAAGAGCAAGCCCAAGCCCCGCTGACCCTCCACCAACCGCGCCGTCCAACCCGCCGCGCCATCCTCGTCTCCGAACTTACTGCATCACGCCGCTTTCCTCCAGCGTCACCGTATTCAAAATTCGCTGGAAGATCACGATGCGCAGGTTCACGTGGCTCGCCAGGTCCGGCACAAATTCCTCAATCAAATTTCCCGACGGACTGATCGCGAACGCCAGCGCCAGCCGCTGCGCAGTATTGCCAAACCCCTGCCGGTTCGGCCCCGGCACAAATGTATTGCTCACCGTCGCCGTCGCAATTCCGCCTACAATATTGCCGTAGTTGAACATCGGCTTGCCTGTATAACTCTGCGCCCATACCACCTGCACAATGGCGTGCAGGATTCGGTGCTTGATCGGCATGTACGGTTCGCGATGATAGTGCGGGTCCTGATGCATCAGCGACGGGATCAGAAATGTCCCGAAAAATTCACCCGTCATGTCTTCCGTCAAACTCACGCCCGCGTATTTTGAGAAGCCTTCAAACCCCGGCCCGTAAGCCGTGTGCGAGTCTGACCCGATCCCAATCGCCGCATCGCCCGCAATCGTGATCAGGTTGAATGGATCAATCACCCCACGCACCGCCGAGCGCAAATTATCCCGCGCCGTCAGCGGAACCACGTCCGGCGACTTCAAATATTGCGCGAATGGCGACGAAACGGGATGGCAACACATATCTACTGGATGAACCGAACATACATTTACCGGACAGGTACTTTGCAAGGCAGGCGCCGCACCGGGAACTTCCCGCAAATGCGCCGTGCTGGAAGAATAGGTGGGCCGAAATTTCGGCTTCGGCGACGGAGCAAAAGATTGTTGCCCGTCGAATCCATCCGCTTCTACGAACGCAACATCCTGTGTCCCCGCAACAGAACTCGACACTCCCGCGGTCGCCTCGTCCAGCGTTTCCGTCGTCGCCGCTCCCACCCACTCACGTTCCAAATTGTTCTGGATTGCTACCCGTTCGCGTGCGGACTGTTGCGCCCCCTGCACACTCTCCGCCGGAGTCGGCGCATCCGGCAGCTGCGCCAGGATTCCCGGCGGCATCGTCAACACCAGCACAGCTACAGCCTGAGCCGCCCGTACTTTCCCGAGAAGCTGTCTCATACACTCCAGATCGCTCGATAGGTCTGGCGTGAGACCCGCAATCAAAGCGGGCCTCAGGTCGTTGGCCGAAGTCGCTACGCCACATATGAGACAGCTTCTAACATCCCTGTGTCCGCAATGGAATCGACCGGCAGCAAAATCGAGCGCAACCCAGATCGGTGGAACTGCTCGCGTCTCGATAACGAAGCATACCTGAGCGTCAACGTTTTGTGTGTCTTTACGATAGACCGTCTCAGGAGGGAAAAAGTTGCCTTGCGGCGGAGATTCGGCGGTCACTTCGAGACTTTGTCGTTTGCCTTGCCATTCGCGAATTTGGGAACATTCGTAGTGAACGGACGCGAGAGAAATTCCCGCAGCAAATTTCCTGCCGCGTCACCCGCCGTCACAATCAGCGCATCCCGCATCGTCAGGTCGAACGTGCGATCGCTGGGAGCGCGATACACATTCGAAACCCCGGCCGTCACAAAGTTGCCCAGCAAATGCGAGTAGTTTGGCTGCGTCTCGCCATTGTCTCCACGCGTCACAAACGTCTGCGCCAGCGCATACCACACTCGCGACCGCGTACTGCCCGTGCCGCGATAGAAATACCGCGGGTCCTGATGGAACCAGATCGGAAACAACGCTCGCCCCAGCATCGCGCCAATTGCAGAATCTGCATAGGCCGACCCAAATCGCTTTCCGTATCCCTGCCACCCGCCGCCATATCCGGGAAACGTGTTGTGATATTGCTCTACCCCCGCCACGCCCGCGTCCACTGCAAATTCAATCGGGTCGATTTCCGCCCGCAGCGCCAGCTTGAATTTCAACTTCGGCGTTAGCGGCGCGGAGTTCCAGATGTAACTCGTGTAAAAATTCGGCACCACCCCCAGCACGCGCTGCTCTTCCTCAATCTTCACCTGTGCCGTCGCCACCTGGTCAACATTGGCATTCACCTGCACCGTCGTAGTCGAGTGTGGATTCCGCGAAGTCACAATCGGCAGTTCGCGCTCCTCCCGTGTTCCCAGCGTCACTTCGGTCGCCACCTGCGGCGAGCGACCCGGCAGCGTGATTGACACCGTATACGTTCCCGGCTCCAGCCCTGAGATCGCGAATTTCCCCTTCTCATCCACTATGGCTGTTCGTCCCATGGTCTCGTGATCTTTTACCGTCGTCACCACCACGCCGGCAATCGGCGCCCCATGCATATCCTCGACAGTTCCCACAATGCTGGAAGACTCTGCCCCGGCCTGCGATTTCACCGGCGCACTTTGCGGTGTCGGAGCCTCCGGCAGATCCGTGGCCGACGCGGCGCCGAAAAGCGAAGGGACCGCAACCGCCATCATCAACAAACACCCTGCCGCACGCAGACGTCGCAAAATATCCCCCAAGTCTTAATACTTTAAGCTTTCGACGTGATGGGATGCGGTTCGTTATCAAAGGTTTGCATGAATTTTCATCTTGCCTCGCATGACCTTATGCGAACAAATTCACTCTCTGGATCGCGAAATCAGCTGGCCCTGCGCCACAAATATCGCAATCTATTTCGATCAAGCAGGTTGCGCTCGGCCAATCCGCACCCCGGCATCTCAAAGGTCAATGCTCATTCGCTGCCAAAGCACTCCCACCACCATCGCAACACGGTAGCATTAGGAATTGTGAAGCTCCGGAATCCCCTGCACTCCCTTCGCGCTGCTTTGCCCGGATTGCTGGTCCTGTGCCTCACCGTCTCTGGCTGCCGCCATCATCATGTCCAGGCCGCCGCTCCACCGCCGCCGCCCAGCGAACAAGCTCCGCCCTCGCAATATCCCGAGCGCGCTCCGGAATCCACCAGCCCCGTCCTTCACACTGAAATTGGAATCGCCAGCTGGTACGGCGCGCCCTATCACAACGCGCGTGGCGCCAATGGCGAGATCTATGACGAAGACCGCATGACCGCCGCCCATCGCACCCTGCCCATGGGCACCATCGTCCGCGTCACCAATTTATCCACGCGTCAGTCGGTCGTCGTCACCATTACGGATCGCGGACCCTTCGTTCCCGGTCGCATTTTGGATTTGTCCCGCGCCGCCGCTCTCAAAATCGGCGTCTGGCGAACCGGCACCGCGCGCGTTCGCATCGACGTGCTTCGCTACCCGCCCTCGGTTTCTACATCAGGAAGATGGTGCGTTCAGATCGGCGTCTTCCATCATGAAGGCGATGCTCGCCGCCTCCACCAGCGACTGCAGCGCGAATATCCCAGCGCCAATGTCATCGACTTCAAAGGCGCCACCGGCTATTGGGTCCGCATCCGCCCCTACGGCCAGTCGCACACTTCCGCCGAACAAATTGCCCGCGTCGTCGATCCTCCCGAAGGCCAGGCCTACATCGTCCGCCTCGACTAATTTTTCCTTCGCATTCGAACATCGGATCTTTCGCTTCACCTGCCCCTGACCCCTCCAATATCTTGGGTGAACTCCATCTCTACACCTGTCCCGGCTTGTAGCATGCATCGTCCTCGCAACTGCAAGTCACACGCGTCATTGCGGTTGAATCGGGTCGGCGACTTGGCACGCCGTTTGCCCATCGCTCATAGAACCCTGTACGCCCAAAATCGAATACATTCGAGCGACTGGACGGCTACCGCCCCTTCGAGTGCTACCTGGACTCCTGGAGCCAATACGAGATCACAGACCTTTGCAGAAGGAACAAAGGAGAAAGCATATGGCTGCAAATCAACCGAACATTATCGCAGTCATGGCCGACGATATAGGCATCTGGAACATTGGCGCCTACAGTCGCGGGATGATGGCTGGACGTACCCCGAACCTCGACAAGCTTGCGGCCGAAGGCGCGCTTCTCACCGACTGCCACCGCGAGGCGAGCTGCACGGCCGGACGTGCCGCGTTCATCACCATCGCGGCGGCAATGGCCAAACACGGCCAATAGCCATCACAATGATTCACCCAGACAGGCGGCTCGCAACAGCCGCCTGCTCCGGCACCCCACCGAACTGCCGAAGATCAGAAGGAACGAGAAAAATTATGAAGTCGTTAAGATTTGCCACACTGATTTCGGGGACTTTGACGCTATTCCTGGCATCCGTCCTCCCGCTGAGCGCGCAAGACACGCCCGTTGCACCGGAGGGAACCCAGGTTGCCACGCAGGAAACTCCAGCAGCAGCAGTCAATGCCGATGCTCTGCGAAAGGCCGCGCAGAACCCCGTGGCCAGCCTCATCAGCGTTCCCATTCAGAACAACAGCAACGCGGGAATCAGGCCCGGAAATCGTACGCAAGACGTGCTGAATATCCAGCCGGTGATTCCACTGAAACTTAGCGACAACTGGAATGTGATCATTCGTGTGATCACCCCCCTCATCTATCAGCCGCTTCCCGCGCTGGAACCGGCGCCTCAAATTGGCGTGTATGGTCTGGGCGACATACAGCCTACAGCTTTGCTCTCGCCTGGCAAACCGCACAAGCTCATTTGGGGCGTTGGCCCGATCTTTCAATTCCCGACGGCGACCAGCCATTACACAGGACAAGGGAAAGTTGGCATCGGACCCAACGTCGTCGCACTGGCGATGCCAAGCCATTTCGTGGTCGGCGTACTCGCCAACAACACCTGGTCGTTTGCAGGCAGCGGCAGCCGCCCGAACCTCAATCAACTCCTGGTGCAATACTTCATCAACGACAACCTGAAAAAAGGCTGGTATCTGACCACGCAACCGATCATTACCGCCAACTGGAATTCGACTGCGCCCAGCGGAAGCGTTTGGACGCTGCCATTCGGCGGCGGCGTGGGAAGAATCATGAGACTTGGATTTCAGCCGGTGAATATCAGCGTTCAGGCTTACGCCAATGCCGTGCATGTTCCCAATGCTTCGCCTTGGGGCGTTCGGGCATCATTCGCTTTGCTCTTTCCCAAGCTGACCAAGCAACAGGAAAAAATGATGATGCAGCAAAAGCTAAAGCAGTTGGAACAGGACACACCACAGCAGAAGTAAATGCAAGAAATTCGAATCTCATCGAGGCAGGTGCCCTACCACTCCGTGCATGCCATGCGCGTTCAGGCAAGCGTCATCATGCCCGCAAAGAATCTTCTCTTCTTCAAGTACTACAACGAGTACTCGGCCAAGACCCGCCCGGAAGGACGCACAATTGTCTTCGGCGCCTTGACGCTGCGGATTCCCAAGCATCCTCCACCAAAAAAATAATCGCCGTCCCGCCCCGCATGCATGCCCCCGCGGCCCTACCAGCGATTTTTGCTCCTCTGCGTGGAAGCCCCATCCCGTGCTGGCTTTCTACTGCACCTGCCCCTCCAACATTTTGGGGAAACTCCACTTCACCGCCATTTTCTGGGTGTGCGGGCAGTCACAACCACAGGCCTTTAAATCCTTCTCACAATTGCGGTTGAATCTCATCGGCCACGTTGCAGCCTGGATGGCATGCTCCGTGCTTCTACGTAGAATTTCGCATCCGCAGAAGTTGCGTTCGAACCACCGCATCGTGACCAAGCTTTCGAGTGCTACCTGGATATTTGTGACTGACCTGTCAGCCCGGTTGTCTCCGATGCGACCCGTCGCCGCTGTCGATTTGTAGCGCAGCAAGTTTTTGAGGGAGAGAGCAACAATGATGAGTCGAAGGATCGGTAGAACATTATTGATAGCAACCTCGATTGCGATCAGCGCCTTATTCTCCGGGCAGCTCTTCGCCGCCAACACCATGAACGGCCGCGTCCTCGGCGCAGGCGCGCCCATCGCCAAGTCGACAGTAACTCTGTGGGAGGCGAGCGCAGACGCACCCAAACAGCTCGCACAGACGCAAACCGACACCGATGGCCGGTTCGCAATCGACAGCACTGGCGCGCCTGACTCCAGTCTCTATCTGGTGGCCACCGGTGGCATATCTGCGGCCAATCAAGCGGCCGGCAATAATCCGGCGATTGCGCTGATCGCGGTCCTGGGCAGCAATCCCCCAGCCAGCGTCACCATCAACGAGTTCACTACCATTGCGTCAGTGGTGACGCACGCGCAGTTCATCGACAACACCACCATCAAAGGCTCCCCGCTCCAACTCAAAATTGCTGCGGGCAATGTCCCCAACTTCGTCGATCTAGAAACGGGCAGCTGGGGGCCGACGATTCTCGACGCCCTCAACAGCGCGCAGACGCCAACGATGGCCAACTTCGGCACACTAGCCGACGTCATGGCCGGTTGTATCGCGCAGGTCAGGCCGGATGCGTGCAACAGCCTGTTCGCGGCGACTACACCTCCAGGCGGAGGTGCACCGACTGACACGCTTCTTGCGATCGAATCGGTTGCGTTCTCCCCTTGGCACCAGCCGAACAAAATATTCGCGTTGCTCAACGAGTTCTATCCGCTGCCCAAGCCCGGCATTCCCGGCAAGCTCTTTCGAGATACACCGTACCTGCCCTATCTCACCTTCGCTCCCAGCGCCTTCGTGTTCCCGCTCAAGTTCACCGGCGGCGGCGTCAGCGGCGGCGGCAAGCTCATGATCGACAGCCAGGGCAACGCCTGGGTGGCTGACAACTTCACAGTCGGCGCGCAAAATCAGGATGCCTCGTGGACCGGCGGCCTCAGCGAGTTCGCGCCCAACGGTAAGGCGCTATCGCCCAGCCCATTGGGCTTCAGGGGCGGAGGTCTGGCAGGCCCCGGTTTCGGCTTGACTCTCGACGCCCAGGACAACGCGTGGGTCACCAGCTTTACCGGCCAGACCATCTCCAAGTTCGACACCAGCGGCAACCCCATCTCGCCCCCCGAGGGTTGGAACTTTAACCGCCAGATCAGCCAGATGCAGGGCATCATCGCCACCCCCAGCGGAGACATTTGGGCGCTTGACCTCATCAAGGGACAGGTTCTGAAGCTACCCCATGGCGATCCGTCCAAGGTCCAGTTCTACTGCCAGAACAAGACCGGCGACCCCCTCAAGAACCCATGCAAGCTGATGGGGCCATTCGCGCTCGCCATCGATCAGCAGAACCGTATTTGGGTCACCAACGCCGTTGCCGACCACGTGGTTCGTTTCCCCGCTTCCGATCCCAGCAAATTTGAAACCTTCAAGGTGGGATACTCCGCCAGCGGCCTCGCCATCGACAGTCTGGGCAACGTCTGGGTGACGAACAAACTGGGCAGCTCCCCCCGCGGGGCCGCGAAATTCGCGGAAATGCTGGCCGCATTTAAATTCAACTTCGACCACGACCCCGACGCCGGACAAAGAGCGACCAAAGTCCTCGTTCCTGCCATGGCCGTGCAAAAATCCGGCTACGAAGGCGGCAGCATTACCGTGTTGCGCCCCGACGGCACTCAGGCCAGTTTTTCTCCCATCTACGGCAAGGGAATCACCGGTCCCTGGGCCGCTTCCGTCGACGGCAATGACAACGTCTGGATCTCCAACTTCTCCTCTGCGTCAGCCGGAATCGTAGAGTTGTGTGGCTTCCGCACCGAACACTGTCCGCCGGGTGTAAAGACTGGCGACGCCATCTCGCCTCCAGGCGGTTACGTCGGCGGCGGATTGCAATTGCAGGTTGACATTGGCATCGGTCCTGCCGGCGATCTCTGGATTACCAACAACTGGCAGAAATACCTCGACGCCATGGGAAAGGTCGATGAAGCAGTCCAGACCCTCGGCGCCGGCCAGGGCGTGGTGGTCTTCTATGGAATGGCGAAGCCGGTAAAAACACCGCTGATCGGGCCGCCTCGCCAGCCCTGACAATCAACTGAGTGCTGAAAGCCGCGAGACGACCAGTAAGTAAGTCGGCGTCCGGCTCACATCCGATTAAGACCGAGGGCAAATGAAACGCTTTTTCGATCTAACGTTCAAACCGTTCTTTGTCATTACCGGGCTCGGAACCGCGGTCGCATTTCTGTACGCCTTTTGGCCCCGGTGGGCAGCGGAGACCGCCGGCAAAATCCCCTTCATCCCGGACTACACCATCATCGCCCAGCACTGGGGCATCATGGTCGGCCTCATGGGCGTCTTTATGATTGTCGCCGCATTCAAAGTCGAATGGCGAACGCCGATCCTCCTCTACAGCCTGCTTGAAAAAGCCTTCCTGGTGTACCTAATTCTCGCCAACAGAAACCACGCCTACTCCCACGGTTTCAGGATGGGTGCAGCCATGGATGC
This sequence comes from Acidobacteriaceae bacterium, assembly GCA_049796755.1. Taxonomy (GTDB): domain Bacteria; phylum Acidobacteriota; class Terriglobia; order Terriglobales; family Acidobacteriaceae; genus JAKAAZ01. The sequence goes on from JBARFA010000209.1 coordinate 19,021, forward strand.
AACCGTGGTTCTCTACACCATCGTCTATTTCGCCGTATTCGGATTCACCCAATAGCCCCTGATCCCTGATCCCTCGTCCTTGATCCCTGTTCCCCTGATTCCCTGTTCCCCTGATCCCTGTCCCCTGATCCCTGTCCCCTAACTATAATTCCGTCATGCCAATCTCCAGGCAAGCCCTTCTCTACCTCGTCGACTACTCCATCTGGGCCGACCAGCTATTGCTCTCCGCCTGCGCCGCGCTCACGCCAGAGGAGCAAGCTCGCGACCTGGGATCATCCCATACCGGCGTCTCCGGAACCCTGCGTCACATCTACGATTCGGAGCACTTCTGGCTCGGCCAGCTACGCAAGGGGCAGCTGGTCCCGTTCACTGAATTCGCCAACCAGAAGCGCTTTCCTCCCACTCCACCGGAGCCCGACCTGACCCATCTGCAGCAGCGCTGGCCCGAGGTGTGGGAAGGTCTGCACAACCATGTCGAGACCCTCCCGGAAGCCGAATTTGCCGTGGAACTCCGCGCCACCGACTGGACCATCCCCCACTGGAAGCTCCTGCTCCACGTCGTCAATCACGCCACCCTCCATCGCGGCCAGGTCATGGCCATGTTGCGCCAACTCGGTAAGCAACCCCCCACCAACGACATCTTCGTCGGCTACCACCTCTCCCACCCCTGACCCTCCGCCGCTCTGAGTCTGGCCCACACATTCGTGAGGGTGCCCCATTCAAGCCCTCTTTTGGCTTGAGTGGGGTCGTCAAAAGCCAGCCCACACATCAATGAGGGTGTCCCATCCTTCGCGCCCTCTGCGAAGGTTGGGATGAACAACTCTCGGTTCCGGAGTGCCCATCCTTCGGTCGCCGCGGCGATCCACTGTTAACTTGAGTGGGATACTTTCCGATGAGAGCCCCTGGTTTTCGACCCTCAATGACTGCGACCCAGCCGCACTTCCCCTCGGCCAGGAGGTGAAAGCACCAGCAAAATCAACCCAATCACCCCGAAGATCACAACATCCTTAAAGTCTCGATGAATTCCATGATTCCACGCTTGTCTGGTTTCAATGGCCATCACCGCGGCATGCGCCAGGCACCACCAGGCCGTGAACGCAATCAGCGAGCGATGCGCCGACGGGTTTCTGGCTGCAACCAGCAAGAACGGTCCCAGCACCACGAAAACGCTGATGAACATCGGCTCGATTTCATTGCGCTTTGCAAGAATCCAATGCGCGTGCCATAGATCCACGTATAGAAAATAGATCGTAGCCAGAAACAATAGCCCCAGGATAACCAGGAAGACTTGCAGCATTCGTTCACGTATCACTTTGGCCTCCTCTGTCCAAAGCTATCCTCGCCGAAAACGTCAAAACCCACGACCCGCAGGTACATGGAGGGTGCCCCATTCAAAGCTGCTTTTGGCTTGAGTGGGGTATTTGGAACTCCCCGCAAAAATGCCAAAGGGCGAATCCTCTTGCGAGAACTCGCCC
>JBARFA010000210.1:0-4830 GCA_049796755.1 Acidobacteriaceae bacterium
TAGCGCATATCGACCGATCGCAGTGCGGGATATTGCTGCAGCCACTCTGTCAAATGTGCCTGGTAGGCCAGGTAGCGCGCCAGATAATCCGAATCGCCGAAGTGTACGAGGGGCTGGCGAACCGCGCCCAGAAAGATGGCGCGAACATCTTCGGGATCGGACAAATCCACCTGGCTAAGGGTGGAGGAAATGCGTCCGCCTTGCGCGTCGAGTGCGTGAATAAATTGCAGGTACATGGCGATGCGCGCAGCGCGAATCGGCAACGGGTCGGCCGAAGTGATGCCCGTCAGCACGGGGAAGGAATAGTGTTGCGAGGCGGCATCGGGCAGGTCGAGCAGAATGCCCTGATCGTCGACCAGCCGCACCGTGTTGCCGTCGAGCGCAAACGCGACCGGTGTGCGCTCCACCACGTTGACGCGGATCTGATTGGGCCAGAGACGCATCACAGTCGCCGACCTGACCCACTTGATTCCTTCCAGCTGAGCTTTTCGATGGGCCAGCGGAATGCGAAAGATGCTGTGGCTCACATCGGCCTCGAAGAAAGCTGTCGCCTGCGATCGAGTGACGACGCGATTGCCGCTGACCTGGATGCCTTCCGTTGATTGCAGGATGAAATGGCGATTCTGGAATAAGAACGACTTCACCGTGAGACCAGCCATCGCGATCAGGCCGCAGACGGCAAGGACGACGAAGAGCTTTAGCAGGCGAATCCAGCGAGGGCCAAACCCGAATCGAGAGAAGAAGCGTGATCCGCCGCGGCGACGTACCGGGACGCGCCGCTGAGAGCGCAGAAACTGTGTTTCTGCTTCCCGGGTGATCGGCTCATCCAATACAGGGTTGGGAATGTGTGGTATCTCCGCGTTGAATTTTGAGCGAAAGAGGCGGCTAGCCTCCTCATCCTCGAGCAGCCCCGTCCGTCCGTCGCTTCTTGTGTTTTTTGGCACGGCCGTAGCTGGTCGTGAGAGTCGCCAATTCGACTATAACCTGCCTGCAATTTCGCGCGACACTATTTTTCGGTTTTCTTCCCGTTTTTTCCGGATTTTATAGGTTTTTCGTGGAAGCAACATTTGCGCTCGCCGGCACAAGAGCGGCCAGCACCATCGGCCCTGCCTGGTGAATATTGCCTGCCCCCATGGTCAGTACCAGATCGCCGGGTTTGGCGATGCGCACAATTTGATCGACAGCGTCCTCGAAGGAAGGGCTATAGCGCACGTCCGCGCCGTCCATTGCTTCCACCAGCGTAAGCGCATCGATACCGGGGATGGGTGTTTCGCTGGCTGCGTAAATGTCAACCACGCGAACAACATCTGCAGCCTGAAAGCAATCGCGAAACTCATGCAGCAGGTCGCGAGTGCGAGTGTAGCGATGCGGCTGAAATAAAACAAGAATGCGCCTGAAGCCGCATTGGCGCGCCGCTTCCAGCGTGGCGCGAATTTCCGTGGGGTGGTGCCCATAATCATCGACAACGGTGACGCCGCCGACTTCTCCCTTGCGTTGGAAGCGCCGCTCGACGCCGCCAAAATCCGCGAGTCCGGCGGCAATGTGTTCAGGAGAAACGCCAAGTTGCATTCCGATAGCAACGGCGGCGGTGGCGTTTCTCAAGTTGTGCAGGCCGGGTACGGAAAGCGTAAACGGACCCAGCGCTTCGCCCTTGCGATGCACCAGAAATTGCGACACGCCGCTCGGTTGCGCGCCGGTTTTATTTGGCAACACTTCCAGACGAAAGGCAGCCTCTGGAGCCAGTCCGTACGTAAACACCGAGTGGCGCACGCGCGGCAGCAGAGCGGCCAGTTTCGCGTCATCAACACAAGCTGTGGTCGCGCCATAAAACGGAACGCGATCCATAAATTCGAGAAATGCCTGCTCCACATCCTCCATATCGCGATAACAATCCATGTGTTCGCGATCGATGTTGGTGACAACCGCCAGAATGGGCGACAGCTTCAGGAACGAGCGATCGCTTTCGTCCGCTTCTGCGACCAGATACTGAGAGTGTCCCAGGCGAGCACTCGATCCCATCGTCTCCACACGTCCGCCGACGACGACTGTGGGGTCCAATCCGCCGGCAGCCAACACGGCGGCGATCATGGAGGTAGTGGTGGTTTTGCCGTGCATGCCGGCGATAGCGACGCCGTATTTCAGGCGCATCAGCTCGGCCAGCATCTCCGCGCGCTGAATTACAGGAATGCACTGGGCGTGCGCCGCCAGGACTTCAGGATTCTTGGAGCTGAGGGCGGAGGTGGTCACGACAACATCCGCGCCGGCAATGTTGGAGGCAGCATGGCCTTCAAAAATGGTCGCGCCCAGGCTGAGCAAGCGGTCAGTAATCGGCGAGCGTTTCAGATCGGAGCCGGAGACGCGGTGGCCCAGATTCAGCAGAATCTCCGCGATTCCGCTCATGCCGATGCCGCCAATCCCTATGAAATGTACGTGCTGCGTGCGGATGAACATCTCTGAATGGGAACCCAGTTTCTACTGTAGCAGCGAGGGCGTGGTGGAAAAGACGGCGGAAGCCAAGGGTTTCGCTGAATCCATTTCCCGAACCCGGCAAAGGCGGCTGCTTGGGCGGCACGCCAAGCGCCCCGGGGAGATTGACGCAATTCTCAGGGAACTGTACAGTTCAAAATATTGAAGTGGAGAGTGTTTGCCAATGCCGACGACCAATAAAAGTGACACGATCGTGGTATCTGTCCTGAATGCGAGGACCAACCTTGGGAAGCTCTTGGAACGTGTGGACGGCGAACAGCGGTCGCTCGTGATCGAAAAGCGCGGCACCCCCAAAGCCGTGCTCCTGAGCCTGCGCGATTACGTCAAGCTGGCGGCTCCAGAACCGGAAGTGCTTAGAATTATTGGCGAAGAATCGAGGCGGAAAGGGACCAACGCCCTCACCTCGCGCCAGATTGACCAGGTGATCGAATCGACGCGGGCGCAAAAGAAGAAGCGCTGATGCTTCCGCTGCGACTTGTCATCGATACCAATGTGATTGTTTCCGCCGCTCTGAAACCCGAAAGTCTTCAGCGGACTACTTTGCTGATCGCCATTACCAAGCCATGTCGCCTCTATGTGTCGCCGCCAATTTTAGAAGAATATGGGGAAGTTCTTTCTCGCCGCGAGCTTGGGATTCGCAAAGGTGTTCGTCTGCAACTGCTGCAATTGATGAAGAATCAAAGCCACATGGTCGCACCGGCTCGCCGGCTGGAAGTGACCGTCGATCCCGATGACAATATGTTTCTGGAATGCGCGGATGCGGCCGGCGCGGATTACCTGATCACCGGGAATCAAAAGCATTTCCCGGCCTTCTGGAAGAAAACCAAGATCATCACCTCTCGCGAGTTCATTGGACTCGCTGCGCCCCACCTGATCCAATAGCAGCGAGGCCGTGGTGGAAAAGCCGATCGCACGCCGCCGAATTCGTCGACGGGAACATCCGATCTCGAATCCGGCGATGCCGCGCGCCATCCAATAAGCAGCACAATCAGTAGGTGCTGAAAGCAGCGGACCACCGGTGCGAAATGTGTCGAAACGACCACAACTTTTTCGCTGGAAATCCGTTAGATTGAGATGAGAGTTGTGAGGCATGGGCGCTCAAGATCGCCTCCTCGAAAGCTCTCCAAGACTCTTCGCTCCTGAAGCCACAGAATTTGGTGGATAGCCGGGAGCGCAGGTCGGGAGAAACGATATGCGTTCTCTTCGTTCCGTTTTGGTTCCCGTACTTGCAGGCAGCGTTATAGTCGCCACTGCGGCGATTCCAGCCTTGGCGCAGGACAACGGATATTACGACAACAGCCAGGCCCCTGCGCAGCAGGATAACGGCCAGCAAAACTACACCGGCCAGCCCTATGACAATGGTCAGGTTGCACCACAGAGCCAGCAGGGATATGACGCGCCCAATGGCCCTTCCTACGAAGGTGGCCCCGGCGGAGCGCAGCCGCAGGATCAGTCCAACGGACAATACAACGGCGCCGTTCCACCTCCGCCTCCTCTGGATCAAGCGAACGGCCAGGATCAAGCGAACAACCAGGATCAGGCAGACAACCAGGACGCTGGCCGGGCCGCGGTGCAGGAGGTCGACTCCGCGCCGCCTCCCTTCCCGATCGATGCCTATGATCAGCCGCCGATGCCGGGAGATGGTTACATTTGGACGCCCGGATACTGGAGCTGGGATGGCGGTTGGTATTGGGTTTCTGGAGTATGGACCTACCCGCCATATGTGGGCGCCTTGTGGACGCCTGGATACTGGGGATGGGCCGGCGGATATTATGGCTGGTACCCCGGCTACTGGGGACTCACGGTAGGCTTCTACGGCGGCATTTACTACGGTTGCGGCTATTGGGGACACGGATACTACGGCGGCTACTGGAACCATGGCCACTACTACAACAACCGCAATGTGAACAATATTCATAACGCGAGCTACCACACGTATGCCGGGGAACGGGGTCCGGGTGGGTCGAATGCGCGCCAGTTCCATTCGTCCGCGAACTATGGAGCGGCCGGCGGACATGGAGCCACGTATGGTCGCAGCGGAATGACGAATGAGAGCATGGCGCGCAGCAGCAGCTATGGTTCCGTTCGCGGCGGCGCGGACAACAGCTACAGTCGCGGATTCAACGGCGCCACGACCCGCAGCTACAGCAATTCCACGGGGCGCAGCAGTAGTAGCTTTGCAAGCGCCTCACCGACACGGGCCTACAATTTGCAGCGCAGTGGCGGCTCGTACGGTAGCCAGAGCTACGGCTCTCGCGGCAGCTACAGCGGATATAGCGGTTCTTCGCGAGGGTTCAGCGGCAGCACTGGCGGAAGCTATGGCGGCGGTTCTCGCGGGTATAC
>JBARFA010000211.1:0-15996 GCA_049796755.1 Acidobacteriaceae bacterium
CGCAGCACGCTGCGTCCGCGAACACGGGTGGTGGAGATCCACTGTCGGCCGTCCTGGGTAATTTCCGCGGCAATGGCATGATGCAGGCGCGCAATTTCTTCTTCCGGCAGGGCAAGCTCTCGTGCGGCCTTCGCGCGGAAATTCAAGATGGTCAGACGGCGCGGCGTTGCCAAATCGAATGCGCCGGTTTCGAGCATGCGCAACTCCATATAGCCCGCCAGCCGAAGTTGATTATCGATCAGAGTTTCGTACGATTGGCGGCCGTGAACCCGCAGCGTTAGCCAGAGCTTTAAAGAGTTCATGCGCCGTGACCACTGCGCGGAAACTCGGAAGTTATCTGGCAGCGAACTGTTTGCAGCTCGCGGCAGATAGCTGGTGTCGAGGCCGAACGTCGGCTCCAGCAATTCAGGGTGGCGAGTCAGCAAAACTCCCGCGGCAAACGGCATCGCCAGCCATTTGTGCGGATCGATGGTGATGGAATCCGCCAGCTCGATGCCTTCCACCAGTCCGCGATGCTGATTGGAAAAAACGACCGCCGCACCGAATGCGCCATCGACGTGGAACCAGAGATTCTGTTGACGGGCGACAGCAGCCAATGCGGGCAGGGAATCGACGGCGCCGGAGCTGGTCGTTCCCGCCGTGCCCACGATGGCCAGCGGCTCGAACCCTGCGCTGCGATCGGCGGCGATCGCCTGTTCGAGTGCGTGGACGTCTATCTCAGCGGCGTAATTCACGGGGATACGCCGCAGCGCTTTGCGTCCCAGACCCAGCAGGCCCAGCGATTTTTCCAGCGAGTGATGCGCCTCCGACGAAGCGTAAACGATGGGCTGCTTTCCCAATCCCACGAGGCCGTTGTCGGCAGCCTGCGGATAGCGCTGCGTCAGCGCAAGCGCGAGTGCGCTTAGGTTGGCTTCCGTACCGCCGCTGGTGAATGTCCCGCCAAACTGATTCTCTTGCCAGCCGACTCGCTCCGCAATCCAGCCAAGGGTTTGCTGCTCGATGCGCGATGCGAGTTGCGAACGCGCCAGCGAAGCCAGTTGAGGATTCAGCGCGGCCACCAGAGCTTCCGCCAGCACCGCCATATAGGTTGGTGTTGGATTGGTCAGGCCAAAATAATTTGCGCTGGGAACATGAAATCCCTGATCGATCATTTGCGAGCAAATGTCATCGAGGACAGCCGCGGCGTCATTGCCGACTTCCGGTAAATCCGTTTGCTCAAGAAGAAAGCTGCGCTGCGCCGCAGGTGGCTGCACCGGGCGATCTTTCAGCGAGGAAAAATATTCGTTGATGCGGTCGATCAGCTGATAGCCAAGCTGTCGACGCTGGTCGGAATCCAAGTCAAATCCCATGCGGGTACCTGCTTTACCGGTGCGGATCGCTCACTTGCGTGTAAGTGTGCGGCTACGGCGCATCCATGGCCGGGAAACAAGCTCACAGTGCTTCGCCGCGGCGAACCGTCAGTGCTCCGATTCTACCCGTTTGGCGATTCGGCTGGCTTCGGCTCGGGTTCCGCATCTTCATTCTTCGCCTGGGGACGCATCAATGGGAACAGGATTACATCGCGAATGGAACGCGAGCCGGTCAGCACCATGGTCAGGCGATCGATGCCGATACCTTCGCCTCCGGTGGGCGGCAGGCCAAAGCTGAGCGCGCGAACAAAATCCTCATCCATGGCGTGCGCTTCGGAGTCGCCCCGTTCGCGCTCGCCCAGCTGCTGCAGGAACCGATTGCGCTGTTCGACCGGATCATTCAATTCGCTGAACGCATTGCCCAGCTCAAACCCGCCAATATAGAACTCAAAACGCTCGACCCAATCCGGCTCGTCCGGCTTCTGCTTGGACAACGGCGAAACAGCCAGCGGGAAGTCATAAATGATCGTGGGCTGTACAAGATGCTCTTCAGCGACTGTTTCAAAGATGGAGGCAATGTTCTTTCCTGCCGGCGCGTTCGCATCCAGGTCCACGGAGATGTGAGAAGCGCGCAGTTGCTGGCCGACTTCGAGCACACTGGCCGCCTCGCGGAAGGCGACCATTGTTGGCTTTGCGCCCGCGGCTTCTGGCCAAAAATTGATGATCGCTTCGCGCATGGTGTAGCGCTGCCACTTGCCGAGATCGATCTCGACGCCATTGAATGTGGTCTTGGTGGTTCCGTTCACTTCCATCGCCACATCATGAAGCAGTTTCTCCGTCAGGTCCATCAGGTTGTGATAATTCGCGTAGGCCTGATAGAACTCCAGCATGGTGAACTCAGGATTGTGCTGGGTGGAAATGCCTTCGTTGCGAAAATTTCGATTGATCTCATACACGCGATCGAGGCCGCCGACCACCAGCCGCTTCAGATACAGTTCCGGCGCGATGCGCAAAAAAAGATCGATGTCGAGCGCATTATGATGCGTGGTGAACGGCTTGGCCGCCGCGCCACCGGCGATCGGCTGCATCATCGGCGTTTCCACTTCAAGAAATCCGCGCGCATCGAAAAACTTGCGTATGGCGCGCAACACCGCGGCGCGCTTGACGAAAACCTCGCGCACATCGGCGTTCATAAACAGGTCGACATAGCGCTGGCGATAGCGCAGTTCAACATCCGCCAGGCCATGATATTTTTCCGGCAGCGGCAGCATGGCCTTCGAAAGAAATGTCAGCGAGTCGACGTGGATGGTCAGCTCCCCGGTGCGAGTGCGGAACAGATAGCCGCTGACGCCGATGTGGTCGCCCATGTCGAGCAGCTTGTAAAGCTGGAATCCGTTCTCGCCGACAGCATCCATGCGCACATAAATCTGCAGTCGTGCGCCGTTTTGCTGCAGCACGGCGAAGCCTGCCTTACCCTGAGCGCGAATCGCCATGATGCGTCCGGCCACGGAAACGGTGACGCGATTCTGCTCCAGCGCTTCTCCGGTGGCAGCATCGTATTCGCTGCGAATATCCGCCAGGGCGTGGGACGCGGCGAAACTGTTGGGATAGACCGGATGGCCGAGAGCCTCAATCTGCCTCAATTTGTCGCGGCGAAGATCGAAGACGCTTTGTTCAAATTCCGATTCGTACACGCAATTTTCCTTGATGGTCGGCTTTTAGATTTATTGCCAGTATAGATGTTGCGTGGGTTAGTCTCAGGATCAAAGGTCCGCATGCCGGTTCGACGAACCTACGAAGACGAAAAAGACGTTGCACGCAGTTGCGCCCGTACCGAACCCTTTGAGTGGTGCAGCAGAGTCAACAGAAATTTGCCATGGAGATGGAACGATGAAGTTGTGGATGAAAATCCTCGCGGGATTGCTGGTGATCGTGATTGCCGCGATCGTTGCCATTCCATTCTTCATTGACGCAAATACATTTCGGCCCACGCTGGAGACGCGCCTGTCCGCTGGCCTGGGACGCCCGGTCAAGTTGGGAAATCTGCGACTGTCGCTGCTATCGGGCAGCCTGGTTGCCGACCATCTCAGCATCGCGGATGACCCGACGTTTAGTTCGACTCCGCTGTTGCTCGCGCGCGAGGTACGGATCGGTGTGGACATGAAACCGCTGATCTTCCATCGGCAACTGCATGTCCGCAGCATTGAAATCGAGGCGCCGCAGATTCACCTGGTGGAGGGAACAAATGGGCAGTGGAACTTCTCCAGCCTGAGCCGGAATGCGGCGAGCCTGACTTCGCGTTCGAGGTCCAAAGCAGCATTGTTTCGGTCGGTGGTGGACTTCATCGGGATTCAAGACGGTCGTGCAGTGGTTGAAACCGCGCCTGCGAACGGACCGCCGCTGGTCTACGATCACGTCCGTCTCACCGTGCAGAATTTCGGACTGGCGCGGCGATTTCCGTTTGAGCTGGGTGCGACACTTCCCGGCGACGGAGCGGTGTTGGTGAAGGGAAATATCGGCCCGGTGAATGTCGAGAACGCAGCCAAAACCCCGGCGGACGTTGACATTGCTGTGCAACACCTGAACCCGGTGGCAACCGGATTTTTCGATGCCAATGCGGGAATTTCCGTAGTTGCAAACATCACTGCGCACGCGACCTCCGATGGAAGCACGGTGCACAGTAGTGGAGCCCTTCACATGCAGGCGCTGCAGCTGACAAAAACTGGCGCCCCCTCGCCGCAGCCGATCGACCTGACGTATGACATCAAGCATCAGATGGATGACAACACCGGACTACTGCAGCAGGCTTCCATCGGCCTGGGAACCGGCACGATTCAGTTGAGCGGCAGCTATCGCCTGGCGGGCGACAATCCGTGGGTGGATCTGAAGGTGGCGGCCGCGGCTGTCCCAATCGACGAACTGCAGTCGCTGATGACCGCAGCCGGAGTGAAGTTACCGGATGGATCGCAACTGAAGGGCGGCACATTGACACTGGCGCTCGAAATCACCGGAGCGGCCAACGACCTGGTGGTGACGGGGCCGGTGGAACTGGAGAATGCGCAACTGGTGGGGTACGACCTTGGATCGAAGATTCAGGGGGTCGCTGCCCTGGGCGGGGTCAAAACCGGAAGCACCACGACGATCCAGACGATGAAATTTGATCTGCAGGCCAGCAACTCTGGTATTCAGGTAAAAAACATTGACGGCACAATTCCAGGGATGGGACGATCCACGGGCAGCGGCACAATATCTCCGACCGGTGCGCTGTCCTTTCGCCTTGTCGCACACGTGACCAACGCCCACGGAGCAGGAAAAGTGGGTGTGGGGTTGATGACCAAGATGAATCAGTTCGGCAAGTCCAATTATGAAAAAGAGGCTGCCCAGGGAGTGCCGATGCTGGTGACAGGCACAGCGAATGCTCCAGTAATTACTGCCGATGTGAGTGGCCTCATGCACCGCAATGCTTCCACGGTTGTGAATAAGATGAAACATTTGTTCGGCAACAAAAAGACCCCACCCGCCAACCCGAACTAAGTAGCGGGCGGAGTGTCTTTTGACGCAGTGCCAGATATTGATCTTCAGGTTTTCACAACTACAACTTCTTGTTGTTTGCGGTGACCCGTGGGCTGTTCCGGGTTAGGATAAAAACAATCACCCAGAGAACTTGCCGAATCCCTGCCCCCCAAAGGTGTCAAAGGAGGAGCCGATGGCCCGGACTGCTTCTACTATGCTTGCGCTGGGAACGACAGCGCCGAACTTTTCTCTTCCCGATGTGGTTTCCGGCAAGGCGATGACGCGGGATCAGGCCGCGGGTCCGCGGGGACTGCTGGTGATGTTTCTCTGTGCGCATTGTCCTTTTGTGCAGCACGTCAACAAAGAGCTGGGACGGCTCGGCCGCGATTACGCAGGGCGCGGTCTCGGAATGGTGGCCATCAGCAGCAATGATGCGGAGACCTATCCGGACGATGGTCCCGACGGCTTGCGTCGACAAGCCAGGGAGTACGGTTTTCAGTTCCCATATCTCTTCAATGAATCGCAGGAAGTAGCCCGCGCCTATGAAGCGGCCTGCACTCCGGATTTCTTTTTATTCGACGCCGACAAAAAGCTTGTCTATCGGGGTCAACTCGACGGCAGCCGGCCCGGCAATGAAGTGGCTGTGGACGGTCGTGATCTGCGCGCTGCGATGGAACAGGTGCTGGCCGGCAAGCCGGTGGCGACCGAGCAGAAACCCAGCATTGGATGCAACATCAAGTGGAAGCAGAACGGCTAACGAAGGTCGACGGCGCAGGCAGGAACGATGACGGCGAAGGCGATTCAGTTCGACATCATTACGGTGTTTCCGCAGTTTTTTGAAAGCCCGTTCGGCTTCGGAATTCTGGGCCGCGCTATCGCGGAGGATCGGGTTCGTGTTCGAGTGCACAATCTGCGCGACTTTACGACCGACCGGCACAAGACAGTTGACGACCGTCCCTTTGGTGGTGGCGAGGGGATGGTGCTGAAGCCTGAGCCGCTGTTTCTTGCTGTAGAGTCACTCGGGATTGCAGAAAAAAGCGCGCGGGACTCGGCGCGCGAGCGTGTGGTGCTACTGTCCGCGCAGGGAAAATCATTTACGCAAGCCGTGGCTCGAGACCTGGCGCAGGTGGAGAGAATTGTTTTTTTGTGCGGACGCTATGAAGGCGTGGACGAACGAGTCAACGAACTGCTGGCCGATATGGAAGTTTCGATTGGGGACTACGTGATCTCCGGCGGAGAGTTAGCCGCTGCGGTGATCGTCGACGCGGTCAGCCGACTTTTGCCAGGTGTCCTCGGCAACGAAGATTCCAGCCGCTACGAGAGTTTCTCCGCCGAACCCGCAGCGCCGAACCCAGCCCCAGCGCCGCAGGAAGATGCCGCGTCCGAAAGGCCTCATCCGCGATCGACATGCGATTCCGGAGGGTTGCTCGATTATCCTCATTACACTCGTCCGCCAGAGTTTCGTGGAGCTGAGGTGCCCGCCGTGTTGAGTTCCGGCAACCACGAAGACATTCGCCGTTGGCGTCGCAGGCAATCGTTGTCGAAGACGCTGCGGAATCGGCCCGATTTACTGGCCGATGCACCGCTGACGGAAGAGGACCGCTCTCTGCTGGACGAGTTGCGCCATGAAGCCTGACGATTCCGGGGGGAGCCCGGAGAAACAAGCGCCAGTAATGCTCGACTTTCTTGCCGGTGGCGGTGAGTTGGGTGCGAGGGTGCGAGCGTTGGACTGGTCGAAGACCCAGCTGGGTCCGATTTCAAAATGGCCGCAAAGCCTGAAAACCACCGTCAGTACATGTTTGAACTCGCGCTTTCCCATGCTGATCTGGTGGGGACCGGACCTGGTCAAGATCTACAACGATGCCTATCGGCCGCTCATCGGCAGCAAGCATCCCTGGGCGTTGGGCAGCCCTGGCCGGGAGGTCTGGCCGGAGATTTGGAACGTCATCGGGCCGATGTTGAATCAGGTCATGGAGCGAGGTGAGGCAACAGTCTCCGAAGATTTGCTGCTTTTGCTGGAGCGCGATGGATACGGGGAAGAGTGCTATTTCAGCTTTTCCTACAGTCCCATTCGGGACGAGGCGGGTCGCGTCGAAGGAGTGTTCACGCCCGTTATCGAAACGACCGATCGGGTCATCAGCGCCCGTCGGCTGCATACTTTACGTGACCTGGCATCCGTGTTCGGAACGCAAACTCGTAACGCCAATGATGCTTGTGTCGCGGCCGTGAAGGTGCTTGCAGTCAATCCCTACGATCTTCCCTTTGCCGTCATTTATCTCTTTGACGCGAAGCGAACAAAAGCGAACCTGATCGCGCACACGGGACCGCCAAATTTTCCTGGCAAAATTAACCTTAACGCAGAAGGATGGCGGCGACTTCTGGCCTGTGTAAACTGCGAGAGTTGTGTGCTGGATCTGAGTGCCGTGAAGCTGGATCCCTTGCCGCAGGCACCGTGGGGACATGCTCCGGAGCAGGCTATCGCCGTGCCGATTGTGCCCGCCAACACCGGCGAGCCCATCGGGTTTTTATTAGCCGGTATCAGTATTCGAAAGCGTCTGGATGAGTCCTACCGATCGTTCTACGCGCAGGTCGCGGATCAGATTGCGAGCACCATCTGGGAGGCCGATGCCGTCGAGCGGGAAAGGGAATTGCGCGAAACCGCAGAAGCTGAGCGAAGCCAGATTCGCGAACTCTTCTTGAACGCTCCTGCGGGCATTATGGTCACAACCGGGCCGGAGCATCACATCACGCTGGCAAACCGTCAGTACGTCGAATTGATTGGTCGATCCTCGGCGGCGGAAATCGTCGGCAAGCCGATTCGGCAGGCACTTCCGGAATTGGAGGATCAACCCTTTTTCGGCTGGATGGATGAGGTCTACCGGACCGGAGTTCCTTTCGTAGGGAGAGAAGTGATGGCGCGATTGCGGCGCGGTCCTTCAGGCAAGCAAGAAGATGCGTATTTCAATTTTGTCTATCAACCGCATCGCAGTGCGGATGGCCGCATCGACGGACTCCTCATTCACGCTGTCGACATCACAGACCAGGTCCGTTCTCGCCAGGAAATCGAAACCCGCGAAGAGCAATTTCGTGTGCTGGCCGACTCCATTCCGCAACTGGCTTGGATGGCCAATCCAGATGGAAGCATCAGTTGGTACAACCGGCGCTGGTATGAGTACACCGGCACAACCTTTGACCAGATGAGAGGCTGGGGTTGGCAGTCCGTGCATAATCCGGATTTGCTGCCGGTTGTCATGGAAAAGTACGAGCATTGCCTCAAATCTGGTGAACCATTCGAAATGACGTTTCCCCTGCGTGGGGCTGATGGTGAATTTCGCATGTTCCTGACCCTGGCTTCGCCCGTGCGCGACAAGGCGGGTACGATCGTGCGCTGGTTCGGAACGAATACCGACATCGACGCGCAGCGAAAGGCAGAAACGGGTTTGCGGCAAGCGGAGAAGTTGGCGGTTGTCGGCAGGCTGGCCGCTTCCATCGCGCATGAGATTAACAACCCATTGGAAGCGGTGATGAACCTGATTTTCCTGGCGCGCCTGACCGCCGTGAATCAGGAGACGGCTGGATATCTAAGGTCCGCCGAGGAAGAACTTTCGCGCGTCTCCCAAATCGCAAGCCAGGCGCTCCGATTCCACAAGCAACAGTCATCCGCTATGCCCACAGACATGGTGGAATTGCTGGATTCTGTGCTGACGCTCTATCGTGGCAAGCTTGTGCGCAACAAGATCCAGGTCAATCTGGAAACCTCAGATTGCCCCCACCTGGTTTGTTACTCCGGGGAGATTCGACAGCTGCTCGCAAACCTGGTTGGGAACGCTGCCGATGCGATGCCAAATGGCGGAGCGTTGCGGCTTCGTGTGCGTCCCGTCACCGATTGGCGACACGGGGAACCGGGAGTGAGGGTCACAATTTCAGACACCGGACACGGTATGTCTGCAGAGGTTCGACGTCGGATTTATGAACCTTTTTTCACCACCAAAGGCGAAATCGGCACAGGATTGGGACTGTGGGTATCGTCGGGCATCGTCGACAAACACAGAGGCAGCATGCACGTGCGCAGTCGACCGGAGCAGGGAAGAAGTGGGACGACCTTCACCGTAATTCTGCCGCTTTCCGGCCCACCGGCCCGCACTGCCGAAGAGACTTCGGTGGGGGCGATCGAGCTATGAAAACGAGACGAAATCGCTGATTCCATGTACACTAGTGTTTTGCGTCATATTCCATTTTCTAACTAGAGCAGGAACCTTTTATGTCGATTCATCCCGTCATGCAGCGCCTGGCTGCCAAGCTTCAGCGCACCGATCTCCCCAAATTTGGCCCCGGCGATACGGTCCGCGTCCAGGTAAAGATTAAAGAAGGCGACAAAGAGCGCGTGCAGGCCTTTGAGGGCATCGTGATCGCACGCAAAAACGGCGCGGAGGGCAGCTTCACGGTTCGCAAAATGAGCTTCGGCCAGGGCGTCGAGCGCATTTTCCCCTTGCACTGTAAAGTCGTGGAGAAGGTGGAAAAAGTCCGCTCGGCTCGTGTGCGCCGCTCCAAGCTGTTCTATCTGCGTGCACTGCGCGGCAAGGCAGCTCGTCTGCGCGAGGCCGATACCAGTCACGCCAGGTAACGTTTCATCGCTTCCGAAATTTCAAAAGCCGCACCCGATGAGGGACGCGGCTTTTGTTCGTTTGGAGGCGCTGGAATCGCTGGCGCAACCTACTGCGTCGGTGGCATGGGTTGCATCATGGTGTCTTCCGCCTGCTGAAACGCGGTTGGGGTGACGTGAACAGAACCCTGAAATGGGCGATCAATATCGCCGATCGCCACCAGCGCCAGCGAGATCAGCAGGCTGAGCGAAATAATCAATACAAAATGCAACGGCACATTTTCGCTTCCAATCAGGCAGGAGGAGGCGATCGTAATCATGCCGCCCATGACCAGCACGCCCCATAAAATGTCGGGCATCTTGGTTCGGCTTTCCAGCAGGCGAATCCGCCGGTGTTCTGTCATGCTGCTGAGCTCAATCATCACCTGCCGCAGGCTCGCCTGCTGCTGCAGGTTCGCCGTAGGAGTTTGTGTGGTCGCGGCCCAAAGCTTCATCACGTACGGATGGCCCCCGAATCTCTCTTCGCCTTTGCCCGGCTCGTCTGTGTGCATGGTTGGCCACTCTTGCGTAATCACCTGGGTAGCATAGGCACGTGCAGTTTGCTGGATCACATCCCGCTGCGGCTCCTGCAATCCATCGGCAGCGCGGTACAGGTTCACCAGATTGTTCGCCTCGTTATTGGCGTTGGTCTCTGCAGTCTGGAAGTTGTTCCACACCGCGTACAGCATAAACCCGATCATGACCGCATAAATGGTTCCTAGAATCGCGATTTGCCAGCCGATGACGTCGTTGTGAACACTGCGTCGGCTTGGCTCCCAAAACGTGTTCAACATCACGAGGCAAGTGATCGAGAGAGTAATCCACAGCACGACGAGATAAACGTTTTGGCCGGTATTTAACAACATAGGCTCCTTCGAACTTGCGCAATCTAGAGAAAATCCTAACCCGAAGAGCGCCAATTCACCATGGCAAATTTTTCCGAGAGGACTCAAGCAACAACGGTGCAGCCAGCCGCGATGGATGGATGTCGGATGCATGTAAAGCGTCGATCGCTTGCGCTACACTACCCACGACGGTCGTACATGCCGATTCCCTTCAGCCGGAAGCCCATGGATCGCAGAAAATTTCTCGTCAGCGCCGGAGCTTCGCTGGCTGCGTCAACGCTGGACGCGGGTTCGGGCAGAGAAGCCGAAGCCGTCGCGCGAAACCAGTCGATGATGCAGACTACCAAGCCAGACCGTCCCAACATTGTCGTCATCATTTGCGACGATCTCGGTTATGGCGACCTGGGATGTTATGGGTCGAAGCTGGCGACGCCCAACATCGATCGCCTCGCCACCCAGGGAGTCCGCTTCACCCACCACTGCACTCCCATCGCGTTGTGTTCGGCTTCTCGCGCGGCGTTGTTGACAGGACTCTATCCTACCCGGGTCGGCGCTACCGGCGCCTTTGGTCCGTTGAGCGATACTGGCATGTCACTCGAAGCAATGACCGTGGCGAACGTCCTGCAGAAGTCGGGATACGCGAGTCTCGCCGTCGGCAAATGGCATCTCGGCGACCTGCCGCAGTACGCACCCACGCAGCGCGGCTTTGATGAATTCTTCGGCGTCCCGTACAGCGTCGACATGGACCCGCTGCCACTGCTGCATAACTCGACGATTGTGGAGAAGGAAGCGGACCGAAATACCCTCACACAGCGATACACCAAGAAGGCTGTCGAGTTTCTAAGCCAGCCAAAAGACAAACCATTCTTTCTCTATATGGCGCATTCCTACCCGCACATTCCGCTGCACGCGTCCGCATCGTTCCGCGGCAAGTCGAATCTAGGCCTATATGGGGACGTGGTCGAAGAAATTGATTGGAGTGTCGGCGAGATTCTGCGAGCCCTGGAAGCCAATGGGCAGAGAGAAAAGACGTTGGTGATGTTTACCAGCGATCACGGGCCGTGGTTTCAGGGGAGCACGGGCAATCTGCGCGGGCGAAAAGGCGGCGTCTATGAAGGTGGCCTGAGAATCCCAATGATGCGAGCATGCCAGGCACCCTGCCGCAGGGACGAGTGACGGATTCGCTGGCGTCGCACATGGATCTTCTGCCCACCATGGCCGCGCTGTGTCACGGCGAAAACCCCGCGTATCCGCTGGACGGGCGCGATATCTGGTCGTTGTTATCGTGCCAGCAAGATGCGGTTGAACGCCAGGCGCTGCTGTCGTTTGAAGGATGGAATCTCCAGTGCGCGCGATGGAAACAATGGAAGCTGCATGTCGCGCGCGGCAACACGCCCATGTTTATGCCCGCTCCAGCGGAAGGTCGCATCAATTTCGCGCTGCGAAATCCGGAGCTCTACAACCTGGTGGACGATCCCAAAGAAAGTTATGACTGCGCGGCGAAATATCCCGAGGTGGTCGCGACCATTCAGAAGAGTATTCAGGAGCAGCTGGCGACCCTGCCGGATGCGGTGAAACAGGCCTACAGCACGACCCAGCAGCATCTATCCACTCCGACGATGCCGGCCGACAGCCTGCCGGAGTTTCGCAACGCGGAAGGCAATTCCTGGGCATGGCTGGAAGGATCGAACGCGGAAAAAGTGCTGCAGCGCTTCAAGTAGCTTTTGCTTGATGCTGAAACATCGATCGACTCGCGAGCCCAGTTAGCTGCGACTGCTCCACACCAGCGGGTTCATAGGACTGTGAATCAGGTCGCCGACCTCGATGCCGGGACAATATTTGTCGCGATCGGCTTGCTGATAGGCATTGACCGGTTTGGTGAGGCGCATATCCTCGTCCATATAAATAATCGTCATCACCTCGCGCGGAATCGGCGTAGCGTTTTGACCGGCGCGATGGAAAGTCCATCCGGAGTGAAAGCTTACTTCCCCCAGGTCAAACTTTCCTTCATCCATTCCATGATCTTTCAGAGCTTCGCCGATGCGGTCTTCGCTTTCCTGTCCAATTTCCAAATCACGACCGTAGGTGACGCGATGGCTTTTTGGGCAGAAGGCGAGCGGTCCCATTTCCAGCGGCGTTTCCTGCAACGGAATCCACGCGGTGATGGTTTTGTTTGTATCTACAGGCCAATAAAATTGGTCGGCGTGCCAGGGAGTAATTCCTCCGCCGGCTTCCTTATAGAGCGCCTGGTCGTGGTAGATGCGCACACCGGTGCAACCCATCAACTGCGCGGCGATGCGTCCCAGCTTCGGCGAGGAGATAAATTCTCGAACCAGATCGCTGCTCTCCCAAAGATTTTCTATCTGGAGAAATGCGCGATGGTATAAATCGCGCTCTTCCAAGGGAAGATGTTCGGAATTTAGTTCTTTTACCTTGCGAGTGATTTCGCGGCCGTAGTAGGCCAGTGTCTCGGCGGAGAGAACATGCTTCAGCTTGATGTATCCGTTCTCCTGGTACTGCTCAACCTGTTCTGGCGAGACCGGGTATATCCCACTCAGGTCTTGCTGTATGTCCGTTGCGATCGCCATCGAAACTTCTCCGTCGGGATGTCCAGCGAAACCGGTGCAGCAGGAGTCAAAACTTAGTGTAGCTGCAGGCTTTTGGGTTTCCAATTGAATTAGGGTTTACTGGGAATCGAAACGATTCGTTCGTTTCAGTATAAATTGTCGATAGCAAGAGAATGGATGGGAGTGAAACGATGAGGCTGTCTCGGGCCATGCGGCCTGCGCTGTTTGTGGTATTGATTTTCTGTTTTGCCTGGCTTGCAGCCACGTGCACCTGGGCGGCGGCGAAGCAATCGATTTTGCTGAACCAGGGGTGGCAGTTTCGGCAAGTCACAAATCTGCAAGGCATCGCGCATGACCATTGGCTCCCCGCCACAGTGCCCGGCGATGTGCAACTGGATTTGCTGCGCAATAAGCTTATCCCGGAGCCGTTCTATCGAGACAACGAGAAGAAGCTGCAGTGGATTGAGAACGCCGATTGGGAATATCGGACAACCATCCCAGCCAGCGAGAAGCTTCTAAATCGCACCAACATTGAATTGGTTTTCGACGGCCTCGACACCTGCGCGCAGGTATACCTGAACGGGAACCTGCTGCTGACTTCCGACAACATGTTTCGCACATATCGCTTGAATGCAAAACCGTATTTGAAGCTCGGCGATAATCAACTGCGGATCGTTTTTACGTCGCCCATTCAGGGTGCAGAAAAAATTGCCGATCAGGATCCATGGCGTCCGCGGACGCATACCCAGGCGCGATGGTACATCCGCAAAGCTGCTTACCAGTATGGATGGGATTGGTCCCCGCGATTGGTGACCAGCGGCGTTTGGCGGCCCGCGCGGTTGGAGTTCTGGGACGACGCGCGTATCTCCGATCTGAACATTCGGCAATTCGATGTAACCAAGCAGTCCGCCCACGTGCTGGCCCAGGTGGATGTGACGGCGTCCGTCGATTCACCGGCGACGGTCACCGTTCGCTATGGTCTGAACGGCAAAGAATGGACCGCTGCGCAAACCACGGAGCTGCATCCGGGGATCAACCATGTGGATCTGCCGATCACCATCGCTCATCCAGAGCTGTGGTATCCGGCGGGTTATGGCAGCCAGCCGCTCTACGCGTTTCATGCAGCCGTCGCGATACGAGGCGATACGCAAGACACTTCCGACGTGCGCACCGGACTCCGTTCAGTGGAGTTGCGCCGCGATCCGGACCAATGGGGACGGTCATTTGAATTCGTTGTGAATGGCATCCCCATCTTTGCCAAGGGCGCCAATGTGGTGCCGTTCGACAGCTTTCCCAGTCGCGTGCCGGTGGCGCAGATCCGCGACATCCTGCAGTCTGCCAAAGACGCCAACATGAACATGATTCGCATCTGGGGAGGCGGCTACTACGAAACCCAGCAGTTTTATGAGTTATGCGACGAGATGGGGATCATGGTCTGGCAGGATTTTATGTTTGGAAATCCATGGCAGCCGGGAACTTTTTCCTTCAAGCAGAATGTCGCACAGGAAGTGGAGGATCAGCTGAAGCGGCTGCGCAACCATCCCAGCATTGTCCTGTGGTGCGGGAATAACGAGCAGGAAAATAATTTTCTGCAGGACAGTCTGCATATTACCCAGATTGCGCGCCTGCAAATGTGGCAGGACTATCTGACGGTATTCAGCGGCATTATTCCGACGCTGGTCGCGCGCTACGATTCGGGCGCGGCGTATTGGCCCAGCAGCCCGAGCGGCGATTACGCAGAGACCAGGGCCATGAACTATCGCGTGCTGGAGGATGGCGACGATGTGGGCGGTAACGAGGAGTTTGGCGACACGCATGACTACAGCGTGTGGACCTCAATCGACCTGATGCCGCGAGTGCCGTTCACCAGCGAAGAAGATCGCCACTACCGGTTTGTCAGCGAGTACGGCTTTCAGTCGATGCCGGAGATGCGGACCATCGATGCCTTCACGCTGCCGCAGGACCGCACCAGCACCTCCACGGAGGTGATGACCGCGCATCAGAAAGATCCGGCTGGCTACGCAACCATGTTGGATTACATCCGGCAATATTACGGTCAGCCCAAGGATTTCAGCTCGCTTGTGTACGCCAGCCAGGTGATACAGGCGGAATTTATCAAGCTGGTGGCCGAGCATCTTCGTCGCGATCGGCCGCGCACCATGGGTTCCATCTTCTGGCAGCTCAATGATTGCTGGCCCGTGGTTTCGCCCTCGAGCATCGACTATTACGGCCGATGGAAGGCGCTGCAATATTATGCGCGGCGATTTTATAGCCCTCTGCTGGTGTCGCCGCGACTGAAGGATGGAACCTTGAATGTGTCGGTGGTGTCAGACGAAACGACGCCGACTTCTGCAAGTCTGCGCGTGCGTGTGATGAAGTTTGACGGGACTGTGCTGCACACTCAGACGCAGTACATCACCATTCCGGCGCTGTCGAGCCAGGTGTATCTGCAGCTTCCAACGCAAACATATCCGGATCCAGCGGACACTGTGGCAGCGATGGATTTGACGGTGAATGGCAAACAGGTTTCCAGCAACCTGATGTATCTTGCCCCGACAGCGGATATACATCTTCCCCCCGCGGAAATTACAAGCCATTTGACCCCGGCGAACGGCGCCTATGAAGTGCGGCTATCTTCCAAGGTGCTGGCGCGGGACGTGTATGTATCTTTCGGCGATCACGACGCGAAGTTCTCCGACAACTACTTCGACCTGCTGCCCGGAGAGCCGCAGACCATCGTTGTGCATAGTCCGGCAAGCCTTGCGCAACTGCAAAACAGCATGAAGGTGATGTCTCT
Organism: Acidobacteriaceae bacterium; assembly: GCA_049796755.1. GTDB lineage: Bacteria > Acidobacteriota > Terriglobia > Terriglobales > Acidobacteriaceae > JAKAAZ01. Next base: position 15,714 of record JBARFA010000211.1, read on the forward strand.
GGTCGATGCGATTCAGCCGAACACAGTTTGGAAGAATGCGGCAGAAAACTGATTGGTACCGCTCGCGGTTTTGACTCGAGAATGCAGAATTTTTCCTCGTTCTCCACATGCGACTGTGGCGATAGACTCGCTGTAGATGCCGGTGAAGAATCAGACCAGATCCACGGAACAACCCAAGCAGCTCTCCAAGCAGGCAGAAAAGATGCGACGCCTGCGCGCGCTCATCTGCGGCGACAAGCACGAGCGTGCTGCGCGGCAAATGGGAGCGACGGCGATTGCAGGC
>JBARFA010000212.1:0-14391 GCA_049796755.1 Acidobacteriaceae bacterium
GCAGCTTGAAGTGCAGCCCATCCTTGGCACAAAACTCCTGGTGGCTCTTCACCGACTGGACACTCACGCCCAGAACGACTGCGTTCAGCGCCTCAAACTTGCTCATGTCGTTTTGAAAATTGTGCGCCTCAATGGTGCAGCCGGAAGTCATGTCCTTGGGATAGAAATACAGCACCACCCACTTGCCGCGATAGTGGTTCAGGCTGATGTTGGTGCCTTCCTGCGAAGGCAGAGTGAAGGTCGGCGCCGTCTGGCCAACCTGAGGAATCGGATCGGAAGCGGCGAACGCGCGCACTCCCATATACAGAACCGCTACGGCAAGCGACGCAACCAGCGAAATACGGGTCAGGTTCATAGGAAATCTCCGGCCTCGATTATACGGATGTGCCCATTAGACTGGCGACGGGAGAACCGCCGCGTGCAGTTATTTCTTTTCACCGGCCGGTTGAATGGTATCCGCCACAAGGGTGATCCGGGCTTGATCGGCGGCTGCGGTCACCGCCTCCAGATCGAAAATCAACGTCCGCTCCGCCTCAATTGCCAGGCAGGTGGCGCCCGCCTGCTGCATGGCGGTGATGGTCCCAATCCCGATCACCGGCACATCGAACCGCATGTCCTGCCTGGGCTTCGCAACCTTCACCACCGTCAGCGATCGTTCCAGTGTAGACGCGTCACCGGTTTCGGCGAGTGATTTCAGAATCTCTCCGGCACGCGCAATCACCGCATCAGTGCCTTCCATCGCCTCCACGGCGACGCAGGCCTGCGCCGCAATTACCACCGTCTGGCCAATGTCATATGTCGCCAACGCCTGCGCCACGTTGCGCCCATAGGCGATATCGCGCTGCTCGATCGGGTTGGGACCGCGCGCCGTCAGAATACCCGGCTTCGCCAGCAACGGCTCCAGAAATGTTGTTGAGGAGATCAGCTCGATTCCTTCGTCCTGCAGCACCTTTGCGATCGCTCCCAACAGTCCATCCGTGTTCCGCGATGATAGCGAAAGCAGCAACTTCGCCAGCAACCAGTCCGGTCGGATGCTGGAGAAAATCTGTTTGTGTTTCACCTGACCGGCCATCACCGCCTGGGTGACGCCTTCCGCATGGAACATGGCAATCAGCCGCGCCAGCTCGCCGAGCGAAAACCAATGCACCCGCACGCCGGCATCCCGAGCGGCACGGGTGTCCATCTCCGGCTCTGTCTCCTCCCGGATTGCGGCGACGATAACTTCACTGCCATGCGCCCGCGCCGCATCCAGCAGCAGAAACGGAAATCGCCCATTCCCCGCGATCAGCCCCAGCCTTGCGGGTCGAGCTGCAACGGCTTGGTTTGGTGTGGACATGTCTTGTTGGATGTCGATTATTTCAGAACGCCGCGCGTGGAACTTTCGATGAACTCAATCAGGTAGCGCACGTCTTCCGATGCGGTTTCTTCCGCTTTCAATTTATCCAGCGCCTGGGTGGTGTTCAACTTCGCGCTTTGCAAAGTTTTGTAGGCGTGGTGCAGGTCGCGCACCTGCTCTTGAGAAAATCCTCGGCGCTGCAGACCGACGCGATTCAATCCGAACGCATGCGTATCGCGTTTTGCAGAGGTCAGCGAAAATGGCAACACATCCTGAACAATGACCGTCCCGCCGCCGATATAGGAATGCCGGCCGATGCGGCAATACTGATGCACTGGGCAAAGAGCCCCTACTGTCGCATAGTCCTCAACAGTGACGTGGCCTGCCAGCGTGGCCGCATTCGCAAGAATGCAGTGGCTCCCGATCTGGCTGTCGTGCCCGATGTGCGCACAGGCCATGACCAGGCAATCGTCGCCCAGCCGCGTGACGCCGCCACCACCGCTCGTTCCCCGCGAGATGGTAACGTATTCGCGAATGATGTTGCGATCACCGATTTCAAGCCGCGTCGGCTCGCCCTGATACTTCAAATCCTGCGGAGCCACGCCGACCGAAGCGAAGGGAAAAATCTTGTTTCCGACACCCAGCCGGGTGTGGCCGTCCAGCACCACATGCGACACCAGCTCGCAATCTTCTGCCATCTCGACATTTGCGCCGATCGTGCAAAAAGGTCCCACGATGCAGCGCGCGCCAAGCTTCGCTGACTCCGCGACGATGCTGGATGGGTGGATCCGCGCGGTGGAATGGATACTCACGCTTCGACAGCGGCCTCTTGTGGCGCGCTCGCGGTTTCGCTTGCGGCTTCCGTCTTGGCGGGGCGATTGCGCGGTACCATCTGCGACGTCACAATCCCCTCGCAAATCAGCTTGTCATCCACGTACGCTTTTCCCTGCATCCGCATCAGGCGGCTGCGCCAGTTCAGTACGTCGATTTCAAGTCGCACCTGATCGCCCGGAAGCGCGGGACGCCGGAAGCGCGCGTGCTCCACTCCAGTAAAGAAAATCAGCTTCTCGGATGGATCCGGCAGCTCGACCATTACAAGGATGCAGCCAGCCTGTGCCAGCGCTTCCAAAAGCAACACTCCGGGCATGATGGGAAAGCCGGGAAAATGTCCCTGAAAAAACGGCTCATTCACGGTGACATTCTTGATGGCGACGATCCGCTTTTTGCGCTCCATTTCGAGCACACGATCGATCAGCAGAAACGGATAGCGGTGCGGCAGGAGTTTCATGATCTCGACGATGTCGAGTGGGGCCTTCAGCAAGGTGTGTTCGGGATTTGCGTGCTCGTTGGTTTCCATGGCTGTCCAGCAGATTATAAAACGCCGCGACCATGGAGCGTCTTTCTTCTACGGTTTGCCCGCGTTTTCGTAGCGAGCTTTCAGGTCCCTGTAACGATCCGGCCGCGTGGTCCCCGTCAGATAATCTTGCAACTGATCCAAAAATGCGTGCCATCCTGCGCCCAGCCCAGCCAGCAGTTCTGGGCGAACTCCCACGTGAGAAAAATGCAGCTTCGTTTCCTGCGCATCGCCTTCCAGCTTCCAGTTCACCAGCGAATCTCCCCACGTATAGATCAATAAATGCGGCGGTTCGAAGTTGCAGACAATCCCTTCGAGCGATCCCTCGGCGGAAAAGTCGATGTGAATTTTGCCGCCCACCCTTGGCTCCAGCTGGGTTGGAAATTTCATCCAGACCGAGATTTCTTCCGGGTTCGAAATGGCGCTCCACACTCGCTCCAGGCTCTGCGGAAAGCTGCGGTCCCAGTCGAGGCGATAGATTGTCTCCACCGAGGCAATGGAATCATTCGGCTCTTCCTTCGGTGTCTCCACGCGCTGCGCAAAAGGGTTTTTCATCGCTCCTCCATCGGCTACTTCAGGTGCGCCGCGGCATAGTCCGGATCAAACAAATTCTCCGGCAAGGCGACGTTGTACTCCACGCGCAACAAAAACATCTGCTCCACAATCTCGCCATTGTGAGTCCGCGTCACGGTGAAAGGGGTCGCGATGCCATCGATCCGGTGATAGTTGTCGAACTCGACCGCATCCACATTCTTGTCGTGAAAGCGGGGATCACGCCACTCGAAACTGAGCCGTAATGGCAGATGACTCTCCGCGTCGACATCGAGCGTCACCGCGTTGCTGGCGGCGTTCATCAGCGTAAATTTTTCCGCAAGGTGTCGCTCTACCTGCTCCGAGCCCTCATCCAGAACCACCGTCGCCGGGTCATCAAGCCACCGATCCAGCACTCGTCGCAGGGAATGTCTCTGCCAGCGCACATGGTCTTTCACTTGTTCCGCAGGCAGATTTTTCTTTCCCTTGTAGGTGATCTCCCAGCCATTAGGACCGGAATAAATCTGCACAACCTGCCCTTTATCGAGTTCCACCCGCTCTTTATTAGGATGCTCGCGGCAGATCACCGCGTCGGCAACTTCTCCGGTTGGATTGCCCTGATAGAAGGAGCCAATGCGAACGTGTTCGCGACTGGTTCGCACGCTCAGCCATGCCGGACCGCCCATCGCCTGGATCGTCGCAGCCAGCGCTGCATGCGCTTGCCTCGGACTTGCAATCGCGGAAGCATCTGTGGCCTGTGCGATCAGCGACGCTGGCGACAGTGCGCCAACCGTCAACGCCAATCCGAGCCCTAGCCGCAGATGTCTCGTTGACCTACCCCACCAGCACAGCGCCGCCGTTGACATTGAAGACCTCTCCGCTGACGAAGCCAGCAAACGGAGTGCATAAAAATAAAACAGGCCCGGCAACCTCCGCCACGGTCGCTGCGCGTCCCAGGGGAATCCCAGAAACCACGCGCTCGCATTTCTTCGGGTCGCGCAATGTCGCCGCCGACATATCCGTGTCCACCCAGCCCGGCGCCACGCAGTTCACGTGGATGCCTTCACGGATGAGTTCGCTCGACAAGCTCTTGGTGAAGCTGATCAGCGCGCCTTTCGACGCCGCATAGTCGGCGTGCATGGCTTCTCCGCGCTGTCCTGCGGTCGAGCTGATCAGCACAATCGAACCCGCCGCGGAATTTTTGTCCGGCCTGCCCTGTTTTTTAAATTGACCCACTGCAGCCTGCACCACACCAAACATACTGTCCAGGTTTATGTGCATGGTGCGATGCCATTGTGCATCCGCCATCCGCTCAATAGGCGCATCGTCTGGCGGCCAAATGCCATGATTGCCCACCAGGCAGTCGAGCCTTCCAAAGGCACGCACCGCATCCTCGACCAGCTCGCGCCCATGCGCAGGCGTGGTCAGTTCACGGTGCACCGCCAGGCAGCGCTCCGGACCGCCGCATTCCGCCGCCAGAGCTTCGGCTTCTTTCGCCGCGCTGCGATAGTTAAACACCACTTTGGCGCCCGCCTCAACAAACAACCGAACCGTGGCCGCGCCGATTCCTCGCGACCCTCCGGTGATCAACGCAACTTTTCCCTGGAGCGAGAGCAGCACTCCGGAATAAGATCCCTTTTCTGTCATAGTCTTGACGCTAAAAGAAGGCACGCGTTCCTGCAACCCCTACGGCCTGTTCTCTGACCGAACCTTGGACGCACGGGGACATCAATGTCCTGTCATTGGAACCCCCGGACATGGCGGCGCGACATAATGCGGAACATCCTCCTGCTGGCGCTTCAGCGCAGCATTCAGCATCTGCAGCGCTTTCGCGTTTGCCGGGTCCAGCAGCGATTGCGAACACGCGACGGAATGGCTTGCCACTCCCTTCTGAAAAAATTGATGACTCCATGGCAGGTACAGCAACGCCCCATAATTGGCGGCGCAATCGCTGGCATCGCACCCGCTGAAACTGACGCCGAAGTTGGTCCCGGTGCCGGGAGTCAACATGAAATCGTCGGTGCTGGCTGCCTGAAACGGTCGCTTCAAGTATCCGGAATCCCAGCTCACGTTGGTCACGCCGCCATCGCGCAGAAACACCACGATTCGCCAGCCATGCTTGCCGCTGGTCAAGGCTGCGGCATAGGGCGATGCATACGGCGGAATTTCCAGCTTATATAGATCGAGATGATAGAACTGCAGCCATTGCCCCATGCGCTGCAGGTCCGCGCCGGTATAGCCCTTCTGGCACAGCGACGGGCTCGCGGGAGCCAGCCATACCGCTGCCGACAACCACGCAGCGACCAGCGAAATCATCGATCGTCGCGACATCTCTCCTCCGGCTCGGGGGCTGCGCATTGTGCCCCAGCTCGACTCCCTCCATATTTTCACGAATGGAAAGATCGAGACCAGAGCGGTGCAATCGAGATGATTTCGTTCAGCCGGTGGCAATCTGGGTGGTGAGCTTTACGGTTGCAGCAACCGCCGGTTCGCTCGCGGCCAGCCGGGTCAACGTGAGCACCGTGATGTCATCATCCTGACCGAAGGCGCTGGCTTCATCCGCCACCTGGACGGCGGATGACCCGGCCCGCGACATTTCGCGCACCCGGTCGAAACCAAACAGTTCGCCCTGCGCGTTCCGCGCCTCCACAATGCCGTCGGTGTAGAAGGTCAAGGTCTCATTTTCCTGCATGCGGAAGGCAATCTGGTCATACTTTGCGTCTGTCACGATGCCCAGCGGTAATGCCCCTTCCAGCGGCAATTCCTTTCCATCCCGCAACGGCGAAAAGTGACCGGCGGTAGCAATCGCGGCGCTTCCATCGGGTTCGATCCGCATCGCCACGCAGGTCGCAAACCCGCCCTGGGTGCGGCCAATCAGACGTCGATTCAGTCCCCGCAAAATTTCCCCAGGCTCCTGCGTATAGTCGGCCAGCGTGCGGAGTGTGCCCACGATCAACGACACCACCATCGCCGCCTTCAACCCCTTGCCGCTGACGTCCCCGACGACGACCAGCGCACCTCCCGCTTCCAGCGGAATCACCTGGTAGAAATCTCCGCCTAATTCGGTAGCGGGCTTGTAGATACTGGCAATGGAAAAGCCTGGGATGGCGGGTACATCCTCCGGAACCAGAACTTGCTGTACCTCTTGCGCCGACTTGATTTCCATCTCCACCAGCGCCTGGCGGCGACGCTCAAGGAACTGCTGCCGCGCCACGGTAAACAACAGCACCAGGAACAGCAGCGTATCCAGCAAAAATGTTGCGCTAAAAGTGTAGCTGCCCAAATGCAGGCCCCAGGCACGGAGGTCCGTAGTCAGCGTCCAGTGGGTGAAGCGCCGTCCCTGTGCGGAAGTTTCGATGACGAAATTCCACATACCGTACAGGAACGCTGTGATTGCCACCGGCCAAAGCTCCATCTGCTTCCGACGAGCCAGACCAAATCCCACAATAAAGAAAATATAGAGCGGGATCAGCTGGTAAATGGCCGTCGTCACTGCGTCGGTCCATTGCATGCCCAGGCCAACATTCTGCCAGTTGAAAAGAACGCTGGTGTCTATGAGCACCGCGACGAGATACAGTGCTGCCAGCACCGCCGTCAAGCGCCGCCATTTCGGATCTCTGCCGAATCCAAAGAGCGTCAGTAGAAGCAGCCATAGCGAGATGTCCTGAACCGCATCCACACCCTGCAGGAAAAGTTGCGTCGAGGTGAAATGGAGGCCGTAGGCCATCGCGTCCAGCGCCAGAAACGCAGTTGCGCCCTCTGCCATCAGATAAATCGCCAGCCACAGAAAGAGCCACTGTTTTCGGTCCCGCAGAAATAGCAGCAGGGTCAGCAGTCCGGCGACGAGTACCACAGCTCCGATCAGAATTTGCGGAAGCTGATGATGTTCCTGCAGATAGCGTGGCTCCATCGCCTGCGCAGCCAGGACGGATGGATTGCCCAGCAGCGGAGCCCCAGTCAGGCCGCCTTCTCCCCACATGTCTGTCGAGGCAAGCGGGGCCTTCCATACGCGCAGCGCCAGCACGCCGCTTACAGGGATGTCTCCCAGCGGATACACGGCGCTGTGGCCATTCGACCACCAGATGGCATGCGGCGGAAGGCTGCCGTAGCTCCCGATCTTCTTTCCATTCCAAAAGATTTCGTAGGCATCGTCGACGGGAGGCATCAGAATGGCAAGCTTGCCGCCCGATCCGGTCACTTCAATCTGCTTGCGATACCAGGCGTTTCCCGTGTATCCGGGATGCGTCTGCGCACCCCAGGGCTCGTCGCCGCTCAGTTGCTCCCAGCTGGAATCGTTGTATGCCGGGCTTGCCCACGCTGGATCGTCTCCCGTGTGGAATTGCCATTTGCCGCCCACGGCGACGGAGCCGTTACCAGGATTGGAAGTTTGAAACGCCTGAGCATGCACGCAAATCGCAGGCAGCACCAGACAGGCCAGCAGCAATGTTCGCGAGAGAGCCCGAACGATCGGAGTGCAAAACGGCCGCCGACAACTGTCGGGCTTAAGAACCATCAGACACTCCTCTGACACGTTGGGCTAAGGGAAGGGAGACTTTTTCTCCGCCAAGCATACCAGCTTCTCGAGTTCCCGCTACAAGAAAGAATTCGCAGGTATCTGCCGCGTTCTGTGTTCCGGCAGCTGGACTTTACAGGGCCGCGATGGCCCGGACGAAGCGATCCATTTCATCCTCCGTGTTGTAATAATGCACCGAGGCTCGCACCATGGCCGTCAACCCGCGCTGTTCCATATCAATCCGCGTCGAACCAACGCCGGTCACGCGCACGTTGATGTTCTGCTCGCGCATTCTTTCAAGAATTTCTCTCGCTCCATGCGCGTCATGGGTGAAGGTCACAATGCCGCATCGTGGCTGGCTGCCGCTACCCGGCATATCCCGCACTGTAAGCCCAGGGATTTTGGCGAGCTTCTCGCGCAGTTGTTCTGCCAGCATCGTCACCCGCTCTGCAATGTTGTCGAGCCCTACTGCCATCGCATACTCGACGGCGACTCCCAGCCCTAGCTGGCATGCTACCGAGCCTCCTGAGATTTCAAATCGGCGTGCATCGTTGCGCAGTTTATATTGTTCCCGCGCGTTCCACTCGGCCGAACTCATGTCGATCGGCGTTGGCTCCAGCCGTTCCAGGATCGATTGCCGGATATAGAGAAACCCCGTTCCCCGCGGCCCGCGAAGATATTTTCGACCGGTAGCAGCCAGCATGTCACAGCCTAACTTCTCCACACTCAGCGGCATCTGTCCGGCAGACTGGCAGGCATCCAGCAAATAGGGAACATGATTCCGCCGAGCGATGCGACCCACTGCAACTGCCGGCTGCACCAGCCCGCCATTGGTCGGCACATGGGTCAACGCAATCAACTTCACTCGTTCCCCATGCTGCCGAATCGCGGCCTCTAGCGCTGTGAGCGAAATCTCTCCTCCCGGCTCATTCGGCACCACGATAATCTCAACTCCGCGCTGACGCACCACCTGCAAAAATGCCAGGTAGTTGCTGACGTACTCATTCGCTGCGGTAAGAATTTTGTCGCCCGGCTGAAATCCCTCTGCCAGAGCATAGAATGCTGCATCCCACGCGCGCGTCGCATTTTCGACCAGCGCAATCTCACTCGGCGCGCATCCCAGCAATCTCGCCAGCGAACCGTACACACCGTTGTATTCTTCGACGACACTGTCCTCGGCTTCGTAGCCGCCCATCGCCGCTTCCAGGTCGAGATGCGTTTTCACCCGCTCCAGCACGGGCGTCGGCGGCAGGCTGGAGCCGGCATTGTTCAGATGCAGCACGTTCTCGCAGCCCGGCGTATCCGCCCGAACCGACGCAACATCGATCGCCACAGTTCCCCCCACCCAAAGGATCCCGCTCCAGCGGGTCACGCACTCTTTATACTAGGTTTCATCATGTCCAATTTTGATCGCCGTGGCGAGTTCGCCCCCGTAGACGAACAACTCGAATACCTCAAGAAAGGCACTGCGGAAATTATTCCGTTGCCCGAGCTGCGCACCCGCCTGGAGCAGTCGCGCGCCACTGGCCGTCCGCTGCGCGTCAAAGCCGGTTTCGATCCCACCGCGCCCGATCTTCACCTTGGTCACACCGTCCTGATTCGCAAACTGAAGCACTTTCAAGACCTCGGCCACACCGTCATTTTTCTGATCGGCGACTTCACCAGCTTGATTGGCGATCCCACCGGCCGCTCCGTCACTCGCAAGCCGCTCACCCGCGAAGAAATCGATAAGAATTCCCAGACCTACACCGATCAGGTTTTCAAGATTCTCGATCGCGAAAAAACTGAAGTTCGATACAACTCCGAGTGGCTGGGCAAGCTGGGCTTTGAAGGAATGATCCGCCTGGCCGCAAAATTCACCGTCTCCCAGATGCTCGAGCGCGACGACTTTCATAAGCGCTTCCAGGCGGAACAACCGATCTCGCTGCACGAAATGCTCTATCCGCTGGCGCAGGGGTACGACTCCGTCATGCTGGACGCCGATGTCGAACTCGGCGGCACCGATCAGCGATTCAACCTTCTCATCGGACGCGAGTTGCAACGCCAGGCTGGCACCCCGGCGCAGATCGTCCTGATGATGCCGATTATCGAAGGCCTCGATGGTGTGCAGAAAATGTCGAAATCGCTCGGCAACGCTATCGGTGTGCACGAGCCGCCGCAGGAGATGTACGGCAAGCTGATGTCCATCTCGGACGACCTGATGTGGCGCTACTGGACGCTGCTCACCGACCTGCGTCCGCACGAAATTGAAGCGATGAAGAGCGATGTCGCCAGCGGTGCGCTGCATCCGATGGAAGCCAAGAAGCGGCTGGCCCGAACCATCACCGCCGGCTTTCATTCCGAAGCCGCAGCGCAGCAGGCTGACGAAAACTGGGCCAAACAATTTCAGCGCAAGGAAATGCCTGCGGATGCGGAAGAGGTCCACGTGGATCGAGAATCGCTAAACTGGAACGCGGAAACCCAATCCATTCGGCTCGACAAGTTACTGGTGCACTGCAGCCTCGCGGATTCAGCCACCGATGCGAATCGCAAAATGAAGAGCAATGCCGTTGCAATCCATGGGGAGTTGCACTCCGCGCCCTGGCTGCGCTTGGACACGCTACCCGCTCATGTGCCCATCCGTGTCGGCAAGCGCGCCAAAATTGCAGTCATCGAATAAACCAACGGGTCTCAAATTTCCGAAATCCACTTGTACATCCGAGCCGAGCGGATTACCCTCATCCGCATGGCCTGCCCCAAGTCGCTCGGCGTTTGCGCCACTGTCCTGCTCCTCTGTCTTCCTGTTGCCGCCAAGGTTCACTCGGTCGCGTTGGGCGGATGGCGCAAGGTTCCCTACCCACCCCCTACCACCGCATCCACTCCATCTCCCGACGACGCCACCCACCTGCGCGTCCGTCCGTTGGTCATCGATGGCCAGGTGAAGGATTGGACCACCGGCGAGATTCACGAAATCACCGATCGCACCTTTGTCGCTCGCCGCGCCGTCAAGCTGAACGACGCATTGCCAGACGAGGCTGGCGCTCACTGGATTTGGGTTCTGGGGCCCTGGCTGCTGGTCGATCGCAGTTCCGCGCACATCAGCGTGCTGCATTTGCCCGACTTTGATCCGGCCGTTTCGGAGATTGTCTGGTTTCGCGACTACGCTGCCTATTGCGGGGTCAACAGTACCGGCAAACATCTTTACGCTGTGGTTACACAATTAGGAGTGCGACGACCCCTGGTGGCGAAGGCTCTCTCGCAGTGGACCGTGGACGATCACCCTACCCCGGCGTGCGCTCCGGCAACCTGGCAGCGCCAGCCGCTGCAGGTCGTCTTCCATCCCACCAACAGCGCGGCCGTTAGTTATAAGATCTTTGGCCTGGCATCCGCTCTGATTGAAGAAGGCGAATCCCCGGACGACCAATGATGCGAGGTGAAGGTTATCGCTCGACCACGGTTCGAACGACACCCGGCTTCCACGGCGCTGGCTTTAGCTCGAAAATCATGCGGTTATGCGGAAGGTCGAAGATGACTACCTGGAAGCATTGCAGGATCCCATTCCCGATCGCTCCTGGCCGCGTTGCTTCACTACTCAGTTTGTTATCCTTTTGCAGATAATCGACCGCGAGATTCCTGGTCTCCGCTTGGCCGATCAACAGCGAGTAGATGGTCCCGCGTTTCACCGGATAATACCCGTTCAAGCCAAGAGCTTGTCCCGGTTGCGCACTGGTCAGATTGTTTTGCAATCCCAAAGACCTGAGGAAGTTTTCATACAGCAGCAGGCCGACGTTGCTGCCCGTATCAACGATCACGTCTCGAGAGTGTAACTCATACCCATTGCTTCCGATCGTTACCGGAAGAACCACACGGCCTTGTGCGGGTGCCAGAGTGATTTTCATTCCTGGTCCGCGATATTTGAAATTCTCAGGATCGAATAAGGTGAGCAACTTCCTTTGAAAATCCAGTTTGACGACATAGCGCCGAAAAAATGGGTATCCCAGCATTCCGTCCGTGCGATGACTGAATCGCATTTCAAACCGGTTTAAATCCATCACCGACCATCTGCTTGCGGCCGGTAAACTACCCAGTTTAGCGTCTACTTGTTCTGCAAGCGCAACATAAATCAGGTCGGGCCCAAACCCTACCTTCTTTTCCACCTGCACATCGCTTGGCCGCAGGCCCAATTGTTTTGAGGTGCCCAAGTTCAAGATATTTTGATTCGCGCCACTGTCCAGCATGAAGGCAAACCCCGGCTTGCCCTGCAAACTAATCGGGACGTAAATGTGCTCCTTGTAGTATTCAAACGGAATGGTCACCGGAGCGAACGGCTGTTTCCGGAGGCTGAAGGAAGTGGGCTGCGTGTTCTGTCTTCTTCCAAAAGTCCGCGACGGATCGGCGTGCGGCAACACACACAGCGTCGCCGCGAGTGTGAGAAATACTCTACCCTTCATGCCTTTCACCTCCCGCTGGACTTGGTCGAGCGCTGTTCCGAACTCTCACCAGGCATAGTTTACTGGCAAGCCTTGCCGTTCCGAATTGCCTGGGAGATTGCGCCCTCGCCCTATTTGACGATTACGGGATCGCTGGGTCCAGAGGTCGATTTGTTGACACCTGGCTCGCCGGATTCAATTCGAAAATAATGTGACCTCGCGGCACATCAAAAACAACCTTTTTGAATTGGTCTAGCAGCGAGGTGCCAATCACCCCGGCAAAGCCGGTTCGGGTGGCGGCTGGATCGTTCACCATCTTAAAAATTGTCAGATGGCTGGCCTCCGTTCGACCCATCAGCAGCGAGTTCAACACCCCGTACTGCATCGCAAAATATCCTCCCAGCCCGTACGCCTCCAGCTGCGACTTGGGTGGAAAAATCCCCTCCCAGTGAGCGCCATGGACAAACTGCGGATACAGCAACAGGGTCACATCGCTGCCGGTATCCACCTCTACCTTGATCTGTCGCTCCATATGGTCCATCGTGCTCACCATCACCGGGATTGAGGTCGTCCTCGATCGGCTGGTCAAATAGAGCATGTCGCCCGGTCCTCGATAGGAGTATCTCTTTGACGGCATCAAAGTGAGCAAATGCTTGCTGAAGTCCAGCTCCACAACGAAGTTCTGCAGAAATGGAAATCCCAGGATTCCATCAATGCGATGGCCAAACCGATTTTCAAGATCCTGCAGATCGATCACTGCCATCAGGTTCGCAATCTGAACATCTCCGATCCTGGCGTCGATGTCCTTGGCAGCCGCAACGTAGACCTTGCCCGACCCCAGCCCAAGGCCTTTTTGCTGCTGAACACTCACTGGCTTCAATCCCATCGCGGCCGCAGTATTCATACTCACGATGTTGCAGTTGGTTCCGCTGTCCAGAAGAAAAACCATCCCTGGAGTGCCATTCAAAGTGACCGTGATAAAGATATGTCGATTGAAGTAATCGAAAGGAACGGTGACCGGCGCGAAATGCTGCGCTGGGATCAAAGGAGCCACGCGCTGAGGTTTCGACGTTTGCGGTAACAGCGTGGTTGACATTGCGAGAAGAAGACTGCCAATCATGGCGGTTTCCTCCTTATGTGACACACATCATATGCCAAACTTGAAAAATGTGCTCTTCATTCTTTTGCCCTTCTGTGCATACTCTAGATACATGCAGGATATGGACGAATTACTGAAGGAAGCCGAAATTGCCCACGGCCATCTTTGCGCCGGCCAGGTGCTTGGCGTGCGTATGGCGATGCTGGGATGCGCCCGCCTCGGCTTTTCCGATCCGCGAGGAAAAGATCGAAAGCGCCTGGTTACATTTGTCGAGATTGACCGCTGCGCCACCGATGCCATTGCCGTCGTCACCGGCTGCCGACTGGGCAAACGCGCGTTGAAGTTTCGCGATTGGGGCAAGATGGCTGCGACGTTTGTCGACGTCGAAAGTGGCCGGGCGGTGCGCATCTGCGCGCGCGAATCCTCCCGGGAAGCTGCGCGACAACTTCATCCGGAACTCGACAACAAAAATCAGCAGCAGATGCTGGCCTATCGCGAACTGCCGGACAACATCCTATTCAACGAGCAGTGGGTGCAAGTACCACTCAGCGAAAAAGAATTTCCTGGGTACAAGGCGGAACGCACTCTGTGTGCCGTCTGCGGAGAAGGCATTAATTACGATCGCTACGTCACGCGCAACGGAAAAAAATTATGCCACGGCTGCGCCGATCGTGAGGCACGTTATTACCAACCGATCGACTCCCCGCCAGCAGAGTAACGGTTTCTCACCTCACAGCTTTACCGGCTCTCACTGTTCCCGCGCCATCTGCTCCAAACGCAAAAATGCCCGGCAAGTTGCCGGGCTCTTTTGCTTGCCTTGGACTACATTATTTCTTTTTTGCGGCCTTCTTGGCTGTTTTCTTTGCAGGTGACTTCTTTGCCGCAGCCTTCTTGGCTGGAGCCTTCTTTGCTGCCTTTTTCGTTGCCTTTTTCACTGCCAATTTAGTACCCCTTGTTGTAGTAGATTTACGGTGCTGCTTGACCGCTTTCTTTGCGGACTTCTTTACGGCTGACTTCGCCGAAACTTTTTTCGCTGCCTTCTTCGCAGCTTTCTTTACGGCCTTCTTCGCCGGCGCCTTCTTCGCTGCCTTCTTTGCCGGAGCTTTCTTGGCTGCCTTCTTCGCGGGCGCTTTCTTGGCTGCCTTCTTC
>JBARFA010000213.1:0-5683 GCA_049796755.1 Acidobacteriaceae bacterium
GACAGGTCAACCCGACCGTTTTCTCTTTGGACGAGTTTGCAAAGAAGGTTACGGAGAAGAACCACTTTTTGCGGACGGTGCTGAAAAATAAGAAAATAATGCTGGTAGGGACCGAGAATGAGTTGGAAAGCATTGCTCACAGCGCGGAAGATTCACACGCACCAATCGAGCAAACAAGAACTCGATGAGCTCCGTGCTGTCGTCAAGCGGGATCTGGCTGACGCGGCTCTTCCGGCGCTTTCAGAGGATCGCCGATTCGCAACTGCGTATAACGCAGCCTTGCAAGTAGCGAGAATGGCAACGGCCTGCGCAGGCTACCGTGTGGCCGCTGTTCCTGGGCATCATGCTCTCAGTTTCGAGTGCGCCGGCGTCGCCCTTGGGAAGCAGGCCGACAAACTGGTGCTGTTCTTCGATGGATGCAGACGCAAGCGGAACGTGATCGACTACACCGGGGTGCAGATTGCCACAGCCACCGAGGCGGCTGAACTTCTCCAACGTGCTGAGGCGTTCAGCGTTCTGGTCGAGGCGTGGATTAAGAGCGCGCACCCTCACCTGAGCTAATCCATGGACTGGACGCTACGCCAAGTGCTCTGAGCTCGACAGTACCTGCACCTTGCCGAGAACCTTCAACTCCATGATTTCGACCGCCGGCTGACGGTTTCGCACGTAGGCGATCACTTCCTCCAAGCTGAGTGCCGCGAACATCTCAGTCGTGACCGTCGTTGCGCCGCCATCCTCTGCGGTCTGCTCGCCCTTGAGTTCAAACAGAAGCGCTCTGCGCGGTTGATCCGACAATAGGAAAACATCCTTATCTTTGCTCTTTGCCATAACAGACTCCTGGGGGTGCAAAATCGCGGTGCCCGGCTCCCGACAATGGCGAATCAGGCATCGCTACAAGGCGGTTCTCCCCCTGGAACCGCCGAACCGTACAAAACAATGTGTCGCATAATACCTCTATTGTGTAGTGCGGTAGTACCATAAGAGCCGGTGGCCAAAGAGGAACACATTCCTTCCCGGCGCACCGGCAAGACCTCGCTTGGAGCGAAAGTGTTTTCCTACTACACCCAGGAAGAACGTCGACTGCTGGAGAAGGCGGCAAAGCTGGAACGCCGCAGCTTCAGCAGTTTTGTCGCCCTCGCCGCGCTCGACCGAGCGCAAAGGATCATTGCCGGCAAGTAAGCGCCCGAACATACGGCCACTGAACTTCCGGATTCATAATGCTACCATTATGCAGTGTTGATGCCTGCGGCTGCGCGATTATGCCCGCTACCCTGTTGCTCGCGTGATAGCTCCCTTACTTCCAAATTGTAAGCATGCGGATATTTCAGTTTGATGCGTGCTGACAATGCTGCATTGATCCCCATTGTCCTCCATGTTCTCTCAGGCACCGCGAGAGAAAGGCAGGCCGCGCCCGGCGACACTGCGCGGCTCTGCTTTTTCGGCTTTCAGAAAATCTTTTCAGCAAGAACCCGCAAAGAGCGCGGCAAAGGAAAAGATTTTCCGAACCTTCCGAAAATGCGCCGCTGGGTCTTGGGAGCGGCCATCTCCCGCGCCCTCCGGGAGTGTGTCCTGAGAGATCACTCCGGGACCACAAAGGAGATCAAGGCCATGCAATCTCAAGCTACAGTTCAGAACCAGTTCATCAACAAGATCACGCAGGGCGACTGCATTCAGGTAATGTGCCAGATGCCAGCAAACAGTGTCGATTTCATCCTCACAGATCCGCCGTACCTGGTGAACTACCGCGACCGCGATGGACGCAGCATTCAGAACGATGTGAAAGCAGACTGGCTCAAGCCGGCGATGAAGGGAGCGTACCGGGTGCTGAAACAGAATCGCCTAGCGGTTATGTTCTACGGTTGGACGAAGATCGATGCCTTCTTCGAGGCATGGAAAGAAGCAGGCTTCCAGCCTGTCGGGCACATCGTCTTTCGCAAAGCATATAGCTCGAAGAGCCGGTTCCTCAGCTATCAGCACGAGCAGGCGTTCCTGCTCGCCAAGGGCAGACCGCCGCTGCCGAAGCAGCCGCTGGCGGATGTGATGGATATGCCGTACAGCGGCAACAAGCTGCATCCGACGCAGAAGCCGGTCGAGGCATTAGCTCCTCTGGTCCGCAGCTTCACGTTGCCAGGTGAGTTGGTGCTCGATCCATTTGCAGGCAGCGGCAGTTCCTGCGCGGCAGCGTTGCTGACAGGCCGCAGGTATGTCGGCATAGAGCTGGACACAGAGTATTTCCATCAAGCAACGGCGCGGCTCAGTCGCGTGCAAGAGAGGATCGCCGCAAAGAAGCGGTCCTCTCAAGTGTCCATTCCCGCCTCGCGGTAAGTGTGACCGCGAGCCTGCCCCGCCTCAAGGCGACCTGTCGCTCTGAATCGTGGTTCTCGCAGCCTTGACCCGTGGCATGCCCGCGGATTTCTTGCCTCACATGGTGGGAATGAGCATCTCCGCGCAGTTTGCGCCGGCACTTCCACTTCTGCTATGCGGACTTTCGCATGCAGATGTACCCTCGATGAGCGCATTGGCGATTATGCCTCAATCTGCGGATACCCTGTTCTACTCGATTCGCAGCGCGCGCTGAATCGAGTATGGATCGGCCCAGCGCGTGTCTCGGGCATCCACCTGGCTCTCACACTCGCAGCATGTGGTGAGCAATACGCCCCACCACACGCTGGATGTTCTACCAAGGGATTTCTCCGCCCGTTTGGAGGAACTTCCCGGTTACCGGAGGGTCGAGGAGAGCCACGCGGATAATCTCCGCGGCACCTTCGGATACCGTCTGGGTGCCACTGTTTCCGTTCAGGTCCGTGGCTGTGTAGCCTGGGTTCACCGAATTCACGGCGATGCTTTCGTCGCGGAACTCGTAGGCCAGCTGGACTGTCAGTATGTTGAGCGCCGCCTTAGAAGCGCAGTAGCCCAGCACGACCCAATTCGGGTTGGTCGGCTGGCTTAAAGAGCCGAGTCTGCTGGAGACGTTAATGATTTGAGCTTTGCCAGCAGCCCGGAGGAGCGGGATCATGGCCTGCGTGACCGCAACAGTACCTATGAAATTGGTGTGCATGGTTTTATGCACGGCTTCCAGGTCAACCTTGCTCGGCGGACCGTCGTCTTGCCTCGCCACGCCAGCGTTGTTGATGAGGAGATCAAGCTTGCCGAACTGCTTTCGTGTGATCTCGGCTGCGATGGCTGCACTTTCCGGTGCATTAAGATCGATGTGAATGTACTTTACGTCGAGGCCTTCCGCCTAGAGTTTCACGACTGCCTGCCTTCCGAGCTCCTCGCTGCGTGCGGCCGCGAGAACCGTCCAGCCACTCTTTGCCATCTGGCGGGCAACTTCGAAGCCAATGCCTTTGTTTGCTCCGGTGATCAGAGCCACTTTCTTTATTTTTTGCATATTGTTCTCCCTCGTCTTTGCAAAGTATCTGGGGCGACGGCATGCCTGAGTCCCTGATGCGGGCACACTATCTCCTAAAAAGCCCGCGATCCGAATATGTCGCAGGTTTCCTCGGTCTCGATGGGCAGTGGTCCTAGGCCACTTGCAAGCTCACCTCGATATTATTTCGAGTGGAATTGGAGTACGGGCAGATCTCATGAGCGGTATGGATCAGTTGCTCGGCTTGCTCGCGATCGACTCCCGGCAGCTTGACGCTGAGATTCGCGACGAGCCCCCATCCACCCTCAGAGCGCGGGCCGACGCCGATGTCAGCGGTGACTGAAGCATCCGCAGGCAAGTGTACTTTTCCTTGCTGTGCGGCGAATTTCAGAGAAGAGAAGAAGCAGGCCGAATACCCCGCTGCAAAGAGTTGCTCCGGGTTGGTGCCATCACCCGAGCCTCCGAGTTCCTTAGGTGCCGCAAGTGAGAGGTCAAGGCGTCCGTCCTCAGTGTGGATTTTGCCTGCGGTTGTGGTTGCGCTTGTCCGAAATTTCACATCAACTGACATCACACGATTCTCCTGTGTTGGTTATGGTCGTAATTTCTGTACGGAGGAGTCGGCTACTTCTTCCGCAAGGAATACTTCAACGGTCAGCCAATGGCTTCAGCCGAGGTGGGCCGGGACAGCTTGCGGTTGAGCAGGATGCCGGCGATGGAGAAGTAAAGAGCGCCGAAGATTGCGTAGCCGCCCAGATTCCTGGCGTGAACCGTGCCATGGAGACCACCCAGGCCAAGAGCTATACCGGCGGCTGTCGATTGGAGACCACTGAGGATCATGGCCCACTGTCCGCCCAACTGCTTGCGGCGAAAAAGGCCCGCCGCGAGTTGGAGCAAACCTGCGCCGAGCGCCCATGCACCGAAGATCCCAACAGCGTAAGCCGGTTGCGAAAAGGTCGTCAGCCCAATTCCCACTGCTGCGGCGGTACCAAGAACCGCGTTGATGGTCTGAGACGTTCGAGTGCTGCTGTCGAGCGCTGCAGTCTTCAAGTCGTAGGCAGTGCAAGCAACGTCCCATAGCGGATACAGAATCAGCAAAGCGGCTGCAACAGCCGGTTGTGTCATCGCCGTAGCAAACACGCTACCGGCCCAGAGCAATTGAAAGGCAGTTCTTACGAAATACAGCTTCCGGAGAGAGCTTGCTTCTTGATAATTCATTTTCATATCCTCTATCTTCTAGTTGGTAGGTAATCTGGACATACGGCTTCCCGAAATGGAGCCGCAGGGTTTAGTGCTTTGTCGCCGATAGCCTCTTGAACGCTGCATCGGTGACGGTCTTGAATACCTCACAGCTCGCCAACACACGTGCCGAAAGCATCGCTCCATGCACCACGGCCATCAGGGTCTGAGCTTCTGTGCCGGCGGAACTTTGAAGTTGGATCTCGTGCTTCTTGACCCCAGCCTTCAGGGTTCGTTCGAGCCAATCTTCGAGTACGTTGAAGTGCAGGGTTACTTCGGCCCGGACCTCTTCGGGTAATGAAGGAATTTCTGCCGCGAGCAGTGCTGCAATGCAAAACGGCACTGTCTTATTGCGGATACATCCTTCCCAATGCTGGACATAAGCCCGGATCCGCCCCAGGGGGCTTTCAATCTGGGAATCGATCATCGCGGTTCCCTGGATGAGCCTTTCACGATGAGCTTTGAGGACAGCCACCACCAACCCCGCCTTTGTCGGGAAATGATGATGGATGCTCGGTTTCTTGATTTCGACTGCTTCGGAGATGTCGGCATAACTAAAGGCCGAATATCCCCTCTCCATCATCAGGGATTGCGCTGTTGTCAGGATGCGTTCTGCCGTTTCACCTTGCATAGGAAGTAGACTACCAACTAGTCGGTTTGGTTGCAAAACTTTTCTCGCCAATTCCGCCCCTGGTGGCTGAACTCTGAAGACCTACATAAACGACGATCTCGGCAGCACAGCTAGATCCCAACTGTTGACTTCAGGCCTTAGCGCTCATCAAGTGACGGTCCCGACGGCCGTTGATATCAATTTGATACTTGGCGATTTTCATCGAAAACGGGAAACGCGTTCGCCCGAGCCTCAATCGTGCCGCGTAGAGGACTGCGCCGGCGTTATGCGCTGGCGCGACAGACAGAGCCACGCCTTTGCGCCGTGACCGTGGAACTCGGCTGATCGTAGTTCCATGATTTCCAGCGCAGGCTCGATGGCGAGGGTGACCTCGACTGCCGAGCGGCGCGGCGGACCGACCTCGCGTGGCGGACCTTCAGTGCTGCCGATCAGGCTCAGCCACAAGC
>JBARFA010000214.1:0-16122 GCA_049796755.1 Acidobacteriaceae bacterium
GTTCTGCGCGAAGCGGTCGCATCGGGCGTGAACCACATCGACACCAGCGACTACTATGGCCCGCATGTGACCAACCAGATCATCAAGCAAGCTCTCCATCCCTATCCGGAAGATTTGATAATCGTCACCAAGGTTGGCGCTCGCCGCGGCGATGACAAGTCCTGGTCCCATGCTCTCTCACGCCAGGAACTGATCGATGCAGTTCACGACAACCTGCGCAATCTCCGTCTCGATGCGTTGGACGTTGTCAATCTCCGCGTGGGAGGAATCTCGGCGCCATCGGAAGGCTCCATCGAGGAACCGCTCGCCGTCCTCGCCGAACTCAAGCAACAGGGCCTGATTCGCCATCTCGGCCTGAGCAACGTCACTGCCAAGCAGGTGACAGAAGCACAGCGAATTACGGACATCGTCTGCATACAGAATTTTTACAATGTGGCCAACCGCAACGACGATGCCTTCATCGATCAGCTCGCAGCCCACGGCATCGCGTATGTTCCGTTTTTCCCGCTGGGAGGATTTACTCCCCTGCAGTCATCGACCCTTGACACAGTGGCATTGTCGCTGCATGCCACGCCAATGCAGATTGCGCTTGCATGGCTCCTTCATCGTTCGCCCAACATTCTGCTCATCCCCGGCACTTCCTCCGTCCGGCATCTGCGAGAGAATCTCAAGGCCGCAACCCTCCGCCTTCCCTCTGACTTGATCGCCAGTCTCGACTCCATCAGCGCAGTTCCAGCGCAGGCAGAATGACCGGGGGTCAACTGACTCAAGCCACCTCGGGCGAATCGGGATGGCTTGAGTGGGATCGGAGCGGCGCATTTAGCGCCTCTTCGCATCAAATTTTGGCAGCCTCATCCATTTGAGCGACTTGCCCACTTTTTCAAACGAGGGATCTGCGGAAACCAGGGTGGCTTTCGACGCCAGGGCCAACGCGGCGGCGAAACTGTCCGCGTAGCCAAGCTTGTATTGGTGTTTCAATGTCGCCGCCTCGATCGTTCGGTTCGCATCCGCATCGATCATTGTGACCGCATGCTGAAGTACCTGAACATAGTGAAGCGCTCTCTGCTCGCCGATGTGCTTCAACAGAATGTAGAAAACCTCTCCCATGTTAATCACAGACATGAAAAGCCGCACATGCCCCCGCTCGGCATCTTCGAACAGGCCGCGGACTTTCTCTCCACCTTGTCCATCGCCGACTGCGAAATATCGAATCACGGCATTTGCATCGAGAACGTATTCCTTCATCGCTCGTTCTCACGTTTACGTTCGGCGCGACGCTCTGCTTCCAGACTGGCTTCCAGCGGAAATTCCCGCAGGCTGCCCTGTAACGCGTAGATCGCGTCGTAGTTTTCTGGCTCTAGCACAAGCCGGCCGCGTTCCTCCTGGAACACGACCGTAGTCCCTTCTTTCAAGCGGTATCTCTTTCGCAGAACGGCAGGAATGACAACCTGTCCCTTAGCACTGATCACAGATGTCGATCGCATTGGCTTACCTTCATGTTGGAAACTTCCTACCTAATTGTAAAACATTGTTTTCCGGTTGACGCTTCTGCGCTCCACACGCAAGAATTCCCGGCCAATCTGCAACCCACTTGCCGATCAGCCGGGAACGTTTTTGCTTTATCTGAACTACGCGCTCTTCAGCGAAGCCATGTCGATTGAGAAGCGATACTTCACGTCCGACTTCAACAGCCGCTCATACGCCTCATTCACTTTTTGAATCGGAATCACTTCCACATCCGCGGTGATGTTATTCGCGCCGCAGAAATCCAGCATCTTCTGCGTCTCCGCGATCCCGCCAATCGGCGAGCCGGAAACGCTGCGCCGTCCCATAATCAGAGCGAACGCCGGAATCTCAAACGGCTTGTTCGGCGCGCCTACCAGCGTCAGGTTTCCGTCGCGAGCCAGCAGGTTAATGTACGTGTTGATGTCGTGATTCGCCGACACCGCATCCAGAATAAAGTCGAAGCTGCCGGCGTGCTTCGCCACTTCGTCGGCATTGCGCGAAACCACAACCTCATCCGCACCCAGCCGCAGCGCATCGTCTTTCTTGCCCGGCGAAGTGGTGAACAGCACCACATGTGCGCCCAGCGCGTGCGCAAACTTCACGCCCATGTGCCCAAGTCCGCCCAGCCCCACGATGCCAACCTTCTTTCCCTTCGTCACACCCCAGTGATGCAGCGGAGAAAACGTCGTGATGCCCGCACACAGCAGCGGCGCGGTCCCGGCCAGATCCAGATTCGGCGGTACCTTCAGCACAAAGCGTTCATCGACCACCACGCTATCTGAGTAGCCCCCATATGTAACACCTCCCGTATGTTTGTCGGGAAAGTTATAGGTCAACGTGAAGTTCGGGCAGAACTGTTCCTCGCCCCGTTTGCATTCCGGACAGGTTCCGTCCGAGTCGACCATACAGCCGACCGCGGTCAGGTCGCCCACTTTAAACTTCTTGACGCCCGCACCCACCTTGGTCACGCGACCGACAATCTCATGTCCCGGCACGCAGGGATAAACCGTCGGCATCACTTCCTTCCACTCGTTGCGCACCTGGTGCAGGTCAGAGTGGCAAATGCCGCAAAAAAGAATCTCAATCTGTACGTCTGTCTCGGTTGGATCGCGCCGCGCGATCGTGGTGGAAGCTAGCGGCGATGTCGCACTGGTAGCGGAAAAAGCTTTTGCGTTGTACATGGCTCCCCTTTCGATGCTGGCTTAGCTGAAAAATATGCAAAAGCTGCCCCACGACTCATCCTATGCCCACGCAGCAATCTACACCCGCTTCCTCTCTTTTCCTGCCAGATGCAGAATTCTTATCCATTTCCTGCCAATGTCCTGTATCGCCCCGTATTGTCATCACTCGAACCTTGTAAGTCTCCCTTCTCGACCCTAATGTAATCCCACGCAGTTTGCTTCCAGGCTTCACGCTGTGCGCTCACAACGGGTGCGCGGCACTCCTCCCGCATGATGCAACTCCGTAATTCATTGAACCAGAGGAGATCCACGTGAAAATCGCAATCGCTCTTGTGGCCGTGGCGGCGCTGTCGCTCGGCAGCCTCGCTGCCAGCGGCCAAGAATACGAGACTGCTGTCTCGCTGCCAGGCATCGTCGGCGCAACTACCTACAATGCGGTCCCGCAAGGCTTCGACCCTGTCTATGCTTCGCAACAACAGCTGCAGGAATATGGCTTTCCGAACCGCCCGGATCCCAACGACGCCAAGGCCTACGCCGACTGGCTGCGAGCTGTCAGCGTTACCCGCATCACACCCCAGTTGGTGGCTACCAATCGATATCATCTGCCCAACCAGCGCCTCACCAAGGCCGTGGTGGAAGGCAACACCGCCCACAGCACCTCCGGAAACTGGAGCGGATGGTCCCTGATCGGGGGCAGTCCCGTCTTTGACGAGGTGGTCGGCCTTTGGGTCGTCCCCAGCGTGAACAATCAATTCTCATCCATTAACGGCTACATGTCGGAGTGGGTCGGCATCGACGGCAACTGCAAATGTAACGACCTGATTCAGGACGGCACAGAGCAACAATGGATTGGCGGCAAAGCCACGTACTACGCCTGGGTTGAATTTATTCCTGAGGGTGAAATCGTCGTTCCAAACTTTCCGATATCGCCGGGCGATGTGATCTATGCCTATTCCGCGGTTGGGGTAAAAAGCGGGAAGATCACGGGTTTCTATTACATATCCAACTACAACACGAAAAAAGCCATTTCTACTTCGCTCACCATCCCGGCAAAAACAACATTCTCCGGCCAATCCACAGAATGGATCGTTGAGCGCACAGAGGTGGGTGGTTCCTTCACCAACCCGTTGCCCTTTTATGCGGACGCCTACATGGATGACGCGTACGCCTACCGCAGCGGCTCAACTCACGCAATCGCATACACGAGTGAGGCAAATGAGGATATCGTCATGGCACAAAGCGGTACTTCGCTGTCCGATGCCACCGAGCAAGATTCGGATTCGATCTGGTTTCACTGGCTGGCGTACTAAGTATTTGACACTGTTGCAGTAATACACAAACCAAAGCGAGCGGCGGGTTCGTCGCTCGCAGATACCCGAGGCTGAATCGAGCACCTGTGGTTCAGCCCCGACTTTCACCGGCCACCCTTGCGTTGCCCCTTAAATCCGTAGGTGCCTGGCCAGCACCCTTGTTCTAACCTGCCGCCGGCGGAGCCGCCAGGCTTGGCAGTGGGGCAGTTATGGTATGTCTACCCCTCAAACAACTCTTCTCCCCGCGGCTGCATCCAAACCACCCTCTTTACCCCCAAATTTCTAATGGACCTCCAGATCCGGAGGGTGCAAATAGATGTTGCGTCGGCGCAGTAGCGATTCGATTGAGAATCGGCGTCTCGATTCCTGGAAAGAAATAGCCTCGTTCTTCGGACGCGACGAGCGCACCGTAAAACGTTGGGAGCGAAGCAGGTCCCTCCCTGTCCACAGAATCCCCGGCGGTGAACGCGGAGGAGTGTTTGCTTATACGGCGGAGCTAACGCACTGGCTGAATACCCCGCTTGCCGGTAAGGACAATCCTTCGCAGCAGGTTCATGATTCACTCTTTGAAGTAAAGTTAGCCGAGATCTCCCCGCCGTTGCTACAAGAGAGTGCGGTTGCGTCTCCCGAAATTCCAGCGCCCCCAGCGTCCAAAAACTGGCTGAGGTGGCTGGTCGTAATGTGCGGAATTGCAGGCGTCATTGTATCGATCCTTCATTTCATTCCACTCCACCTCCATCGAGCTTCGCCACATACCAGCGTCGGCTCTCCCGCGACCACCCGCATTCAGAATGCGGAAGCCGAGGAATTGTATCTGCGAGGACGCTACTACTGGAACCGCAGAACGGGTGATGATCTTAATCATGCCGTCGAAGATTTTACCCAAGCTATCGCTTATGATCCCTCCGATGCTAAAGCCTATGCCGGCCTCGCCGATAGCTACAACCTGATCCGCGAGTTCGGCTCGATGCCCGAATCTGAAGCTTATCCACGCGCCTTCGCTGCAGCGTCAAAAGCCGTTACCATCGACGGTTCGCTCGCCGAGGCGCATCGCGCCCTCGCCTTCGATCTTTTCTACTGGAAGTGGGATATTCCGAATGCGCTGAAGGAATATCAGAAAGCGATCCAGCTCGATCCCAACAATGTGGAAGCCCACCACTGGTACGCAACCGCATTGCTCGATTTGGGGAGATACAACGAGTCGCTGGCTGAGATTGAGCATGCCCGAACCTTGGACCCTACTTCCCCGGCCATCCTGGCGGATCGGGGACTCATTCTCTTTACCTCAGGCGACCAGTCCGGCGGCATCACCGCTCTCCGGGAAATCGAACAAAGCGAACCGCAGTTCCTTTCGCCTCCTCGATATCTTGCATTGGCGTTTCTTATCCAGGAGGATTATCCGAATTTCATCACTGAGATGGAACGCGCTGCAGCCATTTCCAAAGATCCACAAGCGCTGGCAATCGCCAAAGCGGCTCGCACCGGCTGGATCGCAGGTGGCAAGCGCATGATGCTCGAAGCCATCAAGGGCGTCCAGCAAACATGGTTTGACCAAGGCCACACCTCCGGGTACGACCTCGCCTATACCTGCTTGTTATTGGGCCAGAAAGCCGAAGCCATCCACTACCTGCAGGCGGCGCTTCCCGCCCGAGATACCCGACTCTTCTTGATCAGTCGAAATCGCTTCCAAACCGAGCTCCAAGGCGATCCGCAATTCGAGCAGCTCCAGGTCCACCTTCAGGCATTCGAGCACTGAGGTTCACAACCGGCATTCTTCTCGCTCCTACCGCGCGGCCGCACGCAAATTTACTTGAAAAACTCCGTCATGACCGGCGCAGTCGCGGCCGCAGCTGGTGGGTCCGACAGTCCCAGCAACTCCATTTCCGTGCGCAACATACTCTGGTGCTGATACACCGTGCTGGAGCTCTGCTTGTATGCCGCCTTGATGTTCGACCCCCACATCACCGCGGCCAGACGACCCTCGACAACTCAATTGTTACGCAGCGCGATCATCGGGTTAATCCTGGAGGCGCGCCACGCTGGCAAATAACCCGCCAGCAATGCAACGCCAAGCAGCAGCAGCGTCACCGCGCCAAACGTTTTCGGATCGCTGGCCGCGGTCCCATACAGCAGCGTCGCAATCAACCGCGATGCCGCAAAAGATGCAGCCAGTCCCACC
Source organism: Acidobacteriaceae bacterium (assembly GCA_049796755.1). Lineage (GTDB taxonomy): Bacteria > Acidobacteriota > Terriglobia > Terriglobales > Acidobacteriaceae > JAKAAZ01. The sequence goes on from JBARFA010000214.1 coordinate 6,177, forward strand.
ACCATCCCCAGCACCACCAGCCGCAGCGTCTTCCAGATCACGCTCCACTGTACGTTCCATCGCGACGCCCCCAGCGCCATGCGGATGCCAATCTCCTGCGTCCGCTGCGTCACCGAGTAGGAGATAACTCCATAAATTCCCAGCGACGCCAACAGCAGCCCGAGCCCGGCAAAAATATCGACCAGAAGCACAAAGAAACGTCGCGGCGACACCGCGTGATCCACTAAGCCTTGGATCGGACGAAACTCCGTTGCTGGCTGACCCGGATTGATCTGCCGCAGCGTCGCCATCACGCTGGAAGCCAGCACATCGGGCGGCAAATGCGCGCGCACCACCAGCTCGGCTCCTTCCGGGTCAAACTGCGTTGTGGGCAGATACATTTGCCATCCCGGATCGCCCTCCACGCTGCTCTCCTGAACATCTGCAACCACCCCGATCACCCGTGCCTCGTCGCCGCCCGCGAGCGCGATCCGCCCAATCGGATCTTGTCCCGGCCACAGCTTCTTGGCGACAGTTTGATTGATGATGACCACCTTCTGGCTTTTCGGACCATCCGACCAACCAATGTCACGGCCCTCCAGCAGCCGCATTCCGATGGCCTTCAAATACCCCGGCGACACGATAAACACATATGTGTCCTGCAATTCTCCCGGTTGATAAATCTGTCCTTTGGCCTGAATGCCCCAGCTCCGGTTACGGCTCAGCGGCAAATTATCCGATATGCCCGCGGTTTCGATGCCAGGAATCGCCTCAACACGACGGATAATCTCTTGCCAGATCGCGCCCCTTTTGGCCGCATTGCCTCCATCGTCATAGTCCACGCTGACCGCCGCGGCGTGGCTGGGTGTGAACCCGAGATCGACCTCCAGAATGCGCAGAAAACTGCGCAGCAACAGCCCCGCGCCCACCAGCAACACACATGCCAGCGCAACTTCAGACACCACCAGTGCCGATCGCAATCCCTCATGCTTTCTGCCCTCGCCCGCGCCACTGCCGGAATCCTTCAGCGTCTCCTGCAGATTTCCCGACGACATCTTCAGTCCCGGCGCCAACCCAAAGGCCGCCCCGCTCACAATCGCAATCGCCACCGTCCACGCCAGCGTTACGCCATCGATCTGCAGATCGCTCAACAGAGGCAGCGCAATCGATCCCTGGCGCGATAGAAATTCGATCACCGCAAATGCAATTCCCAACCCCAGCAACGCACCCGCTCCAGAAAGGATCAGGCTCTCCGTCAGCAACTGTCGAATCAGCCGGCCACGCCCCGCTCCCAGAGCAGTCCGCATGGCAAATTCCTTGCTGCGTGCCGCCGTCCTCGCCAGCAGCAGGTTCGACAGGTTCACGCAGACAATCAGCAGAATCATGCCCACTGCGCCCCACAGCACAATCAAAGACCGATGCAGCTTCCCGGTCACATATTGCTTTAATAGAACTTGTCTGCCAGTGTAATGTGCATGCCAGCCAGGGTGCCGCAGATCCCCATCCAGCTTGGGGAACAGAAGATCGGCCTCGGCCTGCGCCCCCGCCAGCGTCACCCCCGGCTTCAGCCGGCCCATCAGCGCCAGGGCGTTTCCGTCATCCTGAAAGTATTGCATGATGAATGGCGTAAAAATATCGACCTTCGATCCCGGAGAAAACACAGATCCGAAATCAAACGTACTCGGCAGCACACCCACCACCGTCACCGGAGTGCCATCCAGATCGATCGCCTGCCCCACAATGCCGCGATCTCCATGAAACTGCCGTTTCCAAAACGGATAACTCAGCAGCACAACCGGACGAGCGTGTGCCAAACTCTCCTCTGCAGTAAATAGGCGCCCCAGCATGGGTTCAACTCCGAGCGTCTGGAAGAAATTCCCCATCACCAGCATTCCAGTCACCGGCAGCGGCACGCCATGCCCCATCAACTTGTAATTGTCGGGGCCAGTGAACGCGAAATATCCAGTCACTTGCTGGAATGATTTGTTCCGTTGCTGATATTCCTGGGTGGCATCCGTCGAATACGTCATGCTGGATTCGCCACCCTTGGGATCTCTCGTCGTGATTCGCACCAGCCGTTGCGAATCTGGAAACGGTAGCGGACGCAGCAAGATCGTATTCACCACGCTGAACACCGCGATGTTCGCGCCAATTCCCAGCGCCAGGATCAACACCGCCACCACCGTAAACGACCGGTCCCGTCGCAATGTCCGCAGCGTGTAGCGAACATCCTGCATCAACACGTCCAGCCACGGCAGTCCGCGCGCCTCACGCTGCCGCTCCCTCGCTTGCTGTACTCCGCCGAATCGCACCAGCGCCTTTCGCCGCGCTTCCGCCTCCGGCATTCCCTGCCGCATGTTCTCTTCCACCGCCAATTCCACATGACTGGCGAGCTCTGCCTCCATCTCCGCGTCCCGCTCTGGCTTGTGAAAGAATGACCGCACGCGGTTCCACCCCTCTTGCATCGCGCCCATCACAACTCTCCCTCTGCCGGCATGGAGAGCACCCGGCCCATCACGTTGGAGAGCCTCTGCCAGTACGCCGCATCTTTGGCCAGCTGCTTGCGACCGCTCTTGGTAATGGCGTAGTACTTCGCCTTGCGATTATTTTCCGAGATGCCCCACTCTGCGGAAATCCATCCCCGCTGCTGCAGCCGCACCAGCGAAGCGTAGATCGTCCCCTGGTTCAGCAGAATCTCGTCGCCGCTCACCTGCTCGATACGGCGCGCAATCCCATAGCCATGCAGCGTTCCCAGCGTCGCCAGCGTCTGCAACACCATCAAGTCCAGCGTTCCCTGCAGCAAATCGAGCTTCACTTCGCTCATCGTGCCTCTCCTGTGTGGATGCCACATAAGTATGCCATAGATTCTGTGGCATGGCCACAGGAAAAAGAAAATGCTTTGCCCCCGGAAAGACTTGCCTCTATGAAGGCGATCGCGCTTCCACCTTTTCAGTTTATTTTTGGACGAAGAATTCGTTCATCAAAGGCGCGCTGGCCGCGGCTCCCGGAGGATTCGTCAGCCCCAGCAACTCCATCTGGGTCGCCAACATACTCTGATGCTGATACACCGTGGTCGAGGTCTGCTGATAGCCCGACTTTACCGCCGGCCCCCACAGCACACACGCGATATGACCTCCGCCATGGGTCGTATCGCTATCCGCTGCTTCATCGAAATCCACAATTAAAACCCCATCGCCCCCTGGTTCAAACGCGGAGTATGTCGACAACGGGTCGACCACGTTCGCCTGCAACCATGTGTCCGCCTGCAGCGATGTTCCATTGTGCGCGTCATCATTCACGTCCGGAGCAATGTAGGAGTATTCCGGCAACGTCCCGTTCGCCAGGTCGATAGCAAATTGCGAGAACGGCCAGATGTGCGCATCCGCTACCGTTGCATCGTCGGCAATATCCGACAGCATCGCGAATGGATTGTGCCGGATCAGATACAGTCCCGTATTTCCGCCCACATACCCCTGCGTGATTCCCTCCGCATAAATCCGGAACGACACTCCCTGCGACAACATGCGCCGCGCGATGTTATCCACGTTCCACACTGTGGTCGAGTTGTCATCATTGGTCAGGATCTGCCCGGTCGTCAGCATGAAGTAGTTGCCAATCGAGGGATGCGTGTTCGAATAATAATTTGTCGCCAGCGCCCCCGTGCTGATCAGGTGGTTCAGGTTCGGCCAATCCGTCGTCTGCCCCACCACACTGGAGTAGCTGCGGTTTTCCTCCATCACCAAAATCACATGCTGGCTATGCGGCGTTTGCGCCCGCACCGTAATCGTCGCGGTACCTTTCTTCGTCGTGTCTTCCGTGCTGGTCGCGGTCACCATGAAAGAACCCGTCGAGCTCGGCGCCGTGAACAATCCGGTGGAATCAATCGTGCCGCCGCTCGCCGTCCATGTCACAGTAGAGCTGAAACTTCCCGTCCCGTGAACCGTCGCTGTGCACTGAGACGTAGCATTCGTCGCAATCGTCGACGCGCTGCAAACCACTCCGACCGAGGAGATCGTTGGTGGCGCCGCCATCAAGGTGATCGTCGCCGTCCCAAACTTGGTCGTGTCCTGCGTGCTGGTTGCAGTCACCATCACGGATCCCGCCGAACCCGGTGCGGTAAACAATCCGGTGGCGCTAATCGTGCCGCCGCTCGCCGTCCACGTCACCGCCGAGCTATAACTCCCCGTCCCGTGCACAGTCGCACTGCATTGCGATGTCGCACTAGGAGCAATCGTCGAAGGACTGCAACTCACCGACACGGATGAAATTGTCGGCGGAGTCGATTGTGTTGCGATCGTAATTGTCGCGGTCCCAGATTTGCTCGGATCCTGCGTGCTGGTTGCAGTCACCTTCACCGATCCAGTCGAACCCGGTGCGGTGAACAATCCGCTGCTGTTGATCGTCCCGCCGTTCGCCGTCCATGTCACCGCCGAGCTAAAATCCCCCGTCCCCTGCACCGTCGCCTTGCATTGCGAAGTTGCACTGGGAGCGACCGTCGAAGGATTACATGTCACCGACACCGATGAGATCGTCGGCGGGCTAGTCCCCGTTGCCACCATCACCGTCGCCGTTCCCGACTTGCTTGCGTCTTCTGCGCTGGTCGCGGTCACCGTTACCATAGCCGCCGAACTTGGCGCTGTCAGAAGTCCGTTGCCGTTGATCGTCCCACTGCTCGCCGTCCACGTCACCGTCGAACTATAGCTTCCGGTTCCCGCCACCATTGCATTGCATTGCGACGTGGCGCCCGCAGAGATGGAAGAAGGCGCGCACACAACCGACACCGAGGAGATCGCGGGAGAGGTCGTCGTTCCTGTACCCGCTACCGACCCACCGGCGCAACCCGCGATCACCGGCAGCAGCACCGAAGCTGCCAGCACCCATCCCAGCCGTCCCTTCAATCCGTTGTCTCCACAGTCATCGCGCCCATCGCCGTTTCGCGACGGAGAGTCTGCACGCGCACTCTTCCCGCACCCGCACACCTGTATGCGATGCACCCACGCGCCACGGCGTCTATATCCTCCTCAAAAAATCTTCAGCGATCGGTCGCCGCATCAAGCCGCCTCTGGCTTAAACACTTAAGAATCACAAACCAGCTATCCTACATCCATGAGCCCCGACCCCAACCTCCTCAACGTCATCATCACCGGCGCCACCGGCATGGTCGGCGAAGGCGTCCTGCTCACCTGCCTCGAACATCCGGCGATTGCGCGCGTGCTTCTCGTCGGCCGCAAGCCATATGGGCTGCAACATCCCAAATTAAAGGAATGCATTGTTCCCGATTTTATGCACCTGGACGACGTGCGCGATCAGCTAGCCGGATACGACGCCTGCTTCTTCTGCGCCGGCATCAGTTCCGTCGGCATGAGCGAAGCCGACTACACCCACATCACCTACGACATCACCCTGAATTTCGCCGGCGTGCTCGCCAGCCTCAATCCTCAAATGGTGTTCTGCTATGTCTCCGGCGCGCAGACTGACAGCTCAGAGAAAGGAAGGGTCATGTGGGCGCGCGTCAAAGGAAGAACTGAAAATGCGCTCACCCATCTCGGCTTCCGCGGCGTCTACAATTTTCGCCCTGGCTTTATGCGCGCCACTCCCGGCCAGCAAAATCTCAAAACTTTTTATCACTTGATTGGATGGGCCTATCCTCTGCTCCGCGTCGTGCTGCCAAACATGGTTAGCACTTTGCACGATGTCGCCATCGCCATGATCCGCTGCGTGCAGCAAGGCTATCCAAAGCAAATTCTGGAAGTCAAAGACATCAACGCCCTGGCCAAGACCTAGACCGTCTTCGTCGGAATCAATAGGGTCAGCGAGTTCGGCACCACTTCCATCCGCACCGGCAGCGTGCCCAGCCATTCGCCATCTGCCTCGACAAATAACTCTTCCGTCGAGCCTTCCAGCCCGTAGCACTCCACGGATTCGCACTCGATCAACTGAATCGGCGCTACATATTTATGCCGTCCCAGCAACACCGCGATCATAAATCGCAGGTATCGCACCCGGCTTCGCGTCGTCAACGCAATCACATGCAGTTTAGGATTTGTAATCGCAGCCCCGGGGGCAAGATCATGCAGCGCGCCGCCGAAATTACGGATGCGCACCGCCAGAATCTGCGACACCTCTTCCACCCGCGGTGTTGCGTTCCCGATCTCTTTGAAACATGCCGCAAACATCGGATATTTGTGCGTCACCCACAAACGAAATGCCTCCACCACATACAGCGCATATCCAAATTTTTGTTTCAATTTCGGATCCAGCCGCCCCATAAACAGCGCGTCCGCACCAACGCCCGCTGCTACGATAAAGTATCGCGAGCGCGTCTCCCCCTGGCTGTCTTGATAAAACACCTGTCCCACCGAAACGCGCACCGGTTTCGCCGTCAACAGCTTCTTCACCGCTTTGATTGGCGATCCCGGCAGCCCCAGGTCAGCCGCCAACGCATTCGCGGTCCCCATCGGAATCACACCCAGCGCCGCCGATCCGCCTACCAGCTCCTGCAGCGATTCATGCACTGTGCCGTCGCCGCCGCATGCCAGGATGGTGTCATACCCTTCTTCCATCGCCGCGTGCGCCTGCATGCCCGCGCTTGCCGGGGACTCGGTTGGAATCACTTTCACTTCCACACCCGCTCCGCGAAGTATCGACACCACCTCCGCGATGACTGCGGCTCTCCGCTCCGGACGCTGTCCGGAAGCCGGGTTATAAATCAGCGCAACACGATGCAAATCAGCCACCTAAGCCCGGCCCGCAACCCGCGAGCGGTCGAATTATTCTTACACGCATACTGCCTGCCAATGTGAACAGCCCGTGAACGCTGCAGCCGTACCATCCGTTGCAACTGTCTAGCGCAGCCGTCTCTGCGCCAATCACCGGTCTCTGCTAGCCTAAAGTGTTTGCTGTTTGATCTATGGAGAACACTGTATGGCTTTCAAATTTAAAGGTGTCGACTTTATCGGCTTCGACACGTTGTTGAGCGAAGATGAGCGCCTTGTCCGCGACACCGCCCGCCAATTTATTGAAGATAACCTCATCCCCATCATCGAGGAATGCAACCGCGAAGGCCGTTTCCCCAAAGAATTAATCCGCCCCATGGGCGAGCTGGGTTTTTATGGTGCCACCATTCAAGGCTACGGTTGTGCCGGTATGAACAATGTCGAATACGGCCTGGTCATGCAGGAAACTGAACGCGGCGACTCTGGCGTCCGCAGCTTTGTCAGCGTTCAATCAGCGTTGTGCATGTATCCCATTCACGCCTTCGGTTCCGACGAGCAGAAGAATGAATGGCTGCCGCAAATGGCCACCGGCGAAAAGCTTGGCTGCTTCGGCCTCACCGAGCCGGACTTCGGCTCCAACCCTGGCGGCATGCGCACCCGTGCCAAGAAAGATGGTGGCGACTACATCCTGAACGGCGAAAAAATGTGGATCACCAGCGGAACGCTAGCCGATGTCGCAGTCATCTGGGCCAAGGTCGATGATGAAGACGATCGTGTCCGCGGATTTCTGGTCGACACCAAACTCCCCGGCTTCAGCGCCTACGATGTGCACGGGAAATGGTCTCTGCGCGCTTCTGTCACCTCTGGCCTTTCCATGCAGGATGTCCGCGTGCCCGCCTCCGCGCTACTACCAGGATCCAGCGGTTTGAAATCGCCGCTCATGTGTCTCAATCAGGCGCGCTATGGCATCAGCTGGGGCGCAATTGGCGCCGCCATGGCGTGCTACGACACAGCCCTGCAATATTCCCTGCTGCGCAAGCAGTTCCGCGACCAGCCCATCGCCAGCCATCAAATGATTCAGGAAGAACTTGCCTGGATGATCAGCGAAATCACCAAAGCGCAGCTTCTCTCGTTGCAGGTAGGTCGCATGAAAGATGCGAAAATGGCCGACCACCAACACATCTCCATGGCCAAGCGCAACAATGTCTGGATGGCGCTCGAATGCGCCCGCAAATCCCGCGACATTCTCGGCGCCAACGGCATCACCGACGACTATCCTGTCATGCGCCACATGATGAATCTGGAATCAGTGAAGACCTACGAGGGCACGCACAACATGCACACCCTCATCATCGGCCAAAGCATAACCGGCATCCCAGCCTACTAACTGCGCCGTCGCTGAATATGTAACTCTTTCAGTTGCGTTTCCGTTGCCAGGGAAGGCGCATCCACCATCAGATCCACCGCCTTCGCCGTTTTCGGGAACGCAATCACCTCGCGCAGGCTCTGCGCTCCGGCAAGAATCATCACAATCCGATCCAGTCCCAACGCGATCCCGCCATGCGGAGGCGTCCCATACTCCAGCGCTTCCAAAAAGAATCCAAATCGTTCCTTCGCCTCCGCCTCGCTCATGCCCAGCGAGCGGAAAATCTGCTGCTGCACTTCCTGGCGATGGATACGGATTGATCCCGAACCCAGCTCAATTCCATTCAGCACAATGTCATAGGCCAGCGCCCGCACCGCACCCGGATCAGACTCCATCCGCCCCGCCTGCAAATCATCCTCGTGCGGCGAGGTGAAGGGATGATGCGCAAACGTCCATGTTTTTGATTCCTCATCCCACTCGAAGAACGGAAAATCCGTCACCCACAGAAACTTGTAATCCTCCGGCGTGCCCTTCTTCTCGAACGCTCCATGTTCCTCGCGGAATCGTTTTGCCAGCTCCAGCCGCAGCAGTCCCGCCTTCTTATAAATCCACGCATGATCGCGCGACTTGTTGGCTCCGATCCGCGGGCTCACGACCACCAGCCGATGTTCCGGCTCGATTCGTTCAAACTTGCAATTGGTCGCCACAGCGCGATCGATTCTCTGCGCCAGCGGTGCGTATTGCGCGCTGCTCGCCAGCCGCTCCACGTCGAGGTACGCAAGATCCGGCCCCAGCCCTGCCTCCACTTCCTTGATGAACGCCTTCTTCTGCGTATTGCTCATCGTCGACTTGTTCGGAATCACGATGGCCACAATCGGCAACCCCGGCTCAATCTTCAGCGACTCAAGCTCGCCCGCCTCAAACTCACCACAAACATCCGTCAACTCCGGCAGGCGCATATCCGGCTTGTCGATCCCGAAGCGGCGAATCGCATCGTCATAGGTGATCTGCGGAAACGGCGTCGACAAAGTGATTCCGGCCTCGTGAAATGCCGCCGTCAGAAATCCCTCCACTACGCGAAACACTGTCTCCTGCTGCGGAAACGTCATCTCCAGGTCAATCTGGGTAAACTCCGGCTGCCGATCGGCGCGCAAATCTTCATCGCGAAAACAGCGCGCAATCTGGAAATATCGATCCAGCCCGCCGATCATCAAAATCTGCTTGAACATCTGCGGCGACTGCGGCAGCGCGTAAAATTCCCCCGGATGTACCCGGCTCGGCACCAGGTAATCGCGCGCCCCCTCCGGCGTCGACCGCGTCATAAACGGCGTCTCGATCTCCAGAAATCCTTCGCCCGCAAGATACTGCCGAATGGCCAGCGCAACCTTATGCCGCAGGATCATGTTCTCCTGCATGGCCGGCCTGCGCAGATCGACATAACGATACTTCAAGCGCAGCTCTTCGTTCCCAATCGCCTCTTCTGCCGGAGAAAACGGAGGCGTCTTCGCATCGTTCAAAATGCGCAACTCATCCACGTCAATTTCAATCTCGCCCGTCGGCATATTCGGATTGATAGACGCCGCATCACGCCGACGCACCTTCCCCTGCACCGCCACCACATATTCCGGCCGCACCGCTTCCGCTTTTGCGTGCGCCTCCGGACACAGTTCCTTGTCCAGCACGATCTGCACAATTCCGGCGCGATCCCGCACATCCAGAAAAATTAAATTTCCGTGATCGCGGCGACGATTCACCCACCCCATCACCACAACCTGCTCGCCGTCCGCAGACAGCCGCAGCTCTCCGCACATATGTGTTCGCTGCAGCTTTCCTAGAAGATCCAGTGCCATCGTTTCCTAATTAATCGCTGAATTTGTATTACCTT
>JBARFA010000215.1:0-24609 GCA_049796755.1 Acidobacteriaceae bacterium
ATAAGGCGCTCTCCTTCGCGAATGACCTGTTTAACGCATTGGAATCTGCGGGTCACCGGGTTTGCCTTGCGCCCTCGAGCGAGCGGTTTTATCGGGCTCACATCGACGAACACGAGGAGCCCAAACCGCGGCGCCAGGAATATCCAGTATATGATCGTCATCTTTGGGCGCCCGATCGCTGCACGGTCGTTTATGTGGGCGCGATCCCGTTCGGCTTAACAGTAATCGAAATGACCGAGTCTGTTTTGATGCGGTATGTGAACGGCAAATACATCCGCGAATCGGATTACAAGCCGCCTAAAACATCACGTGGCTATGCCGATCACACTTGGACGACAACAAACGATCTCCCCTGCGGCCGTTTGCGACTCGTCATCTACTCGGTTCGCCATGATGTCTCGTGGTCATTGTCGTTTCAAGAGACCAAGACGCGAACGCTGACCGAAGATATTAGGAAGATTGTGAAGTGAATCGCAAACTCCACCGAAGTCCTGCGGAAGGAGATCGTCGAGGCGGACCTCCGAGCCGAAGTGCGGCGGCAAGAGCAAGAGGCGCAGCACGCGCTATGGCTCATAGAAGAGGATCAACGGCAGATAGCTCGATCCATCAAGGAAAGCCGGGAAGAATTGGACCAGTTGATCCAATCCTGGGCAACAGCTATAGGCATCGAGCAGTTCTTCAAAGGAGTTCAGGAACGGGCTAGCCATCTCACCGAAGAACAGAGAAAAGCTGTCATTGATCGCCTTCAATTGGCTCGGGAATTCATTGGCACACAAGACCCATTAGATTTTTTTTGTACCTGGAAGACGCCGAGCGAACGATATTTGCCGCGCGCAATGAGCACACCAAAGGCGACCCCCGAGACGGCGAAGAGCTGACCGAGTGCCAATCAGGCGTCAATCAAGCGACCGGTTGCAGTTGGTTTTCCTACACCAAGAACGCGCTCATCAACGTGGGGCTTCCAACAGACTTTGGGAACTGAGGCCCGGTCGTGCCGAGTTTGCCCCGTTAGTCCGCGAGCCCTGAGGGAGTGAAATCCCTTACCGGGCATTGAATTTGGTCGAGGTCTTGTCGTCGATACGAAAGAGCGGGCGGCAGGTCATCGTTGCTGTAGAGGATGCCGCTTTAGCTGACCTTTTGTGCCGGCGACTTGGGAGTCATACAGAGGAACCAGGGAGGCGATTCGAGTTGAGCATAGAGGTTGACGGCTCAGCGCAAATCGCTGGGCAAATCGATATCCCATCGCTTTCCAAAGAGGTGCTCGAAACGGTTCAGGCTTCCTAGGCAACCTAACTACGCGCTCTCAGCAGACGTGCCGAGCAACTCGACAGCTTAGGTCGCGGCAACCACACCTGGAAATGTTCTCCTGTCAGGCAACGATCGGGCGATGATGCAGATGATTAAGCGAATTTCGCATGGGAAAAGGGACTCCTCTATATGCGTGACCAGATGTTTGCCTGCTGATAAGATCACGCCATCCGGTCGGGGCAGCACAGTCATTTGCCTTATGCCGAAGCACCGACCTACTTCTTGGCATCGTTCTCGTCTTGCATCGCCTTTAAGAATCCACACCGATCGCTGGATCGTTCCGATCACCTAAGTCCTCAATGTTGCTGCTGCGGTGATCGGACGTGATCAAATGATATGCGGCCACACTTCGCTGACTGCGCAACTACGAAAGGAGACTCTAATTCATCCACTCCAAAATCTTTTTCATACTGGATGGTGCATCGGAAGTTGTACCGCCCGGCAAACTGGGCGCGATGGCTATTGCGAGTCCGTGGCTTTCAAACCACGCTAAGAAGCGTGCTTGGTCGCCGCCTGCGAGCCGCCCCTGATTGATCCACGTGTAGTAGGCACCCATATCGGCATCCACCAACGAACCCTCTGGGTCTGTCGGTTGCGTCAGGGGATTACGCTTCAGCAGCTCGTTCATCGGAGCCATACGCTGTCTGGGAGCGAATCTCGCCAACATCGTAATTGGTTGGGCACGCCGCATCGCCTCACGTGCGGCCCACTGCACGAAGGTTGTGCTAAAGACCTGCGTTCCTGCTCCTTCCGTAAGCAGTTTGACCTCGAAGTGACGCAAGACCGCGTCGTCGGCACTCCCATGCAGACCTAAATCTTTGGGACCCAGTGAAGCCATAAAGGATTGCGCGGCTTCCGGACCGGTCGATGATGTTTCACCGGTTCGCTCGATGAAGTTGTCCACCAGCGAAAGTTCTTTCAAAGCAACCGGCGCCAGTTCGTTGTAGGAGGTAACCGTGACTCCTTGCTGTGCACCACATGCAGGTTCGGCGTGCCCCCCATCGATGTACCAATGCGCATATTTTTCGGGATACTTTTGCGCGCGTTCGTTGATGAATTCGATGAGCGTCTCCATACCTCCGCCGGGCTCAACATTAGTAAATAACGCTCCGTGGGGTCGAAGCATCCGAAACAGCGGAGCGTTGGACTGCGAAACTCCTTGCCCGATGCAAACGATCGTAAAACGAGGCATGACAGGTGGTTCGCCGGCGAGTACCTGTTCCAGCCGCTCCTGATATTGCGAAGCAGCTTTGCGGTATTCATCTATCTGTTGCGTTGACCAAAGCAGAGCACTCAGTTGTTCGCTGAAACGTTGGGGATTATTTACCCAGTCAATTTTGCTGGCTTCGCTGGGTAAGCGCAGAGCAGCAAAAGGCGCCATCAATGACGCGAAGGAAGAGGGTTCCAGAGTTTCAAGGTAGTCGAATTGGTGGTCCAACATACGCTGCTCTACCGGGAAGCACCAGTCGTATTCAATGACCACGCGCAGCAAAATGGGTAATAAGGCGAGCGGGATTTGCCGCAGAATGACGAGATGCTTCACTGCGAATGCTTTACCCTGCGCCGGATAGCGGGAGAAGCTTTCTGGGTTTAGTTGATGCGGCTGCATCAGATCACCTCAAGAATCGGCTTACCTTGAGCGCGTGGCGTTGGGAAACCGATCATCGCTCCAAGCGTCGGAACCAGATCGAGCGAACTCAGCGGTCGATCCACGGTGACGTTCTGCCGAACTCCGGGACCGAGCACCATCATCCAGGTCGTGCGTGAAAGTGGATCGCCAGTCCGGTGATGCTGGAATCCGTTTCCGCCCGCATCGAGGTCGGAATCGCGACCGAAATCCGGCAGAATGAACATGGTCGTGCGTCCGCGGTATTCCGGATCACTTTCGATGGTCTTCCATATCTCGCCACAGAGGCGGTCAGTGCGCCGAATTCCCTCAAGGTATAGCGAGTATGCACCCGAATGCGCTACATCCATATCGTGCAGCGTGATCCAGAGCAGGCTTGGAGCCAGCTGTCGCATCAACTGACGCATGACGAATACCGATAGCTCATCTGCGCTCGATACCGTCTGCGCGTGACGGGTGAAGTCTTCGACAGAAAGATTCAGAATTTCATTCAGGCGAGATAATGGGACGTCAGTCTTCACCAACGGCGGGGTGGATAAAGGATCCTCGTAGCTATCCTGTAGCAGAAAATTAAAATCGCTCGACTTCGGGTGCTGTGGTCCGAGTGCCGAAGCCAACAAATGCTTTGGCAAAATCACCTGTGCTCCGTAACCAGGCGCAATCTGCGATCCATTGCTTTGACCAATGCCATTGAATCCGTTGCTGGGAGCAATGACCCAGGTATCGTTTGCGGGTCGACGGAGTGATTTTCGATAATATTCAAAAACGGTGGGATGACTTGGCGCGACATTGGCGAAGTTGTCGAAGGTTTCATATACTCCCGTCGCGAGACTGGCCGTCGCGACGTAGTGGCCCAGGATCCCCTGGTTCACAACCTGGGTGCAGAAAGTCGACTGTGGAATTAGCTCCCCGAGCAGATGTGGAATGTTCTCTTGGCCTTGTGGAGCGAAGGTTTCTTCATCCCGCGCGCCCCCGCCAAAAGTGACGACTACGGTCTTCTTTCTCGTGTCGCCAACGGCAGCATGCAGAGGAGAAAATTGCGATAGGGCGGTGCCAGCGCTTACTCCCGCGGCGGCACGAAGAAACTCCCGCCTTGTCCACGCCCTCTGCTGCGCGATCCCGTGAAGATTTCCAAGCATGACATCATCACCATTGAAGGGATGGTCCCATTCATTCGTCGATGCGCAACCAGTATATGGCTATTTGGGGCGTCTCCCCTCGATAAGGGTCCTTATTGATCACTTGAATATCGTCGATTCTCGGTGGGGGTAAATCTAGTGGAAAGTGAGCCTGTTACCGGGAGCTGAAATGTATCCTCGCCTTTGAGCCCGTCCAGACCGATCGCTGTCAAAGTCACCGTGTAATTTCCGGCATGTGTGTAAGCATGACTCACCTGTGCGCCGTGTAAGATCACCCCATCGCCACAATCCCATTGATAGGAGACAGCCGCTACATTCGGGCTCGTGAGGAGCGCTGCCAGATCTACTGTCTCACCGGCGTTTGCCGAAGACGGATGTTGTGCGTGAATCGACGGAGGCTTTGCTGCAACTGCGCTATTAATGATCTTCAACATCCGAACAGAGTGAGCAGGCTGATCCACAACAAACGAGTTCGAGCTTTGAACGACTATCTTCTTCTTATCGAAGATGTCATACACCGAATACGGGGCTCTTCCCGGTAGACCCAAGCCGGAAATCGAGATTGTGTGGGAACGTGGCTGATCTGTCCAATTGAAGATCGTTAGCATACTCTGTCGAGCATCTTCCTTCAGCACGAACATACTCGGCTGCTCATCTTCCGGAAGGAAGGTCATCAAATCCAGCGGAGTGGAGGCGCGGCCAAGCAGCGCCATATTGATCAGATCCTGGTTCTCAATCAATGCCAACCGATTCGGTTCCGATCCTAGGAGGGGCAGATCATCCCCAATCTCATGCATTCCACCGGAGACCTCAGAAAGAGCTATCGAGACTTTAGCGGCATCCATCGTAAGCGGAAGCTTACCATTTACACTCGTGCTCGATACAATAAAAGCATCTGGATCCGATATATAGAAATTACGATTCATATAATAGCGGGCGGCAATTCCGGTTGCAGCATTTTTACTGGAGTCGAAGGCATGCCAGCTATCTATGGAGATCCGGCCAAAATCGACATAGCCGACCGGATTCAGCATCATGCTCCCGTCTTTGTCGAGTAGTACATCCTTGCCCACTGTGTCCCGGATGATTCCGAGCCCGATTCTTTGCGCCTCCATAGCTGTTGTATTGGGCCGGTAGTGATAGCCCTCGATTCCGGCGTCGTCCATAAAATCCAGCTTGATGTAGCGAATTCCCCATACCCTCACTAGGGTCGAATATGTCTTTCGCATGTACGCCTGTGCGCCCGGATTCGTACAATCCAATACAAACTGGCGTTCTTTACTGTCGCTTACCGTACCAATCTGAATTGGATCTCCATGCGCATTGTGCACTAGCCAATCACGATGATTTTCATAGACCCATGAGCGTTCCGAAACTTCAAAGGGCGCTGTCCAGATCCCGGGTACAAGCCCTAAGCCGCGTATCTTATGTTCTAGGCTCGCCATGCCGTGTGGGAAAAGCGTCGCGTTCGGCGTGATGTATTCTCCGCGGGCGTATTGATACCCCTCGTCTATATGAAAGAAGTTGTATCCCAGCGTCTTCAGATGCTGCGACAACCACTGCGCGTTTGTTAACGCCGCTCCCTCGTTCAGCCCGAAGTAATACGCCGTCCAGCTCCACCATCCCATTGGAGTTGGG
Source organism: Acidobacteriaceae bacterium (assembly GCA_049796755.1). Classification (GTDB taxonomy): domain Bacteria; phylum Acidobacteriota; class Terriglobia; order Terriglobales; family Acidobacteriaceae; genus JAKAAZ01. The sequence continues at coordinate 5,713 of JBARFA010000215.1, forward strand.
GCCGACACCCTAGCGTGATGAAGCTGCCGGATAATGGAACCATATGTTTCCAGTTGCCCATGGTAGTCTCTATCCGCGCTGAACAGCAACCGTTCCGAGGGAAGTTCTGCTCCGGGAACAACGGTCAACTCCAAAGCCACTTGGTCTTCCGGGGGGGATTTCTGGAGAGAGTAGTTTTTCTCCATTTCTGTAGTTCCGGTCGAATCTACCTCATACCCAACAATATGTGGCTGGGTTGTGTTCTTCGCAAGATGAACCCGAAGGATTGTTAAAAATCGGTCAGACGTCAGAGCTCCACTGAAAAAACTCATGTGGCTCTGCCGATTGTAGATTAGTTGACTGCCGACTCCACGTTGCATGTGATTCTTGGCGTCCGCCAGATCAAGGATTTTAATTTGAGGTCCTTCACTGAAGCTATCCGAAAGGACTCGATCTTCTTGCGCTGGGCCTCCCAGATTGAGAATCGTGTTTCCCAATGCGGCTATGGCGCGGATCGCTCCGATCCGAATAACTTGTGATGTCGAATTATGAACGATAACTTGGATGTCACCGAATGGCTTGTCGGGATAGGCGCGCAGCTGATAGATCAGATCAGGCTCTCCGGATAATCCGAAGCATTTTACCGTCCACTCCTTTGCTGTACCCAGGTCGTCCGGAACAGTAGAAATCTCTATCGCATGTTTCGGATAGTTTACTGATTCTATCCAACGGCCATCTACCTGGGCGGCCACTTCCGCCTTTAAAACAGGCCTTCCCCAACCCGGCACTTCGATTGCATAACTGCCATTCGCAGGATCAATCCTCACCTGCAAGCGTCGCTCTTGACTTTGAGCGTTCACCAAAGCCAGTTGGCAAGCCATCACGATAAGAGCTCCTGCCAGCTTGTGCACAACGCTCCGAAAAAGCGTTTTTCTCATCTGATTTCCTTCCGTATCGTTGCTTCCCGGCAGCTGGCAACCGCCCGCCCGGCCTCTTTTGAAGGAAAGGCCGCCATCAAAACGCACGCTGTGATTCGCGGGAAAAGCAAGCTTAGAACACATATTTTCCAGATATCTGGAAGAAACGTGCATCCGGTGTGTAGTTCTGAAATACCTGAGGCGCGGTAATTTGACCGCCGTTCGAGTTATTGCTTGTGACGGACGGATTGGCCCAGCTAGGGTGATTCAGAAGATTAAAGATGTCGATACGGAACTGGAGATACTGTGAATGGTAAGTGCTAAAGTTCTTGAAGACGGACATATTGGTACGATGGTATCCGGGCCCATGAATCTGGTTTTCCACTCCACCACCATATGCGATTGCATTGGCGAGGCCAGTTACCTCGGAGCCAGCTCCGCTCAAGGGAATTAGACTGCCCGGCAGCGGGTTTCTAAATGCACAGGGGTTGTACCAATTTGTACGATTTCGCACGCTGGTTGGGCAGGTCACTCCAGGGTTCGAAGGATCGGGAACTCCTCCAGGGGCAAACGGATTTCCGACGAGAACCGCAGTTGGATAGATTCCGGACGCAGTCGTAACATCTGGCACAACTGTAAAGGGGGTGCCTGTTTGAGCCGTGAAGGTAAGGCTTGCCGCCCAGCCGCCGGCAACAATGTCAGTCCATCCGCCTTGATTCATATGTGAGCGGCCCTTCCCGAATGGCAATTGGTAGAAGCCATTTAGGGTAAAGCGATTGCGGACGTCGAAAGCAGAGTTGGTGTACTCGTATTGAATCGGTATCAGGTTTGTGTTCCGATCGTTTACTCCGCTTTGTATCCCGCCTGGATTTGTAGAGTCGTCCATCGCGTGCGACCATGTATAAGTCGCAAGGAAGCTTAAGCCATTCGCATATCGCTTCTCTAGTTTTGCCTGTAGCGCATTGTAGTTGCTAATTCCAGTGTAGCTAACGTGGTTAATACTTCCAAGAGTGGGAAATGGAGAAACAAACTGGGCGGTATTCGAAGGATTCTGCAAAGCATTAGCATTATTCGGGTTCAGGCTTGTGGCCAAGTGTCTGGCAACATTTCCAACGTATCCGACGGTTGCCACGACATTCGGTGCAAGGCTGCGCTCGAGGGTGAGATTATAGCTCTCACTGTATGGAGTCTTGATATGTGGATCGGTAGCATTGAATGACGGCAACGATATGAAATTCTGTATGCCTGCTGCAAGTTGCGTCGAAAGGCCATTTTCAAGAGTTACCCCATCCGAAGGGCAGCTTCCTGGAGCACAGTTGGGTGATACAACGCCCACTGAGTATGCCCACGGGTAGTTGACGGTGCCCTCTCCGCCGCCAATGCTTTCAAGACCTCCATAGAATATTCCAAAACCTCCGCGTATCACCGTTTTTGGGTCGGTCTGGTATGCAAAACCGATTCGCGGAGCAAAATTATCCTTTTGTGCCGTTGCCAGGGAAAGATTGTTGAGATATTCCACCGTGACGTTGTTCGCAGCAAGCAGACTTAGAAAGGCCGGCGCGAGAACAGACCTGCTCTTGAGTTTACTGGGTAGCTGAAGGACACCCGTCCCCGTACCAATTCCCCCGAAAGGAGGGGTTACAACTAGGTTTGTTATATCTCCAGCCGAGTTCGTGAATGGTTGAAAATAGTCATATCTTATGCCCAAGTTCAGCGTCAACTTTGTGGTAGCTCTCCAGTCATCCTCAGCATATGCCGACCGATTCCACCGATAATAACTGGTTTGAGAGTCCGGCGTGATATAGGTATTATTCATCTGATCGGCGAGGAGGTCCGCCAGGGCTGAGCCGGTAAAACTTGCTCCTAGGTTACTTGTATACAAGCCCGTATAGTTATACTGACCTTTTGCTTCTTGCGGCTGAGCGAAGGACGTGCGAATGCTTTCTAGGGCGATGCCAAATTTTAGAGAGTGATTCCCGATAATCTTTGTGACATTGTCCAGAATCTGATAGACATTTTGACGCTCAATTGAAGGAATAAACCCAGGCGATCCGAACGAACTCAGATTGTTTACATTAAATTCCGGTAAGCCGCCGTTGTTGGGAAAATCCGGGCCAAAGGGAACGCCTCCGAGGCCTATCTCCGCGGAGATATTCTTATCGTAGTTTTCCTGCAAAAATGAAAAATTACCCCAGTTGTATCCGAAGCGAAGCTCATTGATGAGGCTTGGATTGAAGATGTGAGTATCGCTGGCCATAAGACTTTCACTTAAATTGCTGTCTTGTGTTCCCTGGAAAACACCTAGATCTGAAATTCCATCGAGAATAGGCCCTAATGGAGGAGGATTGTAGCCTTGCTGATGCTGATAGCTATACCGTGCGTATGCTTGATTTTTCGAACTGATGTTCCAGTCGGCCCGCTGATCCCACTGCCATGTATTATTTGTATCGGTCAAATTTTCGACGAGATTGTTATACGTTCGCCCACCATTCGCATTTGGGCTGGGGAACAAATTCACCAGAGTCGAGGCGACGGAATCGATCTGATTTGGGCAGAAAGCATTGTTCACCCCTATGCAAGACAATGGCGCGACACCTCCGGAGTTTGGCTGATAGAGTTGGATCGGTTGAGCAGAGCCCGTAAGGCTGGGATCCAATAACTCTGAAAAATTGCCCTGGCGCATAAGCGGCGTAGGAACAGTCAAGGTGGCTGTTTGGCCAAAGGTAATTCGGTTGGCTTCCGCGTCCCCAAAATAGAAAAGCTTATTTCGCAGGATAGGAAATCCTAGAGTAGCTCCAAACTGGTTCTCGTGGTACGGAGGAATTGTCGGTGCGTTCCAGCTTTGCGCGTCGAGGTTCGTATTGCGAAAATACTCCCAGACATCTCCGTGAATTTGGTTCGTACCAGACTTGATGCTGGCATTGAGCACCGCGCCCGCCGAGTGACCGAATTCGGCACTGTAGTCGGCAGTATCGATCTTGAATTCAGCCAATGCGTCGGGCGGAGGCCGCACGTTGTAGCTGGCGCCGTTCATGAAGTCGTCGACATTCACATTGTTGTCGATACCGTCGAGGATAAAGTTGTTCTGGGTGGCGCGCTGACCGTTGGCAAAGAAGTCGCCTGTACCGCCGCCACGACTGGCGTTGCTCATCGACGGGGTGACTCCGGCTGTCAATTGCGCGATATAGACCCAGTTACGCCCGTTGAGGGGCGTGTTATTGATCGTCCGCGTGCTCACGACCTGACCGACTGAAGCCGACTGCGACTGGAGCAACGGAGGGGCAGAGGATACCGTGACAGTCTGCGATGTGGCTCCGGGCTTCAGGGAAATCACAATATTCAGCCGTTCCTGGATATCTAGGTGCACGTGTTCTTGCGAAGTGGTCTTAAACCCAGGAGCCGTCGCACTAACGCGATAGTTGCCAATCTTAATTGGAGAGAACACATAGACTCCGCTCTTGTCCGTCATGGACTGCAGCGCCAGGCCAGTGTCCGTGTTGGTAAGCGTCACCTCAGCGCTCGGAATGATGGCGCCGGCACTATCCTTCACCACGCCGGTGATAGCTCCCTGATCAACCTGGGCGAAAGCCTGACGCGCAGGGGACAAAACAGAGCAAAAGCTGAAAATAACCGAAAAAGCGTAAATTATGCACCGTGTCCTCTGCCTCAACTGAAGGTCCCTCATGTTTCCTCTCTATGGTTCTGATTTTCTCGATCAAAAAGCAGGTGATCGCCAGCAGCAGAAATCGCCATTACACGACACCGTGCCGTCGCATCTAAAACGAAACTCTGCGAAAGGGAAGACTTGCGAAACCAGATTACGATAGCGATAACGTAATATGCAAGGAAAATAGATGAAACTCAAACGCTCGTTTCTTCTTCTATTAAGCGTAATAAAATGAAGAAGATGGATTGGCACAATATTTTTATCGCATTCGGCCGCGGTCAATTTCGCTGCAAACGTCGACAAATTAGGGTAGCGCTTATCATCAAGCCGTAGAATGGCGAATGCTGGTCCCTCTGGAACCAGCATTCCGAAGAAGAGTCAATTATGGCGGTCAGGCTGAAAGACATCGCGCGCGATCTGGGAGTTTCGCTGATCACCGTCTCCAAAGCTTTGCGCAACGTTGACGACATCAGCGAGGAAACACGGCAACGAGTGTTGAAAAAGATGGCGGAGTTGAACTACCGGCCGAATATGCTGGCGCGCGGCTTGGCTAGCGGAAAAACATTCATTGTCGGTCTTGTGGTGCCAGATTTGTTGCATCCCTTTTTCGCAGAATTTGCAAAATCGCTCAATTCTGTTCTGCGTGCACGTAATTATGGGCTCATTCTTACCTCCTCAGAAGAAGACCCTGAGATCGAGCAGCAAGAGATACGCACTGTTCTGGCAAGGGGCATCGACGCGCTTCTTATCGCCTCATGCCAGTTGACGCTGCAGGGGTTCTATGGTCTGGAGGATCAACGGACTCCTTTTGTTCTGATTGACCGCGATTTTCCCCAGCTACGAGCTAATTTTGTTGGAACTGACGATTACCGTGCCGGACTGCTGGCGACAGAACATCTGCTGACGATTGGAAAGCGGCGCATCGCGCACATCGCTGGCCCTGATCTTGCACCCGCAGCGGACCGTCTTCGCGGATACAAGGCCGCACTTGCGCAATATGCTCGTCCCGTTCAGGAGCGGTATATCCATGCCAATTCAAGAGTGGAGGAACTTGGTGAAGATGCCGGCTATCAGAGAATGCTTGAATTTCTTCACTTGAAATCGCGCCCGGATGCCGTCTTCTGCTACAACGACTTAACTGCCATCGGTGCCATGCAGGCTGCTATTGAGGCGGGCCTTTCAATTCCCGACGATATCGCCTTTGTTGGCTGCGGCAATGTCCGCTATTCCGACTATTTACGTATTCCGCTCTCCTCGATCGACCAATCGACCGCCGTTCTTGGCCAGCACGCCGGGGAACTTGTGCTGGAATTGATCCGCGACAGAACCCGCGCGCCGAAAAACATCCGCGTGGAGCCGAAGCTCGTGGTTCGGGCGTCGTCGGCGCCTCCGCAAATCAGGCGCCGCCGAGCCAAAAGCCGGCGAGCGAGCGGAGAAGAATGAGCAGGACAATCCCGAGTAGCAGAACAAGAAAAGGTATCCAGGACTGGATATCGGTAAATGCTGCTTAAAGCATCAACGTTCATATCCCTAAAATGCCAAATTTCCCAGGCCATCGTACCGTTGAGAATCTATTCCCCGCACGACCGCAGCCTACGTTCCATCGGAAACATTGGCACCCGATGAGAAGCAATTGGTATGTATAGAAAAAGGAGTTTGCGAAACTATAGCGAACAATGGTAACCGTTAGAGAATAGGCGTTAGCGTTACCGTTTGATTAACTGTCTGTATCACGGGTCTTGCATGAGTGAGATTGCACAACCTTCACGCGAGGCTTTGACGCATGTTGATGAATGGGATGCGAGGATCGTGCATGTATATAAGTTTGCGCTCCCCCTACCAGTTTCCGCACTCCAGACTGTCGGCCCATTTTCCTTTGAACTTCACTGGTTTAACCGGCGATTATGACGACGCGTTGATTCTATTGGCGAAAGAAAGCAAGTGCTGGCGCTTCAGGCACAGTGGTCCGGCATAATGCTGTTTCGAGACGGGTAATGCCTGGAAATTGGAGGTTTTGGAGCGTCCCCTGTTTATCGCTTAGACATTAACGACTAGATGGCGGAGGGAGAGGGATTCGAACCCCCGTTACCCTTGCGGGTAAAGCGGTTTTCAAGACCGCCTGTTTCAACCACTCACACATCCCTCCGCGCGGGGACGGGCACACCGAAGATTCTTATCTGCAGAATACCAGCACGACTGTCTCTGGGGAGAACGAGTTGGATTCGCCTAAACAGACCTGCGCTCTCGCAGCTGACGTTTTAGGTGGGTCACTCAGCGACACCGCGAATGAACCGCTGTGAAACCAACATGCAAGATCTGATTGTTCTTTGATGGCTTCCCCGACTGAACATTCTTGAACCTGGTTTGTCGCGCCAGAGCTTCGCTGATCCGGAGTAGTTGCCCGCGTAAGCATGTATGCTTTGGAATCCGACGTTGCGCAATCCAACAATTGTGACGAGGGTTACGGGAAGTTGCAACCGCATGGGGTATGATCGTTGCGCGTCGTCTTGCCGAAGTCCCGCAGGATGCCGCGCGACACTGAGAGGGATAGCCTGAAACTGTCTTGACGTTCCGTGGCTTTACTTGTTTCACGAGACAATCACCCAGATGCACCGGCGTTTCACATTGGGAGCTTACTGATGGATCGAAGGGATTTCATCAAGACCACAGGATGGGGAACGGCGGCGCTGCTGCTCAACTCGGGTGTCGGCAGAGGCCAGGCAAATCAGGGCCGGCCAGCGCAGCCTCCAATTGAGGTACACGGGATCCCTCACATTAAGCCGTCTCCACTGAGTATCCCGGGATTGTTCCCCGGGCGGGTGGTTGAAGTCTTCCACGCGGATTCCATTTCAGGCAACCGTGTTTCCCAGCCGATCGTTGGCCGCATGATGACTGAGGGGATGAAGCAGCTCACTGGCGAAAGCTCATCGGCGGCGGCGTGGCAAAGGTTCATTGAACCTCATGACGTTGTTGGAATCAAGATCAACTCCTCGGGGGCCCCAGTGTGCTATTCCTCCCCCGAGATCGTCCGCGAGATCATCGTGGCGCTGCGTTCAATTGGCGTTCCCGCCCTGAACATCATCCTATTTGACCGCTATGCCGACGAGATCGAAACGGGTTCATACCAGACTCTGGTGCCTGTTGGAACTCGAGTGGTGGGCATTGAATATGGCGCATTCGATGCCTCGCGCTACGATTTTGACGTGTATTGCGATGCGGATTTCTTCGGAGAGTCGGAGACACGGTCCTATCTCGCGAAAGTGGTCACCCAGGAAATAACCAAGATCATTAATATTCCCACCATGAAGGATCACTCAGCCTCTGGAGTGACGGGTTGCCTGAAGAATCTTGGCTACGGATGCTTCAACAACGTGGCGCGCACCCACCAGCAACCTTACACATTTACCGATCCCTTCATCGGTTATCTTTGCTCCACCGAGCCGTTGCGATCCAAGGCGGTGCTGAACATCATGGATGGAATGCGCGAAGTTTGGCACGGAGGCCCACTGACCTCGAACTGGGACTTCGTCTATGAAGCGAAGACGCTTTTCATCGGCACCGACCCGGTAGCCGTGGATACCGTCGAGTTAGAATCCATCGAGAAAAAGAGGCGTGAGGAAGGAGCGATTTCGGTCTGGAATGACGACCCGAAGACTTTGACGACGAGCGGCGAGGAGTTCTACCGGAATCCCGATAAGAACCTGTACTTTCGCCAGCCCGGACACATTGCCGCGGCCGGCAAACTGGGGTTAGGCGTCTCCGACCTCGAACGTATCGATCATCGCCAACTCAGACTTACGTGAGCACCACGATGGGCAATCTCGCAAGCACAGATCGCGATTGGATAACCTTGCTGAGTGAAAACTCCCGCACAGGCGGATCGCGCGAGGCATCATTCCAAGTGCCCAAGGGCGTGCGATGGCAGTTTCGTGCCGGCAGGGCGATCGTTTCAGCGCCTGTCCTGCGCGACAACGTTTTGTACGTGGTGGCGATTCATGGCGCGGTCTATGCCCTGGATGCTGATAGCGGGCGCACCAGGTGGACCCGCCAGTTCCCCAACTGGATTCACTCCACCCCGTCGATTTCCGGGGACACTCTGCTGTTTGGTTGCGACGGCGGCAAGGTGCATAGCCTGGCTCGCGACACAGGCAAGACGCTTTGGGAGACGACCACGCACGGCGAAGTGTGGAGTTCACCCGTGGTCCGCGATGAGACCGTCTTCTTCGGCAGCGCTGACGGCCGCTTCTATGCGGTGGAGCACAAGACCGGAAAGCCGCGTTGGACGCAAACCCTCGGAGGACGGATCTATGGATCTGCCTACGCCGCGGAGAAGCATGTGTATTTCGGTTGCGGTGACGGCAAAGTCTATTCTCTGGACGCCTCGTCCGGAAGAATCCGGTGGAGCACGCCGACCGGAGATGGCATCGATTCCACGCCGGCTGTAGTGGACGACATGGTCCTGGTTGGGTCAGAGGACTTCTTCTTCTATGCCCTCGATTCCGGCACCGGAGCGGTGCGTTGGAAATTCGAAACGAAACTCGGAATCTCCTCGTCTCCCGCCGCTTCCAAGGGTGTCGTCGTCTTTGGCAGCAAAGACCGAAATCTTTATGCATTGGACACGCGAACCGGCAAACTGAGATGGAAGATTTCCGGCGGTCGCGCTGTCACATCGCCCCCCGTGATCAGCGAGTCAGTAGTTGCCGTGAACGCTGGCGGCCCCGTTCTGTGCCTCGATATCGCTTCAGGCAAAGTGCTGTGGGAGGCTGGATTGGACGGTGGGCTTCAATCCGCTCCGGTCTTGGCCGGTGGCCGCGTTTACGTGGCAAGCCAGGATGGCATGGTCTATGCGCTTGAGTAGCCGAATCCGAGGTGGGTCGCCTCAAGGCTCTCTCGTGACTGCGCTCGATCTTTCTCCTGATCTGTCCTTCGACCAAGTGCCTGTTTTTAGAAAACACTACGCCATGGGCACGGTGTTTGAAATCGCCACGTATGGAGCCAATCTCACACAAGCATCGCAGGCGATGGATCACGCCTTTCAGGAGATTGATCGCCTGGAACAGGTGATGAGCCTCTACAAAACAACCAGCGACCTGAGCCAATTGAACCGCACAGCGCACCTCCAGGCGCAAACTGTAAGCCCGGATCTGTATCAGGTGATCCAGGAATCGCAGCATTATTCCGAGCTCTCCGACGGTGCATTCGACATCACGGCCGGTCCTCTGGCGGAGCGCTGGAAAGCCGTCGGTCGCGGTGAGCAGGCTCCCAGCCCGGCCGAGGAAAGAGAGCTTCGACGCGGTGTGGGCTATCGTCAGGTTGAATTGATTCCTTCCAATCGGATTCACTTCCACTCTTCGCGCGTGGCGGTGGATCTGGGCGCGATTGGTAAAGGCTACGCTGTAGATCGGGCTGCCGCTGTATTGCGCTTCTGCGGCATCGAGTGTGCACTGATCAATTCGGGAGGCAGTACGTTTTACGCGATTGGCTGCCCTCCCGGCCAATCCGGTTGGCGGGTGCACCTATGCGACCCCTCCGCGCAATCTGGTTTTCACGTTCTGTTGAATGGAAACAGCGTTTCAACATCGCAGCAGACGCCGCCCAGCTTGCTGGGACTACCCTCGTTTGGACACATTATCGACGCCGTAGCGGGCGAGCCATTGAAATCTGCCACCGCTGTGAGCGTCGTGGCAGATTCCGCAACGGCTTCCGACGCTCTTTCCACTGCTTTCTTGCTGATGGGCCCCTTGAGAGGACAGGATCTGGTGAAGAGACTACCGAATGTGGCTGCCGTCTGGATTTCACCCAATGGGCCGCCGCAGACTGTGACCAGTGGCCCATTAATTCTGATGAAAAACGTAGCGTGTATGAGCCCTCAAAAAGCTGTGACCCGAAATCTGGATTAACGTGGAGTGAACTCATGGATCGACGTCGATTCGTTAAAAGCGCGAGTTGGGGAACGGCGGGGTTGTTGCTCAGTTCGGTTGCCTTAAAAGGCCAGGACGACGCAACACAGCCGGAGTCACCGGTAATCCCGCAGATCGCCTGGGGCAGAGTGTGGATTCGCTGGACGGAGCCAACTCTCCCTGCAAAAACTCTGCTGGCGCATGGTCTGGCGATTCCCTGGGGTGCTTCCCCAGCCTTGCTAGAAAACGCTCGAAAGCAGGGCTATCGCGTGTACGCGACGGTGACGCTCGCGCAGGCATCGACGGCGGCTAGCGACAGTCGCGCGATGGGAATTTCAGGAATCATTCTGGAAACGAGCGATTCGGATCAAGCAAAGGTTCAGCAAATCGCCGTTGACCTTCGGCTGGCACATCCCAACCTCACGGTTCTGTCACCTGATCCCAACGCCAAGCAGCCGGCGATGATCGGAAGCACCGTGATTAACCGGCACGGCATCCTGCAGATATCGAGCCCCACGGAGCAGCCATGGATTAGTTCCAACATAGCCATGGTGGCGTATGACCGTGCGTTTTTTCCCACCCAAACTCCCTTGATCGATTTCCAGTGGGAGCTTTCGGACGCGTTGCAGCAACAGCTAGGCCCCAGCACGGAGGACTATGTACTCGCCGTGGCAGAAGCGAGCGCTATTCACTCCGACTTGATCCTGAATCTGCACCCGAGTCTCCAAAAAGCTTTAGTGAGCGGAAGCGACCAAGCATGGGCTGTCTGGAAACGCATAGCGAAGTACGTGGAGTTTTACCTCAGAGAGAGCGAACGACCCGTCGCTTCCCAAGCCAACGTGGGCGTGGTGACGGACAATTACGACGCCTCGTATGAACCCATAAACTTGATGGCGCGACACAACATTCCTTTCCGTGTGCTCCCTTCGAGCCACCTGACGGCCCAGAGTCTCCAAGGTCTGGACCTCCTCGTCGTATTCGCGCAGCCAGATGAGGTTGCGATCCGACAACTGGCACGGTTTGTGGATGGAGGCGGAGTGGCGATTCTGGTGAGTCTACAGAATCCTTTCCCCGTGCAATCGACTGGAGCCCGCCGAGTCAGCGGCGATTCTGTCATCTACACGATGGGCAGCGGCAAAGTAATCGAGCTCACACATGGCATTGCCGATCCCGGAGCGTTTTCCAGAGATGTTCGCCGGCTGGTTGGCGAAACCAAATCGCCCATCTCTCTCTGGAATGCGTCCACCATCATTGCGATCCCTTACAAACTCCCCGGCGCCTCCACTGCTACCGTGGAACTGCTGAATTACTCAGCGGATGCCATGCCGGTACAGGTCCGCATCCAGGGCTCTTACTCGATGGTTCGATATGAAACCCCGGAGCGCGGTGTCGAGCTGCTCACCCCAAACCATCAAGGCGGATTTACTCAATTTGATGTGCCGTGGCTGCGGATCGGAGGACGCATACACCTTAGCGCGATGCCCGACCCTCAAAGATTGCGGTCCTAAGCCCTCAAGCCCGTAGACGGCTGACCTACACAAGCCTGTGCGCTCTCTCACTTGATCCAGTCTCAGAAACGTTTCAGCCATAAATCCTCCAGCGGTTATGTGCTCTGTGTGGACGAATATAAGTTGACTGGACTCAAACGCTGTCATAGAATCTAACGTATGGAAAAGATAGAAAAGCATACGTTAGAAATTGGCGACATGCTGGCGCAATGGTTGAACACGGCGCAAGGTCTGCCCGCTGGCCCCGATCACTCGCAGAGCGCGGCCAATCCCGCCTGTGAAGAGGTTTGCGGACTTATCGAAAAGCTGCGCGGGTTGGAAGGGACACTGAAAGCTCACCCGATTGCAGCCGTGCCAAAGCGCGGGCCGTCGCGTTACCTGTTCGCTTCTCCAGGCGCGTTGTTACGCGATTCAATTAACACTGTTTTAGGCGAATACCAGTTTGTGCCCACACTCAATGTTGTGGGCAAGAGGGAAGTGCGCCTTGGATGGATACCGGCAACGTCTGAGAGTGAACAGCGCAAAACGCTAGGCAAGGCCAGCATGATTCAGGTGTTGTGTACGTTGGCTGACGACGGCGCACTTTCGAGGTTGAGGCATTGCGCGAGTAGCGATTGCGGGCGCTGGTTTATGGCGGATCGTGGGAACAAAGAATTTTGCAGTGTGAAGTGTCGCAGACGGCATCAAGGCACGTCAGAGGCTTTCAAAGCCCATCGGCGCGAGTACATGCGTGACAATTACCGGCTGCAAAAATCAGGGAAAGTACGGTAATTTCGCTATACGATAATTTGAGAAGTGTTTGAGAAGTTTTACCGCCTTCACCAACAAACTCAACATAAGTCTTTTAGTTTATTGGCGTCCCCGACGGGATTTGAACCCGTGTTATCGCCGTGAAAGGGCGGTGTCCTAGGCCGGGCTAGACGACGGGGACGCTTGGTGAACTACATTGAAGGCGATCGAGGAGGGCTCAAATCGCCAATATCTGAGCGTATCAACCGCTCCTGACAGTGTCAAAGGATTGCGCCCTCAACGCTGCCGAAAACTATGCTGCTACCAGCGCAGAAGAACCAGTTCAGAACAGAATCCCGGCCCGACCGCCGCTAGAATGCTGTAGCTGCCCGCAGGCGGCTTGCGATTCAACATGTAATCTTCCAGCACCAGCAGCACGGACGCGGAAGACATGTTGCCGTTATTCCGCAAACAATCCCATGAGGCAGCAAACGCTTCCCGCGGTAATCCCAGCGCTTCCGCCGATGCGTCAAGCACCTTGGGCCCGCCAGTATGCATGATCCAGCTACCAATGTCGCTGCGCTTCATGCCGAATCCGGCAAGAAACTTATCGACGTCGCCAGGAAAATTCTTGTGGATCGCATCCGGAACGTCCGGCGACAGCACAATCTGAAAGCCCTCTTCGGATATGTCCCATCCCATCAGGTGTTCAGTATTGCGATAGAAGCTCGATTGATGTCCCAGGATCTCCGGACCCTTCGCTGCAACATTATCACCAGCCACAACCACGGCTGCCGAACCATCTGCAAACAGGCCAGAAGCGATCATATTCGCGACCGACAAATCCATCCGCTGCCAGGTCAGCGAACATAGCTCCACCGAAAGCAGCACCGCAATCCGATCCGGGTACGCCTGCACATAATCCGCGGCCTGCCCAATGCCGGCAGCACCTGCAACGCATCCCAGCCCGAAGATCGGCGTACGCCGCATATCCAGCGGAAGATTCATCACGTTGCTCAGCTTGGCATCCAGAGAAGGCGCGGAGATTCCGGTCACGGAAACAATGATGATGGCGCCAATTTCTTCTTTCTTGCGGCCCGCCCGCTCCAGCGCGCCCGTAATGGCACGCTCACCCAGATCTACGGCCGCCTTGATCCAGCGGTTATTGGCATCGCCCCAGGTTTCAATCGAGGCGTACTCGTCGATCTGATACGCCAGGTGCCGCTTCTCCACACATACCCGCTGATGCAGCCGCTCTAAAACGTCGGGCTTGTCGAGCTTGTCTTTCCAGTGCTGGCACAACGTTTCAAATATTTTCTGCTGGCTGTAATACCATTCGGGCATTGCGCTAGCAACACTTGCAATTCTCATTCGGTGTACTTCTCTTTCGCTCGTTTCTTAATTCCTGAAGAGTGGCTCCTACTGAGACTATCAGCACGATGCTTCGCTGGCCACGTTTTGTGGTCATTGTTCGCGGTGCTGCAATCGCAGTCAAAACCGAAAAGGGCAGCCGAATCGCCGATGGATCTGCCGAAATGCAGATTGACCGGGCAGACTGGATTCCTGATCTTTAGACTAATTATGATTGTCTATTATTTCTGGCAGGATTGCACACAAGTTTGCGTCCTTCTGCAATGCAGTTCACGTTGACGGCCCGTTTGGGCGCTTGTCTTGATTACTTTTGTGCAGGTTGAGTCGATGGTTGGATCTCGCGGTCATCTGCCATGTAAACCAGCAAGCCCTTGTTCGGGAGCGATTTCGAATAGCCGGCAACCAGCTGCTGGTAGTACTGGTCAACAGAAAACTCGAACCGTTTATGCAGATCGGGCTTTAACGGCACCAGTTCGAGATTCACAGGGCTCATCGTCAACAGCGCAAACTTCATTGTGCCCCCGCGAAAATAGATGTAACTCCCGCTGGCGATCGACGGCTTTTCGGCTGCAGATTGCTCTCGGTCTCGCGCCTGTTTGTCAGTGCCAAAAATCAGGTTCAACTTGTCCCCGGAAATGTTGATGTCGTGCAATTGCCCGCTGACATGCGGCGGCGGAAACATCTGATCGATCGGGAAAATGATGTCGTTCCCCACAATCTTGAACGACTGTTTTCGCTTCGGCTTGGCAACGCTGGCAACTTTGATTCCCAGAAAATTGAGCACGTCTTCATGAATGACGCCTGCGACAGTCAGGTTGGCCAGGTGCATCCGCATATTTCCGTCCGGAGTTACCTGCAGGCTGGCTGTCCCGGAAAATGGAACGTCTACCAATTTGTGAAAGTCCCCTTTCACGTGAATCGACTGGTCCGAACTGAATGTGAGACTCAGGTTCTTCAGCGGTGTTTTCGCCCGCGGCAGGATGAAATCGTTCGCCAGTGCCGCCAGGTCTGTCGAGGAAATGCTGGTGGTAGCATTCTGAACCTTCAACGAGAAGGAATTCTTGTCGTCGAGCGAAATGACTTCGTTTTTTCGCGAAGACGCAAGCACTCCGTCCAGGCTATCGACTTGCAACACCACATCATTCATCACTCGGAACAGCACACTCTGCATGTGGATGTGGACCACGCGATCACGAACGGACGAAGGTGCGTCCAGGTGGGAATGCGTCGAGGCGCCCAGCGCCGCCGGAACAAACGCCAGGATACACAGGACAAGCTGCGTCCCCGTAGACACTTTGGATTTCAGTGTGGAACCCTCCGAATCTGTGACTTCAGCGATGCATTGCCGGGTCTGGCTATCCAAACATAAAGTAGGATGCGGATTCGCGCGGATATGGCGGACCAAGCGATTGCCGGGAAATTTGGTGTCTGGACTTATTGACGTCCGGCGCGCTTCTGCGCAATCACCAGGCCACGAGGCGTCGGCAGCAGGACCACCGACAGCAACCCTTCCGCCTCCATTTTTAGCGCAGCTTCGCGGACGATCTTCAGATGAGAACTGGCATCGTGCATCAGAATGATCCCGTGCGGCTGGATCTGAGGCAGGAACCGTTTCACTTCCTGCTCGCGGATCGGAGGATCGCTGTCGCTAAACAGCAGATCGATACCGCCGTCCACCGTCATTTCCAGACTGGATTCGTTGCGAAGGTCGATCCATTCCGCAAGTCCGGAGTTGGCGACGTTCTCTCGCGCTTTGGCATAGACAACCGGATCAAATTCGCAACTAACGATCTTGCCAAAGCCGTTGCGCTTCAGACCTTCTGCAATCCAAAGCGTACTGACGCCTAGAAAGGAGCCGGTCTCGACCACTAGGTTGGGCTTGATGGTAGTCACCAGGGTGCGGATGAACTCCAGCACCTCCGCCTCGGCCGTCATGGAGTCGTACATGCTCCAATATTCCGGATGCGGGCATTCAGCGGTCGCGCGATGGTATTCCGGCAGCAGAGCGCCCCTGGCGAGCTCCGCCTGCCGCATGATTTTATGCTCTTGTTTCAGCTTCTTCTTGAACAACTGCATAAAGGATGGGATCGGCGTACGTAAAGCTTGCGCGAAATTTACGCCTTGACGACCTTGCCGGACTTGATGCAGCTGGTGCACACCCGGATGCGTTTGCCAGAGGCGTTCACCTTCGCCTTGACGGTCTGGAGATTGACATTCCAGCGGCGACGCGTAACGTTATGCGCGTGCGACACGTTATTGCCGAACTGCGGTTTCTTGCCGCAGATTTCACATACTTGTGCCATGATCTGTATCCTATATCCTGCAAATGTGGATGTGGGCTTGGGAATTGCACACCGTGGTACGCCGCATCGGAATGTCCGACACACCAGGGGATTTCTGCTGGCAGAAAATCTCCTTCGACCCAAACCATAAGTGTACAGAAAATATACCTGGTAGGCAATTGCGACCCGTCATAGAACCCCGACAATCCTGTTGCGCGCTGGCGAACACTCAGGCTTCCCCGTCCGGCTATATACGCCCAAAGAATTGCGCTCTGTGAAGACCAAACTCCAGCCACAATCCGAGTCAGCCCGAACCAACTCAGGGAATGTCTTCTCTTCGTCCAAATCCTTCCAAACCACATGGACCGTTTTCTGGGTCGCCTTTCTGGTGCGCTTGCTCTACATGACGCTGGCCCACACCTATCATCTCCGCACAGATGGCGACCATTTCCAGTTCGGTTGGGAGATGGGACGTGTAGCTCGCGCCCTGGTCACCGGCTACGGATATGCCGATCCATTCATCGGTCACACTGGCCCTACCACCTGGGTTCCACCTTTGTACCCGTTTCTGATTGCGGGTGTCTTTAAAATTTTCGGCATCTACACACTACGGTCTGCGTGGGTCATCCTCGCCATCAATAGCTTCTTCTCCGCTCTCACCACGCTCACGACGTATGAGATTGCGGCCCGCTGCTTCAACCGTCGTGTCGCCGTGTGGGCTGCGTGGATCTGGGCACTCTATCCCGCCGCCATGCAATATGCGGTTCGCTGGGTGTGGGATATGACGGTCAGCACCTGGCTGCTATCGCTGATTTTGGTCCTCGCCCTGCGCATGCGTCGCGTTGGAGAAATTCCCTCCGACCCGGACCCGCGTTCCAGCGATAACGGCCGCACCTTGCGGCGGTGGATGATCTTTGGCGCTCTCTGGGGAATCCTCGCGCTCAGCAATCCCTCCCTCCTGTTGTTCCTGCCGGCCTGCGGTTTATGGGTGCTGCATGGGACTCGGCACCTTCGGCAGCAGGCTGCATTCGCCTCGATCTCTGCAGTTGTATTCATCCTTTGCGTTTCTCCGTGGATGGTCCGCAACGCCCTGGTGTTTCATCGCTTCATCCCGATGCGCGCCAACTTCGGCGCCGAACTCTACATGGGCAACGGTCCCGGCGCCATGGGTTTCCTGATGGAGTACGACCACCCTTTCGAAGCTCCCGACCAGCTACGCCTCTACAAGCAGTTGGGCGAAGTGGAGTATGCGCAAATGCGCGGTCGGTTGGCGAGGAAATACATTGAAAGCGATCCCGGCCTCTTCCTGCGCAACTCAATCAAGCGGCTCTATTTTTTCTGGATCAGCGTTCCTCACCCAACTGGGGATGCGTGGTACATCGAGCCTGTTCGGGTCGCCAATTTTGCTTTCGCCAGCATTGCGGGTTTATTTGGCCTGGCACTCGCGTTGAAGCGTCATAAGCCAGCCGCGTGGTTGTTCGCTTGGGCCTTTCTGCTGATTCCACTCATCTACTATTTCGTCACCGTACATGCCAGATTCCGCAATCCCCTGGAGCCCTTGATCGCCATTCTGGCGGTCTATCTATTCCAATCCGCGGAAAAGCGCTGGCCCCGCTGGATTCGCCGACAGAACGGTTGACGTCGCCTGGCCAGAACCAGTATTCTTAATTGGTTAGGCGATTCGCTCCGCGCGTGCGTTCTGCAACGCGCCTGGATGAAACCCGATCCCCGCGGCATCCACCGCGGCTCATAGGGAAACATGTTCCGCCTGAAATTTTTGTTTGCACCTGGGCGTTGGCCATAGGTGCGGAGGGTTCAGTTATGTACGCAATTATTCGCACCGGCGGAAAGCAGTACCGTGTGGCGCCCGGAGATGTGCTGCGAGTGGAAAAGCTGCCGCAGGCAGAAGGCAATATCGAGTTTACTGAGGTTCTGGCTGCCTCAACCGGCGGACAGGAATCCTCTTTGTCCAAGCCCGGCTCCGCCAAAGTACTGGCTTCCGTGGTCAATGAAGGACGCGCGAAAAAAGTGCTGGTCTTCCACTTCAAACGCAAGAAGCAATATAAAAAGATGCAAGGCCATCGCCAGTCCTACACCGAGGTTCGGATTCACGAAATCCAGGTGGACGGGCAGAGTTTTACCGCGGCCAGCTAAGCGGTTGGGCGTGCGCTACTAGCATTTGAAATGCAGCAACATTGACCTTCAAGAAAAGTATTTAAGGATTGAATCATGGCACATAAAAAAGGATTAGGTAGTTCACGGAACGGGCGCGATTCAAATTCGCAGCGACTGGGAGTGAAGGCATTTGGCGGCGAAGTTGTGACCGGCGGCTCCATTATCGTTCGTCAGCGCGGCACTCGCTTGAAGCCAGGCTTGAACGTAGGCATCGGCAGCGACGACACCCTGTATGCCAAGATCGACGGACGTGTGCGCTTTGTGGACCGCGGACGCACGGGTCGCTTTGTCGCCGTGGACCCCCTCACCGCAGAAGCCTAGGTTATAGGTTTTGCCTTCTGCGCTGCAGCTTCCCAAAGTTCCCGGCAC
>JBARFA010000216.1:0-9146 GCA_049796755.1 Acidobacteriaceae bacterium
GTGCCGCGCGGGAGCGCCCGGCACCGGGTTGCTCGCCGCCACAGGGGCTGCGGGAAGAGTCGGCGCAGAAACGGTGCTGTAGGGATCTGCGAAAGTGGCCACCGGACTCTTCCAAAGTTTTCCCGCAGCGACTCCATTTAGAACGTCGTTCAAAATATAGTTTGCCCCGCAAAATTGATTCGTGAGCGGCCCTCCATGAATCGATAAGTACCCGCCCGTGCCGTTCGGCCCCGCTGTGCTCGTGTCAATTGGATAGCCACTGCCGCCGTCGCAATACACGGCATTGCTACTGGAATTTGCGTTGGGCGCTCCGTTCGCCGACGAATTCACCTGAATGCTGTTATTCGGGCCCCCGACGATCACGATA
This sequence comes from Acidobacteriaceae bacterium, assembly GCA_049796755.1. Classification (GTDB taxonomy): domain Bacteria; phylum Acidobacteriota; class Terriglobia; order Terriglobales; family Acidobacteriaceae; genus JAKAAZ01. The sequence goes on from JBARFA010000216.1 coordinate 368, forward strand.
TGCGAGCCGCCAGTTAGGTAGAGTGCTTTGGGAATCGTCGGATTCAGCACCAGAATCGGCGCGGCCTGCGGCACCGTTCCGGTCAGCCCGCAGGTACAGGAGGCGACCACCTGCTGATAGCTTGTCCCGTGAATCGTGTACAGGAAATGAGTTTTTACGTTTTCGCTGACCACAACCTTCAAAAACGGGTAGGCGGTGAGAGAACTGGAAGGAGTGGTGACACTGGGAACAGAATTGGGAAAAGCCCAATTCACGGAATTCGAAGCGCTGCCTGGGGAAAGTCCCGCGCCGTTATAGCCGTTTGCGTTGGCGTAAAAGCAAATTGTGCCCGTACCCGAAGTGCAGTCCCCGGGCGTTCCTAGAGTAAAGCCCATGTTCGGCATTGGCGTTCCTACAGCCACCATCAACATGTCCATCGCGCCCGCCTGGCATGCCGCATCGGCTGCAGTTTGTGCTGCCTGGCGATGAAACCATAGATTCGTAAGGTCAACGGCGAATCCAACAATCGCCAGCAGAAAAATCGCCAGCATCAGCAACAGGGATACCATGATCTGACCGGATTCCGCGCGGTCGCTCAAACCTGGCGGGGCTTTGGAGTTTTCGCATGAGGCGATCGATCTATTTTGTTCCTCGCGCATGAACGTCTATCTGCGGTGCTGCCGCCCGCTAGTAAAAAATGCGTCCCTGCGCGCTCAGCTGCACGGAGTTGGCGATGCCGGGCAGCTTGATATACGGCACGTAGGTATAGTTGATGGTCACGTTGACGCGTGACGGCGGAGCAGAGCTGTCGTCGGGATACGTCACCTGAATCGCCATTTGTGACAAGTTGTGAAAGGAATACGCAGCGGCGGCCGTCACCACGGATTTTACGTTCGCTGCGGAAGTATCGGCGCACCCGCTGCTGGGCCCACTGCAGTTTCCGCTGTCGGTGCCGTGCACGATGGCATAGCGAACACCCTGGCGCGCCGCATCGCCAAGAACACTGTAGGTGTAGGTCAGCATGCACATCTCAAACATCCAAAACACCATCGGAATCACGATCAGCAGAGACAGCGCCGTCTCCAAAACCAGCGAACCTTCTTCGCAACGAAGGCGACCGATTCGGAGTCGCCCACATAGATCGGCTCGCTTCATCTAATCCATCGCCCGCATCGAAACCTGTCGATGAAATTTCATCGTCGGCAGCAGTGAATAGGAAAAAAAGCTGAGCGGAATCGGCGGCTGCACTGTGTAGGTGACATCGACGCGATTCAGGAAGAACGTTGGCGCCTCGGGATCCGCCGCTGGAGCGAAGACAGTGCCGGAAGGGCCGTAACTGGAGCAGTTCGTCAGGTTGTTGGTGGTACCCACACTTTTTGAGCATACCTCGACGGTTGTTGTCGTTGCGCTGTTCGCCAGACTGGAAAGATCGCCCACCGCTAACGCCGCGACCGATGTGTTGGTTGTGATCGGACCCGCAACCGGCAACGCACTTTGCGCCGGAGAATCAAATCCCTGAATCGAATACTCGGCTGCATTCCGCGACGCGGAAGTCAGGTTTGCCGCAACGATAAAGAAATATCCAAAGTCCACGGCGTAGGCCACCAGCAAAATCAGGATCGGCAGAAAAACTGCGGTCTCGACCAAACTCTGTCCGCCGTCGTGTCGCAATGCCCACTTATATCCGCGCCGTCGCATAATCAGAATCCTTCCGCGTCCCATAGGCGCTCCGCCGTCGCGCGTCCATGGCACGCAATAACCACCGTCCCTTCGCGTTTTCGCATGCGCTTCTGGTCGGTACCTAAGTAACAGGAAGGTGCGTCATCATAGAGCGGGATCGTGCTGCTCTTTGGGTAATATCTTGCTACACGGGTTGCTCTCACAGACAGGAATTCTCGACTTCAATGGTTACGTGCGTAATTGCTCCCGAAGAAGAAACGACGCTTCGGCAGCGCCCGCCGGCAATCCGCAAGTTGTTCGGTTTTCCTGTTCTGCTGGCTGTTCTCTTCGCGATGGTGGTATTTCTCGCCGTTCCAAAAAAGGTTGCCGACCCGGACATCGGCTGGCATCTACGCAACGCACAGATCCAACTCCAGAGGCACGCATTTCTGCATCAGGATCTCTATTCCTTCACGACCGCCGGCAAGCCGTGGATGGACCACGAGTGGCTTTCTGAGATTCCTTACTACCTGGCCTGGCGCGCGTTCGGTTCGCGTGGAATTTTCCTTGTCACCGTTGTCGCGATTGAAATCATCCTGCTCGGCGTTCTGGGTCTGGCTTATCTGGAGTCCGGTAGCATCAAAGCCGCCTTCGTCGTCGGCTTCGCCGCTATGTTTCTCGCCAGCGTTTCGTTCGGTCCACGGACGCTTCTATTCGGTTGGATGTTTCTTGTTCTCGAATTGGGCCTGCTCGCGGAGTTTCGCCGTGGCCGCGATTTTCTGTGGGTGCTACCGTTTGTTTTTTTGCTGTGGATCAACGCGCACGGCTCCTGGATCATTGGCCTGGTGGTGCTTGCGGTCGTTGGTCTCTCCGGCTGCGTCGAGGGCACCTGTGGTTCGATCGAGGCGACTCGCTGGACCCGCCCGCAGACACGCAAGCTCGCTTGGGTGTTACTGCTGTCGACGCTGGCGCTCTTCGTCAATCCATACGGATGGCGGCTGGTGCTCTATCCCTTCGACCTGGCGTTCCATCAGAAATTGAATATCGCCAGCGTGGATGAGTGGCGCAGTCTCGACTTCCATTCCCCGCGAGGAAAAATCGTTCTCGGCATTATGGCGGGCGCAGTTCTGCTGCAACTTGTTCGTCGTCGAGGGTGGCGGCTCGATGAAGTTCTGTTCTTGCTGATTGGGACTTACGCCGCTCTGACCTATTCGCGCTTTTTATTCCTTGCCGCGATCTTGATTGTGCCGCTGATGGCGAAGGATCTGGCATCGGCAATGCCGTACTATGCGGAGCGCGACAAGCCCTGGTTGAACGCCACCATCATGCTGGGCGCTTTCGTCACCGTGGTGTTGCTGTTCCCCAGCAATCGGCGACTCATCGATTGCGGCTCCGCGATCTATCCTGACGCCGCGGCGCAGAAGTACTTGCAGAACTTTCAGCCGCGCGGCAACGTGTTCAACGACTATCTGTGGGGCGGCTACCTGATCTGGAATGTCCGCCAGGTTCCCGTCTTCATTGATTCACGCATGGATGTATTTGAGCGCAACGGCGTGCTTGCAGATTATCTGCATGCGATTCGGATTGAGGACAGCCTGCAAATCCTCGACAAATATTCCATCCAGTATGTCTTGTTTGAAAACCATCGTCCGCTGTCCTACCTGCTGCAACGCACGCCCGGCTGGAAGGTGGATTACCAGGACAAGACCGTCATCCTGTTCGAGCGGACCCGGCCTCTCGTGCAGACAAACAAATGACGGCCGCTGCGCATACTGGGAAGGCCGCGCGGAGTCGTAAGCATCGCGCTCTAGCCTGGTTCGTCTATACCCTCGCTACCATTCAGCTGGTCTGGGCCTATCACAGCCGAGTGCCGCCGTATCTCCATCTCGATCGATATGAAAACGGATTGGAGGTCACGCCCTGTCAGACCCGAGTGTTGATGATGTGGCTGTTGCGATGGGCACATCAAAGCCCTTTCCTGATTCACCTCGCCGATCTGTTGTCCAGATTCACGCCCATCTATCGTTCCCACATCGCTCCGGAAACGCTCGTCGTCGCCATCACCGACACCGCCGGCATTGTTCTCGCGGGATGGGTGGCGACACGCATCTACGATGCCGCATCCGAGCGACGCCTGCTCATGCCCTATATCTATCCTCTGGTGCTCGTTCTGTGCGCCGTTACTTATGTGCTGGTGTCGCTGCATGCCCGTCGCTTCCACTACGACCTGCCCAGCCTGGGATTTTTTGCCGTCGGGCTCTATCTCATCTACTTCCGCAAGCCCCCGTTGTGGTTCGCGGCACTTTTTATTGTCGCCACCCTCAACCGCGAAACCACGCTGCTGCTTCTGCTGTTTTTTGTGCTCGCCGCAATGACCGAATCCGGCAAAGTGGATTGGCGTCGTTGCTATGCACCGCGCACGCTCGCCGTCGTCGTGCCGTTGGCGATCTTCTGGATCGCCTGGCATATATATGTCAATCGACTCTACTCGCACAACATTACGGCGTGGATTCCAGCCTATAAAATTAACCTGGTTCTGCTGGCCTGGCCACCCGCGTGGCCGCAGATGTTCGCTGCCGGCGGCTACACGATTCTTCCCATCGTTCTCTATCGCAAGCGGATCAACGACGCGACACTCCGGCTTTGGACACTGCCGGCGTGGTTCGGCCTGATGTTTCTCTACGGCATTATTGTGGAGAGCCGACTCTATGGGGAGTTGATTCCCTATCTAACCTGCATGGGCGCGCTGATTGCGGAGCAGTCGATCCTGGCGCGCATGGCAATTGAAGCGCAGCCGAGCCAACCAGCGCGAATCCCTCCCAAAACAATCGTGCCGCCCTCTCATCCAGAGACAGCGGCACGATAACAATTCAGCAGAATTAAAAATGGTAAAAGGATTCTAGCTGTGTTCCGCCATGATCTGCGCCAGCACATCGCGGCCCGGTCGAACGCGTTCGGCCGCCAGCGTGGCCAATGGCTCATCCACCATGTTCAGCATGGAGGTAAAGTCCGGCTTCTGCGTGTCCACATAAAACACGCCAGTCAGCACTTCATCCTTCGCATGCGCTTCCATCAGCAGGTTCATCGCTCGAACCTTATCGGTCGGATCGTAGTCGTCATGCAGCTTGCGCAAGCGCAGATGCGATCCGTCATGCAGTTGCACGTCGACCGTGGTGTCGGGGTCATAATCGACCGCGATGTCGTCGAAGTGGGACACGAATCCAACCTCTGCGACAGGCTCCTCATGACCCTGCATAAATTTGTAGCTCTTGGTGGAACCCTCGTGATCGTTGAACGTGACGCAGGGCGAAATCACATCCAGCATCACCGTTCCCTTATGTGCGATGGCGGCCTTCAACATGGCAGCAAGCTGCTTCTTGTCGCCGGAAAAGGAACGTCCAACAAAAGTCGCACCCATCTGGATGGCCAGCGCGCAAGTATCGATTGCGGGAAGGTCGTTGATGACGCCGGACTTCAGCTTCGAGCCGATATCTGCGGTGGCGGAGAATTGCCCCTTGGTCAGCCCATACACGCCGTTGTCTTCAATGATGTAAATCATCGGAATATTGCGGCGCAGCAAGTGAACAAACTGTCCCATGCCGATCGAGGCCGTATCGCCGTCGCCGCTGATGCCGATGCTGCGCATGGTTTTGTTGGCCAGCAGTGCTCCAGTTGCAACCGAAGGCATGCGACCGTGCACGGAATTGAAACTGAACGAGCGAGACATGAAATATGCCGGCGACTTCGACGAGCATCCGATGCCGCTCATCTTCATCACGCGCTCGGGCTGGATTCCCATCTCGTAGAACGCTTCTGTAATGCGCTCGGAAATGGCGTTGTGTCCGCAACCGGCGCAAAGTGTGGTCTTGCCTCCGCGATAGTCCAGAATCTGGAGTCCGATGCGGTTCGTCTTGGGCTGGGGGGTGACAGGCGTCGTCGACATGATTACTTGGCTGCTCCTTCTTGTTCTGCGATCGCATGGGTGATCGAGCGTGCATCGATAGGAAGTCCGTTGAAGTGGCGAACGCTGTGCAGCTTCACAACCTGCGTCGGATCCAGGTCGACTTTCAGCAGATGCAGCATCTGCCCGTCGCGGTTCTGTTCCACCACGTAGATACGCTCATGCTGCGCAACAAAATCATGAATCTCCTGCGTGAACGGATAGGCGCGAACGCGGAGATAATCCGTTCTCAGTTTGGATTCGCGCTGCAACTGATCCCGGCTCTCGATCACTGCCCAGTGGCTGCTGCCGAAGGCAATAAGGCCGACCTTCTCATGGCCTTTGCCTTCAAGTATCGGTTTCGGCACCAGCGTCTTCGCTGTCTCAAATTTGCGTGCCAGTCGCAGCATGTTGTTTTCGTAATCGTCGGGACGCTCGGTGTAGAGCGCCTTCTCGTTATGGCCCGATCCGCGCGTAAAGTAGGCGGCATTCGGATGATCTGTACCCGGCAGCGTGCGATACGGAATCGCGTCGCCGTCCACATCTTTATAGCGCGCGAATCCGCCCAGCTCTTTCAGCTGCTTCGCGTCCAGCACTTTGCCGCGATTGATCGGCTTTTCCGGATATTCAAACGGCTCCGACATCCAGTTGTTCATTCCCAGGTCAAGGTCGGAGAGAACGAAAATCGGAGTCTGCATCTGCTCCGCGATATTGAACGCCTCGGTCGCGAATTCGAAACATTCCTTCACGCTTCCCGGAAGCAGCATGACGTGTTTCGTATCGCCATGCGACAGTCCTGCGATAAAGGTCAGATCGCCCTGGCAGGTACGCGTCGGCAATCCGGTCGACGGTCCGGTGCGCTGCACATCGAAAATCACGCCGGGAATTTCCGCGTAATATCCCAGCCCTGCAAATTCCGCCATCAGCGAAATTCCCGGCCCGGAGGTTGCGGTCATCGAGCGCGCGCCAGCCCATCCTGCGCCCAGCACCATGCCGACGGCAGCCAGTTCGTCTTCCGCCTGCACAATTGCGAAGCTTGCCTTGCCATCCGGCTCCACGCGATATTCCTTCATGTAATCGATCAGGTCTTCCACCACAGAGGACGACGGCGTGATCGGATACCAGGTCACCACCGTAACTCCGGCAAACATGGCGCCCATGGCGGTGGCTTCATTGCCTTCGATGATGATCTTTCCCTGGGTCGCGCTCATCGGCGCCACCACGAATGGGTCCTGCTTGGTCAGCGAGCTGGCGGCATAATCGAATCCGGCGCGGACTGCCTTCAGGTTCAGCTCCGCCGCCTTCACCTTTTTCGCAAATTGTTTGCGAACCGTTTTCTCTACCCAGTCCATATCGATCGACAGCAGCTGCGCTGCGACTCCGACGTAGACCATGTTCTTGACCAGCTTGCGAATCTTCGCATCGGCGCCGGTCGACGCCGCCAGCTGATCGAATGGGACCGCGTAGTAGGTCAGGTCATCGCGGACCTTGTCCAGGTTCAGCGACTGGTCGTAGATCACGGCCGCGCCCGGGCGCAAGGATTGTACATCCTGCTGCGCCGTCTCCGCGTTCATCGCGATCAAAACGTCGATATCGGTCTTGCGCGCCACCCAGCCATGTTTGCTGACACGAATCGTGTACCAGGTCGGCAGTCCGGCAATGTTAGAAGGAAACAAATTCTTGCCCGAGACAGGAACGCCCATGCGAAAGATACTGCGCAGCAGGACGTTATTGGCAGATTGCGAACCTGATCCGTTTACCGTGGCAATCTGAATTGAAAAGTCATTGACGATTTGCTGGACGCCACCGGCAGGTTGCAGCCCCGGCTGGTCCTGCACCACAAGATGAGGAGTGGTCATTGGTTGAATGCATTCCTTCCATGTTTGGGGATACGTGTCATCGGTAATTCCACGGAGGTTCTGACCACCGGACTTTTATTAAAAGCCTCTTGGGCGGGTGATCCTGCGGTCTGCAGGCCTGGATCATCTCCACGGAAACGCTTCACCGTTTTGCCTCAGTTTTATTGTATTCCAGCGCCGCCCAGATCACATTCGCGACGCTGTTTTCGCGACCGGTCGTATCTCCGGGATACACATCGATCTTGCTCAGGTTTTCGGCGTCCTTGCCATCGAATTCGCAGGTCTACGTCACCGTCGTGCGGAGGGTGTAACTGTTCAGAGTCTTGATATAGTTGCCGCGCTCAAAAGGAGAAGGATCGGGAACAGAGCGGCGACTCAGGCTGCCCCGCATTTGATCAATCGATTGATATTCGTGTTCTTCCATCCAGCGCATCAGTTCTGCTCGAATGTTGGAAAGCTGGTCGATGCCGTGGGCCAGCAGTTCAGACACCATCATCGCCACCTGCGCTCCGGCCATCACGGATTTCAACACGTCCTGCGCGCTGTGCACGCCTCCGGTGACTGCCAGTTCCGCCTCCACGTTGCCATAGAGAATCGCAATCCAATGCAGACGCAGCAGCAGTTCCTCCGGGCGGCTCAACGCAAGCCGCGGGACCACGTCCAACTGCTCCAAATCAAAATCCGGCTGATAGAAGCGGTTGAACAACACCAGCGCGTCCGCTCCCACTCCCTGCAGCTGCTTCGCCAGATGCGGCAGGCTGGTATAGTTCGGAGACAACTTGACGGCGATGGGAAGAGTCGTACTCTGTCGAACTCCGCGTACCAGTTCCACCAGCGCGTGCTCCGCCTGGCCACTGCTCACTGCCGGATCGGTCACCAGGGAATACGTATTCAGTTCCAGGCCGTCCGCGCCCGCCTGCTCAAGCTCCTTGGCAAAGCGAATCCAGCCGCCCGCCGTCGTCCCATTCAGGCTGGCGATCACAGGAATGCCGACTCGAATCCTGGCGTGATGCAGCAGGCTGAGGTATGCGTCCTGTCCCTGTCGATAATCCTCATACACCGGAAAATAGCTGAGCGACTCGGCAAATGACTCCGCTCCACGCGAGATGTCCCCGTCGAGCGAATTCCCTTCCAGGGCCAGCTGCTCTTCAAAGATGGACGGCAGAATCACCGCTCCCGCCCCCGCTTCTTCCAGGCGCAGAATATTGTCCACAGATTCAGTCAACGGCGAGGAAGAAACCACCAGCGGATTTTTCAGTTTCAGACCCATGTAATCGGTTGTCAGGTCCATTATTTTCCGTCCTTACTTTTCCCCAGCGCGACTACATCTTCGTCCTTTTGC
>JBARFA010000217.1:0-5645 GCA_049796755.1 Acidobacteriaceae bacterium
GCCTGCGCCGGCGGCAGAATGCCGTATTTCGTCGCGACCGTGACCTGATCCCGTTTCCCTTGTAAAAATTTCCCCAGGCATCGCTCTGCACGGCCATGCCCGTAGGCAGGCGCAACGTCAAAATGGCGAACACCCGCGTCGAACGCCGTCTCCAGCAGCCGCAAAGATTCGCGCTCGCTGATCCCGCCCATCAACCCGGAACCGCCAAATCCCAGCCGCGTAGTCACGCGACCGCTCGCCGGCAATGCAATCGTCTCAAGCATCCGCCCGCACCTGCGCGTCCAATGGCTCTTCGATCACCGCCGCCAGCGCCGCCAGGTGATCTGCAAGACGAATCGCCAACGCCAGCAGCGTATGCACGGGATTCGCGAATCCCGACGTCGGATAGACCGACGCGCTGCACACATACGCATTGCGCACGCCGTGGATTTTCAGATTGGTATCGACCACGCCATCGGCCGCCTTGACAGACATGCGCGTGCCGCCCATCCAGTGATAGCTATCGTCGAAGGTCACGTGGCGATAGCCATCCTCTATGGCCAGTTCCGGCTGTGGTTCCAGCTTCGCCAGCCCTGCATTTTCGAGTGCCTGCTGCGCCATCCGCGTGAAGCGCTGGATCGTCTTCCATTCCAGCCGCGACACTTGCCAGTCAATTCGGCTGCGAAGCATGCCCATCGCATCGCGCTCCGAGGTCAGCGTGATCTGGCTCGCCGAGAGCGGTTCTTGCTCGCAATGCACCCGCAGCCAATACGTCACATCCTGCGGCCAGTACGCGCGATGGCTGACGTAAAAGCTGTATGCCAGTTGCACAAGGAGTGGCAGCCGCCGCAGCGCTGGCAGTGTATCGCGCACCCCAATCGCAGACCAGTTTCCTCGCAGCAGGTTCCTCGCCGCCGACTTCATCTGGCGCACATCCCGTTCCACGTTGCCCAGGCTGATAAATGAAATCGCCCCGGCAATATTCAGCGTTTCGTCTTCCCGCTGGCGTTGCTCCGTCACCCGCAACTTTGGCTGATATTTTCTTCCCTTCAGATATACGTTTGGAAACACCTGTTCCATCCGCTTACGATCGACGTTCACCAGCCTGGCGGAGTTATAGTCGATGTGGCTCTGCACATGCCGCCCTAGCCATTCGCTTCTCTGCCACGGCGCTTGGCCCTTCTCCATCGGCTGCAACAGCAGCTGGATCGTCTCCATCATCCCCAGAGAAAGCACGTACGTCGGCGCATGAAAAATGTGTTCCACGCCACCAAGATTCCTGCAACGTAGCCCCAACGCCGAATCCAGCGCCTCGTTCATCATCAGTTCGCAGACGGTCGCGTGCAACACCACACAGATGTTCGTCGAAGCTAGCGCGTTGCGATAGAGGCGAGCAAAGTTCGGCTCCGGACACCAACGCGTGAAATAAGGAATCAGATCCTCAGAAAGATTCGGCGCAGCGGAGCCCGACTCACGCCACACTTCCTCATCGGTTCGCAACACCGGCAGCAATCCTCCCGCTTCCAGCGCTCGCTCGTAATAGGGCGCCAGTTCAGACTTCGCAATCGGCCATCCGCTCCCTGCAATTCCAGGACGCGTTTCGAAATCCCACTCCTGCATCTCCTGGATCTGTCCGCCCCAGCGAATCGTGGTCCCGCCCAGCGCACGAAAGCGGCCCGCATGCACCGACTTCAACGGCTGGCCAACTCTGTCGCTACGGTTCAGTTGCTGGAACGATTCATCCTCTTTGCGGCCGCCGCTCTCCAGCAGCAGCACGCGTTTGCCTTTGCGCATCAATTGCGCAGCCAGCACAATTCCCGCCGCTCCCGCGCCCACAATGCACACGTCCGCGATAAAACTCGGCAGCGTCCGCTCGCGTTCGAAGTCGACGATCATTTCCGCGAACCGCGTCCCGCGCGAATTTTCGGCAACAATTCCTCCACTACGTCCAGCACCTTGGCCAGTTGGCTGTCGTTGTCGTACCCGCAGGTCACCGCCCGCCGCCGTCCGGCAGCAGCAATTCGCGCCCGCGCCGCTTCATCGTTCAGATAGCGGCGAATCTTATCCACACACTCCTCAATGTCCGAAAAAAAGACCGCTTCTTCATTCTCCCGAAATCGCTCGCTATGCCCCGCCGATCGCTCCGCCAGCAAAAATCCGCCGCACGCGGCAATTTCAAAGCTCTTGTGCGCGTACTCATCCTGGTTGCCATGGGTCAGAAAGCTCAGGTTGATTTTCGAGCGCCAAATGCCTTCACGATACGCGGCGTCATATAGTTCGTCTGCCACTGGATAAAGCGCGGCCAATGCCGCCGGATCAAGTTTGCGCGTCCAGATGCGCGGTCCGGAAATCACCACCGGCAATTCGTACTTGCGCCAAAGATCGGTCAAAAACTGCGGCCGCTCGTCATAGGGCGTTCCAATGAACGACACCTCTCGCGTGCGATCTTTATCAGACCAGCCCGCCGGCGGAGGAAAATGTACGCTCGGCTCGAACGCCGTCTGCACCTTCACCACGCGACGCGCATCCCGCGCAAGATATTCCGCAACGCTTACGTCCCGCTGCTGCACGTGCAGGTCATACTCCGGAATCGTACGAACATACAGTCGAAATCCCGGATCGCGCCTCGGCCCAAAGGGATTGTCGATCATGTAGTCCACGGTCGCGATGCCCATGGCTCGCAGCTGCCGCAATGTCTCCGCGCGAATAAACAACGGCTTGTCGAACCACACTGCGTCGACGGCATGTTCCTTCGCCAGCCGCAGCACGTCCGCATTCATCTGCGTCACCACGCTGCCGATCTGCATGCGGTAACGAATCCGCGCCATCCACGGATTGCCGCGCTTTTCATATTGCATAATGTCGATGGGAAAAACTGTGTGCCCCAGCCGCTGCAGGCTGTGCTGCCGATAGAGTCCGTACCAGCCGTAATTCATCGGCGCAATGTACAGAATCCGCAGCCCGTTCGGCGATGGCTGAAATGTGGGCTGGCTCTCCATGCTGGCTGTCTTACCGGCTACGCCTGCTGCCTCATAAAGGCGATCACCTGATCCACGTTTACCACGCCCACCAGCTTGTTATGCTCGTCGACCACCGGCAACGCATACAAGTTGTAACGATCGAATAGCTCCGCGACCTGCTTGTCATGCATATCCGCTGGACAACTCACGAACCGCGATTCGCTTAGCACCGCAACTTTCGTATCCGGGCGTGCAAGCAACAACCGCGCCAGCGGCACCACGCCCACCAGCACTCCGGTTTCATTCAGCAGGTAAACCTCCGTCACAATTTCAGGATCGTCATCGAAATTGCGCAACGCTTCAATCGCCTGGGCAACGGTGGCATCTGCCGAAACCGCGACATAATTTGTCGTCATGCGGCCGGCCGCGGAATGCTCGCTGAACTCCAGCAGCTCTTTGACTTCCTCCCGCTCCTCCGGCTCCATTTCTTCCAGGATGGCTTCCGACTGCTCCTTGCGCAGCTCGCCCAGCAAGTCTGCGGCAGCGCTCGGATCCATCTCCTCCATAATGTCAGCGGCTCGTTCGGAGTCCATCGATTCGAGGAGTTGTTTCTGCAGCTTCGGCTCCACTTCTTCCAGCGCCTCGGCCGCCACTTCCTCATCCAGTTGGCTGAAGATGGCTTCCCGCTGCACCGGCGCCAGGTCTTCCAAAATATCGGCCAGATCCGACGGATGGAACTGCGCCAGCCGCTCATGGGAAATCTTCAACCGCACCCGGCGCGCCGGATCCACTTCAATCAAATCCACGAAATCCCACGGAATGGCGCGCGATGGAATTTTCTTCGTAATTCGCTCAATGGTTCGCTTGGGCGCGATGCCTTTCAGCAGTCGCCGCATCGCTCCCAGCGTCCCGACCTCTACCTCAATGGCGCGCATTTCGCCGCCGGTTTCCTGCGGCAACCATAACAGCGACACATCATTGACCCGCACCACCTTACGCCCATGAACATCGATAATTTGCTGGTCCATCAGGTCGCGATCCAACAGCAACAACGGCTCGCCCATGTTGAACGGCCTGGGATGTGCGTCGCCGCGCAATCGCAACTCACCATTCGGCGTCTGCTCCAGGCCAGCCGGCGATACTGCCTGCAGCGCATCTTTCTTTCCCCAGATCAACTCTGTCACCAGCGAGGCGCGTATGCCCGGCGTCACCGCCACCTCGCGCACATGGCCAAGAGAATGCCCAGCGGCGTCCAGAATCGGACTGCCCAGCAACAAGGAAAGATGAATCAGGACGGAGTCTTTCGCGTTCGCCCCCACCTTATGATTTTTCTTTAGCTCGTCGACCGGCATGGGATGTACTCTCTCGTTTTCGATTGTGGGTCGATCGTTCCTGCGTGTGCGATGCGGCCGCGGTTCAGTTTTATTGCAACAAAGAATGCGCGGATCGGAAGAGACAATTCCCCAGCAAAAGAGCGTCCTTCGCCCGCATGGACAGTCTACTCAACTCAAGCCAAAGCGAGAGCAGTTTCTTCACTCACTTGCTTTTAGCCGCCTCAAATCCGCCTTTCACCCCCGTCCATGGGATGCAATGACCACCCCGCCCCTCGTCGCCGGCGGCTTATAGATCAGAGTCCATGAGCGCGCATAAGCAAAAGACTTCCTTGACACTAGGCCGACCGCACAAGCAAACTTCCCCTGTGGAGAGATTCTGCGTGTCCTTGGCGACAATGACCGCAATCGGAACCAGGAACCGATAATTTAGCGGGCCCGGGGCGTGAATAGGTCTCATAAACCCCTGGCTCTCGGTCAGACAACGTATGAAACCCGCCATCGAAGCGGGGCTCATGGTGCTGACCGGAGCCCATGCCCTATAGATGAGACCAGTTCGTGTGGTGGATTCCATGGTAAGTCGATTCAGCTACACTTTGGACTCATCGCTTGACAGCGTGAACAAGGTGGAAGAAGCGGCGGAACAGTTGGCCCAGAAGTCGGGACTGGACGAGGACCAAACCTTCCAGTTGACGATGGCGGTGCGTGAGGCCGCGGTCAATGCCGTGCTGCACGGCAATGCCTACGATCCGGAAAAAAAGATTACTGCCTCGTTTGAGAACAATGGGTCTTCTTTGATCATTCGCATCAGCGACCAGGGAAACGGCCTGGATCCGGCCACGCTCCCCGACCCATTGGCACCCGAAAATCTGCTCAACGGTTCCGGCCGCGGAATTTTCCTCATCCGATCATTTATGGACGAGGTACACTTCAAACTACTGCACCCCGGAACCGAGCTAACACTTATCAAGCATTTGGATTCAACCCAGAAAAGCGCCTAAGGAGGAATATCACCGTGAGCATGAAGATTAGTACCCGCCAAGTGGATGGAGTTACCATTCTCGATCTAAGCGGTCGCATCACACTCGGCGAAGGCAGTGTGCAACTGCGCAATGCGGTTCGTGAATTGTTGGGCAAGGGATCGAAAGATATCCTGCTGAACTTGGCCGACGTCAATTACATCGATAGCTCGGGCATTGGCGAGCTGGTGAGCGCCTTTACGGCAACTCGCAACCAGGGTGGCGAGCTGAAGTTGTTGAAGCTCACGAAAAAAGTTCACGATCTGCTGCAGATCACCAAGCTGTATACCGTGTTTGATGTGAAAGACGATGAGGCGCAAGCCATCGCCTCCTTCAACCACGCATAGTCTTTCCGC
>JBARFA010000218.1:0-51879 GCA_049796755.1 Acidobacteriaceae bacterium
TCGAAGCCAGCGTGGGACTTTGGTTATAGGCCGTTTTCTTCTGGAATTCAACCCATTTCTTCGGGTCTTGGCCGATGAAATATCCCCCGCGCCAACCATGGCTTGCGAAAATACAACCGGATGGGGCAACTTCAGAATTCACCGCTGCTTATGGGGTTGTGGCGGCGTTGATTCCCGGGATTCTCACAGACCCAGCGCCGCGCGGGACTGGCCTTTGCAAGGGTCGGAAAACAAAGAAAACGACCAACCCGTCGCAGGCTGGCCGTCTCTGGTCGTAAACCACTGAATCTTAACTACTTCTTGATGACCGCCTGCAGGTCCGTCGCAAGCGCTAGCAAGTCATCGCTAACCGTGCGATTTTTCTCGATCGCGTCCGCCAACGGAATATCTGTGATCTGGGTGCCGCGCAGCACGACCAGGCGACCGAATTTTCCCTGATGCACCAGGTCGATGGCAGCCGAACCGTAGCGGGTGGCGAGCATACGATCAAACGCCGTTGGGGTTCCGCCACGCTGCGTATGACCCAGGTTGACGGCGCGGGTCTCGAAGCCGGTACGCTTTTCAATCTCATCTGCAACGAATTGACCGATTCCAAGCAAACGAGCATGACCAAATTCGTCCGTCACGGTGCCGTGCGTTGCCAATGCACCTGTAGACGGCATTTTGGCGCCTTCAGCGACCACGACAATGCTGAAGAACTTTCCGCGAGCCCGACGCTCCTTGATCACCGCGATCACCGCGTCCAGGTCGATCGCCTTCTCCGGCACCAGAATCGCGTCCGCCCCGCCCGCGACCCCGCTGTAAAGGGCAATCCAACCAGCATCTCGGCCCATCACTTCGCAAACAATCACGCGGCTGTGAGCTTCTGCGGTGGAGTGGAGCCGATCGATGGCCTCCGTGGCGATACTCACCGCGGTATCGAAGCCGAAGCACACATCGGTACCGTTCAGGTCATTGTCAATGGTCTTCGGCACACCGACGCAGGGAACGCCCTTCTCAATCAGGGCATTGGCGACACCTTGAGTATCGTCCCCGCCAATCGTGATCAGCGCGTCCAACTTATTGCGCTGAATGGTAGCGATGCATTGTTCAATGCCACCTGGCTTTTTCCGAACGTTCGTCCGGGAGGTCCGCAGGATGGTTCCCCCCAGCTGCAGGATTCCGGAAACGCTCTCAATCGTCAAAGGCGTCGTCTTGTCCTCCAGAACACCCCGCCAGCCTTCTATGAAGCCGATAAACTCGTCGCCGTAGTGAAAAATGCCTTTGCGCACGGCTGCGCGAATCACAGCGTTCAGGCCAGGACAGTCCCCGCCACCCGTCAAAATTCCAACCCGCATGATGCTTTCTCCTTGAACACGATTTCAATGGGTAATTGATATGTATCTCTAAATTGTACGTTGCAGAGGGTGGCCAGGAATGTGAGGCAGCTCACCTGGAGCCGCTACCTTGTCGTTACGGGCGTAACGAAACGTCTTCCTGATAGAAGCGATCAATCTCCGCCGCATACCGCCGCACCACGACGGGGCGCTTCAGCTTCATGCTGGGCGTCATTTCGCCGGAATCAATGGTCCACTCGTCGGCAACGACATGGATGCATTTCATCGTCTCGAAGCTGGCCAGCGTCGCGTTCACACGATCGACCACCTGCTGATACAGCGCCAGCACCTCCGGATGTGCGACCAGCTGTTGGCGAGGCTGGACGGCAATTCCCTTCTCCTTTGCCCACGTCTCGAGCACAGGAAAATTTGGAGAAATAATGACGGCCGCGAATTTCCTTTTGTCACCAACAACTGCGGCATTACCGACCAGTGCATCCGCCTTCAACTGATTTTCAAGCGGCTGCGGCGCAATCAACTTACCGCCAGAGGTCTTCAGCAGATCTTTCTTGCGGTCCGTGATATAGAGAAATCCATCGTCATCGATGCGTGCTATGTCCCCAGTCAAAAACCATCCATCCGCGTCGAAGCATTCGGCCGTCGCCTGCGGCTTGTTCCAATACCCCTGAAACACTGACGGGCCTCGCAACAGCAATTCACCATCCGCGGCCAGCTTGGCCTGGACGTTCGGCAGCAGCTTTCCCACGCTCCCCATGCGACTGGGCAAATGGGTGTTGAGCGCGACCACAGGCGAAGTTTCCGTCAGCCCATAGCCCTCCTGGATGCGAATGCCGGCGTCCAAAAACCAGCCGGCAGTCTCGAGCCCGAGCGGGGCTCCTCCAGAAATAAACGTGCCAACCCGCCCTCCAAACCCCTGCTGAATTTTGCGGAACACGAGACGATTCGCGAGCTTCCAGGATGCCTTTTGCGGCGTCTTTCCGGCCAGCAGCGCAGCTCGGTTCTTTCCTCCGCGCCGCAATGACCAATGCAGAATGGTCGAAGTCGCGCGCGACCCTTGAGCCCGTCGCGTCACCTCCTGGCGAACTTTTTCGTAGACCCGCGGCACGCCGACGAAGATGGTGGGTCGAACTTCTCCCATTGCCTCCTTCAGCAAATCAAACGGTGAGCAATAGGCGACGGTGGCGCCATGGCAGAGCAGTGCATAATCGACGTGCCTGGCTGTGATGTGTGACAGCGGCAGATATGAAATGCAGAGATCCTGGCGTCCCCATTGAAATGCTGCGGTGGAGAAGTTCAGGTTCGACGCGAGATTGCCGTGCGTCAGCATCACGCCTTTTGCCTCGCCGGTCGTGCCGGAGGTATACATGATGGTCGCCAAGTCGTCGGGTTGAACATCATAGGCGCGTCTGTCGAAATTGCTGTCACGCTCAAAATTTCCGGAGGTCGCCTTCGTGTCGGGCATGAAGTCGCCGAACCAGACCGCTTGTGTCACGTCAGGAGCGTGATCCATGATGACAATGCGTTCGATCTGGGTCAGGTGTCGAAGCGCGGCCACTTTTTCGTACTGCTGGGCGGTCGACACCACCACGATGCGCGCTCCGGAATCCGCCAGAATGGCGGCCACTTGCTGCGCTGTCAGGCTGGGATAGAGCGGCACATCCACCGCACCCAGCGCCATCACCGCAAGGTCGGTGACCGCCCATTCCCAGCGGTTTTCGGCCAACATCGCGATCCGATCACCTTTGCCGATGCCCCAGCCGGCCAGTGCGCCTGCGAAGGCAAACACTCGCGCATACAGCTGACGCCCGGTGATTGGCTGCCACTTCCCAGCAGCATCCCGCCACTGCATCACCCGCTCGTCCCCGGCGCTGCAGGCACGAAAAAAAACATCATTCAGCGTTTTCAGGTCGAATGTCATTCAAGCCTTCTCATGCCATAAAAAACATCTGAATCTGCTTCCGCGACAGCGCGAGCAACCCTCGTTATATCAGACTCACGCATCGATCTGATAGGTAGCACTAACGATAAGTGGTTCATTAGCAACGCTGGGCGGGCAAATAGAAGAAGTCAACAGGCAGGTTCTCGGGCGCGATCCTTTCTCGTTAACGCCGGGGGAAAAAACGATTGCATATTTATGCACAAGTTTGTATTGTTATACACTGAGAAAAGCCGCGCTTTGCGTGGATTTAGACCCATGAAGAACGAACGTCACAATGCGATTCGTCAGCTGCTGATCGAGGGCCCTGTCGTCAGCCAGGACCAGCTGCGACGCAAACTGATGCGGCGCGGTTTCGACGTGACCCAGGCCACGCTCTCACGCGATATTCACGACTTGCGTCTATATAAAGGACCGAACGGCTACGCTGTGCCCAACGGTTCCGCCGGCAATGACGATCTGCCTTCGCTGGACGATGTGTTCTCGAATTTTGGATTGGCGGTCCGGCAGGCGACGAATCAACTGGTGCTTCGCACGACAACTGGCAGCGCTCAGCCGGTCGCCGCTGCGCTCGATCATGAGCACATTCCGGAGGTGCTGGGCACCATCGCCGGAGATGACACCGTTCTGATTATTTGTCAGGACCAGAAAAACGCCAGTAGCCTGCGCCATCGCTTGGAGAATTTACTCGAAGCATGACTTCCCCTCAATACCAAACCGCAGTCTTCGGCGTCAGTGGTTATGCCGGCGCAGAGCTCGCACGCCTGCTGCTGCATCATCCGCGACTGCGCGGACATGCGCCATTATTTTTCGGCCGCCCGGAAGAAGAGAAGGGTGCGCACGTCGCCTTGACGGATCTGCATCCGCAACTTGCGGACAACAACGGTGCACGCAATGTGACCGTGGATCCGTTTCATTGGGACGTCCTGGGCAAACAGAAGATCGACGTCGTGTTTCTGGCCACGCCGCACGAGCAGTCGCGGGCCTGGGTGCCGAAGCTGTTGGAACACGGCGTGCGCGTTATCGACTTGAGCGGCGCGTGGAGACTAGACGAGGAAACAAACCGAGCAATATACAAACTTGAGGATCACGATCCTGCCGCGGCCGAGTCTATCCAGCAAGGGGCCGTGTACGGATTGCCGGAACTGCATCGTCACGAGATTGCGAAAGCGAAGCTGGTGGCCAATCCGGGATGTTATGCGACCTCTGTCATCCTCGCGCTCGCTCCGTTGATGCGCGAAAAGCGGATCGACCTGGATCGCGGAATCGTGTGTGACGCAAAATCGGGCGTATCCGGAGCTGGAAAGACGCCGACCGCGAAAACGCATTTTATGCACGCCGCCGACAATCTGTCAGCGTACTCCGTATTCAACCACCGGCATACCGGAGAACTATTGGAGCAGCTTGGATTGAAAGCGCAGGACATTATTTTTACTCCGCACCTGCTGCCCATTCCGCGGGGAATTTTTTCAACGGTGTATGTGAACTTGAAGAAGCAGTCGACGCCAGAAGAGATCGACACGTGTTTCCGGAGCTTCTATGTCGACTCTCCGATGGTCCGGTGGCATGGCACGCGCTTGCCGGAGATTCAATTTTCCGTGCGGACCAGCTACTGCGATCTGGGATTTGCCCTGGCAAGCGACGGAAAACGCCTGATCGTGGTCGCATGTTTAGACAATCTGCTGAAAGGCGCGGCAAGCCAGGCGGTGCAGAACATGAATCTGCTGTTCGGTTGGCCGGAGCAGGAGGGGCTGGCATGAAATTCGTCATCAAACTCGGCGGAGCGTCGCTGGAAAATCCATCCACGCTGCGCGGCAGTACTCAGGCGATTGTCGACCTGGTGCGCGATGGTCATCAAGTCGCAGTCGTTCATGGCGGCGGAGCGGCTCTAACGCGCACGCTGGCCCAATTAGGCAAGCAAAGCGAATTTGTCGCCGGTCTGCGCATTACGGATGCAGAAACGCGGGATGCGGCCTTGATGGTTCTTGCTGGACGCATCAACAAGCAATTGGTGGCAGCCATTGGCAAACACGGCCAGGCTGCCGTTGGCCTTTCTGGCGGCGACGGCCTGGTATTTCGCGCCCGCAAAAAGCGCACCGCGCCCGATCTTGGCTATGTGGGAGAAATCGCGTCATCCGATCCGCGTTGGCTGCTGGCAATCTGGCAGATGGGCGCCATCCCGGTACTCTCCAGCGTCGCGCTGGGCTTCGACGGCGAATACTACAACGTCAATGCGGACGAGATGGCAGCGGCTTGCGCAATGACATGCCATGCCGACGTTCTCGTGTTTTTGACAGATGTTCCTGGAGTTCGTGGGGCTGACGGCGAAGTGATGCGCTGGCTTACGTTGAAACAAATTCCAGAGCTGACCCGAACCGCCGTTGTCAGCGGAGGCATGCTGCCGAAGCTGGGTGCATGCCGCGAGGCATTACTTGGTGGCGTGCAGCGCGTACGCATTTTTCCCGCCGACGCAGCAGCATTGTTACCCGATATTTGCTCGGCACGAACCCCACAAGGCACGGAGGTGATGGTGGCATGAAACTGAACGACATTCGCACCGCGGAATCAAAATTACTGGTCAGAACCTACGATCGCAATCCCATCAGCTTCGTCGGCGGTGAAGGCGTTCATCTTCTGGACGAGAACGGTGTCCGCTACCTTGATTTGCTCAGCGGCATTGGTGTGTGCGGGCTCGGTTATGGTCATCCCGCGGTGCTTGCCGCCATCGACCAGCAGAGCCGAAAGCTGCTGCATACTTCCAACCTCTTCTACCATCCGGGCCAGGCGGAGCTTGCTCTGCGTCTAACGGAGATGACGGGACTGGATCGAGTCTTTTTCTGCAACAGCGGAACCGAGGCGTGGGAGGCCGCGTTGAAGTTGGCGCGCGCTTACGCGACCTTGCGCCGGTCGGAAGGTCATCGCCTGGGAACGAAAATCCTGGCGCTGGAGCACAGCTTTCATGGCCGCACTATGGGTTCGGTTTCGACGACGCATAAATCGAATTACCGCAAACCCTTTGAGCCGCTGGTGTCGGGCGTGGAGTTTGTGCGCTTCGACGACGTCGCCGATTTGGAAGCGAAATTCTCCGACGAAGTTTGTGCGGTTTGTCTGGAACCGGTGCAAGGAGAAGGCGGCATCCGCCCTGTGTCAAAAAAATTTTTCGCAGCAGCGCGTCGCCTCACTCAGCAAACGGGCGCGTTGTTATTGGCCGATGAAATCCAGAGCGGACTTGGCCGCACCGGTGAGTGGTGCGCCTATCAGCATTACGGCATCCAACCGGATGTGACCACGTTGGCGAAGCCGCTTGGCGGCGGAATCCCGATTGGCGCGATGCTATGCACCGAAGAAGCTGCGCGCGCTCTCTCCCCAGGCATGCACGGCACCACATTTGGAGGCGGCCCGCTTGCGTGCGCGGTCGCAATCGCGGTCATCGACACCATGCGTCGCGACAACCTTCTGGATCACATCCGCAAGACGGGCAAATATTTCCTCGAACAATTGCAATTGCTATCCAAGCGTCACGCCGCTGTTGTGGATGTACGCGGCAAAGGATTGATGCTGGGGATGGAACTTGCGAACGCCGATCTGGCAAAGCATGTAGTCGCGCAAATGATGGAGCGCCACATCGTCATCAACCGAACCAGCGAGACAGTATTGCGGTTCTTACCGCCATTCATCGTCGAGCCTAGACATATTGATCAGGCAGTACAAGCACTGGATGAGATTTTGTCCAGCGCATCCGCTGCGAATTTTTCCGCCGCAGTGCAAGGAGCCCACGCATGACCCCAAAAACGTACGCAATGAAGTCGACTGCAATTGTGCAGAACGACCCATTTCCCCTTTCCACCGCCAAGCGCTTGAACACGCTGGCCGGACGCGACCTTTGCTCGATCCGCGACTTGAGCGCCGCAGAGGTGCGATTGATTCTGGACACTGCCCACGCCGTCAAGGCACAGCCGGAACTCTATCGGCAGGCGCTCGCAGCCAAGCAGCTGGTGATGTTCTTTGAGAAGGATTCGCTTCGCACCCGCATGACGTTCGAAACAGGCATCAACACGCTCGGCGGCTCCGCGATTTTCATCGATCAGAAAGGTTCGCGACTGGGCGAGCGCGAAACGCTGGCTGACGTAGCTCACAACCTAGAGCGCTGGATTGATGTGATCGTGCTGCGCACCTTCAGCCACGACACCATTACGGAGATGGCGCGGTTTGCGCGCGTCCCGGTGGTGAACGCCCTCAGCGATATCGAACATCCCTGCCAGGCTCTCGCCGACATATTCACGTTGGAAGAACGCTTCGGCGATCTGCGCGGGCTGCGGCTGGCGTACGTCGGAGATGGCAACAATGTTGCTAACTCACTGCTGCTAACTTCGGTGTTGACTGGAGTGAATATCACGCTGGCCTCGCCCAAGGGCTATGAGCCGAAGCCGGAATTCCTGGCAGCGGCCGAAACGTTGGCAGCAAATGCTGCGGACGTTCCAGCGGGTACTGTCACGTGCGTGAATGACCCCAGCGAAGCTGTCAATGGCTCCGATGCCATCTACACCGACCAGTGGGCGAGCATGGGTCAGGAGAGCGAAGCGGAACTGCGGCAGCAGGTCTTCGCGTCCTATCAGGTCAACAACCAAATGATGTCGCTGGCAGCGCCGCACGCTGTATTTATGCACTGTCTTCCGGCGCGCCGAGGCAATGAAGTCACTGATGAAGTGATGGACAGTGCGCAGTCCATCGTTTTCGATCAAGCGGAGAATCGGATGCATGTACAGAAAGCCATCATGCTGCTGTTACTGGATGCTGCACCGCTCAACGATGTGACCGCTTCGCATCTTGAAGGCGTGCGGCCGTTCACTCGCACCCCGCGGAAGCGCTCGACACAATCGTCCTACTAAACAAGATTTGAAAAAGGAGTTTCACATGGCAAAGAAAGTTGTGTTGGCATATTCCGGCGGCCTCGATACCTCCATCATCATTCCCTGGCTGAATGAGAACTACGGCATGGATGTGATAGCAATGATCGCTGATGTTGGCCAGGGAGAAGATTTAGACGCCGTCAAGGCTAAGGCCTATGCTACCGGCGCGAAGAAGGCTGTTGTGCTGGATTTGCGCGAGGAATTCTTGACCGACTACGTGTTCCCAACGGTACGCGCAGGTGCGGTGTACGAGGACAAGTATCTGCTCGGCACCTCCATGGCGCGGCCCGTGATCGCCAAGCACCAAGTCGAAGTAGCGCTCGCCGAGGGTGCGGAAGCACTTTCGCACGGCTCAACGGGAAAAGGCAACGATCAGGTTCGATTTGAACATGCCTACCAGGCCCTTGCGCCGGAATTGAAAATCATCGCACCCTGGCGTGAGTGGGATTTGAAGTCGCGCGAAGATTGTCTGGATTATGCGGAAGCACACGGCATTCACGTCGAACAGAGCCGCACAAAGATTCATTCTCGCGATCGCAATTTGTGGCACATCAGCCACGAAGGCGGCGAGTTGGAAGACGCCGGCAACGCGCCATTGGAGAGCACCTGGGTATGGACTCGTTCGCCGCAGGATGCGCCCGATCGCACCGAAACCGTCGAGATTGGATTCGAGCAAGGCAATCCTGTGTCAGTGAATGGCATGCGCCTCGAGCCCGTGCAATTGCTGGAACTGTTGAATGAAATTGCAGCCCGCAACGCGGTCGGCCGCATTGATCTGGTCGAAAACCGTTTTGTCGGCATCAAGAGCCGCGGCATTTATGAGACGCCCGGCGGCACATTGCTAATGGCCGCACATCGCGAACTGGAAGCCATGACACTCGAGCGCGAAGTGAAGCACTACAAGCAGCAGATCGCGTTGAAGTATGCCGAGCTTGTCTACTTCGGGCTGTGGTTCACGCCGCTGCGCGAGGCTCTGGACGGTTTCGTCGCAACCACGCAGAAAAGCGTTACCGGCACGGTGAAGTTGGCTCTCTACAAGGGCAACGTCAGCATCGCTGGTCGTGCCAGCGAGTTCGCTCTCTACTCGCCGGAGCTGTCGTCGTTCACTATGGGCGATAGCTACGATCAAAAAGACGCGGCCGGTTTCATCCGTATTCTTGGCTTGCCGGCGCGCACCCTGACGCACCTGAAGAAGCACCTGGAGACTGTTCGGTGAAAATGTGGTCGGGCAGATTTCGTGAGCCATTGGACGCAACGTTCGATGGCTGGCAGCGCTCGTTTCGCTTTGACTGGCGGCTGATTCCCTATGAAGTGGTCGCCAGCAAGGCGCACGCACGCGCGTTGGCGGAACTGCGCGTGTTGTCGAACGACGAGCTTCACTCCATTTGCGACGGTCTGGACAGCATACTGGCAGACTTTGAATCCGGCGGATCTGCGCGCGAGAAACATCCGGACGCTGAGGATGTGCACCACTTTGTTGAGCTGGGATTGAAATTGCGCATCGGAAATACTGCGCTCAAGCTGCACACCGGCCGAAGCCGAAATGAACAGATTGCCACCGACCTCCGCTTGTACGTGCGCGACTCAATTGCAACGCTGCAGACCGACCTGCATCAGTGGATGCACGCTTTTCTTGTGCAAGCAAAATCCGCTGGCGAAGCAGCGATGCCCGCCTACACACACATGCAGCGAGCCGAGCCTGTATTAGTGGCGCATTGGCTGCTGGCGTACGTCTCCATGCTGCAACGTGACCACTCCCGCCTGGAAGATTGCGCGAAGCGCTTGAATCTTTGCCCGCTCGGCTCTGGCGCCGTCGCAGGTGCGACCTTACCGTTGAATCGTGCCATGATCGCTCACGAACTAGGCTTCGATGCGCCGACGGCGAATAGTATGGACGCCACCAGCGATCGTGACTTTGTTCTGGAATACTTGCAAACGCTGGCGCAGATTGCATTGCATATTAGCCGCTTCGCGGAGGAGATCACTCTCTATGCGACCACCGAGTTCGGGTTTGTCGATTTACCGGAGGCTTTTTCAACCGGTTCCAGTGCCATGCCGCAAAAGAAAAACCCTGACCTAACGGAGCTCGCACGGGCCAAGTCCGGTCGCATCATTGCTGCTTCCCACACCGTCGAGTTGCAATTGAAGGGACTGCCGCTGGCCTACAACAAGGACATGCAGGAAACGCAGGAAGCGATTTTTGCAGCCACCGAAGAATCGCATGCCCTGCTTTCTCTGCTCGGCCGTTTTACGGCTGCGCTGCAATTCCGTGCAGACAGAATGCTGGATGCCTCAACCCATGGTTTTCTAAACGCAATGGCTGCGGCGACCTACCTTGTTCACAAAGGCATACCTTTTCGTACCGCGCATGAAATCATCGGCAATGCGGTGCGCCACTGCCTGGGCAAGGGATGCGAACTGAACGGGCTGACACTCGAGGAACTGCGAGAGTTTAGCCCGGCGTTCGAGCAGGATTTTTTTGCAGCCATCACCCTGGAAGCGACACTCGACTGCCACGACGTGCTTGGCGGGACCGCGCGCTCTCGCGTTCGCGAAGCATTGGCACTCGCCGAACTTACTGCATCGCAGTGGACCGAACCCGAAGTACCGTCCCCCGCGTCCAATCCTTCAGTTGTAGACTTTGGCAAAGAAACCGCCATCGCGTCGCGGGGAGGAAAACATGCGGGCTCGTAAAGCGCGCCTGCCGGATGCGAACGCGATCTACGGCCTGATTCGCAGCCTCTCCTACGATGGCACGTTGTTGCCTCGCAGCCCGGCGGAAATCTACGAAAACATTCGCGACTTCACCGTAGTGGAGACCGACGAAGGTGAGTTCGTCGGCTGCGGCGCGCTGCATCTCTATGGTCCGCACCTTGCCGAGATTCGCTCCATCGCAGTCGGTGAGAAGGCCAAACGACGCGGAGCCGGCGGCTACCTGGTCGAAGCGCTCATTGAAGAGGCAGAAAGTCATAGCGTTCCCTGCGTCTGCTTATTTACACGCATCCCAGGATTTTTTCAGCGCTTCGGATTTGTCGCGGTCGACCGGACTGGTTTGCCTGACAAAATCTACAAGGATTGCGCAAATTGTCCGCGCCTGAACGCCTGCGATGAGTTCGCCATGGCTCGCGGAACTCTGCCGGACACTGCTGTCCTGGGTCCGGTGCGCGTCGAAGAGCACCTTGTTCCTTTACAGATTTAGGTTGGCCGACCGAGGCAAATTACCAGGCATGATAGAAACCATTTCGCTCGGCCAGTTCCACTTCCACTCCAAACAGTTGCTGCAGTCGGGCTGCAGTCAACATCTCCGACTTGGCTCCGTCTCCAACGATGCGTCCAGCTTGCATCATTACCACTCGCTCGATTTCCGGCAGGATGTCGGAGAGATGATGAGTGATCAGCAAAATTCCAGTCCCCTGCTGCGCCAGCCGCCGCATGGTGTGCCGCAGTTCCCATTGGGCAGCGAGATCGAGCCCATTGCTGGGCTCATCCAGAAGAAGAATTTTTGGCCGATGCACAATGGCTCGTCCAATCAAAATTCGCTTCGTCTCTCCCACCGACATTTGCCCCACCGGCTTATTGCGAAGATGCTCGACTTCCAGCAGGTGAAGAATCTCATCCGCCCGCTGCCACATCGCCTCCGTTACGTGAAAGTGCGGCCACAACGTAGAACTGGAAAAAAATCCCGACACCACCGCATCGCGACCCGTTGTATGAGGCGTGCGCTCTCCCGGCAGCTCCGTCGCTACGGCGCCAAGATGTTGACGCAGCTCGGTCAGGTCCCATCGATCTCGACCGAAGATTCGCAGATACGAGTCGTCACGCACCAGCGGATAGCGCTGGCAGGTGAGCGTCTGGATCAATGTGGTTTTTCCGCAGCCGTTTGGGCCGAGAATAGCCAGGTGCTCATGCTGCCCAACCCGCAGAGAAATGTCGCGCAGCACGACAACATCTCCGCGGGCCACGGAAATATTTTTCATCTCAATAAATAACTGGGAATCCAATTCCGCTTCCATTGATAAAAGGATAATGGCAATGTCGCACGAAGCCTTCGCACCTCCCTCTTTCTCCTTCGCTCACACTCCTGCAGGCTTTCGCTTTGGCGCAGTACGGGCAGGCATCAAGCCGAGCGGCAAACCGGATTTCGCATGCGTTTCCGCTGCGGAAGGCACAACGGCCGCGGCCGTCTTCACCAGCAATCGCATGGTGGCTGCGCCGGTTCTTGTTGGCCGCGATCACTTACGCCGATCCGGTGGACGTGCGCGTTTTGTCGCAGTCAATGCCGGCAACGCGAACTGCGCCACTGGAGAACCGGGCATCGATGCCTGCCTCGCCGTATGCAAAGCCGCCGCAAAGGAATTTTCCTGCGCGACCGAAGAAGTGATCCCATCTTCGACGGGAATCATTGGAGTGCCATTGCCCGCTGAAAAGCTGGTCGGTGCCCTCCCTAAGATCGCGACGCAGCTCGGCGAAAGCCCCGCCCACGTGCAGCAATTTGCGGAGGCAATTTTAACTACCGATACACGAACGAAAATTGCCAGTCTTCAGATCGACATTGGCGACAAGCAAGTCCATTTGTTTGGAGTCGCCAAGGGAGCCGGCATGATCGCTCCGCAATTGGTACCCCACGCCACTATGCTCGTATACATCTTCACCGATGCAAAAGTGGAAGCGGCGGATCTGCAAAACTTTTTGAATGAGGCCATCGAGCCGACATTCAACTGCATCTCGATCGATGGCGACACTTCAACCAACGACACGGTTCTTCTCTTGGCCAGCGGCGCCAGCGGCGTCACTGTCGCGCATTCGTCCCAACAGCAAACCTCCACAGCATTCTCGCACGCACTCGTGAAAATCTGCGGATCGTTGGCTCGGCAAGTGATCGAGGATGGTGAAGGCGCGGGCCACGTAGTGGAACTGGCCATCGAAGGCGCATCATCTGCGCAGGATGCCAAGCGGATCGCGCGCAGCATCGCAAATTCCCCCCTAGTGAAAACTGCCTTCGCCGGCTGTGATCCGAATTGGGGGCGAATTCTGGCTGCCGCAGGCTATTCTGGCGCACCGATCGATCCCGGTCGCGCATCCATCTGGATCGGGCATCTGCCTGTTTGCCGCAACGGACGCGCCGCGCAGGACCTCGACAAGAATAAAGTTCACGAAGCCATGCTGCAACGAACGGTACATGTTCGCGTTGATCTCGGCATGGGACATGCAACCTGTGAATTCCTGACTTGCGATCTGACCGCGGAATATGTTCGCATCAATGCGGAGTACTCCACCTGATCTCTGCCGAAGAGTTCTGGCAAGGTACCACGGACAAACGGCGAAGCTCTTCGGAAAAACGGATCGACCGAATCGTCAACGGCCACTGAAATGCAAATGGCCACGCCATTGGTGCAAACCGGTCGAAGCCCCGAAAAATAGAAGGGTTTCTTGCATCGGGGACCCGGTTATTCACAGGCTATTGCACATCGAAGTGGAAATCGTTGCGCCGAGAAAATTAAAAAGCGATCCCACCAGTCGCCCGTGTTGCACAGAGAATTTCTGGCAATCGCTGAGCTACACTAACGATATTGAGGATGCCTGAAGTATGGCGACTAAAGTGGGACAGCTGATCGCGGAGGTGACGCTGAACTCAAGCCACCCCAACCCGCTGATCAGTGATGACAAGTTGCGGCAACTCTACAGCATGATGCTGAAGTGCCGGCTGCTGGACGAACGCGCCCGAATGCTCGGAACTCAGGCAACTCCCGAGCGCGATCATTCTTCTTCCACAGGCTTGGAAGCCACGGCAGTAGGCGCTGCGATCGATCTGCGGCGAACAGATACTTTGGCGCCGTCACATGGCGATTTCATTTTGAGTTATCTCAAAGGCGTCCCTCTCACTGCCATCTTCAGCCAGCTCTACGGGCGCAACACACGGCCGCATCCTGAGCGCTCAGCTGCCGACGACTGTGGCCACATCCCGCGCAACGTCGCTGTTCCCCCCTCAACCGTCGCCACGCAATTGACTGGCTGTACAGACATCGCGCTTGCCAACCAGAGAGAGAAAAATGGGAATGTTGTAGTGGCCTTTTCGGACAGAGGCTCAATCTCGCTTGGTGACTGGCATCATGCTCTGAATTTTGCCGTTCGACGCACCTTGTCGATTGTTTTTGTGTGTCATCAGAGCGATCGATCGACTGGATCGGTTCCCGTGAAGCTTCAGAGCTCGGGAGCCAGAACCAGTTCCGAAGCAGTCGACTTTGGCTTCCCGGAGATTGCGGTCGACGCCAACGATGCGGTCGCCGTATATCGTGTCGCACAGGAAGCCATTGAGCGCGCTCGTTGCGGCGGAGGCCCAACACTCATCGAAGCACAGACCCTACCTGGACATCGCCCCACTGAGATGAAGCGCACGCCCTATCGAGCGACGGATGAAATTGAGGAATGGGAATCCGGCGATCCGATTTCTTCTATGGAACGCTACCTCACAGGCAAGGGCCTTTTCTCCCAGGGTTGGAAAGAAGAAGTCGTAGCTACGTTTCAACGGGAACTCGACGATGCGGTTGATGCCGCTGAGAATGACCGTTGCGGAATAAGTGCTTGATTGCCTGCAGACACACCAGGGCAAAGTTGTCAGAAGGTTGCACAAGGTGTTGCAATATTAGCGGGCTCGCTCCAGAGTTCGTTTGATAAATATTCACCTGCTGCCGCTCCTTTTGGGCGCAAGTTGGTGTCTAACACAGTAGGATGGATCGCTGCGCGCGGACAAGAGATTGGCGACCCGCTTCCTTTATCCCGCTAGCTAAGGATTGCTGCCCGATTGAAAGACAAGCACGTTACACGCCGCGATTTGATACGCCGAGTCGGGGCAAGCGCCGCTGCTGGGCTCGCTATGGGTCTACCCGGGATCGCGCAGACGCCAGCCCCCGCACAACCCCAGGCCAGTCCCACAGAAGAGAAGGCGCCGAAGCGCGAAAGTGAAGTTGCAAAGAAATATCCCCACCCTCCTGGACAGTTCATCAATCGCCCCCTCACCCAGATTTCTACTGTCGTCGATGCCATGTTGGACGACATGGAAGGCCGCGGCGTGGCCTACTTCTACGACCAGGCACACCCGACGACGGGTTTGGTGCGAGACCACGCGCCTGCGGTTGGCCGCTCTGAGAGCCGCGTGGCAAGCATAGCGGCCACCGGATTTGGCTTAAGCGCACTGTGTATTGCGGCGCAGCGCAAGTACATGCCACCGTCTATTTGCGAGCAAAGAGTTGAGATGACGTTGGCGTTTTTGCTGGAGCAATGCCCGCAGGTACACGGTTTTCTGTATCACTTTTTGGACATCGAAAGTGGCGAGCGACTTTTTGGATCGGAGTTGTCTTCGATCGACACCTCTCTTCTGCTCTGCGGCATTCTGTTGTGTCGCCAGTATTTCAGCGGCAATCTTCGCATCCATGCCCTGGCAACCACTCTATACAATCGCGTGGATTGGCAATGGATGCTGAACGGCAGCGACACATTGTCCATGGGCTGGCTGCCGGAAACGGGGTTCATCAAATATCGTTGGGACGTCTACGCGGAGATGTTGACGATGCTGCTGATGGCAATCGGCGCGTCGCGGAACGCCATTCCACCTACGGCATGGAATGCGGTCGCTCGTCCCATTATTGAGTTTGGTGGCATCGAATTCATCAGCGGTATCGCTCCCCTGTTCATTCATCAATATGCGCACGCATGGTGCGACTTTCGACATCTGCGCGATTCGCACGCAAACTATTTCATCAACTCCGTCGCGGCGACGCGGGCTCATCAGCTTTTTTGTCTCACGTTGGGACGTCAGTTTCCCTGGATGGACCAGAATTTGTGGGGGATCACGGCCTCGGAATCGCCGACCGGCTATCGCGTTTGGGGCGGACCGCCAGAGTTTGGCGGTATCGACGGAACCATTGTGCCTTGCGCAGCGGCCGGTTCCCTGGTCTTCTTGCCTGCCGAGTGCTCCCATGTCCTGCTTTCAATTCGGGAGAAATACGGGGAAAAAGCGTGGACCCGCTATGGCTTCATCGACGCGTTCCAACCGCAATCCAACTGGTACGCAGAAGATCAGCTTGGCATCAATTTGGGAATCAGTGTGTTAATGGCAGAAAATCTTCGCACCGGTTTCTGCTGGAATTATTTTATGCGGAACAACGAAATCACAAATGCCATGCAAATGGTCGGATTCGAGAAGGATCCAGAAAACTCCGAAGCCTTTTAGACGGAGCGACCTCATCGACGCTGGAAATCAGCCTCTATCGTTCATCGCCAAGCAGCCACACCGCAGGCAAACTGCCTAGACTGTCAGCAACATTCAGCCGCACCACTCCATTCACAACCTCCGCATCGGTAGCCGCTCCCGTCAATACATTCGCGAATTTCATTGGCTTTGCCGGACTCGATTGAGTTCCCGAAATTTCGGCGAATGTTTGCTGAAAATTCTTTTTCAGGTCTACCAACGCCGCGGGTTTGGAGAGTAAAGATGCAAACCATCTCGTCGCGATGGTTAGCAGAATCTTGCCGCGATATTCCCGAGCAAAGGCAATGATATGGTCGGAGACAGGTCCTTCAACGCTCATCGCATGGTAGCTTCCATGCAAAAGCAAGTCGGGTTCCTTTTCGCGCAAACGAAGCCCTTGCCCAACGTAGAGCATCTTCGCATCGCCGCTCCACCACGATTGGCAGATCGATGCGACGGCCCGGGATCGCTGCTCGGGTGAAAGCTGCGGGTCAAAAACATCCTCTGTCAATTTGCGCAATCGCTGTCGGCGAGTCTCGTAATCCACCGGCCGTCGATTGTCGGGATCGACCAGACTCAGGTCCCACAATTCCCCGCCCTGGTAGGTGTCGATCACCCCGGGACTCATCAGCTTCAGCGCGATTTGAGACACTGATTCCCACGCAGCCAACGTCGCGATCCGTTCCGCAAATGGAACGAATGAGGCGAGGAATTCTGTCGAAGACTTGCCGCATAAAGTTTGCTGGACAAATTTCTCTACAGCAACGTCGTACTCATTCGACGGATTGATCCAGCTGGTGTGAACTTTCGCCTCTCGCAGTGCTTTCCCCATGAAGGCCTGCATGCGGTTGACTGTGTCATCGTCCGGCGTTTTCTGCAGAGCGGGCCACATTCCGAGCAGCGTCTGGTAATACAGGTATTCATCGCCGTGATCTGGAGCGGGGTGTCCATTCACCAACGTTTTTGCGCTTTCATTCAGATGGGACCATTGCAACAATTTCGATTTCCACTCCTCGGGCAGCTCCGTCAAAACATTGATCCGCACGCGGGCGTCTTCGCCGCGTTTTGTGTCGTGGGTAGAAGTCGTCAACATCGCATTTGGCCAGCGTTCCATGCGATGGATATTCGCGTCGTGAAATTCCTGCGGCGTCGTCGCTCTGCGACCCGTCCCCGTCCCCACCTCGTTCAACGAAGCCAGCGGACTGTAGCGGTAAAACACCGTGTCTTCCATGCCCTTGGCCTGCACCGGGCTTGTGTACTGTTGAAACTTCATTGCAAAACGAAGCCGGTCCGCAAAATCTTCTTCCGATTCCTCCGGCTGCCTCACCGGACAAATGTGACTTCGAATGAATTCGAAGATGGAGTAGTCGATGCTCGGATTGCGACGCCTCGCTTGTCCGATGGCCTCGTCGATGGCCATCTCGTCGGTGGTGCTGAAGCCTTGCGCGGAGATATAGGTCCGATAGACAGGAAAGCAGGCGACAACTTCGCGCAATGCCTCTTGTAATCCGTCGAGTGTGAAGTCACGGCTGCGCCGATTTTCTTCAGAAAGAAGATTAAGCTCGTGCGCAAGCACATTTAATTCGCTCGCCATGGAAGAAGCCGTAATTAATTTCTTGGCGTGATATACGGCGTCGCGATCGGGTTTCCTGCGTTCACGAAAGTGCAGATAGATCTGATCGATCTCATGGAGATTGGGCTCATTCACCCACAAGCCATTGAGCAGCGCGAGAAATTCATAGCCAGTGGAACCATCCACAGGCCACTCCGGACTCAACCATTCTTGTCGAGCCAGGATTTTCTCGACGATTAGATACATCGGTCGCGCTGATTTCGCAGTCGCCGCACGCAGCTGCAATAAATACTGCTGCGGATCGAGCAGCCCATCGATGTGGTCCAACCGAACACCGTCGATCATTCCGCTCTCAGCCAGCTCAATTAATTTGGCGTGAGCTGCACGAAATAACGGTTCGTACTCCATGCGTAGGCCGATCAAATCGTTAATGTCGAAAAATCGCCGGTAATTGATTTCCTGCATGGCCGTGCGCCAATACGACAACCTATAGGGCTGCTGTTCCAGCAGTTCGTGCAGCAGATCGAACGATTCCGGCTGGCCCGGGATGCCGTTGTACTCTGCAATCACCTCTTCCAGATGCTTGCGCAGAGCCGGGCTCTGTTGCATCACCCGCGTCAAGCGATGGGTGGCGACAGCGGTCTCGCGCTCTCGGTCGGCGCGCGCCATCAGGCCGGCCTGTTGGTAGCCCGGAATGTGGTCCAAGTGAAACAAAATGCTTTCGAACTCCACTCGTGTTGCATCGTCAATGCCGGACGTTTCAGCCACCTCGTGCCAGCGGTGCCGCAGCAACACTTTCATCTGACGCGGATTCAAGGGAAGGTTGTAATCACCGTAGAGAAGGCAGAACTCGCCGTCGTGGTAGCCAATCTTCAGGTCGCCCGACTCGAGCACATCGCCATATTGGCCGCCCAGAATTGCCAGCAGTACTTTGCCATGCAGATTGGAGTTGACCGGATTCCAATCGACGTCAAAATACTCTGAGACGGAAGAAGACGGACCGTTTGCCAACACGCTGCGCCACCATTTGTTCCATTGCGGATGGGCGCTCATGTGATTCGGAACGAAATCAACAATCAACCCCATTCCCTGGGTATGAAGCGCCGTCACTAGCGAATTGAAGCCCTCTTCTCCGCCGAGTTCAGGGCTGATTCGAGAAAAGTCACACGTGTCGTAGCCACTCAAACTTCCGGGCCGCGCTTCAAAAATCGGCGAAGCATAGATGTGGCTGACGCCTAAGCTTCGAAGGTAAGGGATGATCGCTTCAGCATCGGCAAATCGGAATTTGTTGGTCAGTTGCAGTCGGTACGTCGCACTGACACTTCTTCGATCCTTCATTGATCTCGTTCTTCCGCAACGTCAACGAGGTCGCCGCCGGCCAGGAGCACGGCGCCTGCGCGTTCAAAGGATAGTGTACCTGTCTCGGATCTCCAGCCAATGGGATGTGGGTCGCAGATGAATCGACTCTCTTCGCTGCTCAGTCCCATCATCGCGCCTCGCCATGACGGATCGGTCACATCTGTCGGGCCCTCTAAGGCAACAATCGCGCGAAAAGTTCCACGGGGAGATTTCCAATTCACTTCGATCATTTGCTCATTCAATGCCCGAGCCGTCTGAAAGACGGCCCTGTCTAAAAGCCGTTTTCGTATATGTAACAGTGCCTGATACCAATGTAGGCATTTCGCATGTTCTCCATTTCGAAGTACTTCCCAATCCAGCTTGCTTCGTAGAAATGTCTCCATCTTCTGGGGGTCGGGAATGGTTTCATGATTCCCGATATCTGCAAATGCTGAGAAATGCGCAAATTCTTTGCGCCTGCCTTCGGTTACAAGGCGACCGAGTTCTTCATTGTGGTCGGTGAAATATAGAAATGGTTCTGGCGCCGCCCACTCCTGCCCCATAAACAGTAAGGGTACCTCTGGAGAAAGCAGCAAAAGCGCGCTGGCAGCACACCATGCTGCATAGGAGATTTGTGTGGACAATCTTTCGCCGAAAGCGCGATTGCCAATTTGGTCGTGGTTCTGAATACAAAAGACCCGCGATTCCAGGCTTAGTCCATTCGGGCTGGTCCCCCGCCGATGCCCATGAAAGCTGGCGAATTCGCCGGTGAAGGTCCATCCATCGCGAATGGCTGTGGCGATACTTTCCGTCGTTCCGTCGAAGTCACGGTAATAACCATCGCTGTCTCCTGCCAGGCGGTGACGCATATGGTGATGGAAATCATCAGACCACACAGCATCGAACCCATGACCGCCTTGCGTGACAGGAAGGATGACTTTGCGCTCATTGCGCGCGTCCTCTGCAATCAGAATTACATTTCTTCCTAACGCCGCTGCTGCCTGACGCACACGCTCGGTCAACTCCGTTAAGAAATGCGGCTCACTATCGTCTCGGATCGTATCGGTTGCGTCCGCACGCAATCCGTCCACACGATAATCGTAAATCCACGCCAACGCGCTCTCAATAAAGTAGGTGCGAACCTTGTCTCGCCCCTCACTATCGAAGTTCAACCCGTCGCCCCACAAAGTATTGTGCTTTTTTGTATAAAACTGAGGCGCAAACACGGATTGATACGCGCCGTCTGGACCAAGGTGGTTGTAGACGACATCGAGGTAGACTGCGATTCCTCTGGCATGTGCCTCATCTACGAATCGATGAAAGTCATCCGGCACGCCGTAGCTATGCGCGGGCGCGTAGGGCGATACACCGTCGTAGCCCCAGTTATGTTCCCCTGCGAAATCCGCAATCGGCATTAACTCAACCGCATTGATTCCTAATCCCCGTAGATATTCGAGCTTGTCGATGAGCGCAAGAAATGTTCCCGCCTGCGTGAATGTTCCGACATGCAGCTCGTAAATCACCAGGTCTCGAAGCGATGGAGATTGAAAGTCCGTCGCCTTCCACTGAAATTCGCTCGTCGCAATCACCTGGGATGGACCGTGCACTCCCAGCGGCTGACAGCGTGACGCAGGATCGGGAAATGGACCGTCTCCGTCGATTTTGAACCAGTAGCGAGTTCCGGGACCTGCGACATCCACGTAGGCTCGATAGATTCCGTCTTCATCCGCAGACATAGGGATTGCATCTCGGGAGGGATCGCTTTCAATCACAAGTTCAATCGCCGCTCCCGGTCGCGCCCATAGCTGAAATAGACATCCCTCTGGCTGGATCACCGGGCCGAACGTAGGTGTCCACAATGTTTTGTTGACACCGGAAACCCGCGATTCGGATGTATAGGGAATGAGGTCTACCTCCGCAACATTTCGTCTAAATGTAGAGCAGCGCTTATAAGTCCGAGATGCGTAAACGCTTGCGGGAAGTTGCCAAGAGCGCTCCCGGTGGCGCTGATCTCTTCAGAATAAAGTCCAAGGTGGTTGGCGTAGCTCAACATTTTTTCGAAGATGAATCTTGCTTCCTCAAGGCGTTCCGCGCGTGCCAGCGCATCCACCAACCAAAAGGTACACATGCTGAATGTGCCTTCATGTCCAGTTAATCCGTCCCTGGTGGCAAGCTTTCCATCCAATTCGTATCGGTAGACCAGGCTGTCGGACACAAGTTTTTCCATCGTGCGATCAATGGTGCTAAGCATTCGCGGATCCTTCGGCGCAATAAATTTGACAATTGGCATCATCAAATTGCTGGCGTCCAGCGACTTCGACTCGAAGGATTGCGTGAAACACTTCTCCTGGTCGTCCCAGCCATTTTCCATGATCGATGCGAAAATCCGATCCCGCTCCGACTCCAGTTTGGCGCGATCGTACGGAAGGCTGCGCTGACTGGCGAGACGAATACCGCGATCCAGCGCAACCCAGCACTGTAATTTGGAATACACAAATTGCTGCCGTTCGCTGCGCACCTCCCATAGGCCGTCGTCAGGCTGACTCCAATTGTCTGCCACCCAAGTGAGCACTCCGTGAATTCGCATCCACAGATCGTAGGAGATTGGAGAGACGTGTTTGTCGTACAAATAGATCGCGTCCATCATCTCCCCATAGATATCCAGTTGCAGTTGGCTGGAGGCAGCGTTGCCGATTCGAACCGGGCGGGAATTGCGATACCCGGCAAAATTGTCGAGTATGGTTTCGGGCAGGTCGCTGACACCATCGACGCTGTACATCGTGTTTAAAGGGCCTTGAGCACCGGATTGCTCGTGGATTCGTTTGGCCAGCCAGTCGATGAATGCAGTTGCCTCGTCCGGAAAACCAAGGCGCACTAGAGAGTGGACAGTGAACGCGGCATCGCGCACCCAGGTATATCGATAGTCCCAGTTGCGAACGCCGCCGATCTCCTCCGGCAGGCTGCAAGTTGGCGCTGCCACGATTGCGCCGGTCGGATGATGCGTCAACAATTTCAATGTCAGCGCAGAGCGCAGAACTGTTTCTCTCCAACGGCCGTCATATTTGCACCGCGAGAGCCACTCTCGCCAGAAAGCGAGTGTCTCGTTCATCAAGCGATTTCCGTCGACGGGAGCATGCAGTCCATCTGGACTTTCTTTCGTGATGTAGCGCAGAGCGAACTCCGCCGACTCTCCCGGCTCCAGCGTAAAGTCCAGACTCGCCACCCCATCTTGGATTCGCCAATTCCCCGGCCCCAGCAGAACCATCCGGTCTTCACTCGTCTCAAAAACAACTCCACCTTCCGTCGCGCTGGCCCGATGCGGCACACGCCCGTAATTGAAAGCGGGTGCGCACTCCAGCTGAAATCGAACTTCTCCACGTACAGCCCGTGCAATGCGCACAATCTCATGCACCACCCAGTCGCTCTGTTCTTCCTTGTTTTCGCGCACCGGCATAAAGTCGGTCACCTCACCGACTCCCTCCGACCGCAGAAAGCGGGTCAGCAGAACATTGGTTTCCGGCATGTACATCTGGCGATTCGTTCCGGCCTGTGCCGGCCCCAGCTTGAAATGGCCGCCCTTCAATTCATCCAGCAAAGCGGCGAATACGCTGGGCGAGTCAAACTGGGGCATGCAACACCAGTCGATCGTGCCGTCCACCGCTACCAAGGCGACTGTGTGCAGATCGCCAATCACGCCACAGGATTCAATCGGTCTTTGCGCCATATTCAGTAATCTTATGGGAATGCCTTCGATTTGAAGAAGACAAACAAAATGGCCGCTTCTTCATCTAAGCTGGAGGAGTCCAAGCAACTAATCACCGACAGTCCCGCTTACCAACGGGAAACTGCGTAACTAAAAACATTCCCGACTCTTTTTAGATGCATCGCCGGCAGCAGTGACAGACACGACAACCAACAAATCGTACGGCGACACATGGCGATCACGACTCGCAGCGATGCGAAATATCCCGCCCGTGATGCGCATGGTGTGGGAGTGCGGGCCGAAAACGGTCGTCGCGTCAATGCTTCTTCGCGTTGCGCTGGCGCTGCTGCCAGTAGCGATATTGGACGTCTCTCGCTGGCTGATCAATGATGTTGTCAACAGCCTCAAGCATCACAGCGCCCTTTCTCCTCATTTCTGGTGGATTGTTGGCCTGGAGTTCGGCCTGGCTTCCCTTGCCGCGATTCTGACCCGGGCGATTGGGTTTTGTGACAGCCTGCTGGGCGATCTCTACATGCAGCACATCAGCATTCGGGTCATCGAGCATGCCTCGCAGCTCGACATCACCGCGTTCGAGAATCCCGATTATTACGATCGACTGGAGCGAGCCAAGGCGCAGGCAACCGATCGCATCGCCATGATCCAAATGATGGGCACCCTGACCCAGCAAGTCCTGACCACGCTTGCCCTATCCGTGTACATCGCAAAATTCTCGCCCTTTCTTTTGCTGCTGCTGATTGCCGGCACAATTCCAGCACTGCTGGGAGAGAGCCACTTTGCCTTTCTGGGCTATGCCAAGAACTTCATGCAGACGCCAATGCGGCGCAAAATGGATTACCTGCGCGACGTCGGCGGCAGCAAAGAAGCAGCAAAGGAGCTGAAACTCTTCGGCCTGCGCGACTTTCTCATTGGCAGCTTCCGGGGAATGGCCGATACCATTTTCGATCAGAATGTCGATCTTTCCAAGCGTCGCCTCATCGTCGGCGTGCTGCTTTCCATGCTTGCCACAGCCGGATATTACAGCGCCTATGCGCTGGCCCTGTGGGGCACGTTCCGCGGCAAATTCACCATCGCGGATTTAGCAGTTTTGATCAATGCCATCCTGCAGGTGAGCGCCAATCTGCAACAGATATTCGTGAATGCGTCCGGCGTTGCTGATCAGGCGTTATTCCTGACAGATCTTCTTGGTTTTTTCGCCATGGAGCC
Organism: Acidobacteriaceae bacterium; assembly: GCA_049796755.1. GTDB lineage: Bacteria > Acidobacteriota > Terriglobia > Terriglobales > Acidobacteriaceae > JAKAAZ01. The sequence continues at coordinate 24,270 of JBARFA010000218.1, forward strand.
GACCGTCCGCTCGAAGCCGAACGCCATCAAAATTCCTCGACCCATTCGTCAAGGGGTGGAATTCAGGAACGTTTCGTTTGCCTATCCCGGCACCACACGGCTTGTGCTGAAGAATTTCAATTTTCACCTTCGTCCCGGCGAACGCGTGGCCTTGATCGGAGAAAACGGTCAGGGCAAAACCACCATCGTAAAACTCATCACACGTTTGTATGACCCCACGGAGGGGCAGATCCTAATCGACGGCGTGGACTTGAGGGATTACGACATGGATGACCTTTGTCATGAAATTGGAGTGATTTTTCAGGACTTCATGCGCTACGAAATGACGGCGAGAGACAACATCGCCGTCGGACGCATCGAGGAGCGAGATCGGCTCGATCGAATCCAAGATGCCGCGCAAATGAGTCTGGCAGACGAAGTGATCGCGCGACTCGACGAAAAATATGAGCAACAACTTGGGCGACGCTTTGAAGGCGGAGTGGATTTATCCGGCGGAGAGTGGCAGAGAATGGCTTTGGCGCGTGCCTATCTGCGTGATGCGCAATTGCTGATTCTGGATGAACCCACGGCGGCGCTGGATGCGCGCAGCGAACAGGAAGTCTTTCAGCGTTTCGCTGAACTGACCAAGGGAAAGATGGCGCTGCTGATCTCGCATCGGTTTTCCACGGTGAAAATGACGGATCGCATTGTTGTTCTTTCCCATGGGGTGCTGACCGAAGAAGGAACCCACGACGAACTGATTCGCCAGGGGGGTCTCTACGCGGAAATGTTTGAGATGCAGGCGGCGAGCTACCGATGAATTCCCCGATTATTCTCGGCCAGGATTTGAACGCCGAAGGCCACGCATTTGCCAGCCGTCAGGCGATTCTGGTGCAGCACGCAAGCGGGAAACAATTTAAAGAACAGACCCTTCTCGCAGTAGCCTCGGCATTCGCGCTGGCTCGCTATACCGATGAGCAAGTCCGCGCGAAGCAACCAGGCCATACGGCTGAGAAAACGCCCGGCATTCAGCGACTGGAAGGTGCTACACGTCTCTTGCGATCCTCCGCAATCGAAATCCAAAGTGCGCTGCCAATCCTGGGAAAATTGCCGTTCGCGCGAAGCGTCACCGGCGTGGAAGCACCAAGAATTCTCGGCGTCGCAGACGCTTTTCTGAATGCCGCGAAGTTTCAGTGGAGTTTGTCTGGACTTTCCAGTTTTTTAAAGGGATTCCAGGCGGAGGAGCCTCTCAGTCTCAAAGAGCTTTGGACCTTCCCGGTCGCACTGAAACTGGCGCTGCTGGAAGAAATTCTGGCGCAGGCTCCCGGAGCATTCAGCAATCTGCCCGCCAGCGAAGCCGCTCTCAACGCATCGCTATTGTGTCTGCATGAAGTCAGCTTGCCCGTGTGGGCAAATATTTTGGAGCCCCTGGTCCCATTCGAGGAGATTCTGCGCCAGGATCCTGCGAACACGTATTCGCATATGGATTTTGACAGTCGCGATATGTATCGTCTCGCGGTTGCGAAGGTAGCAGCGCGATCTCCGTTGAATGAAGTTGAGGTAGCCAGGATGGCGTTGACGCTGGCGCGCGACTCGTCGCATCAGCCCAACGTCAATGAGCGCATTACAAAACGCTGTTCCCACATTGGCTACTACCTGATCGATGAAGGTCTGAACGAACTGCGGAAACGATGCCACTTTCATCCTCGCATTCTCGATCGCGTCCGCACGATTCTGCGAACCTACCCCGACGATTTCTATATCGGAGGAATCCAAACCATCGCCCTGCTGGTCATGGCTGCGATCATTCTTCCCTTGGTGCCTCTGTACAATCCGCTGGGAAGTTTAGCCTTCGCGTTTCTGCTTCTGTTGCTGCCCGTGTCTCAAGGCGCGGTGGAATTGATGAATCACACCATCAGCGCAATTTTGAAGCCGCAGGCACTGCCGAAGCTCGATTTCTCTGAAGGCATTCCCTATGATTGCAAAACGCTGGTCGCGGTTCCCACGCTGTTGTTGAACGAACACCAGGTGCGCGGCCTTGTAGATGAATTGGAAGTCAGAAGCCTCGCGAATCAAGATCCCAACGTTCATTACGCGCTGTTGACGGACCTGCCGGATTCAGTAGAAAAACCATTGGAGCGAGATACTCATCCGCTGGTGACATTGGCTGGCCAGTTGATTGACGATCTGAATCGACGGTATGCCGGTACTGCCAGCGGCAGTTTTCTGATGCTGCATCGCCATCGCGTTTTCAATCCAAAACAGAACGTCTGGATGGGATGGGAGCGCAAGCGCGGAAAGTTGTTGGACCTGAATCGCCTGATCATGGGCGGGCTGGATTGTTTTCCTTACAAAGCCGGCGATCCCGCCGTCCTGAACGGAATGCGATACGTCCTGACACTTGACTCAGACACCAAACTCCCTCGCGACTCTGTGCATCGCATGGTCGGCGCGATGGCGCATCCACTGAACCGAGCCATTCTCGATCCCCAGCGACGCATCGTGACCCAGGGCTATGGCCTGATGCAGCCTCGTGTCGGCATCGCTGTGCATTCCGTTGCGCGTTCACGACTGGCCGCAATCTATTCCGGTCAGACCGGATTCGATATCTATACTCGCGCCATTTCCGACGTCTATCAGGACCTGTACGGCGAAGGCATCTTCACGGGCAAAGGCTTGTATGAGATTCAGATTCTGCATGAAGTTCTGGATCGTCGCTTCCCGCAGAATTCTCTGCTGAGCCATGACCTGATTGAAGGCGCCTACGCTCGCGTCGGTCTGCTGACGGATGTTGAGGTGATGGACGACTATCCTTCCCACTACAGCGCGCAAAATCGCCGGAAACATCGTTGGGTACGTGGGGACTGGCAAATTCTGCGATGGCTGCTCGGTCGCGTTCCAAACGATTCTGGACAACTCGTACAGAATCCTACGTCCAACATTTCCCGCTGGAAGATTTTCGACAACTTACGACGCAGCCTGGTTGAACCCGCGACCTTTCTTCTTCTGGTAGCCGGCTGGCTTTGGCTTCCTGGAACTGCTCGTTATTGGACGCTTGCAACGCTGCTGATCGTCATCGTCCCCGTGGTGGTGCAATTTCTCTTCTCCATGGTGCGAGCCAGCGTAGCCGAACAACGCGGCTATGTTCGCCAGGCTGTTCGAGATTCCCTGGTCCTGCTGTTTTCAACCGCTCTCAACTTCGCGCTATTGGCACATCAAACTCTTCTGATGATCGACGCCATTGTGCGCTCTCTGGTTCGAAGTTTCGTAACGGGCAAACGCCTGCTGGAATGGGAAACCGCCGCCGAAGCGGAAACAGGAATGAGCAAGCGCACGCCGGTCGAGATCACGATGGGCCTGGTTCCGCTGCTTTGTGCTGTACTGCTGATTCTTGTTGTGTCGATTCGGCCGTCCGCAATTCCGTGGGCACTCCCGATTCTGATTCTATGGTCGCTTGCCAAACCCATCACATGGTGGCTGAATCGATCGTCACAACTCGAGCTGAATCTTTCAGACGCCGATACGCGATTCCTTCGGAAGATTGCGTGGCGAACCTGGCGTTATTTTGCGCAATACGCCGCAGAGGGCCACCACGGATTGGTGCCGGACAATGTCCAGGAAGAAGGATATCGCGAGGCCTTGCGCATCTCTCCAACCAATGCGGGATTGCAATTAAATGCACGCCAGGCCGCCGTCATCCTTGGATATTTAACTTTCTCGGAATATGCGGAGCAGACGCTCACGAACCTGCAAACGCTCGACCGCATTCCCAAGTGGAAAGGGCATCTGCTGAACTGGTACACCACCACAACACTTGAATCCATCCGCCCCTTCTTTGCTTCTACGGTGGACAGCGGGAATTTTCTTGCGTCCCTCTGCAGCCTGCGGATGGGAACGCTCGAGTTGCTGGAAACTCCAATGTTACCGGCGTTGCGTCAGGGCTTGCTCGACATATTGGCGGACACGAAATCGCCCTCCGCTTCCGACGTAAAAATAAAATCTGCATTGCGAACGGATCGGAAATCGCCCTCCGATGCCTGGCTGGGTGCGATTCTGCAGCTTGATTCGCCTGCCTCTGCAGAGGCGAGTGACGCAGTAGCAACCCATCTGCAGTCGATTCAAAACTTTGTCGCGGAATATCTGCCGTGGCTGCAGCCAAAGTTCTCTCAGCTCCTGCAACCTCTGGAGAACATCGAAAGTCATCCGCTCGATTTCTACACCCCCGATAATGCGTTGTGGACTTGCCACGAAATACGCGCAGCTTTGACGAAAAAAGAGCAGAACGCCGCCACACAAAACAAGGTTGTTGTCGGCGAATTGTGCGCAGCTCTGGCACAGAGTGAAACGCGACTGACCACGCTCATCGATGACCTGAAATCCATCGCAACGATCAGCGATCGTATGTTCCAGGCTACCGACTATCAGGATTTAGTAGATCCCTATCGTCGCCTGCTGACCATCGGCTATGACACGGAGCACGACCGACGGCTGGATTCATGCTATGACCTGCTCGCGTCCGAAGCCCGAACTGCGATGTTCCTCGCCATCGCAAAGGGCGATGCATTGCAGGACAGCTGGTTCAGAGTCGGCCGCAAGACCACGATGATTGACGGCAACCCGGTGCTGCTATCGTGGTCGGGCACCATGTTTGAGTACATGATGCCGACGCTCTGGATGCAGACCTCTCCCGATACTTTGCTGGCACAATCGTTGCCTGGGGCCGTTCGTGCCCAGCGGGAGTACGTTGCCCGCCAGCGAATGCCGTGGGGAATTTCAGAAGCCAGCCACAGCCAACGCGATCCCGAAGGAAACTATCAGTACCATGCGTTTGGCGTGCCAACCTTAGCGATTAATCCACCGCCGGAAGGCTCACTCGTGATCGCGCCCTACGCCACTGTGTTGGCGCTCGAGGCCGATCCAGTGCATGCGCTCGCCAATTTACACAGGATGGAAAAGCTTGGCTGGCTGGGTGAGTTCGGTTTCTACGAGTCGGCGGATTATTCCGAGAGCACGCAGCATGAGAAAGGAGCGCGATACACGCTGGTGCGTTCCTGGATGGCCCATCACCAGGGAATGTCGCTACTGGCAATCACAAATCTGCTGGAGGACAAAGCCTTTCAACGATGGTTCCACGCCGATCCTCGTGTACGGGCGACTGAGTTGCTGTTGCACGAAAAGCCGGTGCAGATCGTGCCAACACAAGAAAAACCTCGCGCTGGCAATGTCAATTTTCACCCGACGCTCGTCGACAGTAATCCCACCGCGTAGAAGTCGCCAAGCATCAACGGGCAGAAACGCTAGAGTGACTCTGCCGGATTCTTCGCTTTGCCCGACTGCAGCGCACGAACGAGTACGATCTCCAACGCGCCCTTTTGTTTCTCGAATTCCTCAGGAGTGATACGACTTTCCAGGCGCTCCGTCTCGAGCGCGAAGAGTTCTTCTTTCAACGCCTCCATCAGTCTGGAACGATGAGACTCCGCACCGTTCGTGCGGACTGCGGCCGCGGCAAGAGGAGGTTTAAAGCCCTCCGTCGGCTTGGTCGGCGATGGAATATTTGGGAGCGGAACTGCAGGCCCACCGGCAGTAGCCGCGACAGGCTGGTTTTGCTTCATCAGGAAAGCAGCTCCCACCGCCAGCAATACCACCGCCAGCGATAGAATCCACCATTTATATTTGTGCAGCGGATCCGGCGTATCGATCGGAACTCCAAGACCAATTCCGGGTCGCGTATTGTTCGCGGCCGCAGCTTGCGCCGTCGCCTCGGGGCCCATCGCAGTTTGGTCCCCGGCTGCGCTCTGTCCGCCATTCCCGTTGTCCGCAGCAGTGTTTTCCTGCGGAAGCAATCCAGTACCCGAGACCGTAAACGCCAGCTTCGACTCAGGCGTGACATTCCTTGCAAGATAGGTCTGCACTTTTACGTCTTCGTCAATTGGCTGAAACGCGCCGACCGGAGTGCCAGCAAATTGCACGCTCTTCGGCAGGATAATGGCGAGATTGTCCACCGGCGCCGCCACTCGAGGATGAAACTGGAAGCTGCCGCTATACGGCATCTGGTAGCTCACCTGGAAGCGTGTTTCTCCGGGACGCAGCGGATAAACGAAAGCATAGTCACCCGGAGTGCCAAGCGGCGTGGGCGGTGTTTGTACCGGCATGCTGCCCGGGCCCTGCGCGGCTGCGGCAACCACCTGAGCGTTTTTCGGTAAATAAATTTCGTACGCGCGCGGACCGAACTGAGTCCGCGGAGGAGATGAAGCGTTCTTCACGAAAAAATTCTCAATCACGCTCAAGCCGCTGGGACTGGCTTCGATCCGCGCCACATCGGCCTCGGTCGAAACGCCTGCGACTTTTTCCGCGACATCGTAGACATCTACATTTACGGTAGAGGTCCCGGCAGGCACAGGGCGAAAGTACGTCGCCTTGTCATGAATCACGCGCAATAAATGCATCGGAGCGCCATCGGTAACATCGAGCGTGAAATGTCCCTGCGCGTCTGTGGTGGTCTTGGCGGCCACATCCATCCCGAGACGCATCAGCTCGACGCTATCGCCGGCAGAAGGCTTTTTCGTGGTTTGATTCGTGACCGTGCCGGAGATAGGAGCTGCCATGACAGCGGAACCGCCCGCAATCAAGACAAAAACCGCGCATAGAAGTGGCAATGTGACAACCTTGGCGCGAAAAAACGAAAACAAGATGGAACGTTGTAGTTTCATTGAGTCTCTTTCTGATTTCAATTCACAGGAGTGATGAGTTCAAGCCGCATGCACGGTGGTTTCCAGGAACTCAATTTCGGCGAGAATTTGGGCCGCTTCGTTTTCCATACCAGCCCGCTGCGCCAGGTAGTCTTCCTCTGGATATTTGCCGGCCCGATACTCGAAATTCAAGTCACGAAGATTCTCGTAAATCGTATCTTTGCGCTCACGCAGAAATTCCAGGCGCGTCTTCTGTGTCTGCTCTTCGGTTTTTGCCTGAGGATAGAAAACATATACAAAGATGCCGACCAACAGCGCCGCACATGCCAGAATTGTCATCACGCTCATAGATCTGTCTCTTTCTCAACCTGCGGCGGAATCACATCCGCGATCGGTTTTACGATCACATCTTTCCCGCGCGCCATCGGCTTCAGTTTCCACCAGGCCAGAAATGCGGCGCAAGCCATGGCGATCATCATAGTTCGGTCTCTTTTCGAACCTTATCCAGAATCGCGCTGGTGTGTGGATCAGTTGCCATCTCCGCGGGCATCGCCACCGTATGCAACTTCCATTTCCGAATCACGAACGCCGCGGCAAACATCGCCAGCAGAAATACCACGCCCGGCGCAATCCATGCGACAAGATCGAAGCCCCTCTCAGGAGGCGCGGCAAGAACTGTGGGTCCATACTTCTCCACAAAATCCTGCAGAATTAGCTGATCGCTGTCGCCACGGGCAATTGCCGTACGCAACTCCGCCTCTTCCTGCGTGGAAACTGTGCAGCCGACGTGATTACATTCCAGCAGGATCTGACCGCAGCCGCAGGTGCAGATCAAGCCATGATGACCAAGTTGCTGATAACGATCGAAGGTGTTGCTTGCACCCGCCATGAACAGCAGCAGCAGACACGCCACCGAAAGTTGCGCCCAGATCTTGAACAGTGAGCGGTCGAAAATGCGTGTGAATGGTCGAAGTGTACTCATGGATCAGTCCCCGACGCCTGCGGGAAGCGCCTCTTGTTCTTCCACCTGTTTACGCGGTTTCGTCGCCTGATCGGCGTTCATGTTTGGGACCAATGCCAGCAGCGTTCCAAACGCCATCACCACCACGCCAATCCAGATCCACGCCACCAGCGGATTAATGATCACTTTAATGATGGGTTGATTCGTGTCCTGATTCCTGCCTTCATAGACCACATATAGATCGCGTTCCAACGTGGAATGATTCGCCACCATCGTTTCTGTCTGCTGGCTGGCATGATAGAAGCGCCGTTCAGGCGCCATCTGCGTCAGGAATTTTCCGTTTTTGTATACGTTCAGCAATTCAAATTCGCTGTCGTAATTTGCATTCGAGTCTTGCGTATAGCTCTGGCAGACCAGGCGATAGGGCCCGATCGTCATCGAGTCATGAAATCCCATTTCCTGCTCTTTCGACTGATTGAAGGCAGAGCCTGAAAGCCCGATGAAAACAATCACTACACCGATATGGACCAGATAACCGCCATAACGGCGTGTGTTGCGCCGCGTCAGCTGCACCAGCGAGAGCAGCATGTTCTTACCGGTGTGGCGTTGAATGACTCGAGCGCCGCGCCAGAATTCGCTGCCCGCAGCGGTAATCACAAGAGCCGCCAGTGAGAAAGTCATCAGGGCGTACAGCGTGCCCATATCCTGCCAGGGACGCATGCCGGCTGCCATCAAAACCAGTGCCGTCGCCACTCCCGCAATGGTGGGCCATAGAAAATTCCGCCTGACACTCTTGAAGGAGGTGCTGCGCCACGCCAGGATGGGACCGATGCCGGTGAGGAATAAAAGGAAAATGCCGATCGGTATGGCTACGCGATCGTAGAACGGCGGGCCGACGGTGACCTTCGAGCCTTCCACATATTCCGAAATGATCGGGAAAAGCGTTCCCCACAACACCGTAAAGCAGGCCGCCAGCAGGACAAGGTTGTTGAACAGAAAACTCGATTCGCGCGATACCAGCGACTCCAGCTTGTGCTCCGACTGCAGATGGTTGCGCTGCAATATATAGGTGAATAGGCAAACACTCAGCACAATCAGCAGGAAGACCCAGAACCAGGTTCCAATCGACGACTCGGCAAATGCGTGCACAGAGCTGACAAGTCCGCTTCGCGTCAGCAGCGTGCCCAGAATCGACAGCATGAACGTGGTGAAGATCAGCCACACATTCCATGACTTCATCATGCCGCGCTTTTCCTGCATCATTACGGAGTGCAAAAACGCGGTGCCTGTCAGCCACGGCATCAGGGAAGCATTTTCGACCGGGTCCCATCCCCAGTAGCCGCCCCAGCCCAGAACGGCGTAGGCCCAGTGCATACCGAGAAAAATGCCGCAGGTCAGAAATAACCACGTCACCATGGTCCAGCGACGGGTAATGTGGATCCACTTTTCGCCGGGGTAGCGCATCATCAGCGCACCCAGCGCGAAGGCGAAAGGAACGCTGAATCCTACGTAGCCCAGGTACAACATCGGGGGATGAATCACCATCTCCGGATATTGCAACAAGGGATTTAAACCAAAGCCGTCTGCCGGTACGGCTCCCTGCACCAAAGCAAACGGCGGCGCTGGAAACACGATCAACAACGTGAAGAAGATCTGAATGCCAGCCAAAATGGTAGAAGCGTAGGCGGTCAGCTTGACGTCGATCTTGTGACGCACCCGCAGCACAAATCCGTAAGCGGCCAGCAACCACGCCCACAGCAGCAACGAACCTTCCTGACCAGACCACAACGCCGCAAACTTATACGGCCAAGGCAACGCCCGGTTGGAATGGTGGAGGATGTAGGAAACCGAGAAGTCGTTGGTAAACGCGCAATAGATCAACGCGAACGCGGCCGCGCTTAAGGCAATAAAACTTCCAATTCCCGCGCGCCGTGCGGACTCCGCCAGGCGTTCCGGCCCGAAACTGGCATGGGGATGGACTGCAATCTGCCGCAGCGCGAATGCGCCAACCACAAAGTTGTAGACGCACAGAACCAGACCGAGAAGGATTGCGAAACTACCGAATGCTGCCATAGCGCCTGCTATTCCCTATCGCTTGTCGCCGAGCCAACGGTCCACGTCGATCGGCCCGGCAAGAAATACTGCCCCGCTCGCCGGAAAGCCATCATTCTCTTGGATTCTCTACAGACTGAAGCTTAGGAGATATGGCGTCCCCGGCACAGTGACCACGATCACAATCATACAGATTTATCTTGAGTCAGCCTATCGCGGCAGATGCGACAGAACAGCCCGGACTTCGCCATGAATCGGACGATGCCACCAAAAAAAGACTTCTATACAGGTGGGGCGTCGAAGGTCCGACAACGTCTCAGCGATTCAAGCAAGATGACCGCGAACACCCAGCACAGGACACTCGGCGCCGCGAATGATTTGAGACAGCGTCGACCATGGAGAATGATCCGCCAGCGCCGAACTTTCTCGGACCCCGACCACAATCAGGTTGGCTGCTTCGGCTTGCGCAACTCGCAGAACCTCGTCGCTGGCATTGCCAACTTCGACCCGCACCTTAGGCTGGCACCATAGCTCCGCATCCGGCGGTAGAAGCTGTTGCAATTCCTGGACCAGCACAATGTCCATGTCGCCGGCGAGAATCTCGGCTCCTTTGGCCACCGGCCTTCGTACATGCAGCAGCGTCAGCCGGGCGTTCACTTCTTCGGCAATCGAAGATGCGTACTGGGCAGCACGAAATGCGCGCGTTTCCAGGCCGGTTGCAAAGACAATAGATCGAATCGGTTCCAGGTTCTCGCTGCAGTGCGGGCCAATCACCAACACCGGGCAAGTTACTCTGCGAAGCACGCTTTCAGCGACAGATCCGAAGGCGAGTTTCTCCAGCCCGTGGGCACCGTGCGAACCCACAATAATCAGATCCGCGCTCTGTGCCCGTGCAACCTCATCGAGCAAGTCCGTCGGTTCGGCAAACTCAATCACAATACGATGCGGAATCGACCCAAGTTTCGCTTTGGAAATGACGACTTGCATCTGTGCGCGAGCCGTATCCAGATCGGCTTCCAGCAGCTCAGGGGTTGCGCCCGGTCCAAAAAGAACCGGAGGAACCGCGTGCGCCAGAAGAAGAGTGCCCTCAAACTGCTCGGCAAGAGATTTAGCGGCTTTCAGCGCGGTAACCACAGGTCCGGAAAAATCGACGCCGACAAGAATTTTTCTGAATTTTGCTTTGTAGGTTCCTAGTCGCAGTTCGTCGCCGGTGGGGACATCGGCTATTTCACCAAGTTTGTCCATAACCCCTCCCTGAAACGGGTAGAGACATATGCCCCAAATCAGTTCGTTTTCGATTCCATCTGGAGGCTAGCGGAAAGGGTTCCTCGATTCAGTGATGTGGGTCACGGTCACATCTCTTCCGGGTCACGTCCGCGTCCGAATCGGTCAACCGATGCAGGTCTGCGATCCACGCATGAACCCCTCCATGGAGCAAAACCTGCAATTGCCCGGGCGCCGCTTCCCCTGCACCATGGCGCGTGGGAACAAGTGTGTTCTTATAAAAAAGGCTCATATGTGCTGTTCGTCACGTTTCAGGGACTTGGACCCATGCTAGGTTCGCCCTAGGACACTGCGACCGCCGCTCAGCAAAGGACTTCTGCGGACGAGCAGACCTGGATCCGGGGTGGCAGAACAGGTATCCAAATGAGAGTGTTATTTGAGATCGAAGTAGTTCTTCCTGCGCCCGTTATGATTGGAGTTTGGCTTCTTTCGTGAAAACTGTTCCGGCTCCCACCCTTTCTCGCATGCCGACTCGCTGGCGACTATTTCTGGCCGTCATGGGCCCCGGCATCGTTGTGATGCTCGCCGACACCGACGTTGGCAGCATCATCACGGCCGCGCAAAGTGGCGCCCAGTGGGGCTACAAACTTCTGCTGCTGCAATTTCTTCTGATTCCGGTGCTCTTTGTCGTGCAGGATCTGACGGTGCGACTGGGAGTATTTACCGGCAAGGGTCATGGCGAACTGATCCGGGAAAAGTTTGGCTCCGGATGGGCCTGGGTCTCGGTCATTGGGTTGGCTGTCGCCACTATCGGAGCCCTGCTGACGGAGTTTTCTGGCGTTGCCGCTGTAGGCCAGCTTTTCGGTGTGCCGCGGGGTTTCAGCGTGGCACTGGCGGCGGCATTTCTGCTGGTCGTGGTATGGACCGGTTCCTACCGTCGAGTGGAACGCGTCGCCATCGCGCTCGGCCTGTTTGAATTTGCATTTTTCTGGGTTGCTATTGCCGCTCATCCGCGGGTACACGACCTGGCCGCCGGGCTGATGCAGGCTCCGCTGTCCTCGCCGGCCTATCTTTACCTTGTCTCGGCCAACATCGGTGCGGTCGTCATGCCGTGGATGATCTTCTATCAGCAGTCCGCCATCGCGGACAAAGGGCTTCGCCCCGAACACTATCGAGACGCCCGCTGGGACACCGGAATCGGCGCAGTCGTCACTCAACTGGTGATGGCGGCTGTTCTGGTATCCGCCGCGGCCACCATCGGAAAAGTGAATCCGAATGCAAGCCTGAATACCATCGGCGATATCACCCACGCACTAACTCCGTTTATGGGCATTGCCCTGGGGCGATTGCTGTTCAGCCTGGGTGTTCTTGGCGCCGCCATGATCTCTTCTGTTGTTGTTTCGCTGGCCGCCGCCTGGGGTTTTGGCGAAGTAACCGGCTACAAACACTCGCTCGAACACAATCCGATGGAGGCGCCCTGGTTTTACGTCGTCTTCACAATCGGCGTAGTGGCCGGTGCCGTGATGGTGGCGACAATTCCGAATCTAGTGGCTCTCACCATTTGGGTTGAGGTGATGAATGCGTTCCTGCTCCCAATGGTGCTTGGTTTTCTGGTAGTTCTGGCCATGACCGCCCTGCCCGACCCCTACCGTCTGTCGGGAACCTATCGATGGATCGTAGTGGGGGTCACCGCCCTAACCTCTTGTTTGGCCGTGTATGCCGGTTTGCGGGGGATGTAACCCCCGAGAATTTCATTAAAATAATTGCCCCCTGGCGGCTGGCGGCACTCTATCATGGAACAAATTTGTATCTCTCGCCTACGGTCTGCCTATGCTGCATTATTCCTCGATCCCTCACCTGATCGCATTCGCTGCGTTGGCGTTCGTCTTCTGGTCGATGCTGCGACACCATGCTCGTAGGCAGGTGAATTCGTGGCTATGGGCGTGGACGTTTGTTCTGCTCCATTTCACTGCTCAATTACTCAACTTCGGCCAGGGCTTCTGGGGAACCGTTCTCGCAACAATTTCTCTGCTAACGTTGGACCTGGCCGGCATCGCCTTCGTGCATGCCGCCTCGCGCATCGATTTGGTACAGCAGCAGCCGAGTGCCATGCTAGCGTGGGCGACCGCGCTGCTCACCTACGGCGCACTCGTGGTCTGGGGAGTTGAAGCGAAGCTGCCCTACTATGTTGCCGTCGCCGTGCTGGCGGCAAGTATTTGCTCGGTGCATTTCAAGGTCCGAGCCGAGCGAACTTTACTGGACAACATTTTAAGTTTTGCATCCGGCCTGGCACTGGCTTTATTGCTAGGTTTTCTTGTTCATCAAGATCGGATGGGATACGGCATCGACACAACGCTTTCATGGCTCTATCTGGTCGCAGGGGTCCGATACTGGCAGCGATATCATCACAAAACCATTGGCGTGTTCGCGGCCGTTTTTGGCTTTTTTGCCGCATCGTCCCTTTTCCCGATAGCCCTCATTGTGCGAGCCACATACGTCCCACATCTGACGCTCGATGCCTCCATCAAAAACCTGCCGAAATTTATTATCGCCATTGGAATTCTGCTGACTTTCCTGGAGGAAGAAATCGGCCGCACAGAACATCTGGCCCTGCACGACCCACTCACAGGCCTGCCCAACCGGCGACTCCTCGAAGACCGCCTTGCCAACATGCTGGAACGTGCGGAACGAAACCAGAGCCGAGCGGCCATTCTGGTGGTGGACCTCGACGGTTTCAAGCAGATTAATGACACCCACGGACATGCAGTTGGCGACGAGTTCTTGCGTGAAGTGGCATTGCGCCTTGGAAAAGTGGTTCGAAAAGCAGACACTCTGGCGCGCTCCGGTGGCGATGAGTTCACCATTCTGGTTTCGGATATTCTGCAGCCGAACGGCGCCAAGGTTCTCGCCCAGAAACTTCAGTCGGAACTCGACCGGCCGATAACGGTTCGACAATTCCAGTTGTGCGTGTCAGCCAGCATTGGCATGGCGCTGTATCCCGAAGATGGCGGGACAGCGGAATCGCTATGTGCCCGGGCCGATGCTGACATGTATCGCGCCAAGCGTCATTCCAAGGCGTCGACCGAATCGCGGGCGAAAGAATCTCCCTCCGTCATCCTTTCGCCTCATTGATGCCCAGCTGAAGCGCGCCGTGAAGATGCCTACTGAAGCGGCGTCCAGAATATGCCGATCAATGAATACCCAGCGCTGATGAAGATATTGGTGGACATTGACCGGGAAGCAGCTTCGCCCGTTTGGCGACAGACCACTCTTCACTTAAATGGGTGTGGAGTGTACGTGAATGGTGGGCAGTGAGGGACTCGAACCCCCGACATCCTGCTTGTAAGGCAGGCGCTCTAACCAACTGAGCTAACCGCCCATGAGGCTTCGCTTGTGGGCCTCCTAAAGTCTATGGAACGGACCTCCATGGGTCAAGCCGGCTGCGGGTAAGGGGTTAGCAGCCGGGAAAGGTGCACCCCCTTCCCCCCAAAAGAAAAAGAATGCAAAACAACACTTGCGGTCATTCCTTTTCAAAGACATCGTCAGAGATTCGTTTCAGGATTTCGCTCTGCCTCAATCGCTATTTCTAACTCCCGCTTCAATTCGCTGAGCAGAACAATGGGAAAAGTTTTAACGACACGCGATTTATGAAATGGTCGAACGATAGGCATCACACTTTGTGCCGAATACCAATCCCATCCAAGCTTTAGCAAGGCGTCGCGCACGGCAAACATCTTTTCCCACACGTTCAACAGGAGGAGGTGGTCCTCCTTTGAAACGGCCTCACGCATGGGCATACAAAGGCACCCATCTGCAGGGGCCATCGCCTGCGTTAGTTTTTTTGCAGCAAATCCCGCTCGCGCACGTTGTCCGTCATTGCCAAGGCGCGTTGCAGCTCTTCACGAGCTTCCCCATATCGTCCCAGCTCCATCAGCAGATCTCCCCTGACGCCCAGCAACAGAACGGCTTCTCCCGTTGGCCCGCGACGCGCTGCCGTTTCATATCCCTTGGGGATCACTATCATCATGAATCGCATCCACATCTCCTCCATCATCGATTTCAGCCAAAATTGGCTGTTCTATCAATACGTCGAATATGCTGGCCCGATTTCTACCCCGAACAGAAATGCGGAAAAAGTTTTTGTTCCCTGCCACGCGGAGTGTGTAAGAATTCGGACTCCACAGGCGATAGCGGAGGAACGACATGAAAATGAACGGCAGAACGCTATGTACCGCGACCTCATTCCTATTGACAGCAACCCTCGCTCTTGCAGCCGGCCCACCACCCTTGAAAGAGGGGCTCTGGTTGCTGAACCGGCAGACCATCGACAATCCCGGAAACAAGAAAGATGTCTGGCCGCCCATCAGGATATGTCGCGATCACGCCTACGATCAATATGTCCTCGACCTCGCAAAAAAGATTCCAGGTTGCACTACTGTGAGCGAAAGTATGAGCGGCGACACCTACCTGACCGATCTAAAATGCACGATTGGAACCACCACCCTCGAGACGAAAAGTACAACGATAGTGCAGGGCAATATCGCTTCCCACGGGGAGAGCCACACGCTCTACACTCCGGCGATGGATGGCAAGACCGAAACCATCATGTTCTCCGACGCGAAGTATCTCGGCAGCTGCCCCGCCGGAATGCAGCCCGGTGACAGGATGGACGCCAATGGATCGATCGTCCATGGTGGGAAGCATTGACAGAGTAGTTTGCGGAACTGTAACCGCTGCCGCTCCGCATCGACGACACTTGATAGACTCATGCCAGTGCGCCGACTCATCGTGAATGCAGACGACTTTGGACTAACTGACGGCATCAACCGCGCCGTGCGGGATCTGCATCAATGGGGCGCACTCACCTCGGCAACATTAATGGCCGCTGCTCCACGATTCGACGAGGCCGTTGAGATTTCTCAGCAGCAGAAAACCCTCGGCGTCGGTTGTCACGTCGTCCTGGTGGACGGAACTCCAGTCGCAAATCCAGCAGCGATTGCCACTCTGCTCGATGCTTCCAGACAGTCGGTCGACGAACCACGATTTCGCACAACGCTCGGCGAATTCGTTCGCGACCTGTACCTCGGCCGGATTGACAGCGCCCACATCGAGCGGGAAGCCATGGCGCAAATTCAGCGCTTGCAACACGCCGGTGTCGCCGTCACGCATGTCGATACGCACAAGCACACCCACATGTTTCCCCGCGTTCTCAAAGGCGTAATGCGAGCCGCACAAGCCTGCGGTGTTCGCACCATACGTAATCCGTTTGAACCGTCGTGGAGCGTAGCCGCAACGCCCGGCGCTGGACTCGTTCGCACCTGGCAGGTTCGTCTGCTCGCCACGCTGCAACACAGCTTTTGGGAACTGATACGGCAGCAAGAATTCTCCACCACGGATGGATGCGTCGGTGTCGCCGCGACGGGAACGCTGAACCAGGCCACGCTACGCTCTCTGCTGAACTGCATGCCGGACGGAACGTTTGAGTTGGTCTGCCATCCCGCTTACATGGACAATGAATTGATGGCGACGCGGACCCGCCTGCAGCAGTCGCGTCCAATCGAGTTGGCCGCACTGCAAGCGCTTCCATCAATTCTTGGCAGCGTCGAATTCCCAGTTCAGATGATCGACTTTAACCAGCTAACGGCGGCCACCAGTCACCCCTGAACGGTAAGAATAAGTAGCCGACGGTCATCGGCCGGCATCTATGGATGAAGAAAGCGATCGCATATGAAAATCGGCATCACCTGTTATCCGACCTATGGCGGCAGTGGCGTAGTCGCCACGGAGTTGGGAATCGAGCTGGCCAATCGCGGCCACGACATCCATTTCATCTCGTACGCGCAGCCGTTTCGCCTCAGCGGACGCGAAGAGAGAATTCATTTTCACGAGGTCCCGGTCTCGAACTATCCGCTGTTTGAATTTCCGCCGTACTCACTGGCCTTGGCGACCCGCATGTCGGAGGTCGCGGAGTATTACGACCTTGATCTGCTGCACGTTCACTATGCGATTCCCCATTCTGTCAGCGCCATGCTGGCACGGCAGATGCTGGCGCGCAACGGTCGCCGACTTCCCTTTGTGACGACGCTCCACGGAACCGACATCACCCTGGTAGGCGCCGATCGCGCCTATTTGCCGATCACCCGCTACGCCATCGATGAGAGTGACGGCGTCACCTCTATCTCCGATTATCTGCGCCGCAAAACCATTGAAACCTTCTCGACCACCCGCCCCATCCACGTCATCACGAACTTCGTCAATTGCGACGTTTACCTCCGCGATCCGGAAGCCAGCAAAATCGTTCGCGCGCAATATGCCGAACCGAACGAAGCCGTCCTGGTGCATCTTTCTAACTTTCGCCCGGTCAAACGAATTCAGGATGTGATCCGCATTTTCGCCGGCGTCGCCAAAGCAATGCCCGCCCGGTTATTGATGGTCGGCGATGGCCCGGAGCGCTCTTCGGCAGAGTGGCTGGCGAAGTCGCTGAACATCTGCGATCGCGTGTCCTTCCTCGGCAAGCACGATCAGGTGAACCAGCTACTGCCTGCCGCCGACCTGATGCTGATGCCGAGCGAACTGGAATCCTTTGGATTGGCGGCGCTGGAAGCAATGGCCTGTGAAGTTCCCACCATCGGCACCAATGTCGGCGGCGTGCCAGAATTGATCCACGATGGCGTCACTGGCCTGCTCTTTCCTGTCGGCGATGTGGACGCGATGTCTGCCGCCGCCGTTGGCTTGCTGAAGGATCGTGACCGCCTGAAACAAATGGCGCGTGCCGGCCGTCAGGAAGCGCAGAAGACCTATTGCGCCTCGCGCGTGATTCCAAAGTACGAGGAGTTTTACGAGTCGATCCTGCGCAACTCCGGCCACTGAGTCGCCGTATTTGCGGCGTTGATCGGGATGGTCAGGATCACGCGCGTGCCGCGGCCCGGTCGGCTAAGAATCTCGAAGCCCGCGTCTGGACCACACAGCACCTGCATCCGCTCCCGCACATTGCGCATGCCTACACCCGTGCCCGACTGCAGAAGTCCGCTGCGATGCACCGGCGGACCGTTTTCAACCGGCATGCCGACGCCGTCATCCTCCACCGTGATCACCAACTTGTCGTTCTGCAGCCGGCTGCGCAGTGTGATCGTGCCACCGCCGATGCGCGGCTCCAGCCCATGCTTGATGCCGTTCTCAATCAGCGGCTGCAGCAACATGCTGGGCACCAGAATCTCCAGCGTCTCGGGAGCAATTTCTTTCACCACGCGCAATTTCTCAATGCCAAAGCGAACCACTTCAATATCGAGATAATCGTCGGCGAACTGCAGCTCCTCCCGCAACGGCATCAGATCGTCACGGTCCTGCAGCAGCACCCGCAAAATACTTGCCAGCTTCACGATCAGCTCCCGCGCGAGCTCGGGTCGAAAGCGCACCAGCGAGGCAATCGAGTTGAGCGTGTTGAACAGAAAGTGCGGATTGATCTGGCGCTGCAACGCGTCCAGTCGCGCATCCATCAGCAGTCTTTCCTGCTCCTCCAGCTTGCGCTCGATGCGGATGGCATTCCAGATTTTCAGCGGAATTCCCACCACCATCGGTGCGCAGATACAGATAGCCAAGAACAACAGCCAGCTGTCGGAGTGCAGGGCGAACAAACGGCGCGGGTACAGATGCGAAATCCAGTTACGCATCACCTGCATGCCAAGGATGAGCATCAGCAGCAGAATCTGTCGATCGAGGCGCGGGCGCATCAGGTTTCTGCGAATCCAGCGATAAATGCTGAGATCGACAAACGGAGAAAAAGACCAGATGTCTTCCTCCGAAACAAATGCACGATAGGTGCCGAAGATCAGCGCGACAAGCAAATTGAACGGCAACGTGAGGTATTCGCGGTGCAGGACCGCGGGGATCGAAAGAAACGCTCCCGCAAGGATGGCTGGCGTTGTGCCCAGCAACAGGGCCACCAGAATGACGGCTTCAAATGAAATGTCGGCAGCCAGAAAATTCGGCACGACCACCCGCACCCACACTCCCAGGGTCAACGGAACGCAAATGCACGCCAGCAATCCCAGCATCTGGCCAGCGCTGCGCCGGGTGCTGAGCAACAGATTTTTGAACACCATCGATCGCGCGAGCGCGCTCGACAGCGCAGCCGCGATGCCCAGCTTGACCAGCAGCGTAATCAGGATGAGTTTTGAATCAATCACGACTTCACTTTACTCCGTCCGCCGTTTGGATTCGCAGGGAACATTGCGGACCTATAATCGAAGTATGCCGTTTGAAAGTGTGCGCAAAGCTGCTGAAGCCGATTTCCCGACTCGCTGGGGCCATTTTCGTATCTTTGGCTTCGTAGGAACGCGTGCGGCTGAGGCCCCCGACCCAGAATGCGCGACGGACGCAACCCAGTCGAACGCACTGGAAGAAATGGTCGCCCTGGTCATGGGAGATGTTTCGAGCGCTCCGCCGGTCGTTCGCATCCATTCGCAATGTTTGACCGGGGATGTGTTCGGCTCGCTGCGTTGCGATTGTCGCCTGCAGCTGGAACTGGCGCTGCGCACCATTGCCGAGGAGGGCGCCGGAATCCTGTTGTACGAGCAGCAGGAAGGTCGCGGGATTGGCCTGATGCCAAAACTGCAAGCCTACGCCCTGCAGGACAAAGGTCTGGACACGGTCGAGGCCAACGAGCAGTTGGGATTCAAAGCAGATTGCCGCGCTTACGACCTTCCAGCAGAAGTTCTCAAGCTGATGGGCATCACCGAGGTTCGCCTGATGACCAACAATCCAGACAAGGTTGCGGCTCTGGAATCGGCCGGCATTCGCGTGGTCGAACGACTATCGTCCGTCGTTGAATCCCAGGAGAGCTTCGAAAAATATCTTCAGGTCAAGCGCGACAAGATGGGCCACATCACCGAGCAAGCGGATTCGGTGAATTCTTAGGCGGACGGCTGTTCGCGCAGCTCCAGCAGTACTTTCGCCGTCGTGATCGCTTGTCCAACGTGGCGCTGGGTATGCTCTGCGCAATGAATCAGCAAGCCTGCCACAGTGGTTGGCAACTTCCTGCGGCCCACTTCGCGAGGCTTCGGCCAGGTTGCAAAATCAATGGCGCAAACCCGCCGTTCCGCATCGCGCACTCCAGCCTCAAACTCAGCCAAAATTTCCTCCTTGCTGCCCTCAGGACGCATTTCCTCGGCAAGTGTTTTCAGTTGCGCCGCGTCCAGCGAATTTCCTTCCGCGTACGTCAGCAATCGATCCAGGCTTCCGGCAATATGGCGCAACTGGAACGCCACGGGCGCAAGCCCGAAAGGACGCGCATGCATCTCTTCCGTGGTGAGCGGCCCGCACCATTGCACAGTGTCTTCTTGCGCCATTTCCAGCGCATGCAGAACGGCTCGCTGCTCGGCTGGGTACTCCGTTAGCGTGCCGCGCAGCCACGGTTCCGGCTGCGATTTCACTTTCGCGGTGGGTGGAACTTGCATCATGCCTTTTTGTTTAACGCGACCGAACGAAGCCTACGACGACCTCTCCGCAAAATCTTTTTGAAAGAAGTCCTCTAATTCAGAAAACGGCATCGAGCCCTCGAATCCCTCCATACTGCCTTCGTTCGCAATCTTTTTTGCGGCCCGGACAAAACCTGTCCAGGCTGCTCGGGCCAATGCAGAACCGACGCTCACCCGGCGCACTCCCATCGCTGCCAGGTCTGCAATCTTCAGCCCGGTATTCGAGCTCATCAATACATTCACCGGCTTCGGCCTCACCGCCGCCACGATCGCCTGAATCTCTTCCGGCGTTTTCGGTCCGGGAGCATAGAGAACGTCCGCACCCGCCTCCGCATACGCCTCCAGGCGGCGAATGGCCTCCGGCAAAGGATTAGGATGACCCACCAGGTAGCATTCAGCGCGAGCCGTCAACAATACATCCGCGCCCGACGCATCGATTGCCGCCCGTGCCGCCCGGATCCTTTCGACAGCAAGAGGTAACTCATACAATGGATCCTCGCGCAGACCCGTCGCATCTTCAATGGAAAGTCCTGCGACCCCGGTTTCAACGCAAAGCCTGACATTCGCCGCCACGCCCTTCGGCTCATCCGCGTAGCCTGCCTGGAAATCTGCATTGACGGGTATTTCAACAGCGGCAACAATTTCCGCAATATGATCAAGAACCATGTCGCGCGACGCCGCCCACGCTGCATCCGGCAGTCCCCGCGAAAAAGCGAAGCCGCCGCTCGTGGTGGCCAGCGCCTTAAATCCAAGATGGCGCAAATATCTGGCGGTGCCGGGATCCCATGGATTCGGAATCACAAAACAGCCGCCCTCATGAAGCTTTCTAAAAGCTTCCCGCCGAGCAGCAAAGTTCGACGATTGTTTTTCTGGAATTCCCGGGATTTGTGAAGCTGCGGCTTGTGAATTTTTCATAAATCACCGGAGGACCGCGATGAAGCGGCCCTGTCGATGGTTGAAACCGCCGTCACGCCATCGGAATTGCGGGTTCCGGCGAACTTTCAGCGCCGCTCTTCACGCGCACAACGGTAATTTTATGGAAGCCTTCTTTGAAGGATGGCGGACGCAGTCGCTCTGCCATGCTGCGCATTGCGGCCTCGTTCACCATGTAATCGCGGCGCATGTTTCGCTCCATGCACACCTCGAACGGCACATCGAAGAAGACAGCATGCACTTCATATCCAAAGCTGCGGGCCATCTTGATCCACTGGCGTCGTTCGTGCGGCGACAAATTGGTCGCGTCGACGTAGTTCCACGGCATTTTCGCAATCAATCGCGCACGCAACAATGAGCGCAGTGTCGAAAACACCAGCCCCTGATAGCGCTGTTCCGTGATGTCGTCGAACAGTATGCTGCGCAGCATATCGCTGGAAAGCGGCGTAACTCCGCGGCGTTTGAACCAGGTCGTCTTGCCGGATCCCGGCAATCCAATCGCCAGCACCACGTATCCCTTTGGAGACTTCGACGCCTGCAACTCCGCCGGCGGCTGACTCAGCGATTCGGGCTGGGTCTCCATCACCAGGTTGGGATTCGGCTCCGGAATCGAGGATCCTCCGCTGCTTTGGAGTTCCGCCTTTGGCTCGCGACCACCGGACGCTTGCCCTTCGGAACGGTTTCCATGCCGATTTCTCCAGTTCCGGCCCGACCGTTTTTCGTCGGAACCACTGGAGGACGCGGCTTCAGGCGCGTCGGCAACAGGAGTTGGCTCGGCGCGTTCGGCTCGAGCAGGTGTTTTCGCTGCATCCTCGCGCTCGAGCGGTTGAGGATACGACGGTTGTAATGGTGTTGGCTGGTCTTGCGGTATCTCGTGGCCAATCTTTCCGGTTGACTCGGAATTGTTGGTCACCGGCTTCTTGCGGCGTCTCATTAGTTTTTCGCGCACCCAATCGCGCATGATGCGCTTGTAACACATTGGCAGCACGCGCTGCAAACCGGCGGTCGATTTCTTCCGACTTCGCCGAAAACTGCACAGTCGTCCCAGCGACCGTCACAGAATTTCATTTGCAGTTCCAGCATAACTTCTTTTGCATCTAGAGTCCGCTCCCATCCGCACAGTCGCATGTGTCCCCCATCACGCGAGCAGCCATGCGCGGCATCGTACAATGGAAGTGTATCCACTATGTTCATCAACCATCGTTCATCACAGGAGGGGTATTTCCCATGGCAGTAAAGGTTGGCATCAACGGCTTTGGCCGCATCGGCCGGAATGTATTGCGGGCATCTTTAGGCAACCCAGAAATCGATTTTGTTGCAGTCAATGATCTGACAGACCCGAAGACGCTGGCTCATCTGCTTAAGCACGATTCTGTTCTTGGCAATCTGCCGAACGACGTGCAACATGGCGACGACTTTATCAGCGTCGACGGAAAAAAGATCAAGGTATTTGCCGAGAGAGACCCCGCCAAGCTTCCCTGGGACTCCGTCGGCGCCCAGATCGTCATCGAATCGACCGGACATTTTACGGACGCTACCAAGGCGAAAGCCCACCTCGGACCGACCGTCAAGAAAGTCATCATCTCCGCCCCCGCCTCCAACGAGGATTTGACCATCGTGTTGGGCGTCAATGAAAACAAGTACGATCCGGCCAAGCACAATGTCATCTCGAACGCTTCCTGCACCACGAACTGCCTGGCTCCCGTAGCCAAAGTTCTGCTGGACAGCTTCGGGATCAAATCCGGCCTGATGAACACGATTCACAGCTTCACCAACGATCAGGTCACGCTCGACTTTCCCCACAAGGACCTGCGCCGCGCCCGTGCCGCCAGCCTCTCCATCATCCCCACCTCCACCGGAGCAGCCAAGGCGCTGCACCTGGTCATCCCGGAGCTGAAGGGTAAGCTGGATGGCTTCTCGCTGCGTGTTCCCACTCCCGTGGTTTCCGTCGTCGATCTGACTGTCGAAACCGAAAAGCCGGTCACCGTGGAGTCCGTCAACGCCGCTCTGAAGGCGGCTGCGGATGGCCCGATGAAGGGAATTCTGGGCTTCGAGACCGCTCCCCTGGTCTCCATCGACTTCCGAGGCAATCCGCTGTCCTCCATCGTCGATTCGCCCCTGACCAAGGTGGTTGGAAACATGGTGAAGGTGCTCAGCTGGTACGACAATGAGTGGGGCTACTCCTGTCGTGTGAAGGACCTGATCCTCTTTGTCACGAAGAAGGGTCTCTAAAACGCAGTTGCCTCGCCATCAAGCCGATCTGGAGACGTTGCATAGATTTTCTTGCAGCGTCTCCAGAGCAATCTGACTCCATCCCACATTTCCCTTCGGAGCAGAACGATGCGACAGAACATTCCTGGCTCCTCCCCGTATGAACCCATCATTGGATTTTCGCGTGCCGGTCGGATTGGGAACACGATTCACGTCTCTGGCACTGGACCGGTCGGCGCCGACCAGGCCAATGCTGCCGATCAGACCCGCCACGTACTAACCATCATCCAAAAAATTCTCGAACAGGCTGGGGCCAAATTGGAAGACGTTGTGCGCACCCGCATGTACCTGACTCACGTGGAGGACTGGGAAGAAGTCGGGCGCGTTCACGGAGAATTTTTCGGGTCCATCCGTCCCGCTGCTACCATGGTTGTCGTCGCAAAACTGCTAAACCCGTCGTGGCGTATTGAGATGGAAGCGGAAGCGACGATTTCCGACTAATTGGCAGCGGAGGAACAAAGTGAAACAAGGATTGGTGCAGAATTCTCTGACGCAACCGGAGTCTTCGACTCGGCACCGAATTCTCCGCGGAGTGCTTTGCAGCTGCGTTGTGCTGGCCACGGTTTTCACCCCAGGAATCGGCACGGCCCAGCCCGATAACGCATCCGCAGGCAGCAAATTGTCCGCGAATTGGGAAGACTTGACCGGACCGGACTTTATCCAGGCGATCCATCAGGCCCAGGGGGTCTGCCTTCTGCCATTCGGCATTATGGAGAAACACGGCACCCAGCTTCCCATCGGCACCGACCTGATCGACGTCCGATATGCTTCCTTCCAGGCCGTGAAGCAGGCATACGCCGTCGTCTTTCCTCCCTACTATTTCGGCCAGATTGCGGAGGCCCGCCACCAGCCTGGAACAATATCCTATCCCGCGCGCCTGCAGATGGAACTGCTCCAGATGACCACCGATGAAATGGCCCGCAACGGCTGCAAGAAGATCATCATCGTAAACGGGCACGGCGGCAATGAAAGTCTTCTGCCCTACTTCGCGCAGTCGCAATTGGACTCGCCGCACGATTATGTCGTCTACATCCGCGGTTTACCGTCGCATAGCCCACCCAATGCCCCACCGCTCAAAGACAAGGTGGACGAGCATGCCGGCGAAACTGAAACTTCCCTCATGATGGTCGCGCGCCCCGATCTGGTTCACATGAACCGCGTCGGCCAGGAGTCGGGCGCGGATCAGGACAGAGTTCATCTTCCGCCCGGTGTCTACACCGGCATCTGGTGGTATGCGAAATTTCCCAATCACTATGCCGGCTATGCGCAGTATGCCGACAAGTCGCGCGGGGAGACGGACATGAAGGCGTGGGCTGACGACATCGCAGACGCCATCCGCGCCGTACGGGCCGATCAGACCAGTCTGCAACTGCAGAACGAGTTCTATCAGAAATCAACACATCCACTGGACACGAAGCAATAGCCGTAGAAAGCGTCTCCACGACGCCGTTCCCGACTTTTGCAGCTTCCGCAGTTCAACCGCAGCAGGTGCATCGCTGTGTCAAGAACAAAAACGCGAGCTTCCGAAAGTGGAGGCTCGCGTTGTATTGATCCATGATGTGACTTGAGAATGCGGCGAATCTTTCGACTACGCCTGGCAGGCGATGTTGCCGTTCATTCCGTCAGGATAGAAGCCGCCCGAACATTTCCCGCCGCCGTAGACAATCTTGAGAACCTGCGACGTTGTGCGCGGAATGCTCAAGCCGTTCTTATCCACGTCGAAAACCTCAGTCGGGCTGGGAGGAATGTCCAGCGAGTCCACTGCCGGGCTCTTGACGCCCTTCGAAATACAGGCCATTCGAATCCCGCCCGAGTGTTGCGCTTCGGTCGACAGAATGGCCCCCGCCGCAGCCAGATAAGCGCTGCTGCTGATCAGCGGAGCCGCGCCGAGATAGGCACTGACCCCCACGTCTTCAAATATCCTTGCCAGCTTCAACCAATCCTCTTCACTGGCAAAGCCGAAGCCGAGGGCATTCAGGTTGATCGCGGGCTTCTTCGCTGCTCCCGCACCCAACGCCGCGCGAAGATACAGCACATGATCCTGCTCGTTCTCGCGTAGCGCCGTACCCAGGTATGCAAATTCACTGAACTTTACCATTTTGCCCCCGGTTGTGGGGCCGGTTTCATCAGCCTTCGTGAGTATCCCGCGCTGCTCCAAGGTTGCACCGTAGGTCGCCACGGAGTAGAACTCGGCTTCGAGATATTCCAGGTTGAGTGCGAAGTTCAAAATATCGGCGTCACTGACTCCGGAAGCCGCAGATACCTTTTGCTCATTTGCTCCAAATTGACTGCCGACAATTGCCGCTCCTGCCAGACCTAGGCCGGTGAAACCTGCGCCTTTGACGAAGGAGCGGCGGTTGATTGCGGATACTGGGAGATTGTTTTCCTGCTCGTTCTGCTTCATGGGATTTCCTCTTGTGCAGCTGGTGGTAACACACGCGCCGGGCCCATCCGCCCGTGACATCGGCAGCTAGGCCGTAGAGGTTGCGAGTTGAACGGATAGAGTCGAACGCGGGAAGAACACCGCTATTTGGCCCGGGATCTGGAGCAGTTCACTCGGCGAACGCCGAGAGTCCTCCAAATCGAGTACGGCGGCGTCTCAACTTTGGATTGGTCTGGCTCCGAAGAATTCTCAGAATTGGAGCTCCGGATGCAAAACAGCCGTGTCGGCGATCACGCCGCTGCATCTGGAAGTATCGATATGCTTATCACCGAGGCGCTCCGCGCTTTTCTGTGCCTCACATGTCGCCATCGAAAAGTATTAGTATCGGGATAGACCCAGTGGTATAAATCTGCTCCACAATTTGAACCTCAGGCCTACTGCCTCTATGTCAAAATTATCGATTCGTGATCTTTCCCTGGAACATCAGCACGTCCTGATTCGAGTAGACTTCAACGTCCCTCTCTCGGAAGATGGCACCCAAATCATGGATGACACGCGCATCCGCGAAACCCTGCCGACGCTGGAATATGCCATTCGTCACCGCGCCAAAGTGATTCTCGCCTCCCATCTCGGCCGTCCCAAGGGGAAGCCGAATTCCAAGATGAGCCTGCGCCCAGTCGTCGATCGCCTGCGTCAGCTTCTGGGACACAGTCTCGGCCAGTCTGTGAATGTCGGCTTCTCGCCCGACTGCGTGGGAGAAACTCCAGAGGAAATGGTGCGCATGCTGGAGTCTGGCCAGGTGCTGCTGCTGGAGAACCTGCGCTTTCATGCGGAAGAAGAAAAGAACGACCCAGCGTTTGCCAAACAGCTGGCAAAACTTTGCGACCTGTACGTCAACGACGCCTTCGGCAGCGCCCATCGCGCCCACGCCTCCACGGAGGGCATCACTCATTTCGTCGCAAAATCGGCCGCCGGTTTGCTAATGGAAAAGGAACTGACCTACCTGGGCAAGGCTCTGAGCGATCCGGAAAAGCCCTTCATCGCCATCCTCGGGGGCGCCAAGGTGTCCGACAAGATTCAGGTGATTCATAACCTGCTCGATAAAGTGGATGCCCTGCTGATCGGCGGCGGCATGGCCTATACCTTCCTGAAAGCGCGCGGCCAGGAGGTCGGCAAGTCCCTGCTCGAGGTAGACAAGCTCGATGTGGCGCGAGAAGCCATGGACACGGCGGCCAAGCGCGGTGTGCGCTTTCTGCTGCCAACCGACAACGTGTTAGCAGACAAGTTTGCACCCGACGCCCAGACCAAAATCTCCGCAGGCGATGCACCCTTCCCTGCCGACTGGATGGCACTCGACATTGGCCCGGAAACCATCGACCTGTTTGTGGATGAAATCTCGCGCGCCCGAACCATCGTGTGGAACGGGCCCATGGGAGTCTTCGAGATGCCCGCCTTCGCGCATGGAACCATGCAAGTGGCCCAGGCTGTCGCGGATAATCCTTCGGCAATTTCCATCGTCGGCGGCGGAGATTCCGTCGCTGCGGTTCACAAGGCCGGTGTCGCCGATAAAATCACACACATTTCGACCGGCGGTGGCGCGTCGCTTGAATTCCTTGAAGGCAAAAAGCTACCGGGCGTAGAA
>JBARFA010000219.1:0-23844 GCA_049796755.1 Acidobacteriaceae bacterium
GCCCCGATCCGACGGAAGGTAAAGAAGCGTTCGACCGCAAGTTGATCAGCATGAATCCCGATCAGGAAAAACTGATTGAGGATGTGTATGCCGCGAATCCGCGAACCATCGTGGTCCTGGTGTCCAGCTTTCCCTATACCATCAACTGGGCGCAGGAACATGTGCCCGCCATTCTCCACATGGCCCATAACAGCGAGGAAGAAGGACCCGCGATCGCGAACGCCCTGTTCGGAAAATACAATCCTGGCGGTCGGCTGGTCGTGACCTGGCCAAAATCCGTCGACCAACTGCCACCGCTGATGGACTACAACATCCGCGATGGCCGCACCTATATGTACTTCAAAGGCGAACCTCTCTATCCGTTCGGCTACGGGCTCAGCTATACGAAGTTTGGCTACACCCATCTGAATGTCAGTTCACCGATGATCAAGAGCGATGGCCAAGTGACGGTGAGCGTGGATGTCAAAAACGAGGGCGCGCGCGCCGGGGATGAAGTAGTTCAAATGTACGTCAGCTATCCGGATTCGAAAGTTTCACGTCCGAGGGAGCAGCTGGTCGGTTTTCAGCGGATCCATTTGGAGCCGGGGGCAAACCAAACGGTTCGCTTGCCGCTACCAGCCAAACGCCTGGCCTATTGGGATGAGACTGCCGGACATTTTGTTGTGGAACCGGGGACCGTCAAGATTTTGATTGGAAGTTCATCTGCGGATATCGACTTGCAAAAATCGCTTGTCGTCGCTCAGGCACAACCTTGAGCGATCGATTCTGTTGGAGGAAAATACTGTGCTGCATCGAGTATCGAAGATCCATTTCTACCGCTTGAGCCTTCTTGCCTCTTGTCTTTTTATGTCGCCAGTTCTGTTGATGGCGCAGGCGGGAATTGTCGTCACCAAAACTGCAAACGGAGCGACGGTCAGGACGCCGACCGATACGCTGCATTTGACCGTGTGTGGCGCAACGTCGATCCATGTTGTCGGCGCACCGAATAGCGAAGACGATGGCAATGTGCTGGCAGGAACTCCGAAAGAGCCCTGGATGGTCGACGCCTGCACGCCGGCTAAGTTCACTCTCGATATTCCGTCGAACACCACCGTGACCCATGATCAGAAGCAACCATGGAATCCGGTGGTCGCCACGTTGGATACGGGAAGCGTGCGTGTACTCATCTCGCTCGATACCGGCAGCCTTGAATTCAAGGACGAACAAGGCAATCGATTGCTGCAGGAATTTCAAGACCGGCCGCGTACCTACCGCCCGGTCACCCGCAATGGCGAGGCGCTGTTCAGCGTCGAAGACCGCTTCTATCCGCAGGTACGCGAGGCGCTCTACGGATTGGGACAGCACCAGAATGGCGTGTTCAACTACCGTGGCACGGTAGTCGAGCTGGCGCAGGCTAACACGGATGTCGATATTCCGCTGCTGGTTTCGACCAATGGATATGGAATTTTTTGGAACTCGGCGGCGATTTCGTATTTCGACAATCGCTTCGCGTCGGAGATGCGTTTCAGCGCGAACGCCTCGCACGCGATTGATTATTACTTTCTTTACGGCCCCAGTATGGACCAGATCGTCCATCAATATCGTGTGATGACCGGCCACGCACCCATGTTTCCTGAATGGGCCTATGGGTTCTTCCAGTCGAAAGACCGCTATCAAAGCTCTGCTGAACTGTTGAATATCGCGAGTGAATATCGCAGCCAGCATGTTCCGTTGGATGTAATCGTGCAGGACTGGTACTGGTGGGTGACACAGGGCGATCCGGAATTCCGCCCTGAAGCCTACCCGAATGTTCCGGAAATGTTGCAGAAGCTGCACGACGAACACGTTCACGCCATGTTGAGCGTCTGGGCGGTTTTCAATCCGCAGTCGAAAAACTTTCTGGAGATGAAGCAGCGCGGACTCATTATTCCAGGGACAACGGATTACGATGCGACGAACCCCGCGGCGGGAACGTTCTATTGGAACCATCTTGTCGGCAAGCTGTTTGCACAGGGGTGGGACGCGTTCTGGCTTGATAGTTCTGAACCTGAAATCGCCTATCCGCATGGCGGCGAAAGCGATGCCGTACTGGAAGACCGGAAACTCTTCATCGGCAATGGCGCTCTCTACACAAATATCTTTCCGTTGATGCACACGGGCAACGTCTACCAGCACTGGCGCGAGACCACAGACAAAAAACGCGTCTTCATCCTGACGCGTTCCGGCTTCGCAGGACAGCAGCGAAATGCGGCGACAACATGGTCGGGAGATGTGTTCAGCACTTTCTGGGCGTTCTCTCGCCAGGTGCCGGCGGGCCTGAATTTCGCGCTCTCTGGCATGCCCTACTGGACAACAGACATCGCCGGCTATGGTCCGCCGCTGGCACGCGACACGCACGATCCGGCCTACCAGGAACTGTACACACGCTGGTTCGAGTACGGCGTCTTCTGTCCAATTTTCCGCACCCACGGCCACCGCGCGAATAATGAGAATGAACTTTTTTCCTATGGTCCGGTCACGCCCATCCTCATCCGATATGACAAGCTTCGCTATCGCCTGCTGCCGTACATCTACTCGCTTGCATGGCAGGTGACGGATCACGATTCAACCATCATGCGGCCGCTTGTGATGGATTGGCGAACGGACCGTAAGACATGGAATATCGGCGACGAGTATATGTTTGGTCCCGATCTGCTCGTCAGCCCAGTCACGCAAGAAGGAGCCACCAGCCGATCCCTCTACCTGCCGGCTTCACCCGCGTGGTATGACTTCTGGACTGGCGAAAAAACCACCGGAGGGCAGCGGATTGAAGCCAGCGCTCCACTCGATCGCATCCCGGTCTACGTACGAGCGGGATCGATTCTTCCCATGGGACCTGAGATTGAATGGGCGACTGAGAAACCCGACGCTCCGATCGAGTTGCGCATCTATCGCGGCGCCGATGGGAGCTTCCAGTTGTATGAAGACGCTGGAAACACTTATGCCTATGAAAAGGGTCAGCACGCAGTCATCCCCATCCGCTGGGACGAAGCAACGAACACGTTGACGATTGGTGCTCGTGAAGGATCTTATCCGCAGATGCCGCAGCAGCGGACATTGAATATCGTGTTCGTGGGTGCGAATCACGGTTCTGGAATGGAAGAGATCGCGACCCCGGATAAGCAGGTGGAATATAGTGGCACGGCAGTTACTGTGACGCCGTAGGTCCGCGATTGCCGCCGCTCGAAACTAGGCAATGAAAATCTGCGGTGGTTATTTCGCGGGCGACGAGAAGGGGGTTGTCCTTACAATTCCCTTCCCTTCGACGATGGTGTAGATGGCGTCGGCTGGGATGTTGTTCAGAACTTCTTTTTGCCCGCTTGGCCATGCGATTTCCACTTTCGTCATCACGGCGTCCTGGCCGAGACCAAAATGCAGGCGAGTATCATTCGATGAAAGATAGCTCCCGCCGCCGTGGACTTCATCGATCTGCGTCATCTTCGAGGTCACGACAGTCATGCGTGCTCCGATTGCCGCGCGATTGCTTTTCATTCCAATCAGGCGAAACAAGACCCTGTGATTGGAATTCTTGGTTTCATTCAAAAACACTGACGGAGGTGCACCAACGTTATAGACCACAACATCGACATTGCCATCATTATTGATATCGCCGAACGCCGTTCCGCGTCTTGATTGCAACGGTCCGTCGTTTAGCCCCGCGATATCCGCGATTTCCTTGAAGGATTTGCCATCGATATTCCGATACAGCTGGATGGGCTCACGATATTTCAACTCGTCGGGCAGCGTATCGACCAGCGGACTCACGTTGCCTGTCGCAACAAAAATATCTGGCCAGCCATCGTTATCAAAGTCCGCAAACCCGCTGCCCCAACGCACAGGAGAATACTTGAGCTGATAAATCTTGGCATCCCAGGTGGTGTCGACAAACCCCTCCGCGCCCCGGTTTTGATAGAGCGTCATAGGCTGATATCCGTAGCGGGTCACGACCAGGTCAAATTTGCCATCACGATCATAGTCACCGAAATCTCCCGCCATATTGCCCATCGGATGCCCATCCTGGCTGAGAGCTACTCCCAGTAACATCGCATCCTCTTCGAACTTTCCGTTGTGAAGGTTGTGGTAGAGAAAGTTCGGGCCCTGATCATTGGCAACAAATAAATCGGGCCAGCCATCGCCATCGTAGTCTCCCCATGTAACTCCCATGCCAAGCCGCTTGTCTGGATTGCTGACACCCGCTTTAACACCCACTTCTTCAAACGTGCCGTCACCCTTGTTGCGGAATAGCAGATCGGATTCGCCCTCGCTGATGGGAACTTCGATTGGAAGCCCACGATACGATAGAGCCTTGGCGCCCGGCTGAGGAAGATGGTGGATGTCGCTGTTGACGTATCGCGACACAAAAAGATCGAGATTGCCATCGCGATCGTAATCTCCCCAGGCCGCGCCAACACTGAAGCCGCCGCCGGCAACTCCTGCCTTCTGGGTCACGTCCTTGAACTTGCAATCGCCCATGTTTTGATAGAGGACGTTGTGCCCGTAGCCTGTGACGTAAATGTCAGGGAGCCCGTCGTTGTTGAAGTCTCCGATGGCCAAACCCATCCCCCAACCTTTGGTGGTCAGCCCAGCCGCCTGCGTGACATCAGTAAAGTGCAGGCCGGCATCCTGGTGATAGAGCGTGATCATCGGGTCGCCACCATGCAGGAAGTGATCGATCGACGAACCATTTACTGTGACGATGTCGAGCTTACCGTCGCCATCGCAGTCGAACAGCGCGATGCCACCGCCCATGGTCTCCAGCAAATATCGCATCTCCGGCGATGTGTAGGGAACTTTCGTGACTCCTACTTGAGACGTGACATCGTGAAAGCGTATGGGAGATGGTGTCGACGGCGCCGTTGCCGGTGGCAGAAAAAGCGCGAGAAGAAATAGTGCCGAGTGCATAAGCGAATGATCCGTTGACAGTCTTGGCCGTAGAAGCGATTATGTTGAGGCCAAGTTATTTCATGCTTCCCTTTTTCTGATTTTGCCCATCTTGCTTGCGTCGATCCAGGCTGGTCGTCAGCATCGATCGCGCGCTTTCGTCCGTGGGATGGGATTGGAGGTATCGCTGCAATGGAGGGATGGCCTGCTCAAATTGTCCATCAAGAAACGCCGCTCGTCCCCAGTTCAAATCCAGCCCCTCCAAACCAGGTGCCCATCTAGCTGTAGCTTGAAAATACGCCGTGGCCTGCTTGTAATCCTTATGAATTGCGGAAATTACACCCAGGTTGTTGTAGCTGTCCGCGATGACTGGAGCAAGCTTCACCTCAACCGCCTTAGCCTGCTGCAACTGCTGCGCATTGATCACGGCGGGACCGTTCATATGATTGCTTGGGAACTGCGCCGGAGCCTCCCCGTGCGCCGGTCCAGCCGTCTTACCCTGTTTCGCCTGATCCATCTGCTGCAGCAATCCGTTTGAAATTTGTATCTGCTGCCTGGCTTCCTCCGCGTTCCCAGACTGCATCAAGACTCGAGCCAGCAAATAGTGGGCGCGCTGCACCTGATAGTTATTTCGTGACGGATCGCGCGTCAACTCAATCGATCGTCTCAGCGCCGCCTCCGCCTTCGCCGGCTGATTCATCTCCATATACAACTGGCCCAGCATAAAATCGATATCCGGATCTTGTGGAGCCAGTGTACTTCCGCGAAGCAACTCCGTTTCCGCCTCAGGAAAATCATGTTGCTTCAATGCGATATATCCCAGCTGCGAATGACTCAATAGGTCGTTGGGAGAAATCTCGAGTTCTTTGCGGAACTCAGCCGCAGCCTTGGAAAAATTCATCTCTCCCATATTCTGCAAATAGGCAGCTCCCAGCGAATAATGGGCACCAGGTAGTTTGTCATTCTCGGCGATGGCTTTCTTGAATTCCTCCTCAGCCCGCTCCGAATAGTCCGTCTCGGCATATTGCAGCCCAATATCCATGTGCAACTGGGCGGTGTCGCCAAATCCCTGCAGCATTTCACGGAAAATGGTCGCAGCCTGTGTTTCTTGCTTCAGGGTCAGGTCCGCGCGTGCCAATCCAAGGCCATCGGCATAGTTGGGGTCGAGCGCCACGGCCATTTCCATTTGCTTCTGCGCTTGCAGGTTTTCTTTTTTCAACAGCAACACGCGCCCCAGTGCCAGATGTGCGGACGCGTTGCGTGGGGCTCTCACGACGACCTCCTGCGCGAGCAGCGTCGCCTTCTCCAGGTCGCCAGCCGCCACTGCTTCTTGCACGTAATCCAGACGCATCTCGACGTCACCCGGGTCGAGCAGCAGCCCCTCGTCAAATAACGAGGTCGCCTCCTCGTAATCGCCGACATTCGCAAAGTTCTGGGCAAGCAGGTTCAAGGCATGGACGATGAAAAGCTTGGAATAGACGGCCGCACTCGCCATATCTCCCCGCGACCGGGCTTGCTGGGCCGCGTCGTAATCTCGCTTCAGATCGGATCCAGAGAGGCGGTTCGCCTGGTACGCGTAGGAAGGAAGAACCAAAACCGCGGCGAGCAAAATTACCGTGATGGCCAAACGGTGCAGACATCGGTTTCTCAGCGAATGCTTCATGCGGGGACTGCGACCGGCGGTTCAGACAGAACAGCAGATATTTTCGGATGTTGGATCGTGAGGCAAGTATAAATCGCGCCTTGGAGAATTGGCCCATCCTTCCGAGACAACGCGGACCAGATTAAAAAAAGTTGGGGCATCTCTTGCGAGATGCCCCAAAGTACTGCGGAGTTTGGATTAGAAGTTATACTTCACGTTCAGCTCGATGATCCTCTGAGTGGGCGCGCCGGTTTTGGTATCCAGCGTACCCCACGTTGGAGAGTCTGCGGCTGTATTCAAAGTGATTGCTTTGCTTGCATAGTCGACGTTGTAACGCAGCTGCAACTGGTTTCCGCTGCTAAATTCAGGCAACGGGTGATTCATCCAGTTGAACATCGAGAAGCGGAATTGAACGTTTTGACTGCCCTTGATCTCAAACGTCTTGTAGAAGGCCAAGTCATTTTCGAGGTAAGCCTTATTCCCCCAGAATGGAAAGTTCTGTCCTCCATACTGGCCAATCGCCGGCGCGCCGAAACAAGCCTGGTTGAGCAACTGGAGGCTCTTCAGTCCGGACTTTGGATTGCAAACCAACACAGGCATAATAGTCGGGCCGGAATCCGATCCATAGTAGGTACTGGAGCCGATACCGGTTGTGATCCCCTGGGCCGCAGCATTGGCTGGCAAGCCGGTGTAGGTCAACCCCAGGCCGAAGTTGGCACCGTCGGCCTGCTGGAGACTGCCACCCGCCTGCCATGACGTGATACCAGAAATGGTCCAGCCGTTGGCAGCGCCACGCAACACGGCATTGTTCCCATGGATAAGCTCTCCGAACGAGTAGATGTAATTCGAGTTGAAGAGGAATGGCCGATCGACATTCAAGACTCCGTAGTTGGCGCGGGTGACGAAGGGATCAATCTGGAATGCCGCCGTTCCCAATTGCTTCTGCCAGGTGAAGTTGAAGTCGAAGACGAACTTACCAGCCCGTTTTGTCCACGAAGTCTGCAGGGCGTTGTAGTTGGAGAAGAAGGTCGACTGGTGCATGACGACCTGGTTCGTCCCATAGGCAAACCCAAGCGGATGGTAGTCCGCGTACTCGTTGCAATTGCCGACGCCAGCACAGGTGGTGCTGACATTCTCCGGGTTGGTCGCGACCAGTCCGGTCTTCGGATCGGGAAGGAATAGCGCGCCCACCGGGGTCTTGTTCTGGTCGGCCAGCGCCGGAAATGCGGAACCGTTGCTGGACTCGCCGTCGTTGGTCATCTGGCTGCTGCTGCTGCCCACATACGCAATATCAAACAGAGAGTTCCACGGCAGCGCTTGGTCGATGGTCAGGTTCCAGCTATAGGTAAGTGGAACTCCGTAGTCGGTTGGGTCGGCCGCCGTGTACCCGCCATACGTTCCCGTTCCCGGCACGAACCCCGGTTGTCCCGCAACCGCGGCCGGGGCAATCCCGGCTGCCTGGCCCGCAGGGGTATTGATGAAACCAATCTGCGACTCGAGCACTTCCTTCCCGCCTGGCAGGCTGTACGTCCGGATATTCTGTGCGGTTTGCAGGTCGGCTGCATAGTCGTTGTACTGGTCCTGCCAGCGGTACGCGCCCCACCCGCCACGCACCATTGTCCTACCGTTTCCAAACACATCGTAGGCCATGCCGAAACGCGGTGAGAGGAAGGCCAGACGGTTCGGCTGACCGCTCAGCGGTATGCCAGAACTGATCCCGTGCCAGTAGAAGCCCGGCTCTGCCTTGCCGGAATAGTAATCCGACGCAACGCGGCTTGGATAGAACACAGCCATACCGTTGCCGGTGCGATCGTACCAGTGGCCAACATGTTCAAGACGCGCGCCGATTTCTATATTCAGCTTGTTGCTCACCTTCCAGTTGTCGTTCCCATAGAACGAGATGATCTGATAGGCCATGTCGCTGTTGGGTGACTTATTGGCTTCGTTATACCCCGTCACCGAACCCATGACGAAGTTGGCGGTTGGGTTGTTCGGAGATCCAACGATATATCCAAGGAACGGATTTGGGTTTTGGCCACCGTAGCTGAAGATGCCATTCTGCTGCTGGCCACCTCCCTGATAGTTAGCCGTATTCTGCGTGAATGCGCCAAATTTCAAAGTGTGGGAACCCACGACCTTCGTAAAGTTATCGGCAAAGGCAGGATCCTCTTTGCGGACCTGATACACACCGGACGGCTCATAGTCATCTCCCTGGGAAAAGTCCGGGAAGGTAAAGTTTCCAGCCGAATTATAGGCGGGAGCCAGCTTCGACCCAGGAGCGAACACTTCTCCGTAGCCGGGGCTCGTTGGGTAGCCAAAGGTCGTCCGATAAGCTCCCGATGGATTGGCAGGCGAATTCGGCAGGTTGCCGTAGCCCCAGCTCGCGATGAACTCGTTGGTCGTAGAGGCATTGAACACATGGATGAAGTGACCCGCCGCCGTCTTGGTATGGGAGTACTGATACAAGCCGCCGCCGGGATACGGAACCGAGTTGCCGGGAGTCCAGTAAATGTGCGCACCGTTCCCTTGGTCGAGCTCGGAACTGTATTCCTGGTTGTAGGAAATGTAGAATTTGGTCTTGTCGCTCATGTCATAGTCGACGCGGACACGCCATACCCAGCCGTCGAGGATTGCGACGATCGGCTGGTAGTAGTTGTAGCCGCCAGGAGTCGTCGCAGGATTCGCGTTCGCCTTGGGCCAGAAGGAGGACAAGGCCTTCGATGCCGGGTCAACCAGCGTCGCGGGAATGGATTGGCCATTGCTGTACCCCGTCGTCGCGTTATAACCGGGCAAGCTCGCCGAGGGCAAAGCCGTTGTTCCATCCGCGTAGGCAGTGCCGGCGAGGTCGTTGCACCATTGACCATTTGCCCCGTTTTGGGAAAAACCGTTGGGGCATAGCGCCTGGTTGTCTGCGTTGTCGTTGGTGAAGTCGCCGGACATCATCTCCGGGCTGGGGATATAGGACTTGAGGACGTTGGCATTCCCCAGGTTTTGCAGCCATCTCTCATAGCCGCCAAAGAAGAACAGCTTCTTGTCGGTCTTGGGGACATATCCGCCGCCATTGAAGCCCGGATAGTAGTAGTGGGCGCCTCCCTTGGGCAGTCCCTGGTGGTTGCTTTGCCAGTCGTTGGCGTTCAACGCGTCGTTGCGGGCGTCGAAATACGCTTCCCCATGGTAGTGGTCGCTACCCGACTTGCTGATCGTACTGATGACAACCGGACCAAATTCCTCGTCCGCGCCGAAGTTGGAAGTCAAGACAGTGACTTCCTGCACCATCTCAGGATTGATGGTTCCGATCGAGCCGCCCATATCGCCTGGATCGATGACGTTGACACCATCGGACAGCAACTGTTGCGGGCCTCGATATTCGGCGCCGCTCACATTCAATCCGTTGCCGACGGAGCTGGTCTGCGCGGTCACGGCCAGGGCATTGAACGATGGACCGTTGCTGAGGCCGTTCGGGGTCTCGACCACGCCGGGGAGCACTTTCAACAACTCCGTAACGTCGCGGCCTTCCAGGGCAATGTTAGTAATGTCCTTGTAATCGAGCACCTCAGATCGCGAGCCAGTGGTCATTGGGATGATCTGAGTCTCGGCCTGCACGGTTACGCTTTGCGTGGCGGCTCCTACGGCCAGAGCAAAGTTCGGAATGATACGCGAGTCGCCGGCGTGCAATATAATCCCGGTAATTTCCTTGGGGACAAATCCCTTTGCGGTTGCCTTAACAGAATAGGTACCTGGAACGAGAGATGGAAACGCGAAAAACCCGTCGGTGTTGCTGGTGGCGACGCGGGTATCTTGCGTGGCCTCGTTGATCAAACTGACTTGCGCCCCGGGTATCACAGCGCCAGTAGGATCCTGCACGGTACCGGAAACGGTAGCTGTGGTCTGCGCGTGTGCGAAAGGTAGAAATACCAGGAGCAGTGCCATGGCCATCAAGATGCCTACACTGCGATTCACAAGGGATAGGTTGACGTTCGCAGACCTGCCGAACCAATAAAACTGTTTCATCTTGCCTCCAAAGCCCCGAGGGGGTACACGTTCATGCAACTTTTCAATCGTTGACTTTCCGAATGGCAAAGAGCGACTGCGGAAAACACAGCACCGACTAAATCGCTTTACTAGGCCGCAGCAATGTGTATTCCAACCCCACATCGATTGTCAAGATGTTTTTTCGGTTTCTAAACTGTTTTAGTTACCGGCGGGGAGGCGAGATTTGCCGGATAGCAAATTCGCCGACCGGTGCAAAACGAGGAAATAATTTAGACAATCGCTTTTCTAGATGTGCCCCACAACCGCAGCACGATCGAATCGTCATTTCCCGGAACAAGATAACGCTCCTAAACTCTTGCCTCGATAGCACAAAAAAAATTCGCCAGGATGGCGAATGCACGGCGAAAACAGACAGGATTGTCGAGACGGACCAACCAGCGTCAATTCGACGAAGCGGAAACGATCTTCGGGACCAGTCGCCGATCGCATTCACGACGGACATCGCAACCTTGACGGCGCTATCCAGCCGAGAATTTTCTCGCGGAAGATTCGATCGACCGGAAGACTTTGCGATGCGGGTCCGATGCCCGCAATGCCTGTGATCGCCGGGCGAGCCAATGTAGCTTTCTTCGAGCATCCGAGCGTCCCCGTGCACGCCAGATAACGCCATGCAACAGAATTTTTTCACCGCGCCCCCTATAGCTGCCAACGTTCACCGTGGATGGACAGCGTACCGCTCTGACCAATTTAGCTGCACCTATAGCCCATTACTGAAACGATTTACTATTCGCACTGTGCTGCGGATTTCGGATATATTTGCGCTGCTCGACCAAGCATTGTGCGTCTTAAGTTTCCCCAGGAGTGTATTCGGCTGGACATCGTTCCGCAGAGCTTTGCCGCTTTGCTGAACAATAGCTCATGGATGGAAGAGCGACAGTGGGATGGCATTCGCCATCGCGCGATACCCCGCGGGAGATGGGTGCAAATGGTCGCCGGAATCGTAGCTCGGGAGTAGGCGGTCAGGATGGCTGGGATCCAGCACCATCTTGTCAAAATCAATGACGGCATCGAAATGTCCCGGAGCGCGAATCCACGCATTGATGGTGTTACGATCCAGTTCGTCCCTCGCGGTTGGATGGTAGTAGTCGGAGCCGCCATACGGCGTAATCGTTCCCCCGATAATTTCAATCCCATGCGCGTGCGCTCGCAGAATCATTTGCTGATACGCAGCCAGAATGTGAGCGACCAATGCCTCGTGCTCGGCAGTCGGCACTTCTCCCAGACGCGTCAGACCGCCGAGATCGTTCACTCCCTCCAGAATAATCACATAGCGAACGCCTGTCTGGGCGAGCACATCGCGATTGAAACGTGCCAATGCATTCGGTCCCAGGCCATTCACCAGGAGATGGTTGCCGCCGATACCCTGGTTCAACACTCCAATCCGGTTTGTCGCGGGAGAGACTTGCAGACGCTCGGCCAGGTCATCCGTCCAGCGATCATTTCCGTTCGTCGTGGTTGCGTGACCATCCGTGATCGAATCCCCCAGCGCCACGATGGAAACTGGATCGCGTGGCGTTGTCACGTCAACGCCGGCAATTTGATACCAGTGATTGATTTTCGTCGCATTTGGCAACGTGGCCGCAGATACCAGATTGCCATGCATCACATACGATGTGGCGCGCGAACCCGGATGGCTTGTCTGCCGGGCGGGCGGCCCACTTAAATGAAAACTGATCGCCAGATTGGAGAGCGCGCTCACGGGATAATCGACGGGATCGGAGATATACTCCGCCCCCGCGGGAATGATCACGTCGGAACTTCCGCCGAACGTCAACTCCTTGTCCGTCGTCACATCGATTTCGTCACTCGAAGGTGACAGCGGACGCGCGATGTGCATGGAATCAATGCGTAACGGAGCTGTGCCGAATGCATTCGACAGATGCACGCGTAGCTGCTGCCCGCCTACGGACAGGTGCACAATCTGGCGTAGCGTCGCATCACGCAACTCATCTGGAGGAAGCACATTCGCCGGCTCTGGAATCTGTTGCGACGAAGCCCATGTACCAACCCAATGCGTCGCAACTGGCGCATTCTGCGCGCAACATGGCAGCAGCGTGAACGCGACCAGCCACGCCGCAAGGGTGAAAGTGACTGGATATCTAAATCGCATTAGAGTTGATCGTTTTCTGCACGTGGACTAGGATAGCCCTTGTTTTCTGCCGCAGCCAAGTTTTTCCGGGAGGGGTCAGGTGCGCACCAATCCGTCGGCTCGAGCCATTGGTCTTCTCTGTTTCAGCCTGTTCTTCTCGGCGGCCGTTGCGATCGCCTCTACGCCCAAACCAATGACGTCCGACGGTTCTGGAGCCTTTGCGACCGGACACTATCGCAATCTATTTCACGAGGCCGGGCACTCTCAGGCGCAGATAGACGCCAAAATCAATGCCGCTTTCAACCAGCTGTTCCACGGCGATCCGAAGACACAGGCGGTATATTACTCGACCGGGAAAAATGCCGATGGTCCTATCGCGTACATCACCGACGTGGCTCATCATGATGTACGCACCGAAGGCATGTCCTACGGCATGATGATCTCTGTCCAACTGAACAAAAAAGCGGAATTCGATGCGCTGTGGAACTGGGCCAAGACCTACATGTACATCAGCAATCCGAAGCATCCCTCGTATGGATATTTCTCGTGGTCGTGTAAACCTGACGGCACGCCGAATGAGGAGACACCGGCGCCGGACGGTGAAGAATATTTTGCGATGTCTCTTTACTTCGCTTCGGCGCGTTGGGGGAACGGGCAAGGAATTTATAACTACAAAGCCCAGGCCGACGCCATCCTGACGAACATGCGACATCATCCTGTCATATCTGGGCCGACCCGGTTCGGGCCCCGCACCGTTGGCAGCATGGTGAACGAGCAATACAAGATGATTCGCTTTGTTCCGGGCATTGGCCGCGGCGATTTCACCGACCCGTCGTATCACCTGCCCGCCTTTTATGAATTATGGGCACGGTGGGGGCCGGAACCCGATCGTGCCTTCTGGGCGGAAGCCGCAACTGCGAGTCGCAGGTTCTTTCCGAAAGCTGCGAATCCCAACACAAGCCTCGCGCCAGATTATGCCAACTTCGATGGCACTCCACACGGGACCAAGTGGAATCCCATGGCTGCCAACTTTTCCTTCGACTCATGGCGAACTGCGAGCAACTGGTCTGTCGACTGGTCCTGGTGGGGCAAGGCCGACAACGAGCGTGAACTCAGCAACCGCATTCAGAAGTTTTTTCTCTCTCAGGGAATCGACAAGTATGGAGATCAATACACGCTGGACGGTCACGAGCTCGAAGCGCGACATTCAATCGGCTTAGTTTCGACCAATGCGGTTGCCAGCCTCGCAGCTACCGGTCCGCAGGCGAAGCAGTTTGTACAGGCACTTTGGAATGCACCGATTCCCTCCGGAGAGCAGCGGTACTACGACGGCATGCTATACCTGATGAGCTTGATGCATTGCGGCGGAGAGTTTCGCATCTGGGCCCCAAAATAAGCGAAGCACGCCAGAACCGCGCGGTCGGAAATGCAGTTCGAGCGTACTGAAAGAAAGGAGACGCAGCGTAATGGTGGGTCCGCGATCGGCGTCTATGTCAAAGCCACTTAATTTGCGATTGCCTTTGCTGCTGATTTTCCTGTTCTGCTGCGGTCCCCTGTTCGCATTCACGATCGGTGATACTCCTTACATTGAATACGCCGCATCGTCGGGTAGCTTTCCTATTGCGGCCAATGGACACGCCAGTCCGATTTATGTGGATACGAATGATGACCCCGGCGTCGTCCGCGCCGCGCACGACTTGCAGGCGGACATTTGCCGCGTTATTTCGTCAACGCCGGACCTCACCCATGGCGCGCCATTTCCAGCAGACGTCATTTTGATCGGAACCATTGGCAGCAGCAAAATCATCGAGCAACTCATCCGCAACAAGAAAATCGATGTAGACGCCATTCGCGGCAAGTGGGAATCGAACCTGATTCAGGTAGTTGCGCATCCACTCCCCGGTGTCGCCAGCGCTCTTGTCATTGCCGGCAGCGATAAGCGCGGAACCATTTTCGGAATCTACGACGTGTCGGAACAGATTGGCGTATCGCCCTGGTATTGGTGGGCGGATGTGCCTGTAGCGCATCGCGACGCACTGTACGTCAAGCCGGGACGGTATATCGAAGGCGAGCCGGCGGTAAAGTATCGCGGCATTTTTCTCAACGACGAAGCTCCATCGCTCACAGGATGGGTCAACGAGAAGTATGGCGGCTTCAACCATTTTTTCTACGAGCGCGTGTTTGAACTGCTGCTCCGCCTGAAAGCGAATTATCTGTGGCCTGCGATGTGGAACAGCGCGTTCTATGAAGATGACCCGCTGAATGGAAAGTTGGCGAACGAGTATGGCATCGTGATGGGCACCTCCCACCATGAGCCCATGATGCGCGCCTTTCAGGAATGGCAGCGCCATGGTGTGGGTCCGTGGAATTACGCGACGAATGCGGCGAACCTGGATGCTTTCTGGGAATACGGCATCCAGCGCGGTCGAAACTGGGAGAGCACCATCACAATCGGCA
The DNA here is from genome assembly GCA_049796755.1 of Acidobacteriaceae bacterium. Lineage (GTDB taxonomy): Bacteria > Acidobacteriota > Terriglobia > Terriglobales > Acidobacteriaceae > JAKAAZ01. Next base: position 15,141 of record JBARFA010000219.1, read on the forward strand.
TGCGCGGTAATGGCGACGAACCAATGTCGGCAACCGACAACATCGCTCTGCTCGAAAAAATCATCGCGGCGCAAAGGAAAATTATTGCGCGGAATCTGACGCCGACACTCGCTGCCGACCCGCAGGTCTGGGCGCTGTACAAGGAAGTGCAGAGTTATTACGAAAAAGGAATGCGCGTCCCGGATGACGTGACCTTGCTGTGGAGTGATGACAACTGGGGAAATATTCGCAGACTGCCGACGCCCGCAGAGCGAAAACGTGCTGGCGGCGCTGGAATTTATTACCACTTCGACTATGTCGGCGATCCGCGGTCTTATAAGTGGCTCAACACCTACCCCATCACCAAGGTTTGGGAGCAGATGGATCTTGCCCATGCCTACGGGGCAAATCGCATCTGGGTGGTGAATGTGGGCGACCTGAAGCCGATGGAGTTTCCCATCGAATTTTTCCTGGATTACGCGCGCGATCCCGGCCGATGGAACCAGGACAACCTTTCCACGTACACGCAATTATGGGCGGCAGAGAATTTCGGGCCAGAACATGCCGCGGAGATTGCGGACCTGATCGAGAAGTACACCAAGTACAACGGCCGGCGAAAGCCCGAACAGTTGGAGCCGAATACCTTCAGCCTGATTCATTTTCAAGAAGCGGAGCGCGTGGAATCCGAGTGGGAGGCCATCACGAAAGAAGCGGAACGGATTCAGCAGGAGCTTCCGCCTGCGTACCACAACGCCTTTTTTGAGCTGGTTTTATATCCCGTGAAAGCGTCTGCCATCGTGAATGAGCTATACATCACGGCTGGGGAAAATCGCCTCTACGCGACCCAGGGACGTGTCAGCGCCAACGATCTGGCGACTCGCGCGCGTGCGCTGTTTGCCGCGGACGCCGCGCTTTCCTCGGAATATAACCATCAACTGGCCCATGGAAAGTGGGACCACATGATGGACCAGACGCACATCGGCTATACCTACTGGAACCAACCTCCGTTGAACGCGATGCCCGCGGTGAGCGAGGTGCAGCCCGCATCTGGCGCAAAGATGGGGATCGCCGTCGAAGGCTCCGCTATTGCTTCCGATCGCGCACTTGGCTTCGGTGGCGGTCTGTTGTCTCTGCCGAAGTTTGACATCTATAACCAGCAGACGCGGTTCATCGATGTTTTCGATGAAGGAGACCAGCCGTTCGCTTTTACCGTGCGCACCGATCATCCATGGATTGCAGTGACACCCGATCATGGATCTGTCGCAAAAGATCAGCGACTGCTGGTTCACATCGATTGGAGCCAGGTTCCGACCGGCGAGAATGCAGGCACCATTTTGATTTCCCAGCGCTCCGCTCCGACGATCACAGTCCGTATTGTCGCTTCGAATCCGACGACGCCTTCGCGGAAAGATTTGCAGGGCTTTGTCGAAGGCAATCATTATGTCTCGATCGAAGCCGCGCATTTTACCCATCGAACCAGCGAAGGAGCGACGCACTGGACAAATCTCCCGGACTTCGGCGAAACGCTCTCTGGAATGACTGTCTTTCCTGTAACTGCAGCGAGCGTTTTGCCGCCTCAGCCGGCGGCGACACTGGAATACAAAATGTATCTCTTCGAGTCCGGCACCTACCACGTCGAAGCGATTCTCGCGCCTACGCTCAGCTTCGTGCCTGGACGAGGGCTCCGCTATGCCATATCGTTTGATGACCAGCCGCCGGTGGTTGTCGATGCGCTTGCCGATAACTCTCAGAAAGCATGGGCCACGGCAGTCAGCGATGGAGTTCGCAAAGTCACTTCGACATTGACGATCGCGCAACCCGGCTATCACACGTTGAAATTTCGAATGGTTGACCCGGGCGTTGTGCTAGAAAAACTCGTCGTCAGTCAAGGCGAAGTTTCGTCCAGTTACCTGGGTCCTCCAGAGAGTTACTACAATCTCACCTCGGTCGAATCAAGCCAGCCGTAAAGGTATGCCTGTTGAAAACGAGTCCCATATTCTCGCAGTCGACTCGTCCGCTTGCAGCAACAGCTGGCCATTCTCGCTCGAAAAAACGCGAACCTGCATAGTACCTTCTCGGGTACGTCGCACCTTGGGAGAAAAATCTCCAAGAGAATCATGCACCTGCTCGATGTTGAATCGCTACAATCCATCCTGAGCCATAAGCCGATGAGCCGGATAAGGAAGACAGCAGCCGATTACATCGAGCTTTTCAACGAGCGTTCATCTTTTAGCGCATCTCAGTGCCTACTATAAAAATGTATAAGGTCGCTGGAGGGACCAGCGAAGGAAAGCATCGCATGACGCCTCTTCCGATTCGCCTCCGCCTTACGTTATGGAATATTGCGGTGCTTTTTGTGTCCGGCATCGCGATCTGCGCTGCGACATGGTTTCTATCGCTGCAACGGTTTGAACACGTGACGGAAGGTGGGCTCGCAACCTTGGTTCGCGGGAAATCGCCCACAGTTCATGCCGTCGTACCACAGACCCCATCGATCGCTCATCTTCACATGTTCGCCCACGACCTACTAGGGTTGGCGCCGCTGCTGCTTTTCCTGGCGGCCCTTGTCGGCTACTGGATGAGTCGAAAGGCAATGCATCCGATCGTCGACTTGGCACGGCTGGCGCGGCAGATTTGCGATCACAGCTCGAATCTCAGGATGCCGGTTCCGAAAGCTAATGACGAGATCTCGGACATTTCTACAACCTTGAATCAGATGCTGAACCGCGTGGATGCGGGCGATCGCAGCATTCGAGACTTTACCTTGAACGCTTCTCGTGAACTGAGGTCGCCTGTTGCGGTGATTCGCAACGAAGCGAACACCGCTCTATCAGCGCCCAGAAGCAACGAAGAATACCGCGAGTCCTTTGCGAACGTGCATCAGGAAATCACCCACATGAGTGGTCTGCTCGATAACTTGCTGATGCTGGCACGTGCGGATGCAGGCACGGAAGTTCTTAATTATGAAGCGGTCGACATTGGCCGACTGGTGCAACGGGTCGGAGAAAAATGGAATCCTGCCATGCGGCAGGCAATGCTGGAGTTTCATGTCGAAACCTGCTCCGCTCCGGCACTCATCCGGGCCGATCTCGTAAGTCTCCAGCGACTCTTGAATATCCTTCTTGAAAACGCCTCTCGATATACGCCGCCCGGGGGCTCGATCACATTGAGAGCAACAGCAGATACAGAGCGCGTGTTGCTGGAGGTTCGCGACACTGGAATCGGAATTTCCGGCGAACACTTGCCTCGCCTCTTCCAGCGCTTTTACCGCGTGGACTCGGTCCGCAGTCGTCAGCTGGGCGGCGCAGGACTTGGGCTTGCCCTTGCGAAATGGATCGCTGACCAGCACCAGGCAACGTTGATCGTCGAGAGTGAGATCGGTGTCGGAACCTGTGTTCACATTTCGATCGAGCAGCAGGCCTGCCTGGACATGCGAGCAAGAAAGACGCTCGTCACGGCGGGCGGCATCTAATCAGCTCGCTTGCGCCCCCTGACCCACAACACAACAGAGTCAGGCGCCAGTTCCCGGACAAGAATACCCGCGACTTAACCCTTGTTTGACCTGAGGATTACGCTAGAACGTGAAAGTTCAGCTGTAATGTTTGGTGCCGAAGAAGGGACTCGAACCCCCACACCCTTGCGAGTACATGGACCTGAACCATGCGCGTCTGCCAATTCCGCCACTTCGGCCTTTGTTTCAGAGGCTAGCTGTCCGCTAGAAAATAAGCGCAGTCCTTACTGTTTCAAAGACGGCAGATGCTGTCAACATTTGGACCCGCAGGAAATCTTCTTCTGCAAGCGACGAAACGCCTGCGAAGGATTGCGTTTGCAATCGTCGCATAGGCGAGTATTCTGAGATTTCGTTCCCGACGCGTAGCGTTCATCCGCTGCACACGCGCACTACGCGAACATTTCACAACGAAAGGCTTTCGGCATGACGAACCCTTCACTCGCCAATCCCGCCAGCATTCCACCTGAAGTTTCAACCGAAATCCGCCGTCTCATGCACGATCTGAGCAATGCGTTGGAAATTGTATTGCAGGCTGGGTATCTGCTGACCACGGCAGAGACGGAGGAACCGGTGAAGGAGTGGATCGGCCTGCTGGATGGGGGCGCACAACAGGCCTTGAAGATTCATCAACAACTGCGGGATTACATCCGCACACACAGTTAACGGTGCAGCACGGCGTTAGGCGCGATCAAGCCAACTGCGCATCCAGAGTAATTTCGGCGGCCTTCAGCAGGCGTGAGATTGGACAATTTACTTTCGCCTCATTCGCTGCTGCAGCGAAGGCCTCTTTGCTGGCTCCGGGAACTTTGGCCCGAGTGGTCAAATGAATTTTGGTCACGGTAGGACCCGTCTGCAGCATCTCCAGAGTTAGATCCGCGGTGGTTTCCAGCGACTCGGGTGTCAAGTTCGCCTTGGTCAGCTGACCGCTCAGCGCCATCGTAAAGCAGCCAGCGTGGGCCGCAGCGATCAACTCTTCCGGATTCGTACCTTTACCGTCTTCAAAGCGGGTGTGAAAGGAGTAGGCGGTATCCTTCAAGACTCCGCTCTCGGTTGAAATGGTGCCTTTGCCCTCTTTCAGTGTTCCCTTCCAAACTGCGCTTGCTTTCCGTTGCATAAGTCTCTCCTTAGGATTTGTTGAGGATAGGCCGGGAACATGGGTTCCGTGGCCCGCGGTTGAAATTCCAGAATAGCAGCCGCACATATGACAGTCGAACTCGACGACAGCGTGTTGATGCCGCGTATTACAGGCGCATGAATCGCTTCTTTCACGCATAAAAACGCACCAGCGACCGATCAAAGATCGGAATCGAAGCGCTCTGGCGTTCACGATTTCTGATGCGCAGTCAATGAATGTTGGCGGGACCCATTGGTCGAGGCTGCAGCGGCAGTTCAAAGGAGAAGACAGACCCGTGTCCGACCTGGCTGGTCACGCTGATCGTGCCGCCATGGGCTTCGACAATGGCTTTGGCAATCGCCAATCCCATGCCGGTTCCATGAACCTGGTAGCGTTGCCCCGGCCCTCGATAAAACTTGTCAAAGATAAAGCTCTTCTCCAGCATCCCGATTCCAACTCCGCGATCGGCGACGCTCACCACCAGCGCATCTTTGGTTTCTTCCGCACTGATGAAGATTGGACTGCCCGCAGGGGAATATTTCGCGGCGTTTTCCAACAGATGATGCAGCACTTTTTCTACCATGCGTAGATCAAACCGTACCGGCTGCAAATCTTGCGGAAGTCTTACGGTGACTGGATGCGCAACAACAATCTCCTGCGCATTCTTTACCGACTGATCCACCAACTCCTGCACTGGATGCAGCTGCAGGTCCAGCTGAACTTCATGAGCATCCAGTTGCGCCATCTCTACTGCCTCTTCAATCAAACGATTCAGACGTCCGCTCTCTTCGTCGATGATGGTGAGCAATTCATTTCTCTGTTCGGTCGTTAACTGAAGGTCTGAGCGCAGGCTGCTGACAGCTCCCATAATCGACGTAAGCGGGGTTCGCAGTTCATGCGTCACGGAATCGAGCAGCGCACCGCGGATTCTTTCGCTTTCACGCGCGGCTTCAGTCTTTCCCAGTTGCTCGACAGCTCCAGCTCGCTCCACCGCAATCGCGACCATGCTTCCTAACGCGTCCAGGCTTTGCCGCGACGGACACTTACCCAGAATGCCCAAAGCACCGATGGGACGCAGGCCCATCATCAGTGGAACCAGACAGATTCGCTTTGCGTCGTTTCTTTGAATGTCGCGTTCGCGAGAAGCCGCACGAAGCATTTCGTCGCTGATTTCCTCGCTGCTTCGTCCGGAATGGTAGACGCTGCTTCGCGAATTCACCAGCAGCGCCGTACCTTCAGTAAAGAATGTTGCTGTAATAATCCTGGGGATCGAATTTAATAAATCCAGAATGTTATCTGTCGTCAACAATTGCCGGCTGAAGTCATAGAGGCGCTCCACTTCAATCCGCTGGCTCTTGGCTTCGTTTGCTTCATCCCGGGCGCGATCGGAAAGCCGACTGGATAGAATCGCGGTCACCAGAAAGGCGCTGAGCGAAACCCAGTTCTGGGGATCGGCGATGGTGAATTCACCAATGGGCGGCAAAAAGAAGAAATTGATCGCCAGAGTAGCCAGAATCGACGTAAAGATTGCGTTTGAGAGTCCCCACCTACCTGCAATAAATAAAACGTATAACAATAATGTGAGAGAAACTGTGGTGTGGTTGACATGCAGCAGAGCAAAATATATCCAGACGATCAGACCCACAGCCACGGCGGACAAAACGTACCGCATCGCCGGAGATGGGGTTTGTCGGAGCATCATCCCAATTCTACTCAGGTCGTGTAACTGATGACGCCGCAGTCCGGAAACGTAAAGCCCGTCAAAACACCGGAGCAGTGGCTGGAAGCGGCCGCGCCGGAAAAGACCGCTGGCATCTTCAAGGTCTTTCTTGGCTATGCTCCCGGCGTCGGGAAAACATTCAATATGCTCAGCGAGGCCATCCGGCGTCGCAATCGAGGCGAAGATGTGGTCATCGGATTCATCGAAACCCACCAGCGTCCGCGTGTCATCGAGCTGGCCAAACAGTTGGAGGCGATCCCCACCCGAAAGGTCGAATATAAAGGCACATCCTTTGAAGAATTGGATGTAGATGCTGTGCTGGCGAGAAAACCGCAGGTCGTTCTCATCGACGAACTGGCCCACACAAATATCCCTGGCAGCAAGCACGAAAAGCGTTATGAGGATGTTCTGGAAGTTTTGCAGCACCAGATCGATGTCATGTCGGCGCTCAATGTGCAGCACGTGGAGAGTCTGGCTCCGACGGTACACAACATCACCGGCGTCAACGTTCGTGAAACAGTTCCCGACTGGGTAATTGACCGCGCGGACGAGGTTGTTCTGGTCGATGTGACACCGGAAGCGCTGCAGACGCGCATGCGGCGCGGTGATATTTACCCGGCGGAACGGATCGAAAGATCTCTAGCGAATTTCTTCCGCCGCGGGAACCTGCTGGCCTTGCGAGAACTGGCGCTCAAACGAGTCACCCACGCAGTGGATCAAAATCTGGACGCCTACCTCCGCAGAAAACAACTAGGCCAGGACTGGGTGGTACAGGAACGCGTAGCCGTCTGCATCAGTTCCAACCCCGCATCGCAGCAGTTGATCGCTCGCGGCGCCCGTATGGCGGAAGGCATGGACGCGGAATTTTACATCCTGCACGTCGATCTACCCGACGACGCGATTGAAGAGAAGAGCCGGAACCTGGCAGCGAACTTGCGCTTTGCGGAAAACCTTTCGGCGCGTATTTTCCATGTTCAGGGAGGCAAAGTCGCCAGTGCGATTGCGGATTTTGTGCGGGAGCATCGCATTACTCAGATTATTCTTGGCCGATCGGCGGTTCGCGGATGGCGCAATTATCTCTACTTCATGGCCATCCAGAAACTGTTGCGAGAAGCCCCTCACGTCGATGTGCATATTGTGACCCAGGAACCGCATTGAGACTTCGATGACGGACCCATCCCCGCAACGGCGCGACGTGACAGAGCCCGCCAAAATCCTGATTGTTGACGACGAAGCGCAAATCATTCGCGTACTGTCCATGGCATGCACCGCCCAGGGTTACCGTGTGAAATCCGCGTCGGATGGTGAAGCGGCGCTGAACGCGCTGAAAAGCTGGTCCGCCGACCTGGTGATTACCGACCTTTCCATGCCGAATATGGATGGCGTGGAGCTTTGCCGCGCGATTCGAGTTCAATCCAATGTGCCGATTTTGGTTCTTTCGGTCCGCAACCAGGAGAAGGTAAAAGTGGAAGCCCTGGATGCCGGCGCCGATGATTATGTGACTAAGCCCTTTCAAATTGACGAGCTTCTCGCGAGAATTCGAGCTGCGCTCCGCCGGTTCAAAACCGCGAACAAAGAAGACAAAACAGCGGAAGTGGTCATTGGGGATTTCCGAATCGATCCCGGATCGCGGCAGGTCTTCGTGCGAGGCGCAGAAGTTCATCTGACGCCAAAGGAGTTTGACCTGCTGCACGCAATGTCAATGTCGCCCGATCGCGTCGTTACTCGCCGAACACTGATGGTTGCAGTTTGGGGCGGCTACAACGTGGACCAGCCTGAATCTTTGCGGGTCCTCATTGGACAACTTCGCCGCAAGATTGAACCCGCGGATGAGCCCCAATATATTCTTACGGAACCTTGGGTGGGATACCGCTTTGTCCCCGACGGGATCCAGCCGCACCCATCCTTATAACTTTCTTACGATCTTCTTATCCAGTTTTTATACTCTTTCGGGCCAACTATCTGTGGCGACGAATGTACGCCGAGGAAGAACGATGTCACACACACTTGTCGTTGGAATAATCGCCGTCGTGGCAATCGCATTTCTAGCATTTTGCTACTGGGGTTTTGCGCGCACCAAAAGGGAACGCGAAGCAAAAGGCACCGGATCGGTCTATCCATTAGGTGAAATCGACTCTCCCAAGACGTCCAAAAAAACTCCGCGCCACCTCTGTTACTTGCTGTTCGCTACACTTTGGTTAACCGCGGCGGCCCACGCGCAATCGACACCGCAAACAACGGAACAGCTGGAGCAACAGGTCCAGCAGCTTCAAAAACTGGTCCAGCAATTGCAGTCGCGTGTGGAGGCCCTGGAAAAAGAGCGTGGGACCTCCGCACCTGCAACTCCGGCTACAGCCGCGTCGGCGAATCAAGCGACCGC
>JBARFA010000220.1:0-23440 GCA_049796755.1 Acidobacteriaceae bacterium
ATAGAAGCCAAATAGAAATAGAGCTGCGACGGGAACGCTGCATCAACGGAGGTCTCCTTGAGGTTGGGCAGAAATTCGAGTTGAAATTAAGGTCGAAAAAGAGGAGCGGTTCAGTCGATCAACAACAGATCGATGTGCTAGGAGCACAAACAGGCGGGCGAAAATGGCGGGAAGTAATCATGTGTTTCGATTGATCTTGACGATCTCGTTGGTTGATCGCGATCCCTACTGCAAAGAGAAAAGCCGCTCGGGTCGACCCGGCGGCATCCACTGCGCAAGGGCGAGCGAAGGTCAATTCAAGGGCACAACTCCATACCCGGAGTGCATCCTGAAGCATCCCAACAACACGAAAATGCGCGTCCGAGAATCATATTGTCAGAGTGTAACCGGATGTTTGTGCCCCGTCAACCTGGGCAGCGCGCTCTGCTTGCGAATTGACATCTTGACCCGCATCCGACATTCTAGAGATGTCATGGCTATCCAGCTTTGTACCCTGACGTGTCGGTTCCAGGTTCGCTGTTGTTGTTGTCGCAGCGTTGCCGACCCAGGGTGTGAGCACTGTCGATAGTTCCACGATCTCCTCTTCAGTCTCCTAGAAATCTAGAACCCTGCGGTCGCATCTCTTGCGGGCGTGGTTCTTTCCATGCCTGTCTCGCATTTCATTTCACGACAAAACTTTTAGAACGAGCTCACGATGGAACTGGCGATTGGATTTGTCATCGCATTTGCAATTGCAGTCACCGGCGTCGGTGCGGGCACGATCACCGCGCCGTTGCTGATCCTCTTCTTGCATGTTCCCATTGAGCTCAGTGTCGGCACGGCCCTGGCGTATTCCGCCATCGTAAAAATGATCGTTGTGCCCGTCCAGATCTGGCGCAAGCAGGTGGTCTATCGCGTCGTCGGCTGGATGTTGTTAGGTGGTCTGCCCGGTGTAATTCTCGGCGTGGTGCTGTTCCGTCGCGTGGTGCGGCATGGCCAGCAGAACATTTTGTACGTCGCCCTGGGCGGCATCATTGTTGCTTCCTCGGCCTGGCACCTGTACCGAAACCTTCGCCCACCGACAGCGACTCGAGCAAGAAAGACCCATCCCGCGTGGATTGCAGCACTGATGTTGCCGATCGGTACAGAGGTCGGCTTTTCCTCTTCAGGGGCCGGGGCGCTGGGCACGCTCGCATTGCTCAGCATGACCACGCTGGATGCATCACAGGTGGTCGGCACAGATCTTGTCTTTGGACTTTGCTTGTCGCTGGTCGGTGGCGGCATGCACGTCTTCGGTGGCAGCTATGACAGCGGGCTTCTGCTCAAGTTAGTTCTCGGGGGACTGTTCGGGGCTCTTGTGGGCAGCGGCGTTGCGCCGCGATTGCCGAATCGCCAGCTGCGGGTTGCGCTCGCCTCTTTGTTGTTAGTGGTGGGAACACTGTTCTGCGTGCGACCGTTGCACTTCCATCCCCTCGCCAGCCTGCAGGCTGTGGTTCATGCAAGCGTTTCGGCTTCCAATCCGCTCGATCGCTAAATAGTTTCAGCCTGTAGATGATTGCAACGTTCCTGCGACAATCGTGCTCTGCACTTCTACATGCCCGCGAAACTCATGCCGCGTCAGTCGATACGCAATGTTCATGATGTCCCCCACAATCGGCGGCCGATCGAGAGCGGTATCAATGGAAAACCAAACTGCCTCCAGCATCAGATCGTCGCGCTGCAAGCGCAGGCGTCCGTGGCGACCATTCGTGAGTGCGCGATAGGCGGCCACGCGAAACGTCCCGGAATACAGCGGCGCTTCGAACCCGCGCCCAAACGGTCCCATCGCCTCCAGCGCCTGAATGCTTTTCAGGTCATGTGCATCGGCATCCAGTTCGCCGTCTGTCCAAAGAGTCGGCCCTGTTGCCACCGCTCCTCCGGTCTGCTCCGCAACCGCGAATGTGAAAGCCTGCCGAAACCGCTCCATGTCGGCCACGCGGATGGTTGCGCCCGCCGCTGCCGAATGGCCGCCGAAGGCCACCAGCAAATCTGGATAGGAACTCGCAATTTCTTTCAGCGCGCGCTGCACATCGATCCCTGGCACCGAACGAAACGATCCGCTGGCCAGCGCCGTCCCGTTGCTGGAGTCCGATTCCGTTGCTAACGCAGGCGCCGTTGCTCGCGCGCCCTGTCCCTGTGGAGCGAAGATCGCGCAAGGTTTTCCAAATGCTTCTACCACCCGGCTGGCCGTAATCCCATGCACCCCTGAGTGGCCGTCTTCCAGAAATAGAACGATCGCTGGACCTGCAACCCGCGCCGCCTGGGGAAATGCTTTCGCCCGCAACCTGCGCTCAATCGACTGCCGCTCGGAATTCTCGCGCTTCAATTGGCTCCAGCAGGCTGCGGCGTCTGCTTCCTTCTTCGCGATTAGAAATCGAAAACCAACTTCCGCCCAATCCAACCGTCCAGAGGCTGCAATCGCGGGCACCAGGCGAAATGCAATGGTTTCGGCATCAATCTCGCCATCTACCTCTGCAGCAAAAATCTTCCAGCATGGCCGACATCCCGAACGCACCCGTTGCAGGCCCCGACGCAGAAACGCGCGATTGATCAGGCTTGCGCCCGGAGATAAAGAAACGCAGTCCGCAATGGTTGCGACGGCAACAAAGTCCAACTGGCCGGCAAGCGATGGCAGCTCCGCGAACGCGCCCTGCTCCAGCAGCGCGCTGCGCACCTTCGCCATCACCAGAAATGCAACTCCCGCGCCGCACACGTGCTTGTCATACGCTGAGTCCAGTCGCGACGGATTCACCACCGCATAGGCGGACCGCGGCGGGCCGTCCGGTGGGATGACGTGATGATCGGTGACGACGACATCAATCCCCGAGGCGGTCAGTGTGGCAATTCGCGGCTCGTCGCTGCTGCCTTTGTCCGCCGAGATGACCAGCTGCGCGCCGAAAGCCTGGATTCGCGAAACCACACCCTCGCCGATTCCGTAGCCTTCCGTCAGCCGGTGGCTGGTGACAACGCAGATGCGGTCCGGGGCAACTCCAAAGGCCTCGACCATCGCCGTCCACAGAACCGCCGCCGAAGCGGTACCGTCCATGTCGTGATCGCAGGCCAGCGCAATCCGCTCGCCTTGCACGATGGCGCGCACGATGCGTTCCACGGCGCGATCCATCGAAGGAATGGCGCCGGGGTCGACGATGTCTGAAAGTTTTGCAGCGATCAGAGATTCCCACTCGATGAAGCGATCCAGACGCCGCCCCAGGAAATTCGCAATGGCCGGCGCGATTCCGGCCTGCAGATAAGCATCCCGGACATCCACGTTGCAGGGTCGCTCAATCAGAGATTTTGGAGGCAGTTTCCATGCCGCGGATTCTTCTTCTATGGCGACGTGTTCCCCGTTCAGTTCGCTGCCCGGAGGCTCCGGAGTGCAAGCTTCAACGGCCACGGCTGCAGGTTCGTCATTCACTCGTCGTCCTCGTCATCTTCTTCGAGTGCGTTTTCAATCAGCTCCTGCAGGCTGTCGACCGTATTCACCATGGCCCGATACTCCCGGTACCACTCCGTCTGCGTCTCATGCACAAAAAGAATTCCCTGATGCGCGAATGCCAGCTCAATGTGGCCGACTTTGCCAATTTCAAGGAACAACCGATTCACCTTGTCCATCTCCGCGCCGGACGCTTCTGCGCTTGAAATATCCTGCAGTTCACTCGCCAGCAACTCCAGCGTGGTCCGGTCCACGGAATCTTCCCCAATGCAAACCAGGGGCGCGCCCGCGGTCTTCGCCATCTCGACAAAATCCTTCCAGCTCTCCTTGGCTGTCGGGGCGTTGTCATCGGCAGTTTCCGGATCGCTCCACCATACACGCGGTGTGTCTTCCGGAATCAGCGCAGGGAAATGTCGCATGCCATGGCCTTCAATAAAGGCGATCATGTCATCTTTCAGCGAAGTCAGGTTGTTGGAATCCATCTTTTCCATCCTAGACCAGTTTTCCCACCCCTAGAGAATGCCGGCAAAACTAGCCTGGTGCCGCGAACCCTTTATGATGAAAAGGAACCACTGGATTTTTACGGGAGCAGGACTTCTTGGCAAAGTATCAGCGGCATGTATTTGTTTGCACCAACCAGCGCGAACCCGGCAGCCCGCGTCCTAGTTGTAATGCTGACGGCAAATCGCAATTGCAGGCACGGTTCAAGGCAGCCGTAGATGCTGCCGGTCTCAAAGGGAGCGTCCGCGTCAATAAGGCCGGCTGCCTGGACCAGTGTGAACATGGGCCAACCGTGGTCGTCTACCCGGAGGCCGTCTGGTATGGGCATGTCTCTGAAGCCGATGTAGACGAGATTGTTGCCTCGCATCTTGTGGCAGGATGTCCTGTCGAACGACTGTTGCTGGCCGAGGGCTGCGTCAACACCGGAGCCTGCGAGCATCGACCTCCCAAGACTTGAAATACTGTTGCGGGCGAAGTCTCGAGCCGCTCGCTGTGCTATATTCCGAGGGGAACAATGAATTTCTCTAGAGATTATGTTGGATATTTAGGCCGGCGCACCATCAAGCATCTGATCGATGTCAAGATGATCCAGACCGATAAAGTTGAGGTCTTGAATGCCCGCGTACAGGCTGCCCTGATTGATGAATTGATGCTGGAGGATCGCATCAACGACGAGGTTCGTCTGATCCTCGAGGCCTATCAGGAAGAAATGCGCCGCACCGGCGCCAGCTACCAGGAAATGTTCAAGAAAATCAAGCAGGAACTCGCCCGCAAATACAAGGCGGTGCTATGAGAGTTTCCCATGACAAACTCAATAAGCTGGCTCACGTGATCGCCGACACGCTGGCAGAAACCGACGAGTGCGAATTCCACGAAGACCGCAATACCATTCGCCAGGAATCGCGCAAGATGCTCGAGAAGCTGTTTGCCGAGGAAATGAAGATCGACCAGGCTGCGCGTCTGAAGGTTTCGTCCCATAAGAAAAATATTCCTGAAGGCAGCCAGGAATGGGAAATCCTCTACCGCAAGTATTACCAGGAAGAAGTCAAGAAGCTGGGGCTGTAGCCGCATTACCCGCTTGCCGGTACTTTGCTTTTTATTCTTCCGTTGCCGAATCCGATACAATTCTCTTCCGGAGGTCTCCCATGGCCGTTCAAGCGGAAGGCATCGTGAATCTGCCAACTCATTCTTCTGTCGATGAAACCATCACCCATCTGCAGTCGATGCTGCAGGAAAAAGGTGTCCAGATCTTCGCGCTAATCGATCACAGCGGAGAGGCAAAACGCGCCGGCATCGAGATGCGTCCCACCAAGCTTTTGATTTTCGGCAATCCAAAAGCGGGCACACCGTTGATGCTGGCGGCTCCGAGTATCGCTATCGATCTCCCGCTGAAATTGCTGGTGTGGGAAGATGCCGGCGGACAAGTCTGGATCTCTTACAACACTCCCGAATATCTGCAGAAGCGGCATGCGCTGCCGCAGAACTTAGCCGCCGCCCTCAGCGCCGTCGAAATGCTCGCGAAGAACCTCGCGAAATAATTCCGGGCCGCGATCCTGCTTGGAAAGTGGCCGAACACACCACGATTCGTCTACTGCACAGTGAAGGCTTGTTGCAGCGGAACATTCTCCGACGAATCTCCGACGTAGACAATAAATTTTCCCCGATCGACTTTCCATCCGTGCGTCGGCGTGTCCCAGTAGGCCAGGGATCGCTTGTCGAGCGTGACGGTCACATGGTGGACTTCTCCCGGTTGCAGCATCACGCGAGAAAATCCCTTCAGCTCCATCTTCGGACGCTTCACCGTTGCTGATGGATCGCCAACATAGACCTGCGCGACCTCCGCCCCCGCAACCCGCCCCGTATTTTTCACGTCGAACCCAACCTCAATCGGTCCATTTGGGTTGGCCGTCTGCGGCGACACCGAAAGATTGCTGAACGCGAAGCTTGTGTACGACAGCCCGAATCCAAAAGGAAACAGCGGTTTCACCGCGCTGGTTTCGTAGTAGCGATACCCAATAAAAACTCTTTCGCTATATTTGATGTCGCCCGTACCGGGCAGCTCATAATACGTTTGGTAGGTGGGATTGTCTTGAACCCGTCTCGCCCAACTGATCGGCAGCTTGCCGGATGGATTCACATCTCCAAACAATATTTTCACCAGCGCAGTGCCGGCCTCCTGTCCGCCGTACCAGGTCTGCAGCAGCGCTGGAGTACGGTCGATCCAGTCCTGAGTGGCCACGCTGCCGCCTGCCGTCAACACCACAATGGTTTTAGGATTGACTGCCGTCACCTGGCGAATCAACTCCTCCTGTCCGAACGGAAGTTGATAGGTGCGATCTCGTCCCTCCGACTCAGTTGCAGGACTAAAGCCCACCGAAAGCACCACAGCGTCCGCCATTTTTGCCAGTTGAATTGCTGCCGGATCGACCAGCTTGTCCTGCGCAATGATGCCGAGCGATGGCGTGTTAGTCGGTTTCCCCGGAAAATAATTGAACTGGACCTGCACTGGTTTCCCGGCCTCCATCGTCACATTTGCGGACTGGAGCGAGCCGCCCTCGCCTTGAACTTCAGAGAAAAGATCTTTGCCGTTGATCAAAATTTCGTCACGGTCTCGGCGCTGGTCTTCCGCGACCACCGTGTAAACTCCCGAAGTTTGCGGAATAAAATATCCATGCCACTCCACGCGACGCGGTGACTTGGTTTGCTGGCTCAACCAGGAACTGGCCACATGATCCACAGTTTCATCCACGGTAGAGAACAGCCGATCATTCGCGGACAAAACGTATTCGTCCCGCTTCAAGCCGGTGTGCTGGCAAGCCGCATCCGTACACCACTTCGTGTTCTTGAAGACATCTTCCGGCTTCACCACGCCGGAATTCCACAGCACGTTCACGCCGGGATGAAGGCCGTTGCTCAATCCGGTCATAAAACTCACCGGAGCAAATGCATCGACATGGGAACTGCCGCCGCCGCCCGGCACCGCCGGATACGCATCCGGTCCGAGAACCGCCAGCGCATGGATCGTATTGCGATCCAGAGGCAGCAGATGGTTCTCGTTCTTCAGCAGCACCGCACCCTCTTCCGTCGACTGCAGCGCAATCGCATCGCCGTGCTGGTTATAGAGAGGAATGCTGGGATCGAGCTGATTGCGATCCAGAAATCCAAACTGCATCGCCGTCCGAATGATCCGTCGAACTTTTTGGTCGATCGTGGCAACCGTAACCTGGCCGCTCTTGATCGCCGGCAGCAGCGTCGCAGCCGTCATGTACTTTGCGTCCGGCATTTCCAGATCCAGCCCGCCATTCGCGTCCGCAATCCCGTCGTGCGCCGCGCCCCAGTCCGACATCAGGATGCCGCGAAATCCCCACTCTTTGCGCAGCACCTGAATGTTCAGGTACGCATTTTGCGTGGCATGCTCGCCGTTGATCAAATTGTAGGAATCCATGACGGCGCCGACGTGACCCTGCTTTACCGCCGCTTCGAACGCCGGCAAATAAATCTCGTGCAGCGTGCGCTCGTCGATCACGGAGTTCGATCGCTGCCGGTCATATTCGGAATTGTTGGCGTCGAAATGCTTCACCGTGGCGCTGACGCCCTGGCTTTGCACGCCGTCAATATAGCTGACTGCAATTTGCCCGGAGAGGAACGGGTCCTCGCCAAAATATTCAAAGTTGCGCCCATTCATCGGCTCTCGATAAATGTTGACGCCCGGTCCCAGCAGAAAATTCACGCCGCGCGCCCGCGCATCCTCGCCCAGTCCGACGCCCACTTTTTCAGCCAGCGCACGGTCCCAGCTCGCCGCCAGGCTGATGCCCGCCGCATAGGCCGTTGAAGGTCCCCAGGTGCGCACTCCCAGCGGCCCATCCGACATCTTCAGCCGCGGAAATCCGATGCTCGGTTCGGCGCGAATGTACATGCTGTCTTCGCCGCCGATCAGCGCGATCTTCTGCTCCAGCGTCAGCTTCTGCACCATCGCATCGACTTTCTGCTCCATCGCGGGTGTAATGGGTTGCGGGCCTTGATTGCTGGACATCTGCCCCGAAGCGCGATCGGAACCCAGCAAAAATAAACCAGAAAACAGCAGCAGCATGCAGGCAGGGAAGGCTTTTCGCATCTTCATACAATCCTTTGATCGTCACGCGGGGATTTTTACAGACTGCCCGCAACTGTGTTGCCGGCCCGCCGTAGCCACGGTAGAGCGGCGCAAATCGTTTGTCAAACACTGCACACGAGTCGCGCGAGCAATGTTCGCGCTGCGATCACAGTTCAGTCGCCGCCCTTCAAGCGCGCTCCGGTTGTAGCTACGGGTTGGGTTCGTTATAGTGAAAAGGGCACAGGGCGCTATCGTCTAGGGGTTAGGACGTGAGATTCTCAATCTTAAAACACGGGTTCGATTCCCGTTAGCGCTACCAAGTCAACTTCCATCCGCTCCCCGCACAAATCCGTACTGCAATCCAGATTTACAAGGCGGATCAAGCCCAATCTACCCGTGGTTGCGGCGCGTCAGTCGATTTACAATCTTGTAGCGATCTCCGCGATACGTCGACTGCACATGTTCAATAGGCTGACCGTCTTGCAAATACGAGATTCTCGTAAACAAGAAGACCGGACTGCCCTCGGCAATTCGCAGTAGACGTGCTACCTCCGCGTTCGCCAGGCCAGCCTCCGCAACTTCATCCGCAACGAACATGTTGATTCCGTAGCGTTCTGAGAGAAACTCATACAGCGACTGCCGAGGATCGAACTTGTCCAGCAAATCCGGGCATGCGCGCAGAGGTAATGAGCTGGTCTCAATTCCCATCGGTACACTATTCGCCTGTCGAATACGCTCCAGATGGATGATCTTTTCGCCAGCTCGAAGGCGGAGTGCCTCAATCACTTCTGCGCTGGGTTGCCGTATCTCGAACGCAAGCACTTTCGATCGGGGCATCGAACCGCGGGCCTTCATGTCTTCAGAAAACGACAGCACCTGGCGGAAGTCTTTCTCCAGTTTGATTCCTGAAACGAAGGTTCCTTTTCCTTGTCGGCTATAGACGACGCCAAGCTCACAAAGCGACTTGATCGCCTGGCGAACCGTCATCTGGCTCACTCCCAGGGTCGCGGCAATCTCCTGCGCGGAAGGGATGGACTCACCCGGCTTCAGCGCTCCGGATCGGATCTGATCCAGCAGACGCTGTTGAATCTGACGATAGAGCGGCATGAAGCTGCCATGGGTAAGCTGCGGGAGGGATGCCATTGTTCTATTCATCTAGCTGACTATCTATCTAAGCAAAGTGTTGGGAGGGTGTCAAAACCGCGCGCGTCGCGGGCACGCCATCAGTTCTGAAGCAACAAAATTCTCTTACAGTGTGCGAACATGCCGCACCCGCTGCTCCGGCGGCGACATCAGGGCAACCGCTTTCTTAAAGTTGGCGACGCACCCACGCGCCACTGCCAGACTGCCGTAGAAATCGTTGTAGCGGAATCCTGTTTCGCCGCGCCACATCGGAAACATCGCGCAGGCATTCATCCAGCGTTCGAAAACAGGAGTGATATCCAGGTACGTATCCGGAACGAACCCGGTAGCGTCTTCCCAGTTGTCATCGAAAAACAACTTAGCGACCGAATGCGCAGGTAGTTTCCGAGCGATGGCCGGAAGCGCGGCATAAAAAATTGCGTCTTGAACGATGTCGTAGCAGGCCTGATGATCCTTGTGCCAGCTTCCTCGCCAGTGGGTCACGATGACATCCGGCTTGTATTGTCGAATGAAGTCGCAAACGGCAAATTTCGCCTCATCGTTGACCGCGATTTCTCCATCAGGATAAGTAAGAAACAATGCCTCCGCACCGATCGAGGTCGCGGCTTTTTGTGCGGCCTCGCGCTGCGCCTCTCCATATTGCTTGGGTGGAATTGTGGCGGATCCCTTCTCGCCCAGCGAGAGACTCAACAACGAGCCTTTTCCTCCTTGGTGGGTCGCGAGGGCTACGGGAGCGCCCATGGCAAAAAAAGCGTCGCCAGGATGCGCGGCGATGGACATGATGTTGTAGGGTCCATCCTCCGTACCAGAGGCTGCACTCGATGGACGCCCCGGCATCACGCCTGCCTGTAGCGGATCGGAGCCAATGGAAAGCGCGGCCACGCTGACCCCGGCCTCTTTCAGAAAATTCCTTCGCGTCGAGCCAGTCATGCTTCAGCTTCCTCCTCGTATTCACGCCGTGAACCGGCGATGGAATGCCAACCGTGACGGTATGTCAGACGCGCCTCTCACGTACCCAGAAAAAACACGCCTGCTTGCTTCAAAATATAATCCCCGCTGCGAATGTTCAGCGAAGCCATGCCTTCTGCTTGCCAGCTAGAGTCTGTAACTTGAAATTCGCAGTCCTGGCAAATAGTTCTTGCCAACTCATCTAGAAGACTAGTTGACATAGATTATATTTCAATGATACAAATTTGTTTCGAACAAAATTGCTCCATCGTTCGTTGGGAGGAATATATATGTCCGCCGAAACTTACCTGGTTCGTGCTGAAGGAACGATCGCTGCCATCCGGAAAACACAATTAAAAAAAATCGAGGAAGCAGCAGCGGTTTTTGCTGCCTCCATTCAGGCTGGCGGCAAGGTCTACTTGTTTGGAAGCGGGCACTCCGTCATTCCTGTGCTGGATATTTTCCCCCGCTATGGCAGCTTTGTCGGCTTCCACCCAATTTACGATCCTCGCCTGATGTGGTTTAACGTTGTCGGTCCCGGTGGCGCAAGAGAGTTGCTCTGGCTAGAGAGAACGGAAGGCTACGCTTCGGTTGTGCTGCAGAGTTATCAACTGGAGCCGCGCGATTCCATCCTCATCTTCTCGCACGGCGGTCTGAACGCAGCCCCCATCGAAATGGCCCTCGAGGCCAAGAAAATGGGCCTAACCGTGGTTTCTGTCTCGTCCCACCAAAATCACAAGCAGGCGAAGCCCACTCATTCCAGCGGTAAAGACCTTGCCGATGCGTCCGATATTGCGATTGACAACTGCGTGCCTCCAGAAGACGCTTTAGTGGACGTGGAAGGAATCAAAGAAAAGTTCGCAGCAGGGTCTACCGTTGCCGCTGTCTCCATTGCCATGGCGATTGTGGCGGAGACGGGCGTGCGGCTGGTACGCGCCGGTGCGAAGCCGCCTACGTTTGTTTCCCCCAACGTCGGCTTGCCCGCAGACCACAACCAGAACGTCTTCCGCGCCTACGAGCGCTTCGTGCGCGGTCGCTAGAAGCTGATCGCATCCTCCTGCGGAACGAATCGATTTTTCGGCTGTGCACCATGGGGGCAAAATGAATCGCATTGTGGCCGGAGCTCTCGCGTTCTTTCTCCTGGCCGGGACCGCGTTCGCGAAACCCCGCGCCGCGAGCACAATGGCTCCAGCGGCCACGGATGCCCCTTCCGCCTCCAGTGCATTTTTCCCCATGGCCGTCTGGTACAGTGGCGGCAAAGCCCGGGCCCCCATGCTCGGCCCGGTGGACGCGAACTCCGCCCAGCAATGGGGACAGGATCTGGACCAGATCAAACGGGTGGGCTTCAACACTGTGAAGACCTGGATCGACTGGTCCACTGCGGAGCCTTCTCCCGGCGTTTACGATTTCAAAAATCTGAACCTGTTGATGCAGTTGGCGCACCAGCGCGGTCTGCGCGTGATTGTGCAGATTTACATGGACTCCGCACCCGACTGGGTTGGCCAACGCTTTCCCGACGCGCGTTTTGTCGATCGAAGCGGCGCGGTGATCACGTCGCAATCCGCCCCCGGCTATTGCGTCGACGATCGGGCAGTGCGAGAAAAAATGGCCGAATTCTACGTCGCTCTTTCCAAGGACGCGAACCGGTTCCCCGCGCTCTACGGTTGGGATGTGTGGAGCGAGCCTCACATCGTCAATTGGGCGGAAATTTCTTATCTGAAAGATCCTGAATTCTGCTATTGCAAATATACGCAGGCGCGGTTTCGTGAATGGCTGCAGGCCAAATATAAAACCCTGGATGCGTTGAATGCCGCCTGGTATCGCCGCTTTACCAGCTGGGACCAGGTGTCGCCGCCGCGATTTTCCACCATCCTTTCCTATGCGGATTATCTGGATTGGCGCGCCTTCATCGATGACAAGCTGGCCGAAGATCTGCACACGCGTGTCGTCGCCATTCGCAGCGCCGATCCCAGTCATCCCATTACCAGTCATGCCGATGACCCCGGACTATTCATTTCTCCAACCGACGGCTACGGCCAGCCGGATGACTGGAAAATGACGAAGGCTGCAGATTTTTTCGGCACTTCGATCTATCCGAATATGGTTCACATGTGGCCGGACTGGATGCTGGCTTCCGGGTTGGATTTCATTCGCTCCGCTGGCCACAGCTACGGCAAAGGTTTCTGGATTGGCGAATTGCAGGCTGGTCAGGGCGTCAGCGGCATGAGAATCGCTCAGCCGGTGACGGCGCAGAACGAGCAGTTCTGGCTGTGGCAGGTTCTCGCACACGGGGCACGAGAGGTTGCCGTGTACGCGTGGTATCCGATGAGCTCCGGCTATGAATCGGGAGGCTACGGCCTGATCAATCTCGATGGCTCGGTGACCGATCGAGCCAGGGTCGCCGGCGCAATCGCGCGCGCAGTGGAACAGAACGCCGCAGGCCTCAACCGGGCGCAACCGGCCACGGCGCATGTGGCGATTCTTTATGACCGTCTTTCCTACATGGTTGGCGGCACCGAACCGAGCAACGTGGTCCTCGGCAACGCCGAACGTGATTCACTGTATGGCGTCTATCGCGCCTTCTGGCAAAAGCAGATTCCGGTCGACTTCCTGAATGCTCCCACACTCACGCTCGCAGATTTGCAACCATACAAAATCGTCTTCCTGCCGTATCCAGTGATGCTGTCGAAACAGGTCGCCGAAGCCGTAAAGGAATATGTCGCTGGCGGAGGCACCGCCGTTGCCGAAGCACGGCTGGCCTGGAACAACGCACGTGGCTACGCGAGTCCGGTCATTCCTGGCTTCGGTCTGGATCAGGTGTTTGGCGCGCACGAAACATCTATCCATCCGGAACCTGAGCCGCGTCTGGTTCTTGAGTCGTCGACAACATTGCCCGGCATGAAGGGTGGCGACGTCATCGATGGCGCAGCGTTTGAAGAAGACCTGCAACCGCTCGCAACCGCGACCGTGCTGGCGAAATTTTCCGACGGCCAACCCGCCATTGTTCAGAACTCCTTCGGCCACGGGAAGGCCATTCTTGCCGGCTCCTTTGTCGGCCTGGCGTATCAACAGAAACAAGATGCGGTGACAGGAAAATTTTTCGTATCGCTGGCCGGCGCCGCCGGTGTCACGGCGCAGGTTCGCGTCTCCGGTCCTGGAACATCGAAAGTGGAAGTTCGCCGCCTCATCAGCGCGAACGAACAATTCATTTTCGTTTTCAACCATGCCGCCAATCCTGCGAGCGCTACGATCTCCCTCCGACTACCATGGCAGGTACAGAATTCTCGCGATCTTGTCAGCGATGAAAAACTAACTTCCTCCGAAATCCAGACTTCGGCGAATGGAGAAGAGACGGTGCTGCAAAAAGACCTCGCGCCCAAGGCCATTTGGATCGTCCGGCTAGACAGAAAATGACGGCACCAGTGCGCGCGCCAAGTCGGGTCGCACCTCAACAAGGAGAAACCGTGAGACGGTTCGCGCTGGTGGTCGATCTTGGAGGCACAAAAATCGCGGCAGCGCGTGTGGACACTGCGGGAAAGATTACGCACCACTTTGTAGCTCCGACCCCAGCTGTCGGCGGCAAGGCGGTCGTTGCGGCGGTGACCGACATCCTCCATCAACTGCCGCAACAAGGCGTCTGTGCGCTGGGCGTCGATGTGCCGGGCTTGGCGTACGCCGACGGAAGCGTCTGGGCGCCGAATCTTTCCGGCTGGAAACGCATGCCTCTGCGTGCCATGCTGAACGCGCATTTTCACCTGCCAACGTTGGTTGAGAGTGACCGCAACGCATTTGTGACCGGCGAGGCCTGGCAAGGCGCCGCGCAAAATTGTCGCGACGTCATCTTTCTCGCGATTGGCACAGGAATTGGCGCGGGCATTATCAGCGGCGGACGCCTTCTGCGCGGATCGGGCGAACTCGCCGGCTGCCTCGGCTGGATGGCAACGGGTACTCACTACCTTTCCCGATATAAAGACATCGGCTGTTTGGAGTCGCACCTGGCCGGTCCGGCAATTGCGCGGGAAGCGAGTCGAATTCTAAAAACAGCAACCACCACGCGCGAGTTGATTCAACTGGCACGGCAAGGCGACCCAGCGGCAAAAAAAGTGATCGCGCAAACCGGAGAGTATCTCGGTCTCGCACTGGCGAACCTGGTCAGCATCCTGAATCCGGAGATCATCGTGATTGGTGGCGGCGTAGCGGCCGCGGGAAATCAATTGCTGGTTCCCGCGCGTGACACAATGCGGCAGTGGGCCCAGCCGCTGGCAGGCAAGCAGGTGCGGATCGTCCGTTCCCGCCTGGGAGCGCGAGCGGCGCTGCTGGGTATGGCAAAAATGGCCTTCGATCTTGCGTCCGATTGAGTGACTGGCGAGCCCGGCCGTCCGCGATCACGAAGAATAGAACCATCAAAATATTTCTGAGCGCGCCATGACATTGCGAAGCAAACAAGATGGAACGATTCGGCGCACCGGCCTCCTCATCACCATCAACGCCTGCATGTTTGTGTTCGGCATTGTTCTGCTGCTGATGGGCTCTCTGCTTCCCACTCTCAAATTCGGCAACGCGCTCGCTGGCAGCCTCGGCTCGTTCCCGCTCATCGGAATCCTGGTGGCCACTGCGCTGGTTGGCCCGGTTCTCGATAAGCTTGGCGCGAAGGCTGCACTGGCTGTTGCCCTTGCGCTCACCGCCTCCGCGCTCGCGGCCATTCCTTCGCTTACAAGTTATGCCTCGATTGCCTTTGCCGCACTCGTATACGGCCTGGGAGCAGGCGTATTGAACGCTGCAACCAACACCCTGGTGTCCGGTCTCAACGCATCGCGGCGAGGCGCGGCGTTGAACCTGCTCGGATTTTCCTTCAGCCTGGGTGCGCTGGCGGTGCCTCTGCTCATGTCTCTGACCACGGGAAGGTTTTCGTCCGCGACCGTTCTTTATATTCTGGCGGCGGCCTGTGCGGCGATTCTCCTATCTGTCCTTATGCAGCAATTCCCCGCCCCCACGCATGCAAGCACTCCGCTCGGAAGCCTGCTGAAAGTCCTCCGCCATCCCCTAGTCTGGCTGTTTGGCGCGCTGCTTTTCTTTGAATCCTGCAATGAAAACTGCATGTTCGTCTGGGCCGGAAAAATTGCGCAAGAACTGTTGCACGCCTCGGCGCAGCGGGCGGAGCTGGTGCTGCTCGGGCTAAGCGCTTCCATGGGCGTAGGGCGTCTGTTCGCCGTGCTTTGGCTAAAATGGATCGGCGACCGCAACACCGTCTTGCTCTCCGCCGGCCTCGTCGTCACCGGCGCGATCACAGTGATCAGTTCTGCGACGTTCGCCGGCGTAGCAACAGGTTTCTGCGTGATCGGCCTTGGACTCTCTGCCATCTTTCCTACCGTTCTGGGAATGGCAGGAGATCGTTTCCCGCGCGAAACCGGAACCGTGTTCGGTTCCATCATCACCCTGGGTCTGGTCGGCGGCGTTGCGGGGCCAGTGCTGGGCAGCTGGGCCGCCACCTTCAACCCAGCAAGAGTCCTTGTGATTCCACTGGTATCTGCGACCGGCGTGGCAGCTCTCACCTGGATCGTCTCCCGCCGCAAGCACGTAATCAGGTAGCAATCCCGCCCCTGACCGAGACACCGGCTTCGATCGGAATCAACCTGTCAGTTATGCTCGATAACAGCGGGCGCATCAGCGTGCACGTGAAGACCGTTGTGGCTGAATACGACCTGCCGACTCAAGAGGAGTGCAAGTGAAGTCAGTTCGCCCCCGTCGCTTCCAGCATCTCTCACTCTGCTCGTTGCTGCTTGGTTTCGCGACACTGACCTGCGTGGCTGCAGCGCAGAAAACAACTCCGCCCGCGCACGAACAATCCGTGCGCGCCGTCAGCAAAATCGATGCGACGATTCCTGCGCTCTTCATCAGCGATATCCATTTCGATCCTTTTCACGATCCAGCCAGAGTGCCCCAACTCGTCGCCGCTCCGGTCAGTCAATGGAACTCCATTCTGTCTCGTCCGTCTTCCCCCAATCAGCCGCAGGCGTTCACGGCGTTGCAGCAAACTTGTAACGCCCGCGGAGTCGACACACCTTATACTCTGCTTCGTTCTAGCCTGCGCGTCATGGGCGCGCGGCAATCCGACGCAAGATTCATGTTAGTCAGCGGCGACTTGATCGCTCACGGCTTCTCCTGCCGGTACCAATCGCTGTTCCCTCACGCCACTCCGGCCGAATATCAAGACTTCGTCGAGAAAACCATCCGCTACGTCGTAGGCCAGCTTCACGAGACCTTCCCTCGCATCCCGATCTACGTCGCACTCGGCAATAACGACAGCGCATGCGGCGATTACCGCCTCGACCCCGGCAACACCTTCCTCGCCGATACCGCGCGCATCGTAGCGACGGGACTACCGGCATCCGACCGTGCTACGGAGATTCAAAGCTTCTCGCAAAATGGCAGCTACAGCGTCACCATGGCGCCGCCAATGAAGAACACCCGCCTCATCGTTCTCGACGATCTGTTTTTGTCGAAGAAATATGGCTCCTGCGCCGGCCAAGATGATCCCGCCGCGGCCGATGCGGAAATCGCCTGGTTGCGCGATCAACTTGCGCAAGCGCGGAAATCCGGCCAGAGAGTCTGGGTCATGGGCCACATTCCCACCGGCATCGATCCGTATGCCACCGCGCGAAGACTGGGCGCCATGTGCGGCCACGTGCATCCGGTGCTGTTTCTCTCGTCTACCAAGCTGGCCGATTTGCTGATCGAGTACGCCGACATCATTCGCCTGGGGATTTTCGCGCACACCCACATGGATGAAATCCGCCTGTTGCAGCCCGAGGACGCCGGACAGGACTCCGTTTCTCCCGCTGTCGCCATCAAAATGGTCCCGTCGATTTCTCCGGTGGATGGAAACGATCCTTCCTTCACCATCGCGAGCGTCAATCCGGCGACCGCGACGCTGCAGGATTACATGGTTGTTTCGGCTTCGAACCACACTGGCATCGCCACAAAATGGTCAGTGGAGTATGACTTTGCCCAGACCTTTCATGTGCAACAATTTTCGCCGTCAAATGTGCGAGCGCTTATCGAGGAATTCGCCGCCGATCCAGACGCGAATACTGCGGTCAGCCAGCAATATATTCGCCACTACTTCATTGGTGATCGATCGACCGAACTCAAGCCCTTCTGGCCGCAATACATTTGCGCGCTGGCCAATCACACCGTCGAGGCTTATTCTGCATGCATCTGTCCAAAGGCCAAGTGAACGCTCCGCACACCACCTTCCTCCACATTTCCGCGTACACTCGCTAAAAGTAACTCGACTGAAGCAGTAAGCAAGCAGGAGGAATCACGATGGTCGACGGTCTGTTGTACGTATTCTTTGCAGTCTTGGTGATATTCATCATCTCCACAATCCTGGGTTCGTTTTTCTCGGTGCGCACACAGACCGCCGCGGTGATCGAACGGTTCGGGAAATTCAATCGCGTGGCCGAGCCGGGATTGAACTTTAAGCTGCCTTTTGTCGAGACGAAGCATGAAGTCAGCCTGGTTACCTTCCAGTTGGAAGGGTCGATTGAAACCAAAACAAAAGACAATGTATTTGTTCAATTGCCGGTCAAGGTGCAATACCGCATCATCGATACGCCGCAGTCCATTAAGGACGCCTACTACAAGCTGGCGAACCCAAAAAGCCAGATCGAATCCTACCTCTACAACATTCTGCTGGGGCACATTCCAGAGACATCTCTGGACGACGTTTTCTCGAATCAGCCGGCAATCGCACAGCGCGCCACCACCGAACTGTCAGCGGAGATGAAAGATTTTGGCTACGAAATCGTCAAGGTTCTGATCACGGACATTATTCCCAACGAGGGTGTCAAGACCGCGATGAACCGGATCAATGAGCAGACCCGATTGGCCGTTGCAAATCAGGCGCAGGGCGATGCGGAATACATTCTGAAGGTCCGCCAGGCCCAGGCCGACGCGGAAGTGAAGCGGTTGGAAGGTGTCGGCGTTGCGCAGGAACGCTCCGCCATCGCGGAAGGATGGGAGCAGGCGATTACTAAGGTGAAACAGGGAACCGACCTGGACGATGTGGGCGCCAGCTTCCTTTTGCTGTTCACCAATTGGACAGATATGTTGCGTGTCGTGGGCGGTTCAACGAACTCCACCATGGTATTTATGCCTTCGGGTCCAGAAGGGTTGGAGAATTTTCAGGCGACCATGACCAACGCATTGCTCGCCGGGCGCGGCATCAAGAAAACGACCTGACCCCAAGGCGTCTTTCAGAGAAATGTAGACCTCGGACTTTAGTCCGGGTTGAGAATCCGCCGGAATGCGCCTTCAGGCACTGCGGTTCGAAGGTTCGAGATTTCCGCCAGACGCTAGATCGGAGATTCCATCTCGGCGTTACGCGGTGTTTTTCCCCGCGTAATTACGGTGCGCGTTGAGGCTGGCTCTTGCTTTCCAGGAGCGCGCTTTTCCTGCGGTGCGGAAGCGCCGCTTCGAAACGCGCCGCTCAACGCGGTTCCTAGAGGCCGCAGATTCATGGACGGCTGCGCCAATACTGCCTGGTGCTGCGTCACAATAATCACTCGCGCATTTTCTGTGCCAGCGCAGTGATAGCTATGCGGCGTGCTTGCGTCGAAATACACCGAGTCGCCCGGCGACAAAATATAATTCTGCGATCCGTGCCGAATATCCATTTCTCCGCTCAGCACATACAGAAACTCAAATCCCGGGTGAACATGCGAGCGTACTTCGACACCCTTTTTTAGCGGAATAAATTCTGCCAGGTAAGGATCCAGGGTGCGATCTGGAACCAGGTATCCCAGACTCTCAAAAAAATAAGTTGGATCATCGACGCCACTCTGCGGCAATCGCACGCGATCCGATTGTCGATGCACTCGAAACAGCGTCCGCGGTTCAGGGTCGAAGAAATAGGAAAGATCTTTGCTGAACACCATAGCAATGCGTGCCAGGTTCCGCAGCGTCGGCACTACTCGTCCGGTTTCAAGCTGTGACAAAAAACTGGCGGAAAGTCCGGTATGCTTTCCCAGTTCGACCAGACCCATCGACTTTTTCAGACGAAGCCGCTTGATCCGTTCGCCGATTTTCTTTTCCCCGATAAAGTTTTCAGCGGTTTCCGGATCGATCTGTTGCGCGGGGCTCGCAGGGGAGGTTGTTTTTTCCATCTCAGGTACTTCCATAATCAATTAGATGCCTCGCCGCGAAAGCGCGTCACTGTTTATACCGCCGAAATACAATTCGACTATATAAATAATTCTACGTCCGCAATGTCGCATACCCGACGAAATTCCCGGACGCTACGCCGCCTTTTTTGTTCATATTTCTGCAATCTATATCGACAAGATCAATGGGACGGTTAACTGTTTGGCTGCCACAAAGACAACCAATTTTGCCGCTCCAAGCCTTCTGGCATCCAACTTTCCATCGCCTCAGATCGCGAAGCGTCCTGGTGGTCATGGAAATATTTCCTCAAGTCTTGATTGCCGGCGCGTCCGGCCTCGTGGGCCAATCGTTGCACCGGCACTTCCTCGAGAACGCGGTTTCCTGCGCCACCTTGACACGGCATACCGCCCAACCCGGCAGTACGGAATATTTTTGGGATCCTTATCGCTTTCAGTTTCGCGAAGACATGCGCCGGCTCAGCGGCATTCGTGCCGCCATTCTTCTATCGGGCGATAATCTGATGGACGGTCGATGGACTCCTACCAAAAAGCGACGAATTCGCGAGAGTCGCATCCGTACCACCCAGTCAATGGTCCAGTTGTTATCGCACCTGGAGCAGCGTCCGGAAGTCCTGCTCTGCGCCTCTGCCGTGGGCTTCTATGGCGACCGCGGCGATAAAATCCTGACGGAAGATTCCGCCGTCGGTCACGGCTTTCTGCCCGATGTCTGCCGCGAGTGGGAGGCGACGGCCGATACTGCGATCGACCTGGGAATCCGCGTTGTCCACCTGCGCTTTGGCGTTGTGCTCGCCCGGGAAGGAGGCGCGCTCGCCAAAATGCTTCCGCTGTTTCGCCTGGGATTGGGCGGTAATCTCGGTAGCGGACGTCAATGGATGAGCTGGATCGCGCTGCCCACGCTGGTCGACATTGTCGAGTTCTGTATGAATCACCACCAGATGCAGGGCCCGGTCAACGTCGTCGCCAACCCAGTTACCAATGCGGAATTCACCATCGCTCTTGCGCACCATCTCCATCGCCTGGCCGTGGTGCCCGCACCAGCCTTTGCCCTTCGAATGGCCTTTGGAGAGATGGCGGACGCAGCACTGCTCTCCAGCACTCGCGCCATTCCAGCCAAGTTGCTGCAGACCGGTTTTGTCTTCAAACTCCCCACCTTGCAGGATGCTTTGCAGCAGCTTTTGCCTGCCTGATCCGCGACCCGCTCGCGACCTCTCAACTCTGCTAGGCTGAAAATCGCAAGCGTTTTCTAGCCATTGGAGGGCATCTCGATCCGACCCTGCACCAATCCGTTCCGCATTGCGCAACCCAAGGCCCCTGCACTACCGCTTTTGTGTCGCGCAGCAATGGTGGTAGCTCTGTCGATTGCGTGGTCGGCGTGTCTGCTGGCGGGATGTGGCATGGCAGCCGCCCCGTCGCCGCCGTCACTCGACCTGCCGAAGTTAATTTCAAACCTGACCGCAACCCGCACCGGCAATCAGGTTCATCTGGCCTGGACCACGCCCAACGAAACTACCGATCACCTCAAGTTGAAAGGGACGGTGCAGCTTCGCCTTTGTCGAACTCAGCAGGCAGCTGAACCGCCCTGCGAAACCATCGCCACGATTTCTGCTGTCCCCGACAAACCTACGACTTACACAGATGTCTTACCACCTGTCCTCACAGTGGGTCCGGTGCGCCCCATTACCTATCGGGTCTTCGGCATCAATAAACACGACCAAACAGCCGGTCCCTCAAACGTCGCCGCCGTGCTCGCCGGCGCAGCTCCGCCAGAGGTGCGAGATATATCTGCCAACGTAGTCGCGCGTGGAGTTGTGCTGCATTGGCAGCCGGTGCCGAATCTTCCGCCGGACACCAGCATTCAAATTGACCGCACTATGGTGGCGCCCGCCGTCGCGCCCACGCCTGCCAAGCCGAAATCGATGAATCCTCTTCCCAAATCGACGGAACCCGCGGAGCAGAAACTTCGCGTCCGTCTGGAGCCGCCCAATTCGCAGCATACTGCTGCCACCGATCCGGGAATCGCTCTCGACCCCACCGCGCAATTTGGTCATGAATATACCTATAGTGCCAGTCGTGTTGTGCAACAACAGATCGGTCAGCAGACCCTGCAGCTCGACAGCTCCCAAAGTTCTGCGGTTGAGGTAGCCACGCGCGACACCTTCCCGCCCGCGGCCCCTACAGGTCTTGTCGCGATCCCAATTTCTGCGGTAATGAACAACGGCGCTCCAGAAGTCGACCTTTCCTGGTCCGCGAATACTGAACCCGACCTGGCCCAGTACCGCGTCTATCGCCGCGATGTCACCGCCAACCAGCCCATGCACCGCATCGCTCCCGCGGGCGGCTCCGCCTTCGCGGTCGACGCCATTGTCGCCCCGGCTTATCGGGACACCCACGTACAGGCCGGCCAAACCTATACCTACGCGGTCACCGCCGTCGATACATCGGGCAATGAAAGCCCTCGATCTGCAGCAGTCACTGTCACCGTCCCCACCTCTTAGCCAACCTGTCGCACCTATCCAAGGAGAACAATCGTGCAGTATTGCCGTTTTCAAACGCAACAAGGTCCGCAGTATGGTGAAGTCAGCCAGCGCCGGGGCGAATGGTGGATGGAGCGCATCATCCCAGCTCCAGTGGAGGACCTAGCGGCCTCTCATGTCATCGAAGGCCATCCAGCGCAGCCACTGTCCGCACTCACCCTGCTGGCTCCGGTGACGCCGTCGAAAATTGTCTGCATCGGTCGCAACTATCGCGACCACGCGGCCGAGCTCGGCAATGAACCTCCAAAAGAGCCGCTGGTGTTTCTCAAACCGCCCTCGTCGCTCTTGCCCCCGGGTGGCATCATCCGCCTGCCCGCCATATCTCAGCGCGTCGACTTCGAAGGCGAACTCGGCATCGTCATCGGGCGTAGCTGCTATAAGTTGAAGCCCGGGGAAAACGTTCGCCCATACATTCGCGGCTATGTAATTGTGAACGACGTGACGGCTCGCGATCTGCAAAAGACTGACGGCCAATGGTCCCGCGCCAAGGGCTTCGACACTTTCTGTCCGGTCGGCCCCATGGTCTCGGATGCTGTCGATCCGGAGGCGGGTGTCACCGTCACCACGCGGCTCAATGGCGTCGTCAAACAGCATGGCAACACCACGGATTTCATCTTCAACATTGCCACGCTTTTGCGCTATATTTCCGCCGCCATGACCCTGAATCCAGGAGACTTGATCCCTACCGGCACTCCCGCAGGTGTTGGCCCCATGCAGTCCGGCGATGTCGTCGAGGTCGAAATCGAAGGTCTCGGTGTACTGCGCAATCCTGTCCAGATGGAAAGCGTTTGAGCCAGAATGTCTTCGCTTCTCCCATGCTTCCCCCGGTATCATGGGCAAAGCAGGCGCCGAAATGCCGAAGTCTTCGCAGCTCCCCTCGAGCAAGGAATTTCAAATGCGCGTAATTTTATTGATGATTGAGATTGAGCAGCCGGAAGGACTTTCGGCGCGCAAGCTGGTTCTCGAAACCGCCAAACACAACGTCATCACCGCCTACAACGGCAAGATGGGCATTCAACTACTCAAGCGGTTTCCCGATGTCGACGCCGTTGTCGTGCATGTCGATGTGCAAGACC
This sequence comes from Acidobacteriaceae bacterium, assembly GCA_049796755.1. GTDB lineage: Bacteria > Acidobacteriota > Terriglobia > Terriglobales > Acidobacteriaceae > JAKAAZ01. The sequence goes on from JBARFA010000220.1 coordinate 22,932, forward strand.
TGCCATTTGCTGAAGTCGTGCGCCAGATTCGGGAGATTCGGCCCCATGTTCCCATCATTGCCTTATCCCCGGTCGGCAGCGTCGCGCTTGAGGGTGTGAGTTATGTGATTCCCAGCCACGAGCCTCAGGCCATTTTGACGGTGCTGGCGGACCATTTCAACGCGTCCACATCGAATTAGCGGTCGGACTACACTAGGAGAAGAGGTACGGAGCACTTCGATTTCATTTCGAGGTAGGTTGATAAATACTTGTTGAATCGCCCGTCAGAATGATTCCACCGGCGATTCTCCGCATCAAATAAAGTAGTACAAGCAGGCCTTCCCACTTCGCAAGCAGACGCAGCAGCCAGGAGGAAACAATGTCAAAGTCAGTGCTTGAACAGCTTCGCGCCATGACCGTGATTGTCTCGGATTCCGGCGAGATTGAAGAGATCGAAAAGGTCAAGCCGCAGGATGCCACCACCAATCCTTCGCTGATTACCTCCGCCGTTCAGATGCCGCAATATCAGC
>JBARFA010000221.1:0-17555 GCA_049796755.1 Acidobacteriaceae bacterium
TTTCGTAGAGTGCACTTGCCATAGTTCGTCTCAGCCTTATCTGGCGGAATGTAACTCGACCGCTTCGAGAGCCCTGAATCCACCTGCTGTTTCAGCTACCGAAGGCGATGCGAGATTTGAATTTCAAAACTTGTACAACTAGATTTCAGGGACCAGATTCGCCTTCAAAATATTCGAGAAGGCGATGGTGACCTTGTCGGAGGCCACCGTTTCCATCTTGTTCTTTCGCTTCCGCACCGTGCTCACATCTAAATCCAGCGTATCGTTCGTCACGTTCGTAATGCGCCCCTGCCAATGAGAATTGCCCTGCACCGGTTCCATCGTCCTCAGCTTCGCCAGACTCCCCGCGAACCGCACATAATCCTCGCGGCCATGCAGTTTGCGATCCAGGCCAGGCGAAGAAACTTCCAGCGTGTAGTCCGCACCGGGAACCAGTTCCTCTACATCCAGCACGGTGCCAAAATCGTCGCTGAAGGCCTCACAATCTTCCACTTTGATGCCTGCCAGTTGGTCGACCGATACATTCTCGGGCAACTTTAATTCGGCATCCTTCGCCAAATTCTCCTGGGCAAGCTTCGCCCGGCTGGCAGCGTCCTTTTCTATATAGATGCGCAACGCACGGTGCTTGGGACTGCCAAGATACTCCACGTCCACCACAGCCAGCCCGTGGGATGCGGCAACACGGTCCGCCAATGCGCGAATTTTCTCCAGATCGAGGGCCATGGAATCGTACGCAGCTGCCGTTTTCCTGAGCAAACTCCAGAGCAAATAAAAAGTGGGCTCTCGCCCACTCATTTCTCCCGCCCCGGCCCATCCGCCATAGGCTGCCGGCGATAAACTTAGGACAAATTCAGGACAAACTCTGTCTGCTTCTTTAGGATACGCCCGTTTCCAAGGGATTTCAAACCTACTATCTGGCCGCGTCGTAGAGACCGCGTACGCCCGGCATCACTGCACTGTAACGTTGATGTCTGTTGGCTGCGCCAGAGTAATCTCCCCTGTTATTTCGTCAGAGCCAATGCCAGTCAAGTGAACTACATAGTGGCCTGCGCTACTCACAATAATCGTCGTGACCGGTGCAGACATACCAGGCGACCGTCCCCCACATCCGGTGAAACCAAGAAGCAAAATACAAGATAAGAAAGCGCTGAAAGACCTCCATCGCCAGCGCATTGCAAGTGAAGGAGCGCAAAGAAGTAATGCCAGCATAGGCAAACCGGTCAAGCCAGGCGAGCGAGGCAATTTCGCCGCTGTTTCCGTTCGAGGCACCGTGGTCGCTATGGTCAATAGAAAACCGCTAGTTCCGTCAGGAAAAATACTCGGCACTAGGGTAATGCTGGGAGGGGAGAGCGCTTGAGCCTCATTTGCGTCTTCTGAGATATTGGCCTGAATTTGCTCAATGCCGTGGAATCCATTGATCGCTACCGTTTCAACTTCGTCCGTATTGCCGGTTGTTGCTCCCGAGGCGAAGGTCAATGAGGTCGGGACAACTTGGAAGCCAAAACGGACAGGAGTGGTTACGACGTTGATCGGCCATGAGTAAGTTGAGGTTGAAGGAGCATAGTAACTGTCGCCGGAATAGTGCGCAACGAGCGGATACGTACCCGGAACCGAAAAGGAAACCGCTCCTTGGCCATTGGCATACCCTGGATCAAGAATCTCAGCGGCAATGGAAAAAGGAGGGCCAACTTGTGAGCCGTTCACAGTGAAGAAGACGGTTCCCGTAGGCGTCGGACTGGGAACGGACTGATCGGCCGCAAAAACAACCGCATTGATGAGGAACTGTTCCTGAACCCCGCATGTCAGAGCCTGCGAACCAAGGTTAACCACACTCGGCACAAGTGCCTCTAGCGGGAGAGGAGCCAGCAGCAGAGCAGCGATGAGCAGCCGAAGAAGAACCATCTACACTCCCACAGACTGATTGCGACACCCAGAGATAGTCCATGCTATCACTCACCAGAACTCAATAATTCATGGCAAACTTATGTCTCTGGACCTGCTGGTTGCCGGAACATAAGCGGAACATTACAATCAGGTATGCAACCTCCGACCGACCATTCAGCGAAGCGGAAACGAATCCGCTCAAGCCGCCTTCCCATCCCGGCACGTGCCTTATGATCGAACTCCCAGTTCCTGAAGCCCTCACATTCGACGACGTTCTGCTTGTCCCTGCCTATAGTGAAGTCGTGCCGACCCAGGTGGGCACGCAGACACGAGTCACTCGAAACATCACTCTCAATATTCCTCTGCTCAGCGCCGCCATGGACACGGTGACGGAGTCGCGCCTTGCCATCGCCATGGCCCAGCAGGGCGGCATAGGAGTCGTCCATCGCAATCTCTCCATCGAGCAGCAGGCCGCGGAAATCGACAAAGTAAAGCGCTCGGAAAGCGGCATGATCGTCGATCCCGTGACGATTTCCCCCGAACAATTAATCTCCGAAGCGCTCGAAGTCATGCGACGCTACAAAATTTCCGGCGTTCCCGTCACCAAGAATAAAAAGCTGGTCGGCATCCTGACCAATCGCGATCTGCGCTTTGAAACTCGCACCGACATTCCCGTTGGCGAGGTGATGACGAAAGACAACCTGGTCACCGTCGCCGTCGGCACCACCCTGCAGGAGGCAGAGCAAATTCTGCATCAGCACCGCATCGAAAAGCTGCTGGTCGTCAACGATCAGTACGAATTGAAAGGCCTGATCACGGTCAAGGATATTCAGAAGAAGTTGAAATATCCGAACGCCGCGAAAGATACCCAGGGCCGTCTTCGCGTAGCCGCCGCCATCGGCGCCACGGGAGATTTCCTGGAGCGCGCCGCAGAAATGATCCGCAATCGCGTCGACGCCTTGGCCATCGACTCCGCCCACGGCCACTCCTCGCGCGTGCTGGATGCCATCAAGCTGATCAAGAAAAACTACCCTGACATTGACCTGATGGCCGGCAACATTGCCACCTATGATGGCGCAATGGCATTGATCGACGCGGGCGCGGATGCCATCAAAGTTGGCATCGGTCCAGGATCCATTTGCACCACGCGCATGGTCACCGGGGCCGGAATGCCGCAAATCACCGCGATTTCAGAAGCGTATCGAGCCGCCGGGCCGCGCAACATTCCCGTCATTGCAGATGGAGGCGTCAAGTATTCCGGCGACGTGACCAAAGCCATTGCCGCCGGCGCCAGCACGGTGATGATTGGATCGCTCTTCGCCGGAGTCGATGAAAGCCCCGGCGAGACCATTCTGTTTCAGGGCCGCTCCTTCAAAACCTATCGCGGCATGGGCTCCATCTCCGCCATGGCTCAGGGTTCCGGCGAGCGCTATTTCCAAAGCTCGCGCGATCTCGGCGACCACGAAGAAGCGATGGCCCAATCCGTCGTCTCTCGCGAAGGCAGCGCGCAAAATCGCCTTGGAAAATTTGTCCCCGAAGGCATCGAAGGTCGCGTGCCCTATCGCGGACCGCTGGAAGCCATGGTCTATCAGCTGGTCGGCGGCCTGCGCTCGGGGATGGGTTATCTAGGCTGCAGCAGCATTGATGAGCTGCAAAAAAATGCGCGCTTTATTCGCATCTCCAACGCCGGTCTGCGCGAAAGCCACGTCCACGATGTCATCATCACCCGCGAAGCCCCCAACTACCACGTGGAGTAATAATCGCCGTATCCGCTACGATTGACTCAGGTCGCACCCAAGTGTGAAGCGCAGAGCGGCACAAATTTCGTTCATTCGAATTGTGCTCAACTGCGCTACGCGTTTCCCCAATCGGTCTTGCGAAAATTGCGGAGGGAGCAGGGGGTTTCAACCCCCTGAAAAATGGCCCAAAAACAAGGGCCTTTAGGCCCGGAACTGTAGTTATTAGGCGTGCCCAACTTGCAGCCTGCGTGGCGCGATCGCGTAATACAGCTGCACCACAAAAATAAAGGCAATGCTCCAGCGCGTGCTGATCACGCACAGCAGCGCCCCCACCGCGTACATCGATTGCGCAATCACCACCCGGCGACGAATCGCGCGCCGAATTTCCAGCGGCGTATCTTCTTTGATCAAACCGGCATGATTGGCATATCGCCAGCAGCTATACAGCACCGCTCCCAGCAATAAAATATTCAACCAATAGACCAGCAACGCCGTACGATAAGCGATAAACGCCGCCAGCAGCCTGGTCGAAAACGGCAGCAGCGTCACCGCAAATAAAAATGCGATGTACATCCACGTCAGGTCTCGATCGCACCGCGCCAGAAAATTCATCTGCGTCTGTTGCCCGTTCCAGAAAATTCCCAGCGTCAGAAAGCTCATCAGGTACATCACAATACTGGGAGTCAGCAGCGCCAGCGCACGCCATAATTCATGTTCGGAGTGAATGCCTGCGGGCTCCGGCAGGCGAAGATCCAGCACCAGCAGCGTCAAGGCAAACGCGAAAACTCCGTCGCTCAAGGCCGCCAGTCGTTCCGGGCTTTGATTGGCAATCTTGTTGTACAGCGTCACCATTGCGGATGAGTGTATCAGGCAGCGATTCGCGCGGTAGGCTAAGGATGGACAACGCAACCTCGCTCATCGGTGTCCAACCGAAGCTCCAGCAACATTCCAGCATCGCTCAAGGAGAGACCAACGAATGCGAAGTCTGCAATGGCTGACTGGGGCAACCACTGCACAGAAACGCGCGCTGCTCACCACCTCGCTGGGCTGGATGCTCGACAGCATGGACATGATGCTGTTCTCGCTGGTGCTGGTCGACCTGGAGCGAGACCTGCACATGAGCGCGGCCACAGCCGGCCTGCTGATGACCGTCACGCTAATCTCGGCAGCCATCGGCGGCATATTTTTCGGATGGCTGGCTGACAAGATCGGGCGCACCCATGCCCTGATCTTCAGCATGCTCATCTACTCCATCTTTACCGCTGCTTGCGGGCTCGCGCACTCCGTCGTGCAACTTGGGATTTTCCGTTTCCTGCTCGGCCTGGGCATCGGCGGCGAATGGGCAGCCGGTGGTGCGCTCGTCGCCGAGACCTGGCCGGATGAACATCGCGGCAAAGCCATCGGCATCGCGCAAAGTTCCTGGGCCGTGGGATATGCCCTTGGCGCAACCATCACCGCGCTTGTCATGCCGCATTTCGGATGGCGTGCCGTCTTCTTTGTCGGCGTTCTGCCTGCGCTGGTCACAATATGGATTCGCCGTTCCGTCAAAGAACCCGAGATATGGCAGCAAAAAGCCGCCACCATGCCATTGCGCAGCATGTTTCAAGGCAAGCTCGGACGAGCGACCCTGATCACCGCCTCCATGAATGCCGCTTCCCTGTTTGCCTGGTGGGGCCTCTTCACCTGGATACCGCGGTTTCTCTCGCTGCCAGTTTCGCAGGGTGGGCGCGGGCTCAGCATCGTGCAAACTTCCGAGTGGACCATCATCATGCAGGCCGGCACGGCTCTCGGCTACCTTTCCTTCGGATACCTGGCAGATATCTTCGGTCGCAAGCGCGTCTATATAGGATTTCTGCTGGTCGCGGCCGCGCTGGTCCCTCTCTATGCGCACACGCGCGATCCACATCTGCTGCTTCTATTCGGCCCAATCGTAGGATTTTTCGGTACCGGATTCTTCAGCGGTTTCACCATCATCGCCAGTGAAGTCTTCCCCACCGCGGTCCGCGGAACCGCCATGGGCGTCGTCTATAACGTCGGGCGGTTCCTGGGCGCAGGCGCTCCGTACCTGATCGGATTCATTACAGATATCAGCGGTATCGAACTCGCGCTGTCTTCCATCTCCATCGCGTTTCTGGTCGCCGCCTTCATCGCAATGGGTCTGCACGAAACCAAATCGCATGCCCTGACCTAGCGACTCGGGCCATTCCACCGGGCTGCACCGGCAATCTTACTTGGCTGACTGGACAATCATAGCCGCGCTAGAATAATGCTCTACTATGCCTTACTGGAAGCACATTCCGGCTTTTCCCCTGTCGCAATTTGTGGCCTGCTTCTGGTATTGGGAAGGCGTCCCACAGACACCGGCGAAGGAACGTCTGATGCCGACTGGAGAACCTTGCATTATTGTGAACTTGCGCGACGGTCCCCTCCGACTGTACGCTTGCGACGATTTCAACCGCAGCCAGACGTATGGGTCTGCCTTACTCTCCGGCGCCGCCACCGGGCCGATCGTCATAGATAATCAGCAGCAAGATCGCGTGTTCGGCATCCAGTTTCGCTCTGCCGGCGCGTTCCCTTTTTTTCGCATTCCGGCCGACGAAACGGCAAACACTGTTGTCCCCTTGGACGACCTATGGCGCAGCGGCGCCTCTGAACTCCGCGAACGTCTACTGACAGCCACAAGCGTAGAATCCATGATCCAGGTCGCCGAATCCATGCTGATCGCGCAGGCCGCTCGCAGTTTGCAGCTTCACCAGGCCGTGAATTTTGCCCTTGAGCGCTTTTGCAGCGCTCCCCATACAGAGACCATGGCCGCCGTCTCCGATCGACTTGGACTGAGTCAGCGGCATTTTATCGCCGTCTTTCGCGAGCAGGTTGGCCTTACACCCAAAGCATTCTGCAAAGTGCGGCGGTTTCAATATGTGTTGCATTCCATCCATGGCGCGTCGCATATCGATTGGGCCCAGGTTGCGCTCGACAGCGGATATTACGACCAGGCGCATTTCATACATGACTTTCGCAGGTTCTCCGGGCTCACTCCCTGTCAGTATTGGGAAAGTAGAACTCCCCACCTGAACCATGTGCCCATTTCGGCCTAGGTCAAATTTTTACAATCCATGACGGCAGACTTTCAGCAAATATTGTCGTATCGGAGGAAACACCCATGGCAGTCAAACCAATCCCGGACGAATACCACAGCATCCAACCGTATCTGATGTTCGACGGAGCAGCCCAGGCAATGGAGTTTTACAAGAAGGCCTTCGGCGCGACCGAACGGCTCCGCATGAAGCAACCGGACGGCCGCATCGGCCACGCGGAAATCGAGATCGGCGACTCCTGCATCATGCTGGCCGATGAGAACGCGACGATCGGGGCCTTCGGCCCAGCACACTACGGCGGTAGTCCAGTCTCATTGCTGATCTATACCGACAATTGCGATCGCCTGTATCACCAGGCCATCGCCGCCGGCGCGACAAGTGAACGCGAGCCCGCGGACCAGTTTTATGGCGATCGCATGGCCGGCGTCAGGGACCCCTTCGGCTACAAATGGTTCATCGCAACCCACATCAAGGATGTGTCCAAGGAAGAGTTGGAGAAGCCGCACTAAAATCGGCGCCGAGCATCCACCATCATCGCGCCGAAGATTCGTGAAGCCGGTCAGCTTGCCAGTGCCCGGCTTCGCTTCGGATTGTCGAAGTATTCTTCAATCTCCTCCAGTGTCTTGCCTTTCGTTTCCGGCAGGAAAATTGCCACGATCAGCAGATAGAGCACAGTGCACGCGGCAAACAGGAAGAAGATCCGCGAATATCCGTACTTGCTGACGAACGGCAGAAAAATCCCCGCAAGTATCGTCGACACCATCTGGTTCAATACCAGTGCGATGCTCATGCCGTTGGAGCGAATACGAGTCGGCATCAACTCCGACAACGCCAGCCACACACAAACGCCCGGACCCAACGCGTAAAACGCCATGAACATGTAGAGACCCAGCGCCACCAGCCAACCGTGGCCTGCATTGGGAACCCGGCCGAGCACAGCCTTCTGTATTTTCAGTGGAGCCGTGCGAGCTTCCTCTATGTTCGAAAACGGGTCTTTCAGCAGCGCTTCAAACTTGCTGTTTGGAATCGCCCCTTCCCGTGTAATGTGAATCGGAGCGACGCCCTTCTCGTCCGACCGGACAAAGCTGGTCTCAGCAGTAAATCCGCCATAGGAGTAAATCACCTCCAGCGATGCGCGGTCCGGGTCGATCAGGTTTCCGCTGTAATTTTCTGCAGCCAGCAGTTTCTTCGCCACATTCGCGTCGAACGCCAGCGTCAATGTCTGGTCGGGCTGAACCATCGCCTGAATCGCATCCCGGCAATTCAGGTTCGCACGTTCTGTTTGGATAAACAGCAAACCGACCGCAACCATCGACACGATGATTCCTGACGTCCCAAGAATGAAAAGAAATTTTCGGCCCTTCGTATCAACCAGCGTCATGCCGACGATCGTCACTAGAAAATTCGTAAAAGTGAAAAGGACGTAGCCCCAATGCGCGGCCAAATCGGAGAGTCCGCTCTGCAACAGGATGCCGGTGTTATACGCGATCAGCGAATTAATTCCGGTGGCCTGGTTGATCAGCAGAATGGCACACGCCAGCAAAAACGGGATGACATATTTGCGACGCAGCAGAGAATCCTTCACCTTCGTTCCAGCCGCGGAGGTGGTCTGCGCATGGACTGCCAGCGCATTTTCTTCCATCTCGTTCAATTCAACATCCGCCTGCTCTTTGGTTCGCGAGCGAAGCAGCGCAGCATACGCCTTGTCTTTTTTCCCGCGTTTGAATAACCAGCGTGGCGACTCCGCCAGAAAAAAGCTGCCAATAACAAACAACAATCCTGGCGGCAGGGATACCCAGAAAATTCGCCGCCATGCCTGGTTCTTGAATGCGAAGATCGCGGCAGTGCTGGCAACGCGTTCCACTGCCGTGACGCGATAACTGTAATAGATTCCGATCAGCGCCGCCGATACCAGGCCGAGCGTAAGCAGCCACTGGAAAACGCCCGTCCCTTTTCCTCGATTCGACGCCTTGAGACATTCCGCCAGATACAACGGCACCACAATCCCAATCAGCCCGCCGCTGATTCCCTGCAAAAGCCGCCCAAAAAACAAGGGGCTATAGCCATGCGACAGAGCAATCACGGGAATGCTGCACACAAACAGAATCCCGCTTAGCATCATCAGCGGCTTGCGTCCCATCCAGTCGGCCAGCAGTCCAGCAAACAGGGTGGAGATGACACTGCCAAGCAAGACCGCAGCAACGATAATCGACAACTGGCCAGCGTTCAGATGCGAGGTCGCTTCCAGATACGGCAGCGCTCCGCCAATAATGCCAACATCAACTCCATACAACAGGCCGCCAAGACCCGCGACTAAAAGAAGAAAGCGGTTATACGTGGTTTTCGAATCGCCCAGTGCCGGCGAGCTACTCTGCGCCGCTTCAGAATTGGTCATAGAAAGACTTTACGACGGAGAGCGATCACATTGAAAACTAATGTCGCGGGGAAAACGCCGCCGCCGCAACATCGACTCTGTTCGCATGCTCCGAAAATCGCAGCCCGCCGCAGCAGCGGGTCAGTTTAAATCCACAGCCGGAGCGAATGGTTTCCCCGTAGGCGCTCGGGCCGTTGGGTTACGAAACCAAAAGCTTGTTCTCCGCAAAAGGGAATTAAGGTAGTTTTACAGAGGTTCCTATTCGCTTCTCAAGGGCACCTTTTCCAAATAAAGCAACAATTTATTAGCTTTCGTATAGGGCGTATCACGCGCGGCCCAGGGCACGAGAATGTCTGGAGTGACACCGTCATTTGCGTTCGAACCATCCTTCCGAAAACCCACGCAGTCCGGGATTTTGACTCGAGCGCGCGAGTGCGTAAGCGTCGTTGGAATGCCTCCGTTCATAAAGCCACATCCAGCACCACCAGTTAGCTCACCGATAATCGTAGCCGCCCCATCATCCTGCAACAGAGCGGCAAACCGCTCGGCTGAGGACCATGAATGCCGGTCAACGGCTACATAGAGGGGCAATCGATGCGCGTTCTCTGTATATTCGTACCGAAGCGGACTAAAGAGCGTCGTTTTGGACTCGAGCGAAGCAAAGGACCCCGGCTTAGCGTAAGGCAAAACGCCACTCCAGAAAAGAATGTTTTTTACCACCAGCGAGCAGTTCAAGCTGCCGTCTTCAAAAACCCGGCTACGATCGCAGGGTTCTTTGCTCTGTGCAATCGCTAAGCGTAATTTGTGTGCAGCCTCCTCAAGTACGCTCCTTGGCGCTGCCCCTTTGTCTAGATCAGACTCCAAATCGTTCAGTCGAGATTCTAGGTTCGTTGTCCAGGTTGGGTACCTGATGAATCCAATGCGTTCGTCAACAAGGGGGATACTGCTCAAGGATCTCGCTACCGCTTCATTCCAGTCATCGCCCCCGTCATTACGGGTCACATCGATCAAGAGAGCGGATGCTCCCAAAGAACGAAGTTGCTCCGCTCGATTCACGATTGCCTCGGTAAGGCTGTTCGCCGTCTTCAGCGCGATTGTCTTCGCGCAGTCGCGATCACAAGCACTTGCATCGCTCAGGTGCATCTCTCGAATCGTATTCGAGCATTCCATGGGAAATCCGTGCTCATTGAAGGAAGCGATACGAATCAGACCTAGCTTTTTTCCGCCATGCAGGGTGAGCAGTCCCCCCGAAAACAGTTCGGCCCCCTCTCCCGGAACTACTGCAAAACCTGGTAACAACGAAAAGTCGATGCCGGCCTTTGAAGAAGTTTTATATCCAAGACGACTGCACAACGGTTCAACCGCTCCCGATTCTAGTTGATGTGAAGAAACGTCATTCTGTGCCCATTCAATTGAAAGATGTCCATCTCCGAAGGCATTCAAGAATTGTTCTAGGGTGCGCCGAGCGGATTGATTGTCTCCGGATTCCCTGAGTTTTTCTTCTGTTTGTTGGCGAAGCTTCGGCAAATCCATGCGGCGGTCGTTGACGGCCCACTCAAGATCGGAATAGTGCGAGTCCATTGCTTCGATCAACTGGTGAAAATCAGCGAGCCAAGGCTGGGAATCAAAGGGTGTCAGCCGCGCAGGTTCGCTGCCTGATTGGGATTCACACTTACCGGGCAGCGTGGCGATATACGACAAGCACGCAACCACGAGAAAAATTCTAGTAGGGTGGAGCAATCGCATATGCTGCCGAAACATGTAGCGAGTATCACCCATCAAAAGTTTTACCAAGGCTCACCTCCATGTCTTTGCATAAAAGCTCGCAAGGCAATATCCGATCTTTACTATGGAATTTGATCAGCTTGCCATAAGAAATGTGAGCGCAAGGTGTCCGAAAAAACTTTCGCGGAAACTTGAGCTCCCATAGCCACCTTTATGGGCGGATCGACGGTCTGTGGATTCAAACTGACCCATTATCCCCGTCGCGCGCAACTTGACATTCATTTCCATGATCAGTTAACCTCCATGGAGGTATGAATCCCTGTCTCCACAACATGCAAATGCCCATGCGAATGCCAATCTGCGTTTGCGGGCGGCTGTTTCTGGAGAGGCGAACCATCTGATAATCCACCTCTGATCAGAAGATTCAGTTACCCGCAGCGTTTCGCTAGCGGGTTTTTCTTTTTGAGCATCACAAACTCAGCGCCGTCTTAGGAGAAATCGAATGTCTGAACCGAATCAACATCGACCCGCCACTCTCGCCGTTCACGCCGGCCAGGCTGTCGATCCCACGACGGGATCGCGCGCCGTGCCCATCTACCAGACAACTTCCTACGTGTTTGAAAATGCCGATCACGCGGCCGCCCTGTTCGGACTGCAGCAGTTCGGCAATATCTACAGCCGCATCATGAACCCAACCAACGATGTTCTGGAGAAGCGTGTAGCAGCGCTGGAGGGCGGAGTCGCGGCGCTGGCGACAGCCTCCGGCCAGGCGGCGGAAACGCTCACAATCCTCACACTGGCAAACTCCGGCGACGAGATCGTCTCCACCACCTCGCTCTACGGCGGTACCTACAATTTGTTCCACTACACGCTGCCCAAGCTCGGCATCAAGGTCCGCTTTGTCGACGCCGATGACTACGACGGGCTGCGCAAAGCCATCAATGATCGCACCCGCGCCGTCTATACCGAATCGCTCGGCAATCCCAAGCTCGATGTCGTCGACCTGGAAAAGCTCGCATCCATCGCGCACGAGCATGGCCTGCCTCTCATCGTCGACAACACCGTTCCTTCCCCGATCCTTTGCAATCCGATTCAGTGGGGCGCGGATATCGTCGTCCATTCCGCCACAAAATTCCTCGGCGGTCACGGCAACAGCATCGCCGGCGTCATCGTTGACAGCGGCAAATTCGATTGGGCCAAGTCCGGGCGCTTTCGCGACTTTGTCGAGCCCGATCCTTCCTACCACGGCCTCTCCTATACTGGCGCGTTCGCCAATCTCGCCTTCATCCTGAAAGCCCGCGTACAAGGCTTGCGCGACACCGGCGCCTGCCTCTCGCCCTTCAACGCGTTTCTCATTTTGCAGGGAATCGAAACTCTTCACCTGCGCATGCAGCGCCATTCAGAAAACGCATTCGCCGTCGCCAAAGTTCTCGAAAATCATCCCGGCGTCGAATGGGTCAACTATCCCGGCCTCGCCAGCAGCAAATACAACGCGCTGGCGAAAAAATATCTGCCCAACGGATCCAGCTCCATCGTGACCTTTGGAATTAGCGGCGGCTACGACGCCGGCAAACAATTTATTGACTCGCTCCAGCTCTTCAGCCTGCTGGCCAATATCGGCGATTCCAAGTCTCTGGTGATCCATCCGGCCTCCACCACGCATCAACAATTAAGTGGAGAAGAACAGGATTCGACCGGCGTGGTTCCCAACCTGATTCGCCTTTCCGTCGGCATTGAGGATGTGACCGACCTGATTGCCGACCTGGAACAAGCATTCGCCAAGGTGCAGTCTTCCCAACAAACTCCGGTGACAGCGTAAGGCGGAATGGAATGAAGCAGCCAACCTTGCAACCCGACTATGAAGGCGATTATCTGCTGGGGGATGGCGCGCCGTTCCCGCTCGACTCCGGCGCCGTGTTGCCGCAGGCCTCGCTGCACTATGCCATCTATGGCAAGTTGAACGAGGCTCGCGACAACGCCATCCTTGCCTGTCACGCACTCACCGGCTCCGCGCGCGTTGCCGATTGGTGGCAGGACCTGTTCCAGGATCGTCATCCGCTCGATGCCGATAAACATTGCGTGATCGGCATCAACGTTCTCGGCTCCTGTTATGGCTCTACTGGACCACGCTCTATCAACCCAACCACCGGCAAACCTTACGGCGCGGATTTTCCGGTGATCAGCATTCGCGACATGGTCCGCGCCCAGGCCGAATTGATTCAGCATCTCGGCATTCGTCAACTCCGTGCCGTACTTGGCGGCTCCATCGGTGGCATGCAGGCGCTTCAGTGGACCATTGATTTCCCCGAACGAGTCGCCGGATGTTTCTCCGTCGGCGCAGCTCCACTGTCCGCCATGGGATTAGCGCTCAACCATCTGCAGCGAGAAATCATTCGACTCGATCCGGCCTGGAATGGTGGAGATTACGACGTCTCAACCCCACCCACAAGAGGCTTGGCATTAGCCCGCGGCCTGGCCGTTTGTACCTACAAATCGCCGGCGTTATTTAATGAGCGATTCGGCCGCAAACCCGATCGCTCCGGTGAAGATCCTCTCCAGTCCCACGCCGCACGTTACGACGCCGCCGGCTACCTCGATTACCAGGGACGCATTTTCCACGAACGCTTTGACGCCAACAGCTATCTCGTGATCTCGCGCGCCATGGATACGTTTGACCTTTCCCGCGGATATTCGAGTGAAGAGGAAGCCCTTCACCGCATCCGCGCCCGCTTGCTGGTCGTGGGCATTTCATCGGACTGGTTATTTCCCGCCGCCGATGTTCATGCGTTAGCCGAACGCATTCAAAACGCAAACGCCGTCTGCAACTATATTGAGCTTCACGGCGACCACGGACACGATGCCTTTCTTGCCGAGGTCAGCAATGTGCGCCCGCTGATTGAATACATCGTGCAAAGCGGCGCTCCTCAGCCCCAGGGAAAACCCTCGGTCCCCTGCCCGGTCTAAAAACACATGAGGGTGGCCCATTCAAGCCGTCTTTTGGCTTGAGTGGGATGGATGTATTGCCATCGTACGACACCCCCGTTGTAGCAACAGCAAAACTGCAGTAGGCCCTAGTCATGATCGAAACCGAGAGATTGCGTTTGCGAAGGTGGCGCGAAGCGGACTTGCCGGCATTCGCGGCCATGAACGCCGATCCAAATGTTCGCCGCTACTTTTCCTCGCGGCTCACTCGTGAGGAAAGTGATGCCTCCGTGGCCCGCTTTATCCGCATGTATGCCCTCGACGGCTACGCCTTCATGGCGACGGAGTTGCGCAAGAACTCTGAATTCATCGGCCTGATCGGCATTCAACGGATGAGTTTTCTATTGCCGGGGCGCTCTGTTCCCGCCGTGGAAATTGGCTGGCGCCTCAACGAAAAAAGCTGGGGAAAAGGCCTGGCCACCGAAGGCGCGCGAGCTTGCCTGGATCGGGCCTTTGGGCAATTTCGTTTGCCGGAAGTGGTGGCCTTCACCACTCCCGCCAATCTTCCCTCGCGCCGAGTCATGGAGAAAATCGGCATGACCCGTAATCCCGACGACGATTTCGACGACCCCAGAATCCCCGCCGGCAATCCCTGCCAGCGCCATGTGCTCTATCGCATTCAAAAATCCGACTGGCCACACGCCTCATAAAAAATCGCGCTCCGATGTAAAGCACACTTGACATCTCTCCCAAAGGACATGTAAAGTGACCTTGTCTTTATTTCGAAGCGTTCTTCGCATTCTCAGGGGTGAACTATGACGCGGTATCCGTTCTACTTTCGATTGATTTTACTGGCTTGCATCCTATCGTCCGCCACGCTGATTACGTTTTCACATCAGCCCTGGCGCTTCATTCTTCTGTCCGCCGCCGCAGGTCTTTTTCTTTGGGGGCTTATTCTGATGTACCTGCGAAAGACAGGAAAGTCCTACTGGAATGGACCAAACTGGGGAGAACGATTCCACGCGTGGCCCGGATCGAAACGCGTGTTGGCCGTGCTCTCTACCGTCTGCACCTTGACGATTCCTATACTCGTTCTCATGAATCGCAGAATAGGATTTAGCGGAGGCGAACTGGGATTTACATGCGGCATATTGTTCGGAATCTCGATTGTCACGTTCAAGTTCCGTAAGTCAGGAAGCGCCTGCTGCTTGCCGCATGAAATCCCCACTACACAGCAATAGCGGTACGGGTCTCCCCATACCGCCATTGTGGTCGAGCTATCTGCTGAATTACTTTTCGGCTGGATCTGCGGGAGGACCCTGCTCGTCAGGGTTCTCCATGGCCTCATCGATCGTCGCACGACGTTTGGCACGCGCTTCCGCACGCTTCTCGCGCTTCTCTTCCAGGATCTTCTCCACGCCCAGCATTTCGACGAATGCGGTTTCGCCGCCGTCGCCTTGCCGAAAGCCACTGCGAACAATGCGCAGATAGCCGCCGTTGCGATCGCCGTACCGCGGCGCCACCGTCTCAAATAAACGCGAGACCGCTTCCCGGGTTTGCAGATAGGCCAGTGCCTGGCGTCGCGCGTGCAAGTCGCCCCGCTTGCCCAGCGTGATCAGTCGTTCCACGTGCGGACGCGCAGCCTTCGCCTTGGTGACGGTGGTCTGAACGCGATCCTCAAGAATGATGGAGGTGACCAGGTTGCGCAACATGGCGCGACGATGACTGGTATTCCTTCCGAGTTTGACTCCAGCTTTGCGATGACGCATGACGAATCTCTCTTCTTATATCGATCTCTACATCTTTGCTGCGCGATACCCGCAAAGGCACCGCGCAGTCTTGTTTCTTTAGAAGTTCTCTGGCTCTTCATGGGGCGCGAGAAGATCAGCATCAAAATCCTCGTCATCCTCATCGTCATCCTCGTCGCGGCGACCAATGCTGCTCAACACCGCGGCGGGCAGAATGCTGGTCGGTCCCGGGACAGGATTGCCGCTTTCATCAATCCGCATGCCGAGAGACAAGCCCATCTGCGCCAACATCTCTTTAATCTCGTTCAGCGACTTGCGACCGAAGTTTTTCGTCTTCAGCATTTCTGCCTCGGTCTTCTGCACCAGTTCTCCAATGGTCTGGATGCCGGCATTCTTCAGGCAGTTATAGCCGCGGACAGAAAGCTCCAGCTCTTCTACCGAGCGATTCAGGTTCTCGTTCCGGATCAGCGGCTCATGCATGCCCGCTGCCGCATCCGCCTCCAACTCTTCTTCAAAGTTGATGAAGATGCTCATATGATCCTTCAACAGCTTCGCTGCCAGACCAATCGCATCCACCGGAAGCACAGAACCATTCGTCCAGATTTCAAGCGTTAGCTTGTCGTAGTCCGTAATCTGTCCCAGACGAGCCGCTTCAATCGTGTAATTCACCTTGCGAACCGGCGAGTGGACCGAGTCGACGGGGATGAAACCGATGCCGAGATCGGAGTCAAAATTCTTATCTGCGGAAATGTATCCGCGTCCGCGCTTCAGGCGCATTTCCATATCCAGCTTGCCACCCTCACTGACCGTTGCAATGTAGACATCTTTATCCAGAATGTCCACGTCGCTGTCGGCTTCAATCATGCCGGAGGTGACGATGCCAGGCTTATCGGCGCGCAAATAAATCGCCTTCGGACCTTCGCCATTTAGCTTGAATGGAACCTGCTTCAGGTTCAGGATGATGTCGGTCGCGTCTTCGACGACGCCGGGAATCGACTGGAACTCGTGCAGCACGCCTTCAATATGCACGGCCGTCACTGCGGCGCCTTCAACTGACGACAACAGCACACGCCGCAAGGCGTTGCCGATGGTTGTGCCGAAGCCACGCTCAAATGGCTGCGCGC
Organism: Acidobacteriaceae bacterium; assembly: GCA_049796755.1. Classification (GTDB taxonomy): domain Bacteria; phylum Acidobacteriota; class Terriglobia; order Terriglobales; family Acidobacteriaceae; genus JAKAAZ01. Next base: position 16,615 of record JBARFA010000221.1, read on the forward strand.
TGAACTTTCCGTACTTTTCGGTCAATGTCTCCAGGTCGACTGAGAGACGCTTCGGTTTTTGAAATCCACGCCATAACATAGTTGATTGCCTATCTTCCTGCACGACGAACGTCGCGAAGCATTTTGCAACGGCCGTGCTTGTTCTCCTCGGTTTAGTTTTTTGCCGCTGGTCGCGGTGTGCCACAGTCGAATCTGCTCCACTGCAGCCGTACAAAGTGATGCTGGTGCCCCATTCAAGCCTCCTTCTGGCTTGAGTGGGATTGGTCAACAGCGATTCGTTGCTGTACAACTCCCTTACTTGCTGTACAACTCAACAATCAGCTGTTCATTGACCGGCAAGTGAACGTCCTCACGCTTCGGTAAGGAGAGCACTTTACCGCTCAGGTTCTGGCGATCGATAGCCAGCCACGTCGGAGCAGCACCGGACCCGCTGTAGTCGCGAGCGACTTCGAACACCGGCAGAGCTTTGCTGGCTTCGCGCACGCGAATCTCATCGCCCACGCTGACCTGGTAGGAAGGAATATTGACCTTGCGCCCGTTCACTTCCACATGCCCGTGACGCACAACCTGGCGTGCCTGACGGCGAGAAGTCGCGAATCCGAGACGGAACGCAACGCTGTCCAGACGACGCTCCAACTGCTGGATCAGCAGTTCGCCGGTCACGCCCGGAGCTGCATTGGCCTTCTCGTAATAAGCGCGGAATTGGCTCTCGAGCGTAAAGTACATACGCTTGGCCTTCTGCTTCTCGCGCAGCTGCAGGCCATAGCCTACGATTTTGGCCTTGCGGTCACGACCGTGCTGCCCAGGAGCGAAGTTCCGCTTCTCAATGGCGCACTTGTCAGAAAAACACCTGGGGCCCTTCAGAAATAACTTGATGCCTTCGCGACGGCAAAGGCGGCAGACTGCTCCGGTATAACGTGCCACGTAGTTCTCCTAAGTTC
>JBARFA010000222.1:0-16773 GCA_049796755.1 Acidobacteriaceae bacterium
GCGAGCGCTGCTTTATCTGCCTGAACGCGTTCCCATATAACTCCGGTCACGTGATGATCCTGCCCTACGCTCATACTGCGGAACTGGGCAAGCTGGAGCCCGTGGAAGCGCAGGAGATGATGGCGATGGCGCAGCAACTGGAGCGCGTTCTGAGAAAGGTCTATCGCCCCGAAGGCATCAATCTCGGCATGAACCTGGGCAAGGCCGCCGGCGCAGGAGTGATTGGGCACCTGCACATGCACATGCTGCCACGCTGGTCCGGCGACACAAATTTTATGACGGTGATTGGCGAGACGCGCGTCTTACCGGAGCCTCTTGAAATTACCTGGGATCGTCTGCACGCGGCACTGTTGGAAGAACCGCGGTAATTCGCGCGGGAATCGCCGCGCTATTTTGGAGGAGCGGCCGGCACGGGCGCAGTAGTCGGTGTCGATTCCGTGCCCGCTGCAGCTTGATGTTGCTTGGGCGCATGGCTGGCGCTGGCTTCGAAGCTCACAATCCGCCATACGCCATCGTGACGGTGATACACCCGTGTGTAGCGATAGTAACCGTTGAGACTTTCTCCGTCGTGCTCCCCGGTGACTTGCGCCTTCGATACCACGACGGCTGTGCTGCCATACACACGGATCTTGCGATCCCAGGTATGGATGTGGCTAAACTTTGTCGTTCCATTTTTGAAACTGTCGATGGTTTCTGCCTTGGTCGCCAGCGTGCCGTCCCCATAAATGCCCAGGTAGTCTTCAGCCAGCATGTTCGCCATGGTGGTCGTATTGCCTGTCAGTTCCGCCTGTTGCCACATGGCTTCCAACTTCTCAATGATGTGGACGATCTGCCTGGGCTGCGGGTGAGGATGAGGTATGGAGGTAGCATTCGCCGCAGGCAGCCAGAGCAACAGCAGCAGAATTCCGACGCTGCCGCGTGCGAGGCCCTGCGCTTCGGAAAATCGAATCGTGGAATAAAACTGCGCTCGCATGGCTGTATCGGGATGTTAGTTCGAGCCTTCGCCGGAGTCAAAGGGTAATTCGCAAAAAATTTATCGGATGTCCCCGGCTGCTCACTATCCAATTTACGCCAGCGCGTTCAAATCCTCGACGCTGCGTTCTTTCATCCACTGAAAAAGTCCGCCGATGGCGTACTTGTGAAAGTGCGGCGATGCGCGATGCGCTTCCAGGGCGGCCTCATCGCGATATTGCTCATAAATCATCACCAGGCTGGAGTCGCCCGCCAATTCATGCGGGATATAACTGATGCATCCCGGTTCCTGGCGAGACGCCGCCGCCAGCTCTTGCACGGCTTCCAGAACCTCTTTGCGGTCTTCCTGGGCAAATCGCATACGCACGATAAATGAAATCATTCCAGCTTCTCCTCGGGATAGGCTTCCCGTATTTTGCGTTACGTGGGGGATCGCGTCGCAGGCGAACTGGCGACAAGGCCTCTGCGGATTGCAATCTCACATTGCGAAATTGCAATCTGTCTTGACAGGGTCAATCATTTTGGGCTCGCCGACATGCGCTCAAGCGTCGCCGCGAACTCCGGCAACACAATTGTCTGGTCGCGGTCGGGTCCGGTCGAAATCATGCCGATCTTCGCGCCGGATTCTGCTTCCAGAAACTTCAAATACTCTTTTGCCGCAGACGGCAGGGCATCGAAGGTCCGAACGTTCTCGGTCGCTCCGTCCCAACCCTTCATGGTGACGAGTATTGGCTCAATTGCTTCCAAGCCTCGCACATCCGCTGGAATGGTGTCCGTGATCTTTCCGTGAATTCTGTAGCCAGTACACACTGGGATTTCCTTCAGCGTGTCGAGCACGTCCAGCTTGGTGACCACCAGCCACTCCGTGCCGTTGATCTGGGTGGAATAGCGAAGCAGCGGCAAATCGAGCCATCCGCAACGCCGCGGCCGTCCCGTCACTGCTCCATATTCCTGCCCGCGGGCGCGAATCAGCTCACCCTGCGCATCGTGGATCTCTGTCGGGAACGGTCCTTCGCCCACCCGCGTCACATACGCCTTGGTGACGCCGATAACGGTGCCAATCTTGGTCGGGCCCACGCCGGTTCCCGTGGCCGCTCCACCTGCCGTTGCCGATGAGGAGGTGACAAATGGATACGTTCCATGATCGATGTCGAGCAGCGTGCCTTGCGCTCCCTCAAACATGATGCTTTCGCCCGCCTTCAGCGCGTCATTCAGCATGCGGGAGGTGTCGGCCACAAATGGCGCAAGCGCTTCCGCGGCACGATCATATTCCTCGTACATCTTGTCGGGATCGATCGGCTCACTGGCAAACAACGCGTGCGCAATCGTATTTTTCTCGTGGCAGGCGTTCTTAATATGCGTGCGCAGCAGTTCCGTATTCAGCAGGTCGACTACCCGCAGACCGCCGCGCTTCATTTTGTCTTCATAGGCCGGTCCAATGCCACGGCTCGTGGTGCCAATTTTCATCCGGCCCGGAGCATTTTCCGACGCCAGCTCAATCATGCGGTGATAGGGCAGAATCACGTGCGCGCGGTCAGACACGAAGAGCTGTCCGGCCACGTCGACACCCAGTTCTTTCAGCCGGGCAACTTCGCTCAAAAACGCCATCGGGTCCAGCACAACGCCGTTGCCGATGACGGCGCGGCAATCGGGCCGCAGCACTCCGCACGGCACCAGCTGCAATACAAACCGTTTTCCGCCAATAATGACGGTATGTCCTGCATTGTGGCCGCCGGCATAGCGCGCCACCACGGAAAATCGTCCGGAAAGAACGTCGACAATTTTGCCTTTGCCTTCATCACCCCACTGGGCGCCCAAAACCACTGCCGTCTTCGCTTGCATTTCGACTCGTTTCCGCTCGTTTCCGGGGCCCGGGCACGCGGAGGCTTCCATGGTTCAGAAGGCGGCTCCAACTGCGTCCGGCCACGATTGGTATGGCAAAAATGTTGTGCAGGAGGGTTGCTGGCGATTCGCCAACGCTTCATGTACTCAACAAGAATCCTATACTACCGAGACACTCGATCAAAGCAGAAAGCGGACACGCCCCAAACCTTGGTGCGGAGCAGGAAGGTCGCCGACTCCCGTCGTGCCCGATTCAACGCAATCTGCTGGCTTGAATAGGGTTTTCAGACTGATGAGACGCGTTACATATCCTTTTTCTTCTCACCAGAAGGCGCGTCCAGCGGAAGCAGGAACATGGCTTTCATTTGTTCGCGATCTAAACCTGCCGACATCAACGCCTCAGCCATTCCGGCCTGCTGCGCTTTGTATTTTTCGCTCGGCACAAACTTTTCCGCGACAAAGTTACTCTCGGCTCCGCTCGATTGGCTCACGGTTCGCCTTCGCCCGTCGGCTTGCCTAATGCTTCGAACTCCAAAATAAACAAACGCGCAAACAAGCGCAGTCGGAGCCAGCAGAACAGCGGCCATCAGCGCACCCATTGTGTCGGTTGCGACCTTCACCACTAGGATTGCCGCGGTCGCATAACCGATGCCGCTCTCGCGGGAATGCTGCCAATGCCGAATGCCGGTCCAAACTCCCCAAAGCCCCAAAACCACAAACCACGCCAGGGACACTGCGAAATCCTTCATGCCATACTTCGAGTGTTCCATGACGCGGCGCACAACGGCGTCGTAGGCGGTTAACCCCGCAAGAAGGGGGCAAGCGAACAGCAACAAACCAGAAATGACAACGTATGTGTTGATGGACGCTCCATCAATCGCCTGCAGGAGATTCGGCTCCTTATGCCGAAACAGGCGAAACGGAAGCGAGAGCGGGAGGTCGATCCTGAAAAGGCGCAGGCAACCTACCATTGCCAAGTTCCAAAAAATCGAAACGGCCAGGAAGGCACCGGCTGCGGCGAACAAGAATGGGTCGCGCATTCGGCTCACCTCCGTCCCAACACAGCGGGTCTACAGGCAGTCTATCTGGTCGCAGGGCGGAACCATCGCGTTCAGCGGGAAGCGTATTGCTCCGCTGCGGAGGCCGCGGCGTCGCGTGAAGAAAAAACGGCATTCCTCTTGGAAGGTATTCTTGGAATGGATTCAGGAGCAGAAGTTACCCAATGCCGGAACTACCGGAAGTTGAAACCATTGCCAATGGCGTCGACGCGCGAGTGCGCGGGCGCACCATCGTGTCCGTCTGGCTCGGCTCGAAGCCGGAACCTTTTCGGTCGACGCCCGCCGAACTGGTCAAAGCGCTGACTGGCAGCACGATTGAACGCGTCCGTCGCGTGGGAAAACACATTGTTGTCGATCTGACGCGAGACCTTGCCGCCACCCGTCGTCGCTCGACGGCCGCAGCGCAAAAAGCAAAATCGTGGCGAGGACAGTGGCTCGTCCATCTCGGCATGACCGGCCGTCTCCTCGTCTGTCAGCCCGACGAGCCGCAGCCGAAGCACACCCACGCCATATTGCAACTCGACGATGCCCGCGAAGTTCGATTTGTCGATCCACGTCGTTTCGGGCGTCTGTCGGTGCTCGAGCTTCCCGCCGGCGCCACGCCAAAAAACGGCCAGCGAGAGAAGGGAATCGGCGCCACCGACAAAGGCTTTGCTGGGCCCGGACAGGAGCCGCTAGATATCTCCGCGGACGCATTTCGAGCGCTCTTTCGCGGGCGTCGAACCCCCATCAAGTCCGCGCTGCTGAATCAGAAGCTTCTCCACGGCGTCGGCAACATTTATGCGGATGAAAGCCTGTTTCGCGCCGGCATTCGTCCACGCCGCCAGGCTGGCCGCCTCACCGCCAAGGACCTGGAGCGGCTGCGCACCTCCATCCAGTCTGTGCTGCGGGAGGCGATTACACTCGGCGGCTCCTCTGTCTCGGATTATGTGGACGCTTCCGGAGAGAAGGGCTTTTTCCAGTTGGAACACAAGGTCTATCTGCGCACCGGCGAGCCCTGCCTGGTGTGCGGCACCCCGATTCAGAGAATTCTAGTCGCCGGTCGCGGTACCCACTTCTGTCCGCACTGCCAGCACTGATTTGACCGCATATCCGCAAGAGTGAGAGCGCGGACTTCTTAGTGATTCGCGACAGAGGCCTGGGTCTCAGGGTAGACCCTGATCCAGTGATTCCTCATCTCCGGCGTCATCCTCTTGCCATCGGAATTGAACACGATCTGGTTCGTGTGCTGCCGGGGCATGTGGCAATCTATGCAGTTGTTTGTGACCGGGTGGTTCGGTTTTGAGAAGGTCGCAGAGTCCGGCTTGTGGCAAGTCAGGCATTTATGCGAAAAATAGGCCGCGTCGTGCTGCGTGACATGAACATCGTGGCAGGTCATGCAGGTCATATTCGACGAGCGGAAGCAAAGGCTCTTCTCCAGCATCCCCACCTGGTTGCCATGAACGTCCGGCGGGGCGGAGGGACCGGGCGGCGGAAGATCAATGTACTTCGACATCTGATCCCCGGGACGATAGGAATACGCCGGCTGCAGAGACCAGCCCAGTCCGGCATGACACCAGGCGCAAAGATCCATTTGGCGTTCTCGCGAGAATCGCGCCGGATTCAGTATGCCGGAAGTTGAGCCAGGATCCATGGCCGAGGCTGATCCACGAGCCATCGCGGAGGCTGAGCGCGGAGCCGACTTCGATTTCTCCCATTCCACGTGTTCTTGTCCCGGCCCATGACACACTTCGCACTGGATGCCCAGCGCGTAATCCGCGGGGTTATACCGGTTGATGGGCGGTGGACGGGACTCAAAATACGTTGCGTGACACTCCAGACATCGTGGAATGATCAGCCGATCGAAATCGGCATACCCATCGCGGTAGCCAGGACTATTGACCCAGCCCAGGCTCGCCCAATAGGAGATCGGCAGCTCAAATAACTCATCTCCCTTCCAATACAAATATGTCTGCCCCTTTTCCCCGGACCCAATCACGATATCAATGGGCTCTGTCTGCGAGGTTGTGTCGGGAGCGTCTCCCTCCACCGCAGTCTGAGAAAATGAGAGCTTGCCCCCATCCGTGCGGCGCTCATCCATCCTGAAATAAAGTCCAGGATTCGCCGTTTTCACAATGTTGTTGCCGGCCGTGAACTTACCCAGAATGGAGGTTTCGCTTGCTTCACTGGAGGTCAGATAGTGCGTCGTCCGGTGGAAGGAAGCGACCGTTTCCGCATGACACTTCAGGCAAGCATCATCCCCGACGTACCCCTTTCGCGCTTGGTGCTTTGCGCCTGTCGATGCGGTCGGTGGAGCTTGCCAGCCCGCCTCAGCGCTCAACGGTGCAGCCAGCACCAAAGCAATAACGATCGCGACAGCTCGACGCTTGTTTTCAGGGGACGCCACTGACCGATATAGTACCCCGGTCATATGCGTTTCGTCGCAGGCAAACTCACGGCACAAAATATACGTCGATACGAAACGGTCGCAGCACGAACTGACGGCTCTTACATCGCGGTTGGCCGTCAAAGCCGCTCAGAGATTCCGCAAATGGTTTCATAGACGCGAGCTGCGCGAACGTTTGGCCACGGTTAGCGACTTCAGGCCACTCGAGATCTATAGTGCCTGAATCGATTCCCATTCCAGTCAGTGGAAAATCCGTGTGATCGAGAGCCGTACACTCGCCGTAGTCGGCATGCGAGGGCAAGAAAAAACGCTGGGGAAATGCGGATGAAGCGAATGATGTTGACGGCGGGAATTTTGTTTGCGGTGACGAGTCTGCATGCGCAGAGTGCGGATTGGCAGCCATCGCCCGGACATACGCAGATCGCGATCTGGCCAGGAACTGCCCCGGATTCGCAGCCAACGACCGGCCCGGAGCAGATGGTGACGGATACGAAGAATCTGGTCGCCGGACGGCCGTGGTTGTTTATCAACAACGTCTCCAAGCCCACCATGACCGTCTACTCGCCGAAGAAGAAGAACACAGGCGTCGCGGTGGTGGTGTTTCCCGGTGGCGGTTATCAGGGTCTGGCGATCGATCTGGAAGGTACGGAGGTCTGCGACTGGCTCACCTCAAAGGGAATCACCTGTGTGCTGCTAAAGTACCGCGTGCCTCCCGACGGCGAATATCCGAAGCCTGCGCTGTATCCGAAATCGGGGCCATATCCGGAATCGCCGATTGCGTTGGAAGATGCGCAGCGGACGATGGGGTTGGTTCGCCTGCACGCGGCGGAGTGGCGAATCGATCCGCACAAGGTTGGAGTGCTGGGATTTTCCGCGGGCGGCCATTTGGTAGCTGCGATCAGCACCCACCATCAGAAACGCTTGTATCCGGCGATCGATGCTGCCGATAGAGAAACCTGTCGCCCGGACTTTGCCGTGGCGCTGTATCCCGGACACCTGTCGCTGGCTGCGGCGGAGTGGGATGCGTCGCAGAGCCGGAGAAAATTCGTCGTCCCGCACGCGGTGAATGCCGACAAAGATCTCACACTGAATCCGGCGATTCCTGTCGCCCACGATACGCCGCCAACTTTCTTGCTGCAGGCGGAGGATGATCACGTGGACAATATCGATGATGCGCTCTCGTATTACATCGCTTTGAAGAACGCCGGGGTGCCGACAGAGATGCACCTATATGCACATGGGGGTCATGCGTTTGGGCTGCGGCGCACGAAAGAACCAATCACCGGATGGCCGGTGTTGATGGAGACCTGGCTGGGGACAATCGGGATGATTTCGCGCTGAGGGCTGGCGAACGTGATGCGACGAAGCGTCGATCTATGAATTTGTGGATGAGATCGACAGTTTTCCTATGGAATTGCAGAAAATCAATATCGTTTTCTTTCTTAACTCCTTTGCTTTGTATGCAATGACTTTGGTATCAAAGTTGCACTGTATTAGGGCAAGCCAGTGAACGCACGTTAAGCCGAAAGGCTTACATAGATAAAAAAGTTCAGGCAATGAGAGCCGCCAGTAGAGTTTCTTAGCATAAAGAAACCAGTCGGCTCCACCCGAACCGAATCGCAGTATGCACCATGAAGCGGGTCCACCCAAATCCGGGAGGCCAGTGACCCGATTCTAGTTGCGAGTGTATCGTCTGAGTCTACCTATCCCCCAAAGTGCCCCTTCCCAATTTTCAGATTTCTCTATCCGCGCGTTGAGTCGTGCGTGGAATGGTGAGGGCGCAAAGGTTGCAATCGGTAGAGTGGCGCGAACAGACGGGTGACGGGCAAGCGGCAGCCAATTTTTAAGGCTATTCAATTGAATGAGTTTTGCCCGGCGGTTACTGATTTTCAGGTTTTTTCGCGCACCACTTGCCGATTTTGTTTCTCCGGAGTAGCATCAGTCTTGCTCATCGTTTGGCTGAAGCTGCATACCTTTCTGGGACCCGCGGCTCGCCGATACCATGTTACGGATAGGAATAATACAGAACAGTTCGGAAGCGCTTCAAGAATGCGCTCCCATGGCGGTAACGCTGTAAGGACTGTCACGCCAGCAGGCTGCCGGAAAGCTCAGAGGCAAGAGCCTGCCAGGCAAATTGAAACTAGCTTGAGACAAAAATTCCATCATGCTGCTCGATAGCGTCCTCGCCGGACGGAACTGAGACTATCCCAGTTGTCGTGTATCGCGACTCGCGCAGTTCAAGTCAACGCAAGGTACAAGGAAGTGTCTGAATGACAGAAGATTCAACGCAGCAATCGGAGAATCCATCTCCCTCTCCACAAGCGAATCCCCAAGCCGCTGGACAGAATGCTCCCCGGCAAAAGCAAAGCTTTCGTCGTCGCCGCAAACGTCGCGGATCAGGTGGAAACCCCGGCCAGGGCGGAAACCCGGGACAGGCCGCCGCGAATGGCCAGGCCAACGGTTCCGCGGCACCCGCACCCCAGGGCAATGCTCCCCGCAATGAAAACCAGCCCCGCAAGAAGAAGCGCTTCTTCAAGAAAAATCAGCGTCAGGGTCAGAACCAGAATCAGGCCAATGCTGGTGGCGCGCGCGGCGACTCGCGTGGAAATTCCAACGGGCAACAGCAGCGTCGCGGCAGCAAGCAGCGTCGTCCAAAAGTTTTTGTCGGTCCCATGGATCACAGCTATCGCGCGGTGAACGGAAATTATTCTGACGCGCCGCCTTCGACGATCGAATTGCAGCGCGGATTTACTAACGCTCACTACAACGGCAATGGCAACGGAAATTTTAATGCCGACTATTCCAGCCCCGTGAATGGAGGCCGTTCTGTCGATGACATTCAAGGCTCGGCCGGCGTTGCTACTGCATCGGAAAATTCTCCGGTTCGCATCTACTGCTTCATCGACGATTTGTTCTTCATCGCGAAAATTCAGGAGACTGCGCGCAAGCTAGGAATAAAAGTTGCGTTTGTAAAAAATGAGAAGGACACCATTGCGGATCTGCTGGCGTTGCCGGAAGAGGCGCGGCCGACTTTGATTGTGTTTGATTTGAACAGCAACACGGCGAAGCCGTTGGCACTGATTCCGAAGCTGAAAACGAAGTTGAAGCGGGCGACCTCGATCGTGGGGTTTTTGTCGCATCTGCAGGGTGAGCTGAAGGCGAAAGCGATCGAGGCGGGATGCGACACGGTGATGCCGCGGTCGGCATTTTCGCAAACGCTGCCCAACCTGCTCCGGCGATACGGGATTGAAGTCGAGATCGAAGACGATCAGGCGCAGGTGATAGAAGCCTGATTCTTCCGCGCAGAGATTCTGCTGAGAATCTCAACATAGTAATAGTAGAAGGGGCCGTACGATTTCCTACAATCGCTGCGGCCGCGAAATCCCCCCGCTAACACTGGCGATTCTTTTATCCTGGGGGCCAGTGCATGGAACGTCCGCCGAGCACATGCAGATGTAAATGGTCGACGGTCTGACCACCTTCCGGTCCGCTATTAATGACAATTCGAAAACCCTTGGGCAGGCTTTTCTTCGCTAGCTCGGCCGCGACCAGCGTCAGATGACCCAGCATTTCTTTGTCGGCTTCGGTGGCGAGGGCGAGCGAGTCAATGTGCTTTTTGGGGATGACGAGAAAGTGCGTGGGCGCCTGCGGGTGGATGTCGGCGAAGGCGATTGAGTCGTTATCTTCGAAAATCTTTTTTGCGGGAATTTCTCCCGAAACAATCCGACAAAATAGACAGTTCATGCCTCTGAGTTTCGCATAAAAATTAGCGGGAGAAATATTTGGGGTGGTGTCCGGGGAGCCAGGGATCGTAGTGAGCGGCGAAGTTGGCGCGCTGGGAAATCGACGGATGGCTGTAGAGCCAGAATTCCACAAAGTGATTTGGGTTGGGTGCCTCAAGATAGTTTTCGCCGAGAGCGACGAAGGCTTTCTGGGCAGTGACCTGGGGATCGGGCACAAGTCCGTGAATGGCTTCCTGACCGAAGACGTCGGCCTGGTGCTCTTCCCATCGACTGAAAGCGTTGGCGATGGGGGAGAAGAGGAACGAGATGCCAGTGAAGACCAGCAGCAGGACGGCGAGAGCGGCAAAATCGCCGGGAGCGCGGATTTGCCAGCGAGGGCCGAAGCGGCGAACCAGCGCGTTGACGGCGAGATAGGCGAACCAGAGCAGGACGAGCAGCACGGCCAGGGTGAAGGCGAGGCCCTTATAGATGTGGTGGAGGACGTAGTGTCCCATTTCATGGCCGACGACGAAGAGAATCTGATTCGGCGGAAGTTTGTGGATGGTGTTATCCCAAACGACGATGCGGGTGGTGGCGCCGATGCCGGTGACGTAGGCGTTGATGCCGGTAACTTTTTCGCTGGCCTTCATGAGGAACATGCGCGAGGGAGGAATGTCGAGGCCGGCGTGGTGCGCCAGTTGCTCCAGTTGCGCGGTGAGAGCGGGATCGCTTTTCTGCAACGGTGAAAAGTGGTTGAAGATGGGATCAATCCAAATGGGCGAGATGAAGACGGCGAAGACGATGACGGGAATGGTGCAGAGCCAGAACCAGAGCCACCATTTGCGCGGGGCGACGCGGATGACCCAGAAGAGCAGGAGCAGCAGCGGCGTCATGAAAAGCAGGGAAAGGCCGAAGGCCTTGAGCTGATCGAGCGACCAACTCGGCCAGGACTGGATGGAGAGGCCGTAGGCGCGCTCGATGTGCTGGCTGTAGATGTCGAGTGGAAGCGAGATCAGGGTGAGAAAGACGATGGCGATGGGGAGAAAGAGCAATCCTTGGAGCCAGCGGTTGGGCGTGATGTGTTCGGCCCAGTTGCGCAGGGCGGCGGGCCAGCGCCAGGCGAGGATGAGCAGCAGAACGAGGATGGTCCACGCAGTGCCGCCGAAAGCGAGAATGGTGCGCAGGCGGGTGAGAGTGATGGACTTGGCTAGTAGCGCGGGCGGAAGGGTGTAGGCTGCTGCCGGCTGCGCGGGCTGGGATTGCGCGGATGCCGGCTGATTGGGTGGCGGCGATTGTTGGGCGCGGGCGGGGGTTGCGAAGGCGAGGAGGCAGGCGAGGAACAGAACGTATGTCATCACTCGTCGCGGCATTGGCACTCCTCTTCTATCTATCTATAGATGAGGATAGTGCACGGGGTGCTAGCCGCACGGGCATAGGTTGGGAGGGTGGGCTATTTGAAGGATTGTACGCGCTATTTGAAGGATTATACGGGCTATTTGAAGGATTATGCAGCGTGTCTTTTGCGGCAAGTTACTTGTTTACAGCGGGATGGAGGGAGAAAGCCCAAATAAACCGGTTTCCGCTGCTGATTTTCGGCAAAAAAACGAAAAGCGGACGGCTGCAACCCTTGCGATCCGGAGAATACGCTGGTCTCCGGAAGGCCTGGGAGGGTGCTGATCTCTATTTTATCAAGTTCGGAACGGTCGAAGCGCCAAAGTGGTGCTCGCCGCACGGGCATACTCTGCGCCGACATTGCGGGGCACTTGGGTGCTGTACGGCATACAGTACCGCGCGGCGTGGGTGCTGTACGGCATACAGTGTCGGGCGGCGGGGGTCCTGTGCGGGACACAGTATTCGCACCGGGTGCTGTCCGCTTCGAGGTTGGTGCTGCAAGTTGTGTTGACAGTTGCGAATGGGAGTACTAAGCTTTTGGCAAAATTCAGCGGGAAAGGCATGCGCTGCCATTTGGCGTTTGCTCAGCGGGGGATTCAGGACGATGTCACCGCGCAAATTTGGTTCACATTCGGTGGGAATTGGCGGCGCACTACGCATCGCCGCAGCGGTCGGTGGGGCAGTGTTGGTGGCTTTTATCTTTCCGGCGGGTGCATGGGCGCAGGCGTATGGCTGCTGGTTCGATACGCAGACCGGAGTCTGTGTTCCATATAACAATGGCAATCAGGGGAGCGCGACTGTGTTGCTCTATTGGGCTGCCATCGCGGTTTCGCCCACAACGCTGGTTTCGGGAACTTCGCATGGACAAAATTCTGAGGACGGGGCCAGGCAACTCGCACTGAGAAATTGCGCCAGCCGAGCGAAGGACTGCAAGATCGTGAATTGGGGCAGCAATACGTGCTTTGCACTGGCGGTGAGTCTGCACGATATCGTCTACGGAGAGGACTTTGGTGCAAGCCGCGCGCAGGCGGCGAGCAAGGCGCTGGCCCAATGCCGGAGTGGAGGCGGTAAAAGCTGTTTTGTGCAAGCCGCTCCTTGCGCCAGCGATGATGCTCGATGGCCGCCGCCTCTGCCGCTTCCGCCTGGGCCTGCGGGGCAGGCGGCGGATCTGGATCGGCAAACAGTCGGGATCTGGAAGCTGTCGATCAATCCCGGCTATTGGGTGCTGGAAATCGCGCCGAACGGCACCTACGAATTCCACAGTGAAGCCGACGATGGGGCCCAATCCCAGGCGGGCACGTTTTCGGCACGCGACGGCCATTGGTCCATGCACGCGACCAATGGATACAGCGACGGCGGAACGTACAAGTTTCTATCTCCCAACGTGTGGGAGGCCACCGGAAAGCTGGGAACCGGCACATGGCGAAAATGAAAAGCGCCTGACGTCCTCGGCCCGGATCGAGCGGTCACGGCGACCGGGAATGACAAAGCTCTTTCAGGATGACAACTCATTTTGTATTCCAGGTTCGTCCGCCGCGGCGGCGCTGGCCGGTGCTGGCCGCACGGCGGGAGTTTTGGATTGGATTGCTGGCGCGGACTGCTGGGCCGCGGGTCGGGGGCTGCTCCACTGACGAGGAGGCGGGGCAGGTGGGGAATCAGGAATTGTGCTCTCGCGGGTGAAGGCATGGGGAGAGCGATCTATAGAAAGGTACCCTTAACCGATCACCCACTTTTCGGCACGGATCAGATGGAGCAGACCGACGGCCGTCATGTTCAGTTCGATGCAGACGTCAGGAATATTGGGTCGCATCAAGGTGCCGGTCGGCTTCTCATCTGTCACGATTTGTAAATCTTGGACGCGCGCAAGCGCGATAACGAAAGGGTCGGCAGACGTTCTTAGTTTCCTTTCCCCGACTAGGCGAGGAAACTGGGAGGGCACTTTCCCAGCCTCGATCTGGACCTTCTCGTCCAGTTCTAAGAACATTGCTGGACGTTTTTTCAACCACGCATGTAGCTCATCCGAGCGCTTCTTGGTTTCGTGTAGCACGTCGATTGGGGCGATCAAGCGGTTCGCGATAATCAGTTCGTCCATCTTCACCCAGAATGATGGGAAGTTTTCGATCGGGTAACGCTCTTGCCAAGCTGCGATGAGTGAACTGGTATCAATACAATATGTGGTCATTCGTTCGTCGCTGGCTGGAAGGCTGCCCTTTCCAATGCGGGAATATATTTGACTTTGGCACCGAGATAACTCGAAACGTCGTTCAAGGTGATTCGCTGATCGTAGTAGCTCCTCAAAACCAAGCGTGTGAAACCACGGCCGTTCCAGCTCATTAACATTACTGAACGCTTGATGGGAATCGACTTCTTTTCGCCCAGCGATTTTTCTTCGGCAGCCTTGAGATATTCCCTTCGAAAGCGAGCGCGCTGGGCGTTATAAAACTCCCACGTGGCGCGCTTCAGAGTGACGAAACGAAGCAACAATGCCTCGCGGCTTACCCCGATCGCTTGTGAGATTGTACGAAGTTCGTCGTCAGTCCATCGTCTCTCCCCGGTGGCTCTCGCTTGTGGAAACGATTGAACTAGAGTTCTTGGCATCAGTGTAGCTGCGGCAACAGCGTCGCAGAAGCGTTCGATGTTTTGATCTTCTCCGATTGAAGCAAACTCAGCCCCATTCGAAATCGCGCTTTCTCCGAGCAAAATGTGTGTCAGTTCGTGGATTAGCGTGAAGCACTTCCCGCCCTGGCTGTAGTCTTTACCGTTGATGACGAGGACGGGTAGTTTATCCTTTGCCAAAGCGAACCCACGCATTTCCTCAAGGTTGACGCTGTAGTGTGGCCCGCTCACGACGAAAACAAGAATGTTGTGCTCTTCTAGGTGCCGACGCCAGAAGTCAAACGGTCTTCCCTCCCTTGCGGCCCGCTTCTGCGCGTCATCGTGAATGCCCAGGAAGTGTCGTATTGATTGGCCGATTGTCTCTGGATCATCCGCCAATTTTGCTCTGAGGGAAAAATCGGGAGTCGACTCTCGAAGATCGGCTTGGAGCTCCAGAGCCAGCTCGCGACGTTCGTATGCTGATCTGATATGAAAAGCCAAATTTGCCGATATTGTTCCATCTTCCGTTTCCGGTAGTCGGCGAAAATCCCGCAGGGGAGCAAAGTCAGACGGCGGTTCTGACAGATAGAAGACAGATAGCGGAAAATGGTATTTCGCGGCGAGGTTTCTTAGCTGACTCAGCGTAGGTGCGTCTCTGCCGAGTTCCCAGTCCTGAATGACCTCATGAGTAACGTTCGCCGCCTTTGCAGCGGCTTCAATCGTCACTTTGGCGCGGTTCCGCGTCCATATTAGAAGCTCGGGTTTTATCAGGGCCTTGGTGCTTGCCACGTTAAGTTGTCCATTGTGCAGCTTTGTCTGCGCCGTCGGCTGAATGAATCCTTATTCTGAATTCAAAAGCCAGCCGACCTCTAAGCATAACCACGCCTGGAGCGTTCTGCAATCATTAGTCGGGATCGCAGAATCTTTAGACAGACGTCAAGGATTCTTGATGCCGTCGGGATGACAAAGCTTTCTAACATTCGAACAAATTCCATGGCTCAGAAGCGAGACATGGGGCAGGCGGTTATGAGTGATGCATAAGAATTCTCGCCAATCCTATGGACTGAAGAGGGATCAGCACTGCCGCGAGAATGTAGAAGACGAACTTACCCCAGGGCCATATGCGCATCGGCAACTGGTCCACAAATTTGTCTCGCAAAGTGCTGTTCGCCCGAGTCGGCCCGTATGCGAAGTCATCTTTCCGAAGCGGATCCTTTTGCCATTTTCGGATTAGAACAGCGGCTCGCAAGTTGGTCAGGAGTAACGCGAGACAGATGAGGCGAAGAAAGTTGAAGTGGAGCGGGGAGAACCAAAAATAGAGAATAGTTCCCAGTAGGTACAGGGCAAACATAGTGAGGGCCGCTGCTATGCTGGCCTGCCGCACGCCTAATGCGCCGAGAAGATAGAACAGGAAGAACGCAAGAGCCGCGACGCTAGAAGTGCTAATTCCGATATTGTTGGCCGCGCCAAGGGAACTGAAGATAGCGATGCCGATAGCAAGGCCAACACATATCCAAAAGCCGCGTGTGGCAGCAAGATCGGCATCGTTCGCGTTTTGGATCGTTGGCCAGAAGAGACCTTTCCATAAACCGTCCGTGCGTTGAGGAGGACCTGATAAGCCCAGCGTTGACATGCGAACAAGGGTCGCAGAATGAGCCATGTTGAAGCAAGCGATTTTTGTCCCGCTGATCGATTCGGATGGCGCCCAGATTTGGCGGCGATGGGTTGATGGCTACGTGTGTGTGCGGAGTTTCTCTGGATTCTTCCTGCGGCCGCTCGCTGGCGGATCGGCCTTGGTTCAGAATGACTCTCTGGGGGGGAATGAGGAGTTCGACGAAATGCAGAGATCCTTCGGTCGCCAAGGCGACTAGGCGACTGAAGGAAGGGTGGGGCACCGGCAGGAGAGATTGCTAGGCGAACAGAATTTCGAGGAGGAGGAAGGTTTCGCCGGAGGGGTTGGTGGCGACGATGCCGGCGCCGGTCGCGAGCGAGTCCGCGGGGTTCCCTGGCAAATCACCTCCCGGTATGTCCCGTTGCGCAGCCGGATCAAAATACTCAAACGTGAATTCGGCGGAAACACGGACGTCGATGTAGCCGAGGCCCTGGAGGCGTAATCGGATGGCTCCATCTTTTGCAGAATCCAACCCACACAACATGGAATGCGTATACAGAGGCGAATGACTGCGGAATAACAGCGGTGTGTTTTCGTCTGACCATTTGCCGAAGATCAGGGATGCTTCTTCATAGGAAACCACGCAGCCTCCTGCAATGCATGCGCGTGCCATGGATCACTTCGAATCCGCGGAGGGCGAATCGGCGTCCTCAAGAATTTCCAGGCTGTAGCGGTGCTTCACCTTCACGCTGATTGCGCCTAAGAGGGTTCGTATTGATCTTGCTGTCCGTCCTTGCTTGCCAATGATCTTGCCTACGTCGGTCGGGTCAACCCTCAGCCGCAAGAAACTGCTGGTTTCACTGGATTCTTCGGTGACTGAAACGTCCTCCGGTTTATCCACCAACGAGCGGGCAATTTCCGTGAGAAGTTCAGCGACCGAAAGCTGTGAGATGCTGTTCGCCACGGCGGGCTCCAATGACCGCGTGGGCAGGAATCCACGCGATTATAAAGAGAGTGTGCGCCTCAGGGCGTTGGATCGTTGGTGATGGCCGTCACGGGATGGCAGAAATTTTTTAACATTCGAAGAATTTGCAGGTCGCAGATGCGAGGGAGGGGTGGCGGGCATCTCTTTGGGGAGGAGATGAACATGAGCTATCTCGACTTGACGTTAGAACGGAACAAAGACTTTGCTGC
>JBARFA010000223.1:0-32555 GCA_049796755.1 Acidobacteriaceae bacterium
CGTCTGGTGAAGGCAGAGCGGAAAGCCCGCATCGGCCGCAATCCGCAGACCGGGGAAGCGATCAAGATCAAGGCCAAGACCGTGGTCAAGTTCCGCGTGGCCAAGGCCGCCAAGGATGCAATCGCGCCCGCCAAGAAGTAATTCAGGAGCGGCACGAAGTTTCAAGCAATCCGCTGCACGGGCCACGACACAACATTTGGCCCAGATGCTGCCACGGCGCAGGGATATGGGTTCCTTTCACCCACCCTGCGCCAGATTGTGTCACGGCACATTGCTGGCGTGGTCGCGAGCATCCACTCAGAAAATCTAAGCGTGTTCTGGTATTGCCGGTCGCCAGATCGCGCGAACCAGGAACGTGATCCCCACGGCGATTAATGCTCCCTGCTCCAGGATGGTTACGTCGTATCGATGGGCAAAGATCAGGTACGTAATCGTCATTCCCCAAAGATGAATCTCTCCAAGAAAACCCTGCAACCAATGGGGCCGCGCTGGGCCTGCGGGAACCCTTGGGAAAATCGCCGGAAAAAAGCGCGGGACTTTTTTCAGATAGGCGGTATACGCGTTCCCCTGTTCGATGGTTAGATTTCGTTCCTCGGCAAACACCCATGCAAGGATGAGCAGCGTCACGCTCACCATTGCGAACAGCGCGCCTCCCGGAGGCATCAGGATGGAAAGAGCCGCGGTCAGCAACCAGGTCCCAAGGTAGAGCGGGTTGCGCACATAACGATACGGCCCATCCGCAACCACGCGTTCCGCGTGCAGGTCTTTATCGAACACCACGTCAGATCCCAGATACGAGGTCGCCCAGGTGCGCACCAGCGCCGAGAGCAACAAGGCTAATGTCGCCGCCGCGATGACTACGATAGTCGAAATGGCGATGGGGAAAAAGCCCAGGGCTTCAAGAGTGCCGGACAGCCACAGCCAAGTAGAGCCGGGATGCGCGCCGCCGAAGCGTTCCCAAGGAGCCCAGAAGGCGACGACAAAAATCATAATAAGAGCCACGCGCCGAAAACGAAACAAAAAGTCTGCGAGCTTCATCAAGACAGGGCAATCCTCATGGGAACCATACGAGGGAACATGCGAAAAGGTTCAAGCTCTAGACCGCCGCTCCAAGAGCGGCCATCAGGGCGTCGAAGTCTTCCAGGCCGGAATACTCGATCATCACACGACCGCGTCCATTTTTGTCCTCAATGCGGACCTTCAGGCCAAGTTGACGCTGCAGGCGATCCTGCGCCTCGCGAACATTTGGATCGAGCGGTTCTTTCGTCTTTTCTTCGCCTTTCTTGCGCTTTCGCTCTGGATCCATCAGCCCCTGAACGTATGTCTCCGTTTGACGAACCGACATTGACAGGGCGACGACCTTCGTCATCGCCTTCAAAATTTCTTCTGCGCCGTCGAGCGAGAGAAGCGCTCGAGCATGCCCAAAGCTGAGTTCACCTGACTCCACCTTGCCCTGAACCGGGGCCGGAAGTCGCAGGAGTCGAAGGAAATTCGCCACCGTCGCTCGATCCTTTCCGGTGCGCTGCGCCACCTGCTCCTGGGTCATATGAAAATCGCGACTCAGCCGATCGTAGGCTCGGGCCTGTTCCATTGGGTTCAGGTCGGCACGCTGAAGATTTTCGACGATCGTCATCTCCATTGCCTGCTCGTCGCTCACTTGGCGCAGGATCGCGGGGACGGTTTCTTTGCCCGCTTTGATGGAAGCCCGCCAGCGACGCTCGCCGGCAATCAACTGGAAGCGACCGTTCGGCAGCGGGCGAACGATGATGGGTTGAACCACGCCGTTGGCGACGATGGAGCGCGCCAGCTCGTCCAATTTCTGCTCATCCACTCGCATGCGAGTCTGGTACGGATTGGGATCGATGTCATCTGTCGGCACCTCCCGCGGAGTACCGCTTGGATGGGCTTCGAACGGATCGTCCACAGAATGGGTCGACATGGCTTCGTGGACTCGAGAGCGGGCAACATCGGGAGGAGCAGGCTTCGACAGCAACGACTCCAGGCCTTTGCCGAGTGCACGGCGTCTCGGGGGCTCAACTTTGCCTTGGGTTTTTCCTTCAATTCGAGACATACAGCGAAGTTCTCCCTTACGTATTCATTCAAATCGTCAGAAAGCGGTTATTGCCCGCGTAGATGGATGGCCTTCTGTCGAACGCATCAGGTGTAGGGCCAGAAGCGAACTTTGGCGCCGTCTTTAGCCCGCTTCGATTCAGCCTTTCGTGCAAGCTCGCGCGGACTTTCAATCTTATTGCGCAATAGAATTTCCCTCGCCAACTCCATATAGCTTTCCGCGCCGCGAGAACGCGGTTCATAGATCTGCACGGGTTTGCCATGGCTAGGCGCTTCTGCCAGGCGAATGTTCCTGGGAATATTTGTTTTCAATAGCTTATCGCCGAAGAATTCTTTCAGGTTCTCCGTCACCTGTTGCGCTAAGTTGGTGCGTTCGTCGTACATGGTCAGGACGACACCTTCGATCACCAGCCCCGGCTTGAACCCATCGCGTACCCGATCCAGGGTTTGAACCAGCTCGCTGACACCCTCCAGAGCAAAGTATTCCGCCTGCATGGGGATGAGGAGGGAATCGGCGGAAACGAGGGCATTCAGCGTCAACAAATCGAGAGCGGGGGGACAATCGAGAACGAAAAGCTGTTCTGGCCCCTCATATTTCGCCAAGGCCTTTTGCAGTCGAAATGCGCGGTCTTCCGCATGCACCAGCTCGACATTGGCGCCAGTCAGGTGCTTGCTGCTGGGAAGAAGCTTCAGATTTTCGATGCCGGTCTCGATGGCCGCTTCCGCAACGGTCGATTCGTTGATCAAGACTGTGTAGGTGGAGGAGCGGTCTTCGTCCCGGGCAAAGCCCAGACCGCCTGTCGAATTGGACTGCGGGTCGCAATCGATCAGCATGGTGGGAACGCCTTCGAGAGCAAATCCGGCAGAAAGATTGATCGCTGTGGTCGTCTTGCCAACTCCGCCTTTTTGGTTCACGACCGCAATGGTTTTTCGCATGGGCTGATTCGGTAGGGTACCGAACGCGGCGGCATCGCGCAATTGGCTTGGCTGTGCATTTCCGGGACAAATCTGTGGAGAACGATTGAACTCCAAGCACACAACGGCGCTAGGTCTCATGGCTTGTATCAGTTAGCTCGTCCTTTTATCTCGAGGCGAAATGAAACCTGGTTGAGCTCGCGGTGGAAAACTTTTCGGCAAGGGATGTCGGCAGGCGTGTTCCACGTGGAACAATTCGGGCTCGGCCATAGCCTTGGGAGCAAAATGTTCCACGTGGAACACGTGAAGGCTAAGCAGGAAACTGACCTGGAGAGCCCCTCTTAGCGGATTAACGAACCCGCGAGCCAAGCAGGACGATTCTCTGGTCTGTCCC
This sequence comes from Acidobacteriaceae bacterium, assembly GCA_049796755.1. Classification (GTDB taxonomy): domain Bacteria; phylum Acidobacteriota; class Terriglobia; order Terriglobales; family Acidobacteriaceae; genus JAKAAZ01. The sequence goes on from JBARFA010000223.1 coordinate 3,380, forward strand.
CGGGAGGAGTTCTGGGATACTCCATTCGATGGCCGTCTTCCCGCTCTCATCCAGCGAGCTGGCCATAATCGCCGCGAGCTCTGATCGCGATGTCAGCACCATGTATTCACCGCCGCGAGCGCCAGCAGGCAGCTGAATACGCGGGAACGCTGCTTGCAGCGCCTCCCCCATCCTGTCCACAGCTCTGAGCGTGACCATATCGAAGACCGAATACGCTGGCATGTCTTCGACCCGTCCGGCATGGATCGAGGCGCCGCTCAAACCCAGTTCCCGCACCACTTCCCGTAGGAATGCTGCCTTTTTCTTTTGAGACTCCGCGAGAGTGACCCGCAGTTCGGGTCGTACGATCTGGATCGGAATCCCCGGGAAACCTGCTCCTGAGCCGAAATCCAGGACAGTTTCCACCCCGCGCGGAATTCGCTGTGCCGCTCGCAGGCACTCGGCAACGTGCAATCGGACAAGAATGTCCATATCCCGCACAGCGGTGAGATTTATCTTTTGATTCCAATGAGTTAGCAGCTGGAGATAGCGGGCCAACAGGGGATACGCGGCTGCAGGCAGAGGTTGGAGCAGCATTGGCGCGACCGCGGCCTCGATCTCCGACGGACCGTATTGGCGGACTTGTCCGGCGTTCGCTCCCATGTTGGAGAGTTTACCCGAGAGAATCGGTGATGGGGCGAGGTTCCCACTCCGCTGCAGCCTGGACGAATCGCTGAAAAAGAAGACGACTGGCCTGGCTGGTTTCAGTACTGCGTTCCGGATGCCACTGCAGTCCCAAGACAAAGTGGCCCGGCTGAGTACCCTCGATCGACTCGACAACGGCGTCCTGAGGGCAGCGAGCGATGACGCGCAAGCCATCGCCCACGATTCCAATGGCTTGGTGGTGGCTGGAGTTGACTGGCAGCCGCAGAAAATCGGTTGTGTGAGTGACTTCCGGGCTTTCGCCGACAATATGCGCCAGTTGAGAACTGGGGTCGATGAGTACCGAATGCGCCACAGCTACGCTCCCACCCGCGCGGTGGTTCACCGGGATCTGTACCAGATCCTGCACCAGCGTGCCTGTGCGCCAGCAATTGAGGGATTGCGTCCCGTAACAGATTGTTAATAGCGGTTTATGCAGATTGTGCGCGTCTTGCAACAGCAATTCGTCGACATTCTCTCTCGCCAGATCGGGCTCGGCGGTTTCTGGTAAGCGGTCCTCGCCATACTTCGCTGGATTCATGTCGGCCGGGCTTCCGGGAAGCAAAATTCCCTGGCAGCTCGTTGCGACCTTGGCAATTGCGGCCGGATCAAGCGTCAGAGGAATCTCAACCGGCTCACCACCTGCCTGAGCGACGGCGGCAGCATATTGCGGCCAAGTGCGCTGGTTGTATTCCGTCTGGGCAAGGGTTGGTAATGGAATGCCAATACGGGGTCGCTTCGAGGTGTGGGTCACGGGGTGCTCAATGTTGGCATTTCCAAGGCTAGGCGGTACTGTTTCCGCCCGCGTGCTGCATATACATGTCCGATATAGTATCGCGAATCCGGAGAGTCAGTGCATCGGCGGTTTTGCTGGAGTATTCGGCGGTTGAAATAGGCGCGCCCACCACCAGCAACAATGGCCGGGGAGTTAGATGGTACGTATGCATCGGCATCAGCTGGTAGGTGCCGATCAATGCCATGGGCACGATGGGAACCTGGGCGCGGATGGCCATGTAGGCCGGCCCGCTAAGAAAATCCTGCAGGTGACCGTCGGGAGCTCGGCCACCCTCGGGAAAAATCACAAGAGGCATACCGGCCTGCAGCGCCTTGACACCTCGGTTCAGGCTGGCCAGCGTAGAGCGAAGGCTGGTGCTGTCGACAGGAATCTGGCCGGAGCGCTGCAGATACCATCCGATGAAGGGAATTTTGAACAAGTCGTGGCGCGCCAAAATTCGAAACTGGAATGGCAGCTTACTCAGAACTACAGGCGTGTCCATATATGACAGGTGATTCGAGACATACACCGCCGCCTGTCCGCGCTGGAAGTTCTGCGCGCCGAGGACGCGAACCGGGGAGAGCGCGATGCGAAGAACAACGCCTGCCCAGGCATGCGCGATGGAGTGCTGTACGCGCCCGGTGCCGTCGAACAGGGAAGCTGCCAGGGAAATGTTGCCGAAAACCGCAGTGGCGACGAAAAACAGCGGGAACAGGACGACATAGGTGAGCCAGCGGAAGAAACTGGGATGGCGCGGCGGCATTGGCTCGTACGAGCCTCCGGGCGCGATAGAAGGCAATTCCTTAGAGGCAACCCCCTCGAACGGATTGGGCGCCACTTCTCCTGGAGCGCTGGACATGGGTTAGCCCTTGTCCTGCAGCAACGATTCCCGCAGCGCACCCACCAGATACACAGACCCGGCACACACAATTAAGCCGTTGGGGGCGGTTTCGGCCTGAGCCAGTTCCATTCCCGCGGCGGGCGAAGTGGCGGTTTCGGCACCAACGCCAAGGGTTCGAGCAACCGCCTGCAGATCTTCCAGCGATGCGGTGCGCGGCGAGTTGACCGGAGTGAGAATAACGCGATCGAAGACGGGGAAAAGAATCTGCGCCATCTCCTCGACGGCCTTCTCACGCAGGCACCCGAACAACAAAGTTCTCTGGGTTGGAATTTGTGTGGCCAATCCGGGCCAGGTGCTGAGCGCAGAGCGCAACGTCCAGGTGCCGGCAGGATTATGGGCGACATCCAGCAGAACGGCAGGGCGATTGTCGGTGCGGGGAAACAGTTCCAGGCGGCCGGGCCAGCGGGTGGTGCTGATTCCTTCCGCGATTTGCTGCGGTGTGATATTGTAACTGTTATTGTTACATAATTCATTCGCAGCCGCTACTGCAAGTGCGGCGTTGCGGTGTTGATGGGTTCCCGCCAAGGCAGGCCGCAGTTCCACAGATGTGCCTGCCACTGTTACAGAATAGGGTTCAGCGTAGAATTTCGTGGCTTCTTCCTCTGCGGAGCGACGCGGCGGCATAAACTCGACCGCACTGACACCGCGCACATTCAGATCCGCGGCAACTTCTCCCAGTGCCTGATTGGCAGCAGGATGCTGCGGCAATGTCACCAGGATCCCATTGGGCCGCAGGATACCGGCCTTCTCGCGCGCGATGGCGTCGATGCTGGTACCAAGCCATTCCATGTGATCGAGCGAGATGTCGGTGATGACAGAGAGCAATGGATCGACAATATTGGTGGCATCGAGACGGCCACCCATGCCCACTTCCAGCACCGCGATATCGACTACCTGCTCCGCAAAATAAAGAAAGGCGACGGCCGTTACCGACTCAAAGAAACTGGGATGCTGGGGCAGCTTACCCTCCTTCAGCAGCCGCGATCCGGTTTCGTCGACGCGAAAATAGAGACGCGCAAAATCATCGTCGGAGATGGTCGCTCCATTGATCTGAACGCGCTCATTCACGCGCGTCAGATGCGGAGAAGTATAGAGGCCCGCGCGATATCCGGCCACACGCAGAATGTTTGCCAGCATTGCGGCGGTGGAACCCTTGCCGTTTGTTCCGGCGATCAGGATACTTGGAAATTTCAATTCCGGCGAACCCAGTGCAGCGGTGAGAATGCGCATCTCCGCCAAATCGAATTTACGAGGTGGCGTACCTGTGGCAGCGGAAGAAGCGGCCTGCGCCAGTTCGTGTCCGCGCGCATACAGACTCTCAATCGCCTGAGCATACGACATGGCTCGATTTTAGTAGCAGGAAGGACATTCGTGTTGCACAGTTCTTTGTCGATGGAATTGCTGCAACGATCCCGCATCTGTCGCCGCGGTGACGCGTCGCAAAAAGATGTGGAGCACCCGAATACGAACCTGAGCCCCCGGCGAAGCGCTCGAGGCGCGATGCTTTATCCTTAAAGTGTGGCTCAAGATTCCAAACATTCCGTCACGAGGCGGCGCTTCCTTCAGCTTTCAGGTCTCGGCGTTGCCGCCGGCCTGCTGACGTATTCCGGGGAATTCGAGCGCCATGATCTGCAGATCACGCATCGCACGGTCGAGCTGAAACGGCTCTCCCCGGCGTTGGATGGGCTACGGATCGCCCAGATTTCCGACATCCATTACGAGCAATACACGGAGCCGTCGTTTGTCCGCCACATCGTCGACGAGGTGAACCGGATCGCGCCGGACCTGGTGGTGTTGACCGGCGATTATGTAAGTGAAGGGCCGATGCCTTATGCCTTCGGTGCGAAAAGCAGCTACCCTTGCGCGGAAATCCTGTCTGGAATCATGTGCCCGATGCGCTGGAGCGTTCTGGGCAACCATGACACCAGAGTCAATCCGACCATGGTGACAGACGCACTGGAAATCCACGGCATACCCGTGTTGGCGAACAAACATTTCCCGTTTGAACGGGATGGCGCGCGGATTTGGATCGGCGGCGTCAAGGACATCGGCATGAGCGACCCGGACCTGCACCTGGCCGCTCCGCAAGGGTTGCAGACTGCGAATGAGCCTGTGATCTTGCTGGCTCATGAGCCCGATTACGCCGACAAGGTGGTGAAACATGGCGGTGTAGATTTGATGCTGTCCGGACACTCACACGGAGGACAGGTGTGCTTGCCGTTGATTGGCCCGCTGTATACGCCCCTTTTGGGGCGCAAATATGTTGAAGGTCTCTTTCACCTGCAGAACGACTTGCAGTTGTATGTTAACCGAGGCATCGGAACTGTCGGGGTTCCGTTTCGATTGGATTGCCGGCCGGAGCTGACCGTGATTACGTTGCGCAGCCCGACAGCGGTCACCGGATAACGAACCTCGTTCAGGCATCGCGAAACGACGGAGAGAAAACGGATGAACGTCCAGGTCGCATTCGGCAAACAAGGATTATCGCTCGAGCTTCCCGACGGCCCTCGGTATCACGTTGTAAAAGTGCATTCTGCACCTCCGCTGCCAGATGTCGAGAAGGCGCTGGCGGCAGCGCTGGACACTCCCGTGGCTGGCTTGCCGCTCATCGAACTGGCACGAGGAAAAAAGACCGCAGCCATCTCGGTTTGCGACATTACGCGTCCGGCTCCCAATCCAATTACGCTACCTCCCGTGGTCGAGCGACTGCATTGCGCCGGCATTCCACCGGAGAATGTGACGATTTGCATCGCGACGGGCCTGCATCGCGGGGCGACGGAAGACGAGTTGCGCTCCATCCTGGGAGCGAAAATTGCGGCGACCTACGATATCGCCAACCACAACGCGAGGGATCGAGAGCTCCATCGCTTTCTTGGGTCCACGCAGCAGGGAACGCCGGTCTATATTGACGAACGCTTCATGGCTGCCGATCTGCACATCACTCTGGGATTTATTGAGCAGCACCTGATGCTGGGATTTTCTGGCGGACGCAAGCTGGTGGCGCCGGGACTGGCGGCACAGGAAACTATCAAGGTACTTCATTCTCCGCGATTCATGCGCGAGCAGCACGCCACTGAGGGATCCATCCGCGACAATCCGCTGCATGCGGAATTGCTGGAAGTGGCGCGCATGGCGCGTCACGACTTTATGCTTGATGTGACCTTGACCAAAACTCGGGAGATCTCTGGCGTGTTTGCAGGCGAGCCGGTGGAGGCACATGCCGCGGGCGTGGAGTTTCTGAGAAACTCGTCCGTCGAATATTTGCCCGAGCCGGTGGATGCGGTGATCACGTCGGGAGCCGGCTATCCTCTTGACCTGACTTTGTATCAAGCCATCAAGGGCGTGACGGCGGGGCAGCACATTCTGAAGCCGGGAGGAAAGATTCTGATATTAGCGGAATGCGCGGAAGGCGTGGGATCGCCGGAGGTGGCGATGATGGTGCGGGAATACCCGGGGCCGCAGCCGTTTCTGGATGCGATTGAGAATGCGCCGGTGGAGATTGATCAATGGCAGCTGGAGAAGCTGGCAATGGTGGGGTTGAAACACGATGTGTTCCTGTACACGCCGGGAATTGCGCGTGAGGATTTAGGGGCACTGCGGACGAATGCCTTCGATAGCGCGCCGGCTGCGGTCGCTGCGTTGCTATCGCGGCTACCGAAGAATGCCCGTGTGGCAGTGATTCCTGACGGACCCTACGCCTACGCAAGAGTGCGGGAGGCATGACAACACGGAAGAAAGCCTGTGTGGTCGTTGCGTGGATCGGCTGTGCTTGTGCCGTGGGCCTGGCGAGCGTAGTGAGGACAGCCGGTCCGGGTACGGCGACGCCTAAACCCGCGGCTCCTCGGATCGACCAAGATTGGGCGGTATATAACGGCTCGGCAGGGAACAGCCACTACTCTGATCTGACGCAGATCAATCCAACCAATGTTTCGCAGCTGCGCGAAGTATGGCGCTATGACACTGGAGAACGAGGCGGTCTTGAAACGTCTCCGCTAATCGTGCATGGGGTGCTGTACGGCTACACGCCGACGCAGGAAGTAATTGCTCTGAACGCGGCGAATGGAAAACTCATCTGGAAATTCAACTCCGGCATCGTGGGTCTGCAGCCGGCGCGTGGTCTGACGTACTGGAGTGACGACAAGCCAGGAGATGCACGCATCCTGGCCGGCGTGATGCAGTATGTGTATGCTCTCAACGCGACGACAGGCAAGGTAATTGCGAGCTTTGGCGACCATGGCCGCATCGACCTGAGAGAAAACCTGGGACGAGACCCGAAGCTGCAGTCGATCGCATTGACGACTCCGGGAGTCTTGTATAAGGACTTGTTGATTGTGGGTGGACGCGAGCCCGAGTCTTTGCCGGCTCCGCCGGGCGATATACGGGCCTACGACGTGCGCACAGGAAAACTGCGTTGGTCGTTTCACACCATTCCACATCCAGGTGAGCCAGGATATGACACCTGGCCGAAAGACGCGTGGAAATATAGCGGCGGGGCAAACTGCTGGGCGGGAATGTCCGTCGATGTCGCTCGCGGAATTGTGTATGCCCCGACAGGCTCTGCCGCGAGTGATTTTTACGGGGCCGATCGACTGGGAAACGATCTGTTTGCCGACACGCTGATTGCGCTGGACGCGGAGACCGGCAAGCGAATCTGGAGCTTCCAAGGAGTTCGCCACGATTTGTGGGACAGAGACTTTCCGTCGCCGCCCGTGCTGGTGACGGTGAAGCGCAATGGCAAGGAAGTGCCTGCAATAGCGCAAACGACAAAACAGGGATTTCTCTTTTTGCTTAACAGGGTCAATGGCAAGCCGCTCTTTCCCATCGTGTATCGGAAGGTGCCGCCCAGTACGGTGCCCGGAGAGATCGCAGCCAGCGAACAGCCTTTCCCTACCTGGCCCAAACCATTCACGCGACAAATTGTAACGGGCAACGACCTGACGGATCGAACGCCGGCGGCGCATGCCTGGGCGGTGAAACATTTTCGTGGAGTACGAAGCGATGGAGCATATGTTCCGCTCAGCGTGGATCGCGAGACACTCGTGGTTCCCGGATTTGAGGGCGGCGCGGAATGGGGCGGCCCCGCCATTGATCCACGGACCGACATCATTTACATCAATGCGAACAACTATCCCTCGATTGCTCAATTGAGGCAACATACAAGCGGCGGCCCAAAGGGGCGGGATGTCTATCTGAGCCAGTGCAGCATGTGTCATGGAGACACCCTTGCGGGATCGCCGCCCGAGTTTCCCTCTCTGATCGACATTGGAGCCCGTCTGAACCCGCAGCAGATCGCCGCCAAGATTCACAGTGGTGGCGGAAGAATGCCGAGCTTCCCCGCGATTCAGGACGGCACGCTGGACGCGCTAGTCGACTACTTGGACCATAAGGCGGCTCCCGGAGTCAACAACCCGAAAATACAATCCGGCCAATTGAAACCGATCACGACCTATCAGCCGAATGGATATGATCGGTTCAATGATCCGGAAGGCTACCCAGCAGTTGCACCTCCCTGGGGAACGCTGAGCGCCATCAACCTGGATAGCGGCGAGTATGTGTGGAAGATTCCGTTGGGCGAGTATCCGAAGCTGACAGCCCAGGGCGTGCCGGTAACAGGCACCGAAAATTATGGCGGCCCGGTTGTGACTGCAGGCGGACTCCTGTTTATCGGGGCATCCTGCTTCGACGACAAGTTTCGCGCATTCGATAAGGCCACCGGCAAGTTGCTGTGGCAGGCGACACTTCCCTTTCCCGGCAATGCCACGCCCGCTACCTACGAAGTCAACGGTCGGCAGTATATTGTGATCGCCTCTGGCGGTGGCAAATTGCTGAACCGTCCCTCCGGCGGCGTGTACGTGGCGTTTTCGCTGCCCTGACAGCTAAGGTGCCGGGCGCGGAAAGGGCGCAGTTTCCCGTAGGATTGCAGGCAAGCCGTTTCAACTCGGGAGCTGCCGAAATGATCCTGCACATTCATGCACCCAATCCCTTTATCGCCCTTGGAGTTCTAGCCTCAACCGCAGCCACGGATGCGGTGTATGTGATGTTCAACGCAGCAGTGACAGCGCGACGACGCAGTGTGGCCGCGAGTTGGAGCAGCCTGTGGTATTTGCTGGCGGCGTTTGCCGTGATCAGCTACACCGGCAACGCGGCGTATGTGCTCTTCGCCGCGGCAGGGTCGTGGCTGGGCGCGTTTGGAGCGGTCACGTGGCTGGACAGGGCCGATCTGAAAAATGCCACAGGAACTCCGCGGGCATGACAAGAAGAGCTCGAACAGCGGGCACTTCGATACTTTCCGTTCACTAAATTTAACCATTGCTAGTTGTTGCAGCGCCGGCGTATTGTGGTGCTCACCCTCGAACGAATGACGGTATCGTCCAGATCTACTCATTTCCGCTGCTGTCTGGACGAGACCCCCTATCGCACGACATTCCTGGACAAAACTTCATCACGCCTAGGAGGCGAGCAATCCATGAAAAAGCAATTTGGAACTTTGGCAGGACTGTGTTTGCTGTGTACAGGAATCGGCTTGGCAGGATCGGGAATCGCAACCGCGCAAGGTTCGAAGCCAGATCTGACGCCACCCAATGTGTTGGTGGTGGAGAGTGAAATGTTGAAGCCGGGGATGGCCGGAATGGCGCACCAGAAAACTGAAAGCGCGTTTGTGCAGGCGATGACGAAGGCGAAGTCGCCCGAGCACTATTTCGCGGCAACCTCCATGTCCGGCCCCAGCCGGGCGTTGTTCTTTCTTCCCTACGATTCGTTCGCGGACTGGGAGAAGTCGAATGCCTCGATGATGAATGATCCGTCACTGGCGTCGGATTTCGACAGCGCGATGCAGGCTGACGGCAAATTGCTTACTTCCTTCACCACGATCGTCTTCCGCTATGAACCGGATATGAGCGTGTCGCCCAACGTGGACCTGGCGCAGATGCGCTACATGGAGATCACGGTGATCGACATCAAGCCAGGGCACGAGGCGGAATGGAAAGAACTGTCGAAGCTCCACAATGAGGTGTACGGACAGGTTCCCGACATGCATTTCGCCATGTGGGAGGAATATTTCGGCAACGAAGGCGGGGTCTACATTGCGACGGCTCCGTTGAAGAGCCTGGCTGAGATTGATTCGCATCGTGTCGCCGCAATGAAGGCTTGGTCAGGCGCCAGTGCGGACACGAAAAAGAAAATGGCTGATCTGGAAGCGTCCTGCTTCGCCTCCATCCACACCAATCTATACTCCATGGACCCGAAGATGAGTTACGTTTCGGACCGTTGGAAAACTGCATCGCCGGATTTCTGGGGCAAGCAGTAAACTCAATCGCAGAAAAGTAAACTTTGGGCGGACGGAGCCAGACTTCCTCCGCCCAAACATTTTGAATCGCACTTGATCGATTCCATGACGCCAGAGAAACTCCTCGCCGAGGCACCCGAAGCAGCGTTGCAGGCAGACGAGAAGCTGAAGCGCGTCATTGGACCTTGGGGGCTGGGAGCCGCTGCTGTCAACATCGCAGTGGGAGCGGGCATCTTCGTTGTCCCTGCCTTCGTTGCCGCAATCCTTGGGCCGGCCGCGATTGTGGCCTACTTCGTTTGCGGAATAGCCGTGGTGCTGGTGCTCACGTGCTATGTGGAAATTGGAAGCTTCGTCCGTCGTTCCGGGGGCGGCGTCGCGTACATTGAGGAGGCATTCGGGCCGCTGATGGGGTTTCTCGCCTGGGTGATGTACTCAGTTGGGTACGAGGTGATTGCGTGTGCTGCGCTCGCTGTCGCCCTGCTCGCCTCGCTGGCAGTCTGGGTACCCGCGCTGGACCATGGAGCACCTCGGATCCTGATGTTGCTTGCGGTATTCGGCAGCCTGGCTGCGGTGAACATCATTGGCGTTCGCCAGGGATTGCGGGTCGCTGTGGCTTCGACGGTCGCAAAGCTGGTTCCGCTGTTGCTCGCGATTGTCGCCGGAATATTTTATGTGCACTGGCATCAGCTGCGATGGGCGGGCTGGCCACCGGCGGCAAAGTTGGGGGAGGCATCGCTGATTTTGTTTTTTGCCTTTCAAGGCATCGAAGAGGCCCTCGCGCCCAGCGGCGAAATTCGTGATCCGGCGCGGACCGTGCCAAGGGCGATGTTCGGCGCAACTGGCACAGTAGTTCTGCTGTATGTCGCATTGCAACTGATCAGCCAGGGAGTTCTGGGCGGCGAGCTGGCGCACCAGACGACCGCACCGCTTGCGGCTGTCGCCGGACGGGTGGTCGGCGTCGCCGGGAGTACGCTGGTGATGATCGGCGTTGCGGTGTCAATTTTTGGTTCGCTGGCCGGCGGAATGTTGTCGGCTCCGCGCGCTTTTTTTCTGGCTGCGGAGGACGGAACGCTGCCGCGAGCTCTGGCGCGAGTTCATCCGCGATTTCGTACGCCACATGTCGCCATACTCACGGTAGCCATCCTGATGTTCCTGCTGGCAGCATCGGGCGGATTTAAGCGCCTGGCAATCCTCTCCAGCGCGTCGATTTTGTGCGTCTACCTGGCAATCTGCCTGGGCGCATTGAAGCTGCGCTATACGCGCAAGAGCGTGCCGGGAGCCTTCCGCGCGCCGGGCGGCCCGGTGGTGGGGATTTTGGGGTCCATCGTAGTGATCTGGCTGCTCGCGCACTCGACGAAGGTGGAAGTCACCGCGCTGTCGGGAACGCTGGCGGTCTCCATCGCCTACTATTTTGTGCGGCGATGGTACTTGAATCGGCGCGGACAAACGATCCGCTGATTTCGACATTGTGATCAGATTCCAGGCCGGTTGGGTTGCGGGCCTCTGCGCCATACAACGATGTCAGTTGCAGGGCTGCATGAAGTCGAGGGCGCGGATGAGGTACTGCTTCATCTCTCTGCGAGGGACGACGGCATCGAGCATTCCGTGTTCCAGCAAAAACTCCGATCGCTGAAAACCTTCCGGCAATTTCTGGCGAATGGTTTGCTCAATCACGCGAGGGCCGGCAAAACCGATCAACGCATCGGGCTCGGCAATGTTGAGATCTCCCAACATAGCGAAGCTGGCAGTGACGCCGCCGAAGGTGGGATCGGTGAGCACGGAGATGTAGGGAATTTTCGCGTCATCCATCAACGCCAGACGCGCCGAAATTTTCGGCAGCTGCATCAGGCTGACGATGCCTTCCATCATGCGAGCGCCGCCGGAGGTGGCGACAATGATGAGTGGATGGCGGGTTTCAAGAGAATGATCGGCGGCGCGGCTGATGGATTCTCCGACGACAGCGCCCATGCTGCCACCAATAAAGGCATACTCCATCGCGCTCAGAACGACCGGGTGGTGGCCCATATTGCCAAGTGCGGTCAGGATGGCATCATTCATTCCAGTATCCAGCTGCGCCTTGCTCAGGCGAGCCTTATACGGTTTCAGATCGGTGAACTCGAGCGGATCGGTGGAACGCAACTCGGTATCGATCAAACGGTAGCCCGGCTCCAGCAGGCTCTCGATACGAGCCTTGGCTGAAAGTTTGAAGTGTTTGCCGCATTTCGGGCAGACGTTCAGATTGGCTTCCAGGTCGGCTTTCCAAATCGTTTGGCCGCAGCTGTCGCACTTGGTCCAGAGACCTTCGGTGCGGACATTCTTCTCCGACGTGGTCTCAATCTCGTTTTCGTTTTCGTTGCGTTTAAACCAGGACATACTCCATCCATCCTAAACTGCGTAGCAGAAACCCATGTCCCAAAATCGAGACCGGGTACCCGTTGCATCGACGGCTCGCTAATATTCGATACCGCGCTGCGCCAGAATTCCCTTCTGATAGGCGTGCTTCACTTCGCGCATTTCTGTCACGGTGTCCGCAATTTCAATCAGGCTGGGATGTGCATTGCGACCCGTCAGAATGACGTGCACCATCTCCGGTTTCTGTTTGAGCGTCTCAACCACACGCGCCGGATCCAGCATGTTGTAGCCAATGGCGTAGTTGATTTCGTCGAGAATCACCATATCCCAATCGCCGGAAAAGATTGCCTGGCGAGCTTCTTCCCATGCCGCCTCCACCATGCGAATGTCTTCCGGATCAGTCTCCGCGCCGCCAATTTTTACGAAGCCGCGACCCATCTGCTTCATCACCCAGTTGCCGCCGAACGCCTGGACAGCATCGAGCTCGCCATAGTGCCATGAGCCTTTCAGGAATTGCAGCATCAGCACCCGCATGCCATTGCCCACCGCGCGGAGGCCTGTGCCCATAGCCGCGGTGGTCTTTCCTTTTCCGGGACCCGTGTTGATCAGAATCAGGCCGCGCCTTGCGTCCGTCATGTATCAGCCTCTAGCTACTAGCCGTTGGCTACTAGCTGGAGGGCTAGAAGCTAACGGCCTTCAACGTGTCTTAATGTCCTAAGTGATAGGGATGGCCTTCGACGATGGTGAAGGCGCGATAGATTTGTTCGGCGAGCACAACAGCAGCCAGCTCGTGCGGCAACGTCATTGGGCCCAGCGAAAGTACAAGCCAATCGCGGCGCGTGGTGGCTTCCTGCAACACAGCTTCCGACCAGCCGTCCGCAGGCCCAACGGCGAAGGTGAAGAGTTGAATGCCGCGATCTCGTTCACGTTGCAGCCATTCGGCAAACGTTTCTGAAGACCATGTGCGTCCGCGATGATCCAGCAAAATCAGCATGGAGCGGGCGCGATTGCCACGCTCCCACGCGGCAAAAAACTTTTCTTCGGAGGGGTAATGTTCGGTGCGGCAGCCGCAGTGGCGTCCAATGCGCTGGCAATAGCCGGAATACATTTCGTCGGCGGCGGCCTGTTTGCCGGTCGTGCGCCGCCCGAGTGTGACCAGCTGAATTTCCATCCTTTCCATACTTTACTGGAGTTTTCTATCTGGAGGTGAGAGCTCACGTGGGGAATGTCGCGAGATGCTCGCGCGACCAGGATCAAGAAGGAAGCAACTCGCTTGCGAAGGTTGGGCGAATCTGAGACCAATGGTCGAAGATGTTCTGCGGAGAAAGTCGTATTTGCCGCCACCTTTCCGAGCGGAAACTGAATATTGCTTCGGTTACCCGACAAACAATCGCGATAATGGAGGCCAATTTCTACCAATTTCCATATTCTCACTTCTTTAATACCATAAATCCCATCGAAAACCTGAGGGTATCAACCCCGTAACCTATTGATTTTGCGAATTCTTTTATCTGGCCTGCGAATTGCTTATTTCAGGTCTCAAGGACACTATTCGGGTTTATCGAGTCGACGACCCCCCACGTCAGCTTTCTCCGAGAAGCCCACCGAACGTTTTCGACCTGGATGAGTAAGCCACATCCCAGCGCAAGGTTTTAGGAAGCAGGAAATGCCGTTCGTAAACGACGCCCACATTGGGCGTCAATGTTTCACGAGGCACTTAACATAGGCGCGAGACCGGTTGCCGGCTCGTGAACTAAACAAAGCAAGAGAGGGAACTCGATGCAATTTCGACACAACGGCTGGATTCGTACCGCGGTCACCTTCGCAATGCTCCTGGGAGCGGCGATGCTTATTGAAACCTCGCAGCCAATCGCTTTCGCCCAGTCGACGGTCACCGGCGGCATTAACGGTACTGTGACGGATTCGACCGGGGCCGCCGTTGCTGGAGCCACTGTCACGATTCGGGATACGGCAACCGGAGCGACCACGACATACACCACGAATGCGGATGGTCGCTTCATTGCCTCGTTCCTGAAGCCGGATACATTCGAAGTGTCGGCGACCGCTCCCGGACTGCAATCCGCCAAGACCTCCATTCAAATCCTGACAGGCCAGCAATCGGCCATCAACGTGAAGGTCTCGCCTACCGCCAATACGACGACGGTTCAGGTAAGCGCGAATCAGGCGCAGTTGATCGATACCCAGTCCGCCAATCTAACGACTACGTTCACTACGCAGCAGTTTGAAAACCTGCCGACGCCGGGCGGCGACATCACCACCATTGCCTACACCCTGCCGGGAGTTGTGGTCAACGCCGGTGGCGCCTACGGCAACTTCAGCTCCGACGGCCTTCCGGGAATTTCCAACCTGGTGATCATCAATGGTGCCGACGATAACGATCCGTTCCTGAACCTGAACAATTCGGGCTCCTCGAACCTGACCATCGGTCAGGAGGAAATTGCCCAGGCCGCGGTCATCCAGAACGGCTACAGCGTCGAGTATGGCCGCCAGGCGGGCGCTATCGAGACTTACACCACCAAGTCCGGCGAAAATCGGGTGCATGGCCTGCTGCAGTACAACTACAATAGCGCCGGCCTGAATGCCAACTACTTCTTTAACAACTACTACGGAACCCCGAAGGGTAAGGCCGTTTCAAACCAATATGCCGCCCAGATCGGCGGCCCGATTAAGCACAACAAACTCTTCTTCTTTGCCGACACAGAAGGTCTTCGCTACATTCTTCCCACCTCGGGCGTCATCAACTTCCCCAGCCCCGCGCTGCAGAATACGATTCTAAATACCGTACCCGGTGGCCCGGGCGGTTCCAGCGCGGCGTTATACAACACTACATTCACTACCATGCAAGCGGCTCCCAGCTACGCCTCCGCCGTCCCGGTTACCACCGGCTCAGGGGGGCTGCAGGACTCGTCTGGAACCCTGGGCTGCGGCAGTTTCGCAGGAGCGCCGGTATACGGAGTGCCGGGTGGAGTTTTTGGCACGAACACTTCTTGCGTCAACGCCGTGAATGCCAACTCCACCAACCTGAACCGAGAATATGTGGTCACGGGCCGCGTGGACTGGAACGTAAGCGACAAGCATAAGATCTTCGCCAGAATTCTGGCGGATAGAGGCTCTCAACCGACATTTACCAGCTTTATCAATCCCGTTCTGAACGCGCAGAGCATACAGCCGACCACCAGCGGTCAGTTGAACGATACATATGTCATCACGCCAAACGCTACCAACCAGTTGATCCTGTCCGGCATCTATTACTCCGCCATCTTCGGGCCAGCCAATACCGCGGCCAGCGTGGCGGCGTCTCCGGCGCAAATGACGGAGACCAGTGACGGCGGCGACAATTCCCTCCTCGGCATAGGTCAGAGTATTTATGGGTATACATCCCTGGGTTATCCCTGGTTCAACTACCCTCAGGGCCGCAACGTCACCCAGTACCAAGTGGTGGATGAAGTCGCATGGCTGAAGGGGAATCACAGCTTCAAGTTCGGCGGCAACTTTAAGCGGGATGACGTCACCGACATCGGAAACCAGGAACTAACGCCTGGCGGCTGGTACTACTTCTTCAGTCTGCCGGCGGAAGTCTCCGGCAATGTGGCTACCGGTGCGGAATTTCTCAAGTCATATACCACGGTTCCGAGCGCCCATTCTGCCATCTACAATTTGGGAGTCTATGCGGAGGATTCATGGAGAGTGAAGCCGAACCTGGTGATTGAATACGGTATTCGCGTCGACCGCAACGGAAATCCGGCCTGCACCACGAACTGCTTCGGCCACTACGTAGGCGGGTTTCCAGACACATCGGCCACACTCGATACGCCCTACAATGCGACGATCTCCATCGACCATCGCAGCGCGTTCCCCGCGGTGGAAGTGGCTGTGATCCAGCCGCGCGTCGGCTTTAACTGGGATGTGAACGGTGACGGTAAAACCGTGGTGCGCGGCGGCGTCGGCCTGTTTGCGGACACCTTCCCCGCCTTCATCATCGGCAGCGAGTACGGGACCTATCCGTTCCTATTTCAGCCGTCTGTACTTTCCGGAAACGTTTCTGGAACCGACGATCCAAACAGCGCGGAGACCTACGCGAACGAGTCGAACACTGCGCAGCTCGCGGGGTTCAGCACCGGAGGATCATTCAATACCATCTCGGCGTCCATGCCGGCGGGCGTTCCATTTTCGCCCCCCAAATACTTCACCACGTCAAATACATTCAAGGCGCCGCGCTATCTGGAGTACAACCTGCAGATCCAGCGCGCCTTGGGGCCGAACGACGCTCTTATCCTGAACTACGCCGGAACCCACGGTTACGATCTGCTGATCCAGAACAACCTTCTGAACGAAAGCTATGGCGGCAGCGCCTATGACGCACAGGGCCAGACATTTGACCAACTACCGGCGACATCTGCCGATCCCCGGTTCGGCCAGGTCGCGAACGACACCAATACGGCCAGCTCCAACTACAATGGCCTCTTCGTTACGTATAAGCATGCCGATCGTCACGGTTTGACCGTTGACGTTTCCTACGCCTGGTCGAAGTCCATGGACGATATCTCGAATGGCGGCACCGGCCTGTACTTTAATGGTGGATCCATCACCAGCCAGATCACGCCGTACAGCGTATCCCATCTGATGTATGCGCCTTCCGACTACGACGTCCGCAACAGTCTGGTTGGTGACCTGGTCTACGTCGAACCGAATCACTTCTCCAACCCGTTCAAGCAGTTCGCCTTGGGTGGATGGACGGTCGCCAGCAAATTCTATTGGCGCAGCGGTCAGCCCTTCAGCGTAATCAACAGCAACGCGCAAAACGACATCTATAATGGTAGCACCTCGAATCCTCCGACCGTGCTCGCTGCGGTCCTGAACAATGACTTCAACCACACTTGCACCTCGTTCAAGCATCCCTGCTTGCAGACGCCAAATATCCTGAACGGGTCCGGCGCGATCGGGGACACACTCCCAGGCCAGCCCTCGCAGACCGTTTTCGGCAATATCCCGCGCAACGCCTTCACCGGGCCGCATTACTCGGATGTGGACCTGAGCGTGTATAAGACTGTCGTCCAAAAATCCACTGCCCAGTTCCAGGTCGGTATCCAGACCTATAACGTCCTGAACCACATGAACTTCGCACCTCCGAACAACGATGCCTCCAGCCCGAGTACGCTGGGCCAGTTCACCTCTGGCGTCACTCCGCCAACCAGCCCGTACGGATCGTTCCAGGGTTCGGCGGTAGTAGGCCGCGTTGCGGTCGTCCAAGGCCGGTTCACGTTCTAAACCCGCACCGTTCTAAAAACACGAAAGGCAGAGAGCAAGCTCTCTGCCCTTTCTTTTTTGCGACAAATGAAGAGAACTAGAAATCCAGGTGGAGAGACCTGCTTTATGGTCTGCGCTGTCTAGCTTCCTTCTTCGGCAATTTTCTCGCGACTGGCTTCTTGGTGGCGGCATTCGTTGCTTTTCCCTTGGCAGGCTTCGCCGGACGCGCTTTGCTGGCTTTCTTTGTCGCGACTTTCTTAATTGCGGCCTTCTTTGCGGCGACCTTTTTTGCCGGCGCCTTTTTCGCGACCGCCTTCTTGGCGGCTTGCTTCTTCCGGACAGCCGAAACACGCTTGGTTAACGACGCCTTCAACTCTTCCAGGTCGAGTGTGGTCGCAGTCTTGCGCAGCCGCTCAATGTGATAAAAATCCCGCTTCTCTTCTGAGAAGATGTGCACGACAAAATCGACGTAGTCGAGAAGAATCCACTCTCCCTGGCGGTAGCCCTCAATCGAGTTGGGACGAGTGTTGAAGTCGCGCTCCATCCTCTCCTCGACTGCGGTGGCGATGGCCTGGTTCTGGCGGTCGTTGGTACCGCTACAGATCAGGAAATAGTCGGTGAAGCCAGAGTCGGCGGGATCCAGTTCCAGAATGCGAATCTGCTCGGCTTTCTTGTCTTCACAGGCGGCGGTGGCGGCCGCAACCATGCGGCGGATTTCTGTTTTCGTCATGCGATCGTGCGATCTCCCTGGTGCGCTTCGAATTGTGCCAGCCCTCTCATCCTAGAGCATTTTCCCCATTGCTGTGAACTTTCCGAGTTCAACTCAGTGCAACTTTTCTTGACGGAAAAGCTGCACCCACATCCCCGCTTCGGTTTATACCTATAGCGAAAATGCTGTAGTCCGTTGCGAACCGCTGGGTCAAGAAGGAGAGTCGCTGGTTGTGATGGGAAGGATGCGGGGCTGAATCGAGATTGTCGGCGGTGTTAACGGGTCGTGGTGGAAGAACTATCCACGGACGAACAATAGATTTTTGTCTTGGCGATGTAGTTCCACACCGGCACAGGCAACAATTCTGGATTCGGGTGACCTTGATCCAGCGCGGCACGCAACTCCGTTGCAGAAATATCTTCCTGCAGGTCGCGTAAAAACCAGACGCGGGTCGGAGCGGCGTCGGCGTGATGCAGCGTCAGGTCGCACGCGGGAAAACCGCCGGAAGTATGGTTCGCGTTCACGATGTCTTTCGAAGTGCGTTCCACCTTGATTTCTGGAGGGAGCGCCTCCTCCGCGCCTGCCAACGAAAACCCTGGCCGAGCAGCGACGATCCAATCGGAAGTCGCCAGCAGGCGAGATGCCTGATGCCAATGGCCAATATCCAGCCAGCTGTCTGCCCCAAGGAGCGTAAATAGCTGTGTCGGCTCCGGTCCCGCAGCGAGCGAAGCGCGCAAATGTTCCAGAGTTTCGACGGTGTAGTTGGGGCGCGCGCCGTCTGCAACGTCGAGATGCGGAGCATCCAGTAGAGAAGGGATGAAACGCGGATCCGCTTGCACGGCGAGCGCCGTCATGGTGTAGCGATGCAGAAAATCCGTTGCCGGATATTTGCCCTTAAAGGGTTGGAGGCCCGCCGGGGCGAACAGCACCTGGTCGAGCGAGAACAGATCCGCAGCCGCCGCGGCAATTGCGAGATGTCCGCGATGCGGGGGATCAAAACTGCCGCCGAAGAAAGCGATTCGCCTCATGCGAAAATGCCTCAGCCGGCCTCGGGAAGCGGCACGCGAAGAGCTCGAACTTTCTCCGCCAGCCCATATTTCAGAGCGTCGATTCCCTCTCCCGTAACCGCAGAAATAGCATAGAAAAGCAGCTTCTTGCGCTTCGCCATCGACTGCAGCTTCTTCAACTTGTCAGGATTTGCCACATCGCATTTGCTGGCGACCACGACGCGCGGCTTTTCTTCCAGGCCGTGGCCAAAGTTCTTTAGCTCGGCTTCGATGACGTTGTAATCTTCCACCGGGTCAGGACGTCCACTGCTGTCGGATACGTCGACAATGTGAGCTAACAGTCGAGTGCGTTCAATGTGGCGAAGAAACTGTGCGCCAAGCCCGGCACCTAGATGCGCGCCTTCAATCAGGCCGGGAATATCAGCAACAACAAAGCTTTCCTCATTCGGCCACTCGCCCACCGTCACGACGCCGAGATTCGGCTCCAGAGTCGTAAAAGGATAGTCGGCAATTTTGGGTCGCGCGGCGGAAATACGTGAGATGAGGGTGGACTTGCCAACGTTGGGATGACCCACCAGTCCGACATCGGCGAGCAGCTTCAACTCCAACCGAAGCTGGCGTTCCTCGCCGGCGAAGCCAAGCTCATGCTCACGCGGAGCTTGATGGGTGGACGTCGCGAAATGCTGATTCCCACGCCCGCCGCGCCCGCCTTTGGCCAGCACCATGCGCTCGTCGGGGTTACGAAAGTCATGGATCAGTTCGCCCGTAGTGTCGTCGTAGACGACCGTGCCGACGGGGACCTTCAGCACGGTATCTTCGCCGTCGCGACCGGAGCAATTGGAGCCTTCGCCGTGACGGCCTCTCTCTGCCTTATGTTCAGGATTGAAGCGGAAGTGCACCAGCGTGTTATGGCTCTGGCTGGCTTCAAGAACCACGTCGCCGCCGCGACCGCCATCGCCGCCGGAGGGCCCGCCTCGGGGTACAAATTTTTCGCGCCGGAAGGCCATACAACCATTCCCGCCGTCGCCCGCCTTCACCTTGATCCTTGCTTCATCAATAAACATAGGTGTGAATAGTCTTCCTGCCGCTCGGGAATAGCGTTACTCTCAGTGTAACGCTCAATACTATAGTTCCTGTCCTGCTATGTCCGCGACCGGACCCGAGCTTGAACCTGCGCTGCATGATTCGCGCAGGGACGATATGGCTCGACACATCACGGTCAAATGGGACGGAAACAAGGAGAACGCGGCACGAGCTCCTGCCTCATCGGGCTACGGCCTTCATTGCATCGCTTTCAGTGTCGTCCGCACAGGCATGGTGAAACTGCCGAAACGGGCGTAGAAGATTCGGGAGTTCGTCATGCTGCGCTTGCCTCCCCCACGCGCGTTAGGCGCGTTTTGCCTTGCGTTATTGTTTTTTATGCCGACGTTGTCCAAGCTCCAGGGTCAGTCGACTACGGGCGTGATTGGCGGAACTGTGTATGACCCGCAATATGCGGTGATCCCGAATGCGCGGATTGTTGCGTTGAACGAGGCGACCGGCGCGGAGTTTGTCGCCTACACCGACAAGAGCGGCAACTACACTCTGGCTGACCTGCCGCCCGGCACCTATTCCGTCGACATCACGGGAGACGCCTTTACTTCATTCACGGCAACACACGTGATGGTGGAGCTAGGCAGGCGAACTCCTTTGACAACTACGCTACGTATTGGAGCCACCTCCAGCACCATCCACGTGGGAACGATCGTGCCGTTTCAGTCGACCTATCCCTCCGTCGCGACCAATATTACTCAGTCACAATTGCAGAACTTGCCGTCCGACAGCCGCCGCTGGAGTAGCTTTGCATTGTTGACGCCAGGAGTGGTGAGCGATCCAGACGGACACGGGCTGTTGAGTTTTCGCGGCATCAGTGGATTGCTGAATAACAATACGATCGACGGCGCAGACAACAACCAGGCTTTCTTCTCTGAAGAACGTGGCCGCACGAAAGCGCCTTATTCCATCAGCATGGCGGCGGTTGAGCAATTTCAGGTGAATACGGCGGACTACTCCGCGGAATATGGACGCGCAGCGGGCGGCGTCATTAATACTGTGACCAAAAGCGGTACGAATCAATATCACGGGGAAGCGTTCTTCTTTGAGCGCAATAGTACTCTGTCCGCGTTGAATGCTTACACCACGCTGACCAACTTCGACAGCACAGCAAACAACTTTGTCACTACCCCGTATCAGCCGACAGACGTACGCCGACAGATAGGATTTTCCGTCGGCGGCCCGATTGTTCGCGACAAATTGTTCTGGTTTTACTCCTTCGACTACAACACACGAAATTTTCCAGCTGTGTCGCGTGTTGGCTATCCAACGGCGATCTACGCGCAGCCAAGCCCAATTCTTCCCTCGGGAAATTACCTGGGTTTTCCCATCACGTGTGCGAATCTACCGCCGTACAACGCCGCCAACGGAACGTACTCGAGCGTGTTTCAGTTTGAAGCGACGCAAGGCGCGTGCGAACTATACGACAAGCTGGACCTGGCATCCTACGACGCCGGAATCAAGCAATATCAGCAGGGGCTCCAGTTAGTGAACACGCTAGCCGGACCAGCTCCGCGAACAGGCGAGGAAACACTCAACTTTCCAAAGCTGGATTGGCTGGTGAACGATCGCAACCACGCGACCGTTTCCTACAACCGCATGCGCTGGAGTTCGCCGAACGGCGTGCAATCGCAAAGCTCGACCCAGTATGGCGTCAACAGCCTGGGCAACGATTATGTAAGCGTGGACTGGGGCATCCTCCATCTAACAACATTCGTGACGGAAAATATCGGCAATGAATTGCGGCTCCAACTGGGGCGCGAGCTGGATCGCGAGACAAGTCCCAGCCCTGCCGGCGCAGAAGTCCCACTGGCGAACAATCAATTTGGCTTGGCGCCAGAGATCAGCATTGCCGGCGGATCTTCCGGCGAAGGCATGGTGCTGGGAAACCCCGCGAAACTGCCGCGGCCGGAATATCCGGATGAACATCGCGCGGAAGTTTCCGACACCATCTCCTGGGTGTTGGGAAATCATACGTTGAAATTCGGCGGCGATTGGGATCGCAATGAAGACTTGCTCGACAATCTGTACGCCGGCGTAGGGGAATACAATTACACATCGTTCGGCAGTTTTCTGGCCGACTACTATCACGCGGTGGATGGCCTGGGACCGCCGCAAACCTATTTCGTGAATACGTATGCGGGATTTTCGCAGACCTTTGGCCCTGGCGGATTTTTTATTACCACGAACGACTGGGCCGGATTTGCGGACGACGAGTGGCGAACGTTTTCTCGCCTGACGGTGACCGCTGGCCTACGTTATGAATATGAGCGCGTGCCCCGACCGTTTCTTACGAATCCGCAACTGCCGCAAACAGAAAATTATCCAGACGATCGCAACAATTTTGCTCCGCGGGCGGGAGTCGCGTGGGACCTGTTCGGCAACGGAGGCACGATTCTCCGCGCGGGATATGGCATCTTCTACGGACGCATCGTAAATGGAACGCTGCATTCCGCGCTGGTCGCTTCGGGATCTCCGGCATCGCAGCGCACCTATCGTTATTCGGCATCGACGGAATACGGAGCGCCGCAGTTTCCCAGCATCTTTTTTAGCGTGCCGACGGGCGCCGCGCGAGGAGCACTGCCCAGCGCGTACTATTTCGCGCCAAAATATCAAGCACCGGAGACCATGCAGGGAGAGTTGACGCTGGAACAAAAGATCGGCTGGAAAACGATTGTGTCGGCAAGCTTTATGACCAGCCAAGGCCGCTACCTGCCGAACTTCATCGATACCAATATCGACAACGCGACAGTTGGACAATTAAATTACACCATCGATATTCCTGGGCCGGCGCTGGGGAAAAAGAGCCCGTTAGCGCAAGGCGCACGGTACACAACGCCTCTCTATACTTCCGTACGGCCGAATTATTTGTATGGAAACATCACGGAGCTGCTGAGCAATGTGAACTCGAATTACAACGCGGGAGTATTGGCGATCACGCATCGCACCGCGAACGGCATCAGTTTCGGAATGAACTACACGTTTGCTCACGCGCTGGATTTCAATCAGAACGAATTTCTGTATAAGTCGCCGACAAACATTTTGGAGCCAAATAACATGGCGGAAGAATACGGGAACTCCAATACTGATGTGCGCCAGAGACTGGTCTTCCACGCCAGCATGTTCACCACCTGGCACAAGCCGGGTTGGCAAGGACATCTGCTCAACGACTGGGGGCTGGCGCCTGTAGTGGCGTGGCAAACGGGTTTGCCGTATACGTTGGGAGTGGGCGGTAGCGCGCCGGGTGGGGCCTTCTTCGGCATTAATGGAGAGGGCGGACCATCGCGGTTGAATGTGCTGCAACGCAACAGCTATCGATTTCCCTCAACACAGACGACAAGTTTGCGTTTGACGCGCCGTATCCCACTACGCCAGCGTTCCTACCTGGAACTCATGGCGGAAACCTACAACCTGACGAACACGGAAAATGTAACTGCCATAGATACACTTGGC
This sequence comes from Acidobacteriaceae bacterium, assembly GCA_049796755.1. Classification (GTDB taxonomy): domain Bacteria; phylum Acidobacteriota; class Terriglobia; order Terriglobales; family Acidobacteriaceae; genus JAKAAZ01. The sequence goes on from JBARFA010000223.1 coordinate 26,903, forward strand.
TACAACGCGTGTTCAACGCCATTGACGCAGGGTTGCCCGTCCGATTCGACGGCCGCCCATCCCTATCTGGAATTCAATCCGACGTACGGCGTAACGACGAACGCAAATAGCAACAGCACCTACACGCCGCGTGAATTCCAGCTGGCGGCACGGTTCGAATTCTAAGCAAAGCTATTTCTGCAGCGCCGGCACAACCGCACTTCCAGGACCGCCGACCGCCTGCAGGCGGGGAATTCTATCTTCCACCGGCGGCAACGGCGGAAAGGGTGCGTGCGGCTCCGACTGATACCAATACGCCACAGAATAATAATTGTCGGAGCGTGCGTTGGCGTGGCCATGCTCGATGGTCGCTTTGAAAGATTTGGTGAAGGGAATCGGTGAGTCGAGATGGAAACGATATACACTTGACCGGCTGCCAGCCAGCTCTTTGCCTACGACTGGTGCACCATAGAGTTGATAGGAGAAAGGCTTGCCGCCGAAATCCCACGCGCCCAGAAAATAGTCCTCGGAGCCGGTTCCGGCAATCGACGGAAGCTTGGCTCCGTCGACAAAGAACATGTCATCGCCTTCTCCCCACCAGCCATCCTGATTCTGCAGCACCGACATGGTGACACCGACAAATTGACCGTGACCGGTGGCCGTCATCCAAACGTAGTTATCTTTGCCGTCGAGATTCACCTTGTTGTTGACGAGGGGGTCGCCATTGCTGGTCCAGCTATCGGTCCAGCCGTGATTGGGCTGGGCCTGGCGATATTGCGCGTGGAAATAGATGGTGCCGGGCGGAAGGGGATGCGAATACTTCTGATAGTCGATGTTGTAATACAGCGAATCGATCGGCTGCTTGCCCTGGTTGGTCACCGTGATGCGCGCGTGTTTGGCGAACGGCATGGGAAAAAAGCAGTTGAGCGCCTGGACGCTACCCACCGATAGATACTGCGAATACCAATTATGATATTCGCCGAGGCCGAGGCCGAAAAAGTCGCCGATCGGAGCTTCCACGCTCGGAGTTTTTTCATTGTCCCAATAGATGCGGAGCACGATGCGCTTCAGGTTATACGGCTCGTCGTCGGCAATGGTGAACCAGATGTGCGAAATCATCGCCGGGCCGTCTGCATCGAGAACTGTATAGGTCGCGCCGGGGGCGACAGTACGAGCATCGTCATTTCTGCCGGTCGGGTCGGAACTGGAAACGCGCACCAGCGTGTAGGTTTGCTGGCGGGTCAAATCGGGTTGCGAGGGGAGTGCCTGGCCGCGTGCACCAAGGCTGGTTGCAACCAAGACAGAGAGAGCAGCGATCAGTTTTCGCATCGTATGACTTATCCTTCGATGGAATTTTTCAACTTACTCGGTCGACCTATAACTCTACAGACTTCTCGTCGATCAGTTTTTTCGCGCTGGCGATAAATTGCTCGAGCGGCATCGAGCCCTGATCGCCTTTGCCGCGGGTGCGCACGCTGACAGCGTTGGCGCCAGCTTCCTTGTCGCCCATGACCAGCAAATATGGAATTTTCTGCATAGTCAGGTCACGAATTTTGGCATTCATTTTTTCGTTGCGGTCGTCGAGTTCGACCCGCAGCCCGGCTGACTGTAACTGTTGTTGAACTTTTTTCGCGTAGTCGATGTGCTTTTCGCTGATCGGCACCAGACCGACCTGCACTGGCGCGAGCCACAGGGGAAATGCTCCGGCGTAGTGCTCGATGAGCACGCCAAAAAATCGCTCCACAGAACCGAACAAGGCGCGATGGACCATAACCGGTTGGTGGCGCTCGCCGTCTTCACCAACATATTCCAACTCGAAACGGGCGGGAAGGTTGAAGTCGAACTGCACGGTCGAAAGTTGCCAGAGCCGGCCCAGCGCATCGACCAGCTTGATGTCGATCTTGGGACCATAAAACGCGGCTTCGCCAACGATGGTCTTGTAGGGAATGCCTTTGCGCTGCAGCACGCGTTCCAGCGAGCCGATCGCCAGTGTCCAATTTTCTTCCGAGCCGACGAAGCTGGCTTTGTCCTTAGGATCCCAAATGGAAAGTTCCACTTTGAACTCCGCAAATCCGAATACCTTTAGGACCTCTTCAGCAAAATCAATACAAGCGGCAACCTCATCTTCAATCTGGTCCGGAGTGCAGAAAATATGGGCATCGTCCTGGGTAAACCCGCGCACCCGAAGCAGGCCATGCATGGTGCCGCTACGCTCATATCGATAGACGTTCCCGAGTTCGGCCAAACGCACGGGCAGATCGCGGTAACTTTTCGGCGTGTTCTTGTAAATCAGGATGTGGCCTGGGCAGTTCATGGGTTTCAGGCGATAGTTGGCATCATCCAATTCCATTGGCGCGTACATATTTTGCGCGTAATAACCCTCATGTCCGCTGGTCTTCCACAACTCCTTGCGCATGACGTGCGGCGTGAAGACCATATCGTAACCGCGACGGATACATTCCTCGCGCATCCAGTCTTCCATCAGCTTGCGGATAATGCCGCCCTTGGGATGCCAGAAGACAAGGCCGGGACCGGCGATGTCCTGAATGGAGAAGAGGTCAAGCTGCTTGCCAAGCACGCGATGGTCGCGGCGCTGCGCTTCTTCCAGGCGCGCGAAATGCTCGTCCATTTCCTTCTTCGAGAAAAAGGCGGTTCCGTAAATGCGCTGCAGCTGCGGATTTTTCTCATCCCCGAGCCAGTAAGCGCCAGCAATACTCATCACCTTGAATGCCTTGACGCGGCTGGTGGAAGGCACATGCGGGCCTCGACAAAAGTCGACAAACGCGCCGTTGCGATAGAGAGAGATTTTCTCGCCCGGCCGCGTGAAACGCTCAATGAAGTGCATCTTCATAAAGTCGTTTTCGGCCTTGAAGCGCAGCAAGCCTTCGTCGCGAGGCTCCCACTCGCGAACAAATTTCTCATCGCGGGCGACTATCACGGCCATGCGATCTTCAATGGCTTTCAGGTCCTCCGGGGTAAACGGCGTGGGGCGATAGAAGTCATAAAAGAAGCCGCTGTCGGTTGCCGGACCATGGCCGAGCTTGGTTTCCGGAAATAATTCCAGCACGGCCGTCGCCATCACGTGGGCAGCAGAATGACGCACGACCTTCAGCGCCTCGACATCTTTTTCCGTCAGCAGGCGCAACGCCACGTCTTCGGTCAGCGGAGTGGTCAGGTCGACCAGTCGCTCGCTGGCGGCATCTTCAGCGGAGTACATGGAAGCTTCGCTGGCAGATTTTTCCTCGTCAGCAGCTGTGGACGCAGCATGGACGGGCCGAGCCTGAAGGGGAGAAATCTCGGCAACCACCGCGGCTGCAGCCAGGCGGGGCGAGATGTCTGTGGCAATCGACAGGGGAGTGGTTCCGGCGGGCACGGTGCGGGCGCTGCCGTCGGGCAGCTGCACCTGAATCGAACTTGCATCTATGTTCATGTTGGTTCCTAAATGATCGCAGATATCAGGATAGGTGGTTTTCGCGATGTCCGTCGAGCGAGTGCCCTGATTCCTGAGTGAGGTGGTTCCATGCATGACATGTCGGGAACTCAATCCCCGCTGGCAGCCTTGGTCTTCTGGGTCGGTCTATGTATTCTTGTGGGCTTGATTTCCGGCCTGCTGACGAGACGCGAGGTTTCCGGCTGGTATGCGGGCTTGAAAAAGCCCTCGTTCAATCCGCCGAACTGGATTTTCGGGCCGGTGTGGACTGCGCTCTATATTTTGATGGGCGTAGGTGCATGGATGATCTGGATGCAGCCGGTTTCGCAATTGCGGACCTACGCGCTGGTGTGGTTTGCCATCCAACTCGGGCTGAATTTTCTGTGGAGCTTGATTTTCTTTCGCTGGCATGCGATTGCAGGCGCTCTGGGAGAGTTGGGCTTTTTATGGCTGGCGATTCTGGCGACCATGGTGATGTTCTGGGAAGTGCGCCCGCTGGCAGGTTGGCTGATGGTGCCATACCTTGCGTGGGTCAGCTTCGCCACTGCGTTGAACCTGGGAATCTTTCGGCTGAATCGGAACGGATAGCGCGGACTTCTCTCATCCCACCGTCCGCAAAAAAGCGAAGGATGGGCACCCAGATTCGTGAGGTCGTTAGTCGCCATCCTTATAAAAAACTAATCGTCACCCTTGTGAAATGTAATGTCGAGGGTTCGCAAATAGGTGTGCAGTCCGGCATCCTGGATCGGCGTCAGGTAAGCGCGCTCGCCCGACTCATTGCGATGCTCATGCCAGTAGCCCGGCGGCGTGACAAAGGCCGCGCCGGATTTCCAGTCGACCCGCGTGGGATTTTTAATGTGGCCGTCGGAACCTAATTCTGTGCCGACCAGGGTGTAGCAGCCGGGTTTAGCGTCGATGATCAGGTCCAGCGCCACCGATTGATGGCGATGTGGCAGCTGCCGTGTGTTCGGCTCGGTCAGACCATACATGGCCCACAATACGTGGGTCACAGTCTTAGTCTGCATGCAGCCAGGATTGCCGAGAATCAGGCTGACACGGCTGCGCGTGGCGGCCTTAGGATCATTGGCGGCCTGCTCCAGCGCTTTTGATAATTCGCTGTGGGTATAGTGGGCGGGAGCGAAGCGAGGTTGGCTCCGTTGCACGCCCAGATAGTCGAGCAGCGGTTGATCGTTGACCCAATAGAGCGCGGAGGTCTTTTTGGCATGGTGCTTCGCGGTACTGCCGGGCAGGGTAAAGAAATCACCCTCCGACCAATGAATCTCCCGATCACCAACGGTGGATGCGCCGTTGCCGCGGATCACATAGAACAGTTCCGAGGTGGAGTTGGCGGAGGTCTCCAGTGTGTCGCCGGCTTCGATACGCAGAAAACTTGCGGTGATCGACGGCGTGCTGGCCGGGGCAGCACACTTCAGCGCCTGCGAAAGATCGAGCGGGATGATACGGCTGGGACCGGTTGCGTACAGGTCAGCGGCAAACTCGGCGTAGGGAATCGGTGGAACGCTACCGGAAGAGACCGGATCGGCGGCTGAGCTGTATTCAAACATCAGAGCATTTTGCTCGGCGTTTTTTTCAGTGGCTGGCGTCTCAGATGACTTTGTTTCGGTATGGGTGAGCGTGCTCATGGATCAACCTCCGGCAGCGGCTGACACCGCTACAGATCATTATAGGAACTCGGACACACCTACAACAGCTTGGCGGCGGTTTGGGCGAAGTAGGTGACGATGAAGTCGGCGCCGGCGCGGCGGATGGAGACTAAGGATTCCAGGATGGCGCGGTCGCGGTCGAGCCAGCCGCGCTCGATGGCGGCGCGCAACATGGAGTATTCGCCGGAGACCTGATAGGCACCGAGGGGAACGTCGAAGCGGTCGCGGGCGTCGCGGATGATGTCGAGATAGGGCATGGCCGGCTTCATCAGGATCATGTCGGCTCCCTCAGAGAGATCGATCTCAATTTCTCGCATGGCCTCACGTCGATTTGCGCCATCCATCTGGTAGCTACGGCGATCGCCGAATTGCGGGGCGGAATCGGCGGCTTCGCGAAACGGGCCATAAAACGCGGAGGCGAATTTGGACGCGTAGGAGAGGATCGGAATGTCGACCAGCTCGTCCACATCCAGAGCATCGCGGATGGCGGCAACGCGGCCATCCATCATGTCGGAGGGCGCGACGATATCCGCGCCGGCGCGGGCCAGCGAAGCCGCGGTGCGGGCGATCAGTTCGACGC
>JBARFA010000224.1:0-35423 GCA_049796755.1 Acidobacteriaceae bacterium
CCAGAACATCTGGATAGCGCAATGACTGGTAGGCCATGTGGAAGTATTGCGAGAGGTCGATGCCCATGGTGCTGGAGATCCAGCCGCCGCCGAGGGTTCCCAGACCGTCGGAAATGATGGTGAGGAAGACAAGCATGATGATGGTGGAAAGCACGCGCGGGGTGACCAGTTTTTTCAGCGGGTCGGTACCCAGGGCGCGCATGGCGTCAATCTGCTCTGTCACCTGCATGGAGCCCAATTCGCTGGCCATGCCGGACGCGTTGCGGCCGGAGACCATGAGGCCGGTCAGCACGGGACCGAGTTCCTTAATCATGGAGAGGCTGACCAGTTCCCCGGTGACGGCCTTGGCGCCAAATTGGGCCAGGGTGGTGGCGGAGTTCAAGGCCAGCACGCCGCCGGTGAAAAAGCCGGTGAGAATGACGATGGGCACAGAGCCCACCCCAATGAGATCGGCCTGCGTGTAAAGGTCGACCCAATAAAAGGGTCGACGGAAAGTGTTGGTCATCGCGGTCCATGCCAGGATGGAATACTCCTGTACGGCCAGGACCTTTTCGCGGAGAAACTCGCCAATCTCCATATTGGCATTATGGCATCTGCGGCGCGATTGGCGAAGAGAAGAGCCAAGACAAACGATCCGCGACGGTAATCCGGAGGGAGCAGGGACCTTCAGGTCCCTGAAGGGAGGCTCGAAGCGGGGCCTTCAGGCCTGGGCGTTAGGTCCACGCAAGTGGGCGGGCATAGGATCCACCACATGACCGCTTGCCGAGCAGAAGGGATAAGTCTGGGGCGTGGATGCAAGGCCGCGGCGAATGGGGTTCTCCTCGATATAGCGCACACAATTTATGAACTTCTCTTCGCCTGAAATCTGGCTTTCGTTGAAACTGCGCTCCCACACATCGAACCTACTTTTGAAGCGGAAGGAGAAGCCACCTTTGATAAATTGCATGGCTTTTTCGAGCGAGACATCGGGAGCGGGCGTGATCAGCGCGTGAAAATGATCGGGCATGAGAACGAAGGCGTGCAGGAGGAACTTTCCTTGTCCACGATAGTCGAGGATGGTTTGTTGTAGCAGTTCCGCCGTGGATGTGACTTGGAAGAGGCAGCGGCGCTGCGCGGTCACGGCGGAGACAAAGTAAATTCGGGTTTCTTGAGGCGCGATCCGCATCCTGAAAGGATAAACGAAGGGCCCGTGGCTAAAGCCACGTTTCGTGCGAGACGGCATTCAGGGGCCTGAAGGCCCCTGCTCCCTCCGTGTTGTACTCTCTTTCGACGAAACCTGGTTCTATCAATGATTAAGCCGGACCTGATACAAAACCATGAATCGAAGCGCTGATTACGGCAGCTGGTTCAGGGTGGCGGCAGCGCGGTCGAGCACGTGGGTCAGGACCTGCAACTGATCGGCGGCGCGGGCGGCGTCTTTGGCATCGATGGCTTCATTGACGCCGGGGATGACGACGGCCTCATAGCCCGTATATACCCCTGGAGCGTAGATGGTGTGCTTGTACCAGGGGCGGTCGGGAAGGCCACTCGGGTTGAGCAGGTCTTCTTCCACATTACGGAGGGTTCGATTTTCTTCGGCGAGGGGCCCGGTGGGATTGCTCTCGGCGGCAAGGGCATGCTGGCCGGCATCTTGAAAATGATGCGCGGCGGCGAGGGCGGGAGCAAAGTTAAGGCTGGTCATGCCGGCCTTGGTCGCCCTTTCCTGGGCCGCTTCGAGGTAGCCAACCACTTCGGCGCCGTACTCGGCGTAGTCGTAGGGAGGCAGGTCGGCATCGGCCATGTGCAGCGCCTCGAGGCCGAGGATGCGCGCCTGCTGCTGCAGGTAGACAAAATTGGGATCAGCAAACTTGGTGAACCAGGTGTAATCGTCAAACGCGGAATGGTAGACGCCGTAGGGTCCGCTGGAGCCGATGTCGGTGGAGGGAACGCCAGCGTGCTGCAGAAACGGCGTGTAGTCGGAGCCGCTGCCGAGATCGCCCATGCGAATGCCGTCGATCAGCGGAGAGCTGTGCTGGGCTTGATCCATGTGCTGATCGATGGTGCTGCCTTTCTGGTCGGAGGGTTCCTGGTTGGCGAGCCATGCATCGTAGACACTGCCGCCGAGCGGGCTGGGAACTTCTTTGGTGATATTGATGACGAATGGCTTGAGCGAAGGGACGGCCTGGGCGTCGAAAGTTGGACCGGAGACGCCGACATCGATATTGAAGTAGGCGACCGCGTGCGCCAGCATTTCCGCGTGGTCTTCCGTCCATTCGGTTGAGCCGAGCAGACCTTCTTCCTCGCCATCCCAACTGGCAAAGATGAGAGTGCGTTTTGGTTTCCAGCCACTCTGCAAGAGGGTGCCGATGCCGTGGACGGCTTCCAGCATGGCGGCGGTACCGCTGTTGGGGTCGACAGCGCCGAAGACCCAGGCATCGCGATGATTGCCGAGGATGACTGTTTCATTGGGATACAGCGTGCCGGGAATTTTTCCGATGACATCCCAAATGGTGTGGAGAGCGTAGTCCTCCTGCAGCAGCAGGTGAACCTTCACCGGGCCGGGACCCATGTGATAGGTGAAGGGCAGCGCGCCTTGCCACGCATGCGGCGATTCCGGACCGCCGAGCGCTTGCAGAATGGGCGCGGCATCCCGATACGATAACGGCGTTGCCGGAATTTTCGGCTGATTGGCGGCGTCGGCGAGCGGGATACGTTTGTCGGCGGGAAGGTCTGGCGTGGAGGCAAAGCCTGGAGTGGTGGGATCGCCGGGATACTTGAAGAGATATTGAATCGAGCCGCGCTGAACGCTGGTCTCGGGGCGGTAGGGTCCGTCGGGATAGATATCCCCTTGATAATAGCCGTCGTCCGCGGGGTCGGAGTAGATGATGACTCCGGCGGCTCCGTGCTGTTGTGCGACGTAGACTTTGACGCCGCGAAAATCTTTTCCATAGCGGACAATGACGATCTTTCCTTTGACGCTGATGTGCTTGGTGGCAAGTTCGGCAAAATCTTTGGGCGTGCCGTAGTTGGCGTAGACCACCTCGGCGGTGATGTCGCAAGAGGGAGAATAGGCGTTGTAGGCGGTCGCGATGCGCTTGTCATCCTGATAGGGATCGTCGCTGACATGCTCTGGCGTGGGGCCGGACATGAGTTGTTTGCCGTCTGGACCGAAGGCGGTGACTTCCACTTTCTTCGGCGTATTCATCATGACGCGATAGGGAACGATTTTGGTTTCGAGGCCGGCCTCGCGAAATTTTTGTGCGACATATTGGGCAGTGGCAAAGTCCTCTTTGGATCCAGCGATGTGAGGCGCGGCGGTGAGGATTTTCAATTCTTCGCCGGCCAGGGTGGGGCTGGGAACCGGCATAAATTCCTCGTCCAACTTGCCCTGAGCTGCTGCATCGCGAAAGCCGAGCATGGTAGTGGGAGGCGTGGGAGTGACGGGAGTTGCGGGTGGACTGGGCGGAGGGGTTGTTTGTCCAGAGAGGAAGGATGCAAACAAGAGGAACGCCGCGGCACGCAGAATCAATGGGGATTCTCCCAGGGGGAAGTAAGAATTTTAGGATACAGGATGGCGATGAAGAATCGAGAGCGGTTTCGCGATGCGGTGCGTTGGGAACGCGCAGTTGAGAATCAGTATTGGTAATGATTGCGCAGCTTTAGGTGGGTTGAGGAGCGACCACTCCACTGCCGAATGCATCAGATAGTTGCCGGGCGAAAGACGAGGATAAAATCCAGTGAAATTATTGTCGGTGAATGTGGGGCTTCCGCGGGAGGTCGAGTGGCACGGGATCCATGTGCACACAGGAATCTTCAAGGAACCGGTAGAGGGCCGCATTGCCTTGCGCACGCTGAATTTGGACGGCGACCGACAGGCGGACTTGAGTGTGCACGGCGGACGATATAAGGCCGTCTATTGTTATCCGCTGACACACTATGACTATTGGAGAAAAGAATTACCAGGCAGAGAGTTGCCGATGGGGATGTTTGGGGAGAACTTCACGCTGGATAGTTTTGTGGAGGAGTCAATTCATCTTGGCGATCGGTATGCGGTTGGATCGGCGGAGGTGGTGGTGACGCAGCCTCGGCAGCCTTGCTACAAACTCGGCATACGATTTGGAGACGACCACATGGTGAAGCGATTTTTTGCGAGTGGTCGCTCAGGTTTTTATGTCGCAGTGACCAGGGAAGGTGAAGTTGGGGCGGGCGATGAGATGAAGTTGATCCATCGCGATCCGAACGGTGTTCCGGTTTCGGAGATCACTCGGTTATATGCGGAGAAGCAATATAGCGATGCCGATGTGGGTGTGGTGCGGCGGGCGATTCGGGTTGAGGCGTTACCCGAGGGCTGGAAAGAGTATTTTCGCGAAAGACTGGAGCAGGTTGAGGGTGGAGGGTGAAGCAAGATTGGAAAGAGGATCAGTCTTTCAGGCGTTCGAGGTGGAGGAAGCCGCCGCTGGCGTAGAAAATGACGGCGAAGATGGAGAAGTTATAACAGGCGTGGACCAGCGCGGAGCAGGCGACGGAGTTGGTTCTTTCACGAACCCAGACCAGCACCAGGCTGACGATGAAGACCAGGGTGAGCGGTCCCCAGGCGTGACCGACTTGCTGCGCGTGCAGAAAGGCAAAGGGAACGCTGGTTAAGATGGCCGCGAGGATACGGCCCGTCCAGGGACGCAGCGAGGGATAGAGAAATCCGCGGAAGGCGATTTCTTCGCAGATGGGCGCGATGAAGATGCCGAACAGGGCGACGATCCAGGCATCGAACGCATTCTGGAAGAAGGAATCTACCGGCAATTCTTTGGGGATGGGCAGATAGTTGGAGACCAACTGCATGGCAAATCCCAGGCCGATGCCGAGTGCGGGAAGCCAGAGGGCGTACCGGCGCACCTGAGAGAAATTCCAATGAATGCCGGCGAGAAAACCGTCGGGCCACACGCGCCGGTAGAGAGCGACGGTGGCGAGAGCGACGACGCCGTAGGACACGACCATGGATGGAATGGTGAATCGCGGCTCGTATACAAGTTTGCGAAGACTGATTCTTCCGAAGAGATGCCAATGGATCACCACTGCGGCGCTGAGCGCCTGCGTGAGGGTGATCAGGATGGCGGCCATGGTGAAGAAGGCGACCATCTCCAGAATCGTGGGGGCGTCGCCGTGGTGCGGCATAGGCGCGTGCAGGATTGGTTCTGCGTCGGGTGGCAGGGCTTCCGGCACTGGATTTGAACTCGAACTCATGGTGTGGTGTTCCGAATCTGCGGGTACTGGATCGATTCTTGTGAGGCGTCTATAGTTTTATCTTTTTCCGGGCGGAAGCGCGACCATTCTTTGCAGGGGCGAACCCATTTGGTTGCGGCTTCGGTGGCGGGTCGGGCTGCGGGAAGTAGCGACGCAGGAATTTTCCGGTATAGGACGCGGGAATTGCAGCGACCTGGGCAGGCGTTCCTTCGGCAACAATTTCTCCGCCGTCTTTGCCGCCCTCGGGGCCAAGGTCGATGATCCAGTCGGCGCTGCGAATGACGTCGAGATTATGTTCGATGATGAGGATGGTGTTGCCCAGATCGGTGAGCCGGTGCAGGACTTCCATGAGCTTGCGTACATCGTCGAAATGCAGGCCGGTGGTGGGCTCGTCGAGCAGGTAGAGGGTACGTCCGGTCTGACGCTTGGAGAGTTCTCGTGCCAGCTTCATGCGCTGGGCTTCGCCGCCGGAGAGGGTTGTGGCTGACTGGCCAAGATGCACGTAGCCGAGACCGACATCGTTCAGCGTTGCCAGCTTTTGCCGGACAACGGGAATGTCTTCAAGAACGGCGAGCGCATCGGAAATCGGCAGCTCCAGAATATCGGCGATGGAATAGCCCTTGAACCGGACCGCTAAAGTTTCCTGATTGTAACGGCGACCGTTACATACCTCGCAAGTGACGTAGACATCGGGCAAAAAATTCATCTCGATGCGGCGCTGGCCGTCGCCCTGGCAGGTTTCGCAGCGGCCGCCGGGCACGTTGAAGGAGAACCGGCCGGCCTTGTAGCCGCGCTCGCGCGCTTCCGGCAGCATGGCAAATAAATCGCGGATGGCGGTGAAGACTCCGGTGTAGGTGGCTGGGTTGGAGCGCGGAGTGCGACCGATGGGCGACTGATCGATCTGGATGACCTTGTCGATGATCTTGGCACCGAGAACGCGGTCGTGTTCGGCGGGTTCTTCGCGGGAGCCGTAGAGATCGCGTGCGAGCGCGCGATAGAGAATGTCATTGATGAGAGTGCTTTTGCCGGAGCCGGATACTCCCGTGATGACCGTGAGCAGGCCGAGGGGGAAGCGGACAGTGAGGTTTTTCAGATTGTGACCGCGTGCGCCTTCGACGGTGAGCCAATGTTCGCCGGTGGGACGAGGTTCGCTGCGCAACACGGTTTCGAGATCGCCGCTGAGGTATTGGCCGGTCAGCGAGCCGGGCGTGTCCATGATTTGCTGCGGAGTTCCATGGGCAACGAGGCCGCCGCCAAGCCGGCCGGCACCGGGGCCGAGGTCGAGAACATAGTCGGCGCGGCGAATGGTGTCTTCATCGTGCTCGACGACGAGGATGGTGTTGCCGAGGTCGCGCAACGATGTGAGGGCTTCGATGAGGCGCTCGTTATCGCGTTGATGCAGGCCGATGGACGGCTCGTCGAGAACATAGAGAACGCCGCGCAGACGTGAACCGATTTGCGTAGCCAGGCGAATGCGCTGGCCTTCTCCGCCGGAGAGTGTGGCGGCGCTGCGATCGAGCGACAGATAGCCGAGGCCGACGGCGACCAGAAATTCCAGGCGCTCGACGATTTCGCGCTGCAGGCGATCGGCGATCAGTTGCTCGCGCTGGCTGAACTGAAATTGGCGTGCGGTCGCAAGCGCATCCGCCAACGGCAAGGCGGCGAAGTCGGCAATGGAAAGACCGTTGGCAGTGACGGCCAGCGATTCCGGGCGCAGGCGTTTGCCGTGGCACTGCGGACAGACGGTCGCGGACATGTAGCCCATGAGCCACTCGCGATAGCTGTCGGAGCGAATTTCATCCAGCGATTGGCGCAGCCATTTGAGAATGCCGTGAAAGCCGGTGCGGGGGCCTTCACCGCGTTCGGGGCCATAAAGGAGTAATTTCTGATGGGCTTCGGTGAGCTGCTCGAAGGGCTTGCGCAGATCAATTTTGTAGCGGTCGGCGGCGAGGCGAATCAGTCGACCTAAATATTGCGAACTGCCACCGGGACCGAGTCCACCTTCGAGCAGTGGCTTCGACCAGTCCACGATGATTTTTGCTGGATCGAAGTCGTAGATGCTGCCCAGGCCATTGCAGTGCGGGCAGGCTCCGTAGGTGCTGTTGAAGGAGAAACTGCGCGGTTCTAGTTTGGGAACATTGATGCCGCAATCCGGACAGGCCATGGAGGAGGAATACAGTTGCTCTTCGACACGAAGGCCGGCGTTGGAGCGACCGGCGGAAGCAGGCATTGCAACCAGCACCAGACCGCTCGCCATTTGCAGGGCTTTGGTGACGGTGGTTTCCAGGCGCTTCTCGACGCCGGGCTTGACGACGATGCGATCGACGATGGCGTCAATGGTGTGATTTTTTCGTTTCTCGAGAACGATTTCTTCCGCCAGGTCGCGAATCTCTCCGTCGATGCGGGCGCGAAATCCCTGCTGATCGAGTTTCTCCAGTTCATCGCGAAATTCTCCTTTGCGTCCGCGAACGATGGGCGCATAGATGGTGACGCGCTCACCGGGGGCAAGCTCCATGACGCGGCTGACAATTTGATCCGCAGACTGGCGGGAGATAGGCCGTCCGCAATTGGGACAATGCGGGATACCGATGGAGGCGTACAGAAGGCGAAGGTAGTCGTAGATTTCTGTAATGGTGCCGACGGTGGAACGCGGGCTGCGGCTGGTGGTTTTTTGCTCGATGGAAATGGCAGGGCTGAGGCCTTCAATGGAGTCGACGTCCGGACGCTCCATCTGGTCAAGAAACTGGCGCGCATAGGCGGAAAGGGTCTCAACATAGCGCCGCTGGCCCTCGGCGTAGATGGTGTCAAATGCGAGCGAGGACTTGCCGGAGCCGGACAGGCCGGTAACCACGGTGAGGGAATTGCGCGGTATCTCGACCGTGATGTTCTTCAAATTATGCTGGCGCGCGCCGCGCACTGTAAGTTGTGGAATCGACATTTCTAGCTACGGAAAAGCTTTCTGCGGCCCTGAATGCCGCATGTTTGTGCCCTATTGCAACGATAACTTAAGTTTGGAGGAATCTCGCGAAGCAACAGAATTCCTGAAAAAACACTAGTATGCTGGGCAAGAATTCAGTTGAATGAAGACCGGCGTTCGTGGATCCATTGGCTCGATTCGCGGCCATCGCCTGCACTGGACTGACTGCGCTGGAGGAACTCCCCCGATGATTGTATTGATGATCTCAACCATTCTTGCCTGTGTTGCCCTAGGTGTCGCCCTGGCATACGGTTTTTGCTCTGGAGTGTTTGCTATGGCGAAAATTCACGTTCGCTCGCATTCCGCTGCTCCGCTGCAAATCCATACCAAATCAGCCAATCCGTAAATCTGCTGTACGGCAATTCGACTTTTCAGGTGGCTTCAAATACCTCTGGCGCACTCGCGTTGTTCTGCGTCGTGCTTTCCATTGCAAAAACACCTCACTCGCTCGTCCTCCATCATTGAGGATGCATTCTGCGCATCTCATTGAAAATTTCCTGTGGCGTTTTTGGCTGCGATGGGGCGGTCGGATCGGCCACTTCGTTTGGATTTCCCTCTGCGGGGGTCGCCGGTTGATTGTTCGCCACCGAGGCCGGGGTTGCCACCGGGACACCGTTGCTGTCGGGTGCCGATAAGATGAGGCGAGCGGCAGCATGATCGCTGCCTCCGACAATGACAAAGTCATATCCGGAGCCGTCAAGCAGGGACGCCAGCGTGGAAGAAATATTTCCTGGACCATATTGCCCGTACATGCGCTGATCATGATTCAAGCCCTCAATGACAAGTCCTGTCTGGTGTTGAATTTGATCGAGGATGCCGATCAGGCTGGAATTCCGCGCGCGAACGGTTAACAGACCATGGTTGAAGTCGACCGTTGCCGGGTTGGCCGGTTGTTCCGCAGGCGGAAGAGGCGGGGGTGGTGCCGCGGGCTCAGGCGCCACGGTGGCTGCGACGGGCTTGCCGTGACGATGATGGTGGTGGACAGCGTGATGGACGGGAGGCTTCGCCGTCGAGGTTTTCGTCGACGGGCTGCCAACGTTGGTCGGAGCGGTCCCTGCGGCCTGCGCGCTCACCAGCGAAGCAGGGAGCAGCAACATCCATGCGGCGGCTAGCGCTAGAGTCCAACCCAATCCGTTGCGGTTGCGGATCAATGTTGAGGGGGTGTTCGCCGGTGACCCACACACTGCGCCGAAATCGGCATCCAAGCGATTAAGCATCCTGGTGCGGGTGTAGGGTTCAAAAAGCATTTCTGTACTAGACTAACAATGTTTGCCCAAGTCGGCACTGTAGGATGGCTTCTCCCGCCTGCTATTTTGCAGAACTTCTGAATCGATACATGGCTGTATTCGGTACATTGAGGAAAACAAGGAATGAGTTCGACCGAAAAGCCCCTTTCCAAGATTATCCGTGAGCGCCGTGCGACTCCAAGCTTCGACGGGGCACCAGTTCCGGAGAAAGACTTAAAGCAAATTCTTAGCGCGGGACTGAGCGCTCCCAGCGGTTACAACATGCAGCCGTGGCGCTTTATTGTGGTGCGCAATCCTGAACAAAAAAAGCGTTTGCGTGCGGCAAGCTTTAATCAAGCCAAGGTGGAAGAGGCGTCGGTGATGATTGTCGCCTGCGGCGATGCCGACGGGTGGCGCAATGGCGACCTGGAAGAGATGCTGCGCATGGGCCGCGAAGGCGGAATGACCGAGAGCTATGCGGCGCAAGCGAAAGAGCAGATTCCCGTTTTTCTTTCTACCCATCCCAACATGCCGATGTGGCTGAACCGGCACGTGATGATTGCTTTTACCCACATGATGCTGATGGCCGAGGCGTTGGGGTATGACACTGCGCCGATGGAGGGGTTTGAAGAAGAAAAAGTCCGCGAAGTGTTGAAGCTTCCGCTGAGCTACCACGTGGTGGCGTTGTTGGGCATTGGACATGCGATGGGGCCGGACAAACATGATGGCGGCCGCTTCGACATGGCGCGGACGGTGTTTGAAGAAGAATATGGCAAGCCGATGCACTCGTGAAGGCGGCAACGGGTCGGGGAGTGAGGCGCAGTCATGAACTGCGCCTTTTCTATTGGGGAGAGAGTGGAGCAGGGTTTGACTGCGCAGCGTGAATATCCCGTGTCGCCGATCGTCGGCGTTGGTGCGGTCGTGTTTGACGCAGACTGCGTGCTGCTGGTGCGCCGCGCCAAAGCGCCGCTGGCGGGTGAGTGGTCACTCCCGGGCGGAGCGGTGGAATTGGGCGAGACGCTGGAGGAAGCTATTATCCGCGAAGTGTCCGAAGAGACGGGGCTGCGCGTCACGCCGCTGCAGGTGGTGAAGGTGTTCGACCATATCGATCGTGATGCGGACGGACGGATTCGATTTCATTATGTGCTGGTGGATTTTCTTTGCAGGATTGATGCCGGGGGCGGAAAGGGCGTGGGGCACGAACGGTTCGCAGAAAAAAACACACTGCAGCATGGCAGCGATGTTTCCGATGCGCGGTGGGCGCCGGTGGAAGGGCTGCGGACGTCGAAAGAATTTCCGTTGACGGAGCGAGCGTTGGAAGTGATTGCGATGGGGTGGGACGCGTTCCGGGCGGGAAGTCTGCCGCGCTAGGATTTGCGGGCAGCGGTGGAAATGGGAATGGCGGGCTGCTGCTGGGTCATGCAATGCATGGCGCCGAGACCCCAGATAAAGTCGACGCTGTGGATGCCGACGATGGTGTGCAGAGGAAACACCTCGGCGAGAATGTTGAGGGCCACGCGATCGTTGGGATCGTTGAAGGTGGGGACTAAGACCAGGCCATTGGCGATGTAGAAATTGGCATAGCTGGCGGGCAGGCGTTGACCTTCAAAAACCACGGGCGAGGGAAGCGGTAACTCGACAATGCGATAGGGCTTATTTTCGTGGTTGCGGGCCACGGAAAGTCGCTGGAGATTTTCCTGTAGCGGCATGTGATTTTCGTCGTCGCTGTTGGGCTCGATGGCGGCGACGATGGTTTTGGAATCGACGAAGCGAGCGATGTCGTCCACGTGTCCATGAGTGTCATCGCCGGCGATACCACGATTCAACCAGATCACCTGATCGACGCCGAGGTAGTCGTGGAAGCAACGTTCCAGTTGCTGCCGCGTGACGCCGGGATTGCGCGCTTGCACATCGCTGAGCAGACATTCTTCTGTGGTGAGCAGTGCGCCGGCTCCATTGACGTCGATGCTGCCGCCTTCGAGAACGATGCGACGGCGTTGACCGTTCGAGAGCTTGATCTCTGGCGTCCACATGGGAACCTTAAGCAATTTGGCGATGTGGTCAGGAATCTGATCGTCATTGTGCCAGTTGTCGTATTTCGCCCAGGCATTGAATTTCCAATTGGTGAGCGCCAGCGGTGTCGCGGCGCGAATGCCGGCCACGGGCGTTAGAAAAATGGGACCGGAGTCACGCAGCCACACACGGTCGGTGGGCTGAAGATGAAAGGCCACGTTTGCAAGGTTGACTCCGCAGCGTCCCAGGACTCTGCGAGCGCGCATTTCCGCAGCCGGTTCATTCAGCAGAATGTGCACGTGTTCGACGGCGGCAAGATAGCGGACAATTTCTCCATACACCCAGGGAATCGGCTGAAATTTTCCCGGCCAGTCTTCTGCATTGTGGGGCCACGCGATCCATGTAGCGGCGTGCGGCATCCACTCGGCCGGCATGTGCAGACCGGCGGCGCGAGGCGTCGTTTTGCCGGTGTCGAGGGATGTGCGAGGCTTGCTCATGGAAATTTATCTATCCAAAAAGCGTTCGGTGATGGGTTGATAGGCGTCGATGCGGCGGTCACGCAAGAACGGCCAGTTGCGACGCGTCTCTTCAATTAGATGCAGATCGATTTCGCCGATGAGAATATCTTCTTTGTCATGCGCGGCCTGCATGATCACGCGCCCGAAAGGATCGGCGAGAAACGAGCCACCCCAGAACTCCAGGCCGGGACCTTCGACGCGGTTGCCGCGAATGTCTCCATACTCGTGACCGACACGGTTGACAGCGCCGACGTAGACTCCGTTAGCGATGGCATGCGCGCGCTGCATGGTTTGCCAGGCGCTGTACTGCGCTTCTCCGTACTCGGCTTTCTCCGCCGGATGCCAACCGATGGCGGTGGGATAAAAGAGGACATTCGATCCTTGTAGCGAGGTTAGGCGGGCGCCCTCTGGATACCACTGATCCCAGCAGACCAGCACGCCGACATTGCCCGCACGCATGGGGAAATTGCGAAAGCCGAGGTCGCCGGGCGTGAAATAAAACTTTTCGTAATAGAGAGGATCGTCCGGAATATGCATCTTGCGATATTTTCCGGAGAGCGAACCATCCTCCTCGATCACGGCGGCGGTGTTGTGATAGATGCCGGGAGCGCGCCGCTCAAACAGGGAAGCGACAACGGCGACATGCTCTTCTTTCGCGATGCTGGATAGTTTTTCCGTCGAAGGCCCGGGGATTGGCTCGGCGAGATCGAAGAGAGCGTGATCTTCTCGCTGGCAAAAGTATTGAGTGCGAAACAGTTCCGGCAGACACACGACATTGGCGCCGGAGCGTGCAGCTTCGCGAACGCGGTCGGCGGCCTTGTCGAGATTGGCGTCGGGATCCGCGGAGCAGGACATCTGCACCAAGGCGACGCGAAAATTCGATTTCGAAGTTGTCATTCTCCAGCCTTCTCCGCGCGCTATGCCTGGACGCAATCCATTCCAATGTGTCGCGCGACACGCAGCATCGGTTTGTCGCTTGTGATCAACGTCAGTCCTTCTACCCGCGCGGACGCGACAATCATGCGGTCCGCCGGGTCCTTATACATTGGTTCGGCCAATTCTACTGCCTCAATCGCGATGTCGATGCTCAGCGGGAGCAGTTGAATTCCCGGCTTATCGAGCGCCTCGGCGACCCATCGCCTGACGGGCATGTCCAATTGCAGGCGCTTGCGCCGGGTGAGGATGGCAATTTCCCAGATAGAAATGGCCGGAACGTAGACCAAACGCAATGCACCGGCATTCTCAATCGCCCGGATCGCATCCGTCGAGAGCGGATGGGAAAGCATCTGCAGACGAATCCATACGTGGGTATCCAGCAGCACGCCTCGGGCGCTAGTCACCCCGCGCGGCATCCCACTCGTCTTCAATGGGGGAAATGATGTCCCCAATTTCGCGCCCTGTGCCTTTCATCGAGCCATAGAGGGAAGGCACAGGATCCGCGTCGATTGGAACCAGCTTGGCGACTGGCTTGCCATGCTTGGAAATGACGACCGTAGTCCGCTTGCGCTGCACGTTCTCTACGATTTGGAGGCAATGCGCTTTGAACTGGGTCACGGGAATCGGCGTTGTGTTTTTGGTCTTCATAAGAAAGTGGTCAGAATCAATGACCACTTTCAAGATAGCACGGCAGGGTTGGAATCCGCCTGCCGCTCGGAAACCACTATTCGAAAATTAAAATCGCTGCGGCGATGGTCGTGGTCCACAGGCCACGTTTGTCGCCTACCGCGGACTGCGTAACATTGGCAGTGCGAACAATTTTGTTGGAGATGCGATAGATCTCCTTCTTTTCGTCCCAACTCGTGTCGGGATCGAACTCGACGTCCAAAGTTGTGGCCAGCATTTCGGCGGCGAGCTCTTCCGCATAGTCGCCAGCCTGATCTTCTGTTTCGCCGAAGCTGTGATGCTCGCTCAGGTAGCCATACATGTTTCTGTCAGAGGGAATGGCGACGCCGATGCTGGACGCGATGAGTCTGTGGGGTTCGCGCGAAGAATTTTCCGCGACGACAGCAAAGACAACTTCACCGGGGTAAAGGAACTTCAATCCTTCTTTGCGGGGAACCAGTTTTGCCTGCGGGGGAAAGATTGACGAGACGCGCACGAGATTCTGCGCAGCGATTCCGGCATCACGAAGTGCCAGCTCGAATGAAGTAAGACGTTCCTTATGCTTCCCGACGCCCTTGGTAAAAAATAGACGTTTCGGGACCATCGTTTTGCCCAATTTTTGTTCCTCCGGTTGGTTGGATGGCGCGTAGCCACCCGCTTAAAAATATCACAGAACGGGGCGGGAACCGGCATCGCCGGGTGGAGCTTCATCATCTGTTCACACAAATGAAACCCGCAGTGTATGGAGTGGCTGGAAATCGCTTGCAATTCGGCGAATTCTGGTGCTCGTTTCTATTTTCTCTGCTGAGGGATTGGATGCGGCAGGGCTGGAAAGATCGGCAAAAACTGGGCGATGAATTTTTCGGTCAGGACGCCGCAGCTGGCAGCTCTGGCGTAGCCGCCAGCAATGCCTGCGTGTATTCCGACTGCGGATGTTCGCAGATCTGCTGCCAGCCACCTTGCTCGACAATGCGGCCCTGGCGCATAACCAGAATCTGATCCGCCATGTAGCGTGCCAGCGGCATGGAGTGGGTGATGAAGACGTACGTCAGTTGCAACTCGCGCTGGAGCTCTCGAAGCAGGTGGGTAATTTGCGCGGACACGCTGACATCGAGGGCCGAGGTGGGCTCGTCGAGCACGAGCAGCTCGGGACGCAGAATCAAAGCGCGGGCGAGATTGATGCGCTGCCGCTGACCACCGGAGAATTCGTGGGGATAGCGAGGAAGCGCTGAATCATCGAGCCCTGCCATGGCGAGCGCTTCAACAACCTGGGCGCGCCGGGCCATTGTGAAGCTATTGCGCGCAGAGAAAATCCCAAGTCTCAGATTCGAGACCTGGGGCACCCGCTTCGTTTCCCGGCGATAGATGACCAGAGGTTCGCCGACAATGTCTTCGACGCGCATGCGCGGATTGAGCGCGGCGTAAGGATCCTGGAAAACGATCTGCATGCGCCGCCGCAGCTGGCGCAGCTCGCGTGGAGAGACAGTGAGGAGGTTGTGGCCATCGAGCGAAATTGCGCCGGAATCCGGTTCGATCAGTCGCAGCAGCAGGCGAGCGATGGTGCTTTTTCCGGAGCCGGATTCGCCGACGATGCCGAGCGTCTGTCCGCGATCGATGTGGAAGGTGACGTCATCTACGACACGGCGTGGCTGTCGACTGCCACGCACGGGATAGGTCTTGACGAGATGGTCGACTTCGACGAGGGCCATGATGAGCGCGCTGCCGCGCGGCTTGCGCTACCAGCGGACGCCGGTGGTGAGAGCTACCAGGGCGAAGTCTGGTCCGGGAAGCTGATTCGCCGGTGTTTGCATGTGGATGTAGCGACCTTGTCCGAAGATGATAAAGCGATGATTGGGATACAGGCGGCCTTCCATCCCGATGCCGAAGTCATACATCGCCTGGTTACTGGAATAGGACGAACCGGTGATGGTTCCATTACAGAAGTTGGTTAGGTTGGTGTATCCCAGGCCGGAATAGATGCTGCAATTGATGGTCGAGCCGATCGGCTTGTCGAAGTTGGTGCTGATGTGGGAGTAGCCGCCTCCGCCAAGGGCAAAAAAGCCGTAGCGTTCGCCGCGGAGGAAATAGAATGTCGGATTCACTGAATAGGTGAGGACGGTGTAGTGGCCGCCGGCCTGCTGAATGGTCTGCGCTACCCAGGAGGGAAAACCGCTGTGGTAATAGCCGATTTCGCCAGGGATTTCAATGCGCCGGGTAAGGCGATAGCCGCCGCCCCCGAGCGCGTTGAAGCTGGTGTCCCATACCTGTCCATTCGCCAGACCGGGGCCAAAGTCGACGCCTGCTGCTCCTTCGACGAACCACTTGCTGAGCGGAGTAGCCGCTACCGGGGCGGGCGTGGCCACCTGAGCGGTGGAGGAACTGGACTGCTGTGCGCTCAGCGCGGTCGTGCCGCAAAGACCCACGAGGAGGAAAAGCGCGAACGCATACTTGTGCCGACTGAAATTCATTCGATCTCCAGATTTTTTTTTGCTTCTCTATTTGTATATCTTATTGAGCAATGAACGCACTACTTCGTCGAGCCATGGTTTCGGGGATCAGGGTGGGAAATCTCGGAAACATGTAGATATCGAGAAAGGGAAGGTTGAATATTGCATTGGTGAGCAGCGGAATATGGGTGCCGATTTGGATTGCCGTCGACTTCAACAAGGACCATTGAAATGGGGTGGGTCGTTCTGGCTTTAGCGAGAATGGGATTCCCGGGGGCATCCTCTATGTTGACAAGAATCGATATGTGAGAGAATCTCTGCATCCAGCGCAATTATTTTTACACGCCGGATCGTAATTTGTGTTAGATTTCCAGCAATCCTAGTTTGTAGGGCGAGTCGGGGCGGTCAATCAGTCGTTTTGTCATGTTGTAAACGAGGTTGGCACCGTGAACCATCCGCGTCAGATCGATTATCTGCGTCAGTTGAGCAATCTTCTCGCGAATTCAGATTATAGCCTCAATACCATTCTAGAGGCTCTCGCTATCCAGCGACCGCGCCTACATAAGCTCCTCCGAGATTCCGTACTTGAAAACAAACAGGCAATCGCGCAAGCTGAATTGGGTTGTCGAAAAGCCGTCCGCGCACCCATTGACATATGCTCAGTTATCGCCGCATTTCACGAAGCAATGGCGGAGGTTGGCGCGGCTGGCCGAACAGTAACAGAAGGTCAACTATCGCGCGTTACCCGCGCAATCTCGTTGAGATATCCATGTCTGGCCCCCCAAGGTACCGATACTTCGCTGCTGCCGCAATTGTTTCCTATCGTCGCTCTTCACATATTGTCGCTGCTGCTTTCGACCGGAGCTGTCGTGGCTACCACTGAGCAAATGTTGGGGGGGCCTCGACGCACCACTGACGATCTGAACTCATACACAAGTAGATTTGCGTCCTTCCTGAATAGACGCAAGCCCAAGGACATTAATTATCTTGCAAATCGTCTATTGAGATGTCTGACCATCCTGCCATGAAAGGAATTCTATGTTCAGCATACTGATGAAAAAAGCTGTGTTTGCTGGTCTTTCAAGTCTCCTTCTGTCAACGTGGCCCCTGAGTTGTTTTAATAGTTCGACGACAACGCTTCAAATTAACACGCAGGACTGGCAATATGATGACAATGTCCTTCTTTTTGTAACGGGTATTCCCGGCCAACAAGTTCAAGGCGATTGGCAGAGCGATCTCGCTAACCCTGTCGGCTCAGTTGAGCATTTTGGACCCACACTCACGAACGACGACGGTGCTGTTGTTGTAGCGAACGGCCGTTTGAATGCGAACTGGTATTTGCAGCTAACGTTCGATCCCCCCCTGCACCGACAATTACAACTATAATCCACCCGAAGTTTTCGGCTACGTATCTGACTATGTGAATATTACGTCCACAAATAACTTTGGTTCTCATACATATGTTTGCGCATTTCTTGATTATTCTGAGCCAGACGATGAGGTTAGTCCTGCTTTCTCGACTAACACGTCCTATCCGAGCCAGATTACAGTCAGATCGAATCAACCTCTTACATCGACATACGGCATGCCGTCGTTACGTCTCTATGGAAATGGAAGCAGTTCAGCGGTTGTTGTGTTAACCGCCACCTCGATTTCGTCCGACGGAATGCATGCGACGTTCCCCTATCCCTTGCTTTCGGGTTCCACATTGCCACCAAATCTGTATAGTTGGAGCCTAATAAATCAGGGACCGTCAGGGCATCAGCTTGCTGGAAACGATTGGCTTGCAGTTGGTCAAGCGGATACCAGCTTCGCGACGCCGTTCGGAGTCGATGCGGGGTCTTTTTCAGAGTTCGGTACTCTCTGCCATCCTCCCACTGGAGGTGGGAAAAAGGGAAGTTGCAGTACTGTAGATACTCTCATCAACTTTCCGATCGTGACCCTCTATAATCTCGGAGAGTTAAAATATAATGGAGAAATAACACCTGTGGGAACGCACCCGACTGTAGTACGAGCTTACAACAGACCAGTCACCAAGGTTTCTGATTCCTATGGTGGATCAGTGACAATAACTCAAACCGGGAACGCTCTTGTTGTAAACACTGGTAGTAACAATGTTTCGATAGTCAATCTAGTTACCCATTTTATAGTCGCTACCATTGCAGTGGGTAGCCAGCCAGTGGATGCTCGTGTATCGTCGGACAACTCCACAGCATATGTTGTAAATTATGGAAGCGGAACTGTCACGGTCATCAGTCTCACCTCCAATATCGTAACGAACACGATCAGCGTTGGAAGCCAACCTACAACGATTAGCCTTGACGGTAACGGCGATGCATGGATTGGTGGCAATAATTTCGTCGCTCAGCTGAATCTTTCTTCATTTGCTATCACGTCGCACGCGGTGAACGGCCTGGTCAACGGGATAGCATACAGCAATGGGCAGGGCCAGGTATTGACAACTATTGCACCGTCTACGGACTCGGCCAGTCTGAGTGCGATCTCGTATCGTCCTAGCAGCGGTTATTCGCAGGCAGCGGCCGTGACATCCTCAGGCGCATTGTCCGCCTATTCAAATTCCTCCATGGATTCGGAACTGCTGTGGCCTGCTCAACTGAGTACGGGGACTTTGGTGAGCAACCAGCTGAACAATATGATTGGTGTGACGGTCTCGGGAGCCTCATTCGCAGTGACTGATCTACATAGCGGTGCGGCGATGCTTACAGGCCAAGCTCCAGGCACTATTAGGGGTCTAGCTGTGGATTCTGCCGAAGGAATTGTTTACATGACAATACCCGATTCCAATCAGGTAATCTCGACCCAAATTCCAGCTCCTATCACACCACCAACAGGAGTTACGATCTTCTAGAGATATCTGTATAAGTGAGGCCGACAAAAACCAATCAATTCACCGGCTAGGACATATTCGCTTGTAATGTTGTGCCAACGGCCCTGCATTACTGCAGGGCCGTTGAGTATGCGCCGATGGGGCGGCTATCTGGAGGCGAAGCTCTAGTACATGCCTTCCATGCCACCGCCGTGACCGCCTGCGGGAGCTGCTTCCTTCTTCTCCGGAATGTCGGCCACCATGGCTTCGGTGGTCAGCATCAGGCCGGCGATAGAAGCGGCGTTCTGCAGTGCGGTGCGCGTGACCTTCGTGGGATCGATGACGCCGGCTTTCACCAGGTCTTCAAACTTGTTGGTCGCGGCGTTGTAGCCGTAGTGGGCTTCCTTGTTTTCGAGGACCTTGCCGATGACCACAGCACCCTCTTCGCCGGCGTTGCCGACGATCAGGCGGAGTGGCTCTTCGATGGCGCGGCGGATGATCTGAGCACCGATCTTCTCGTCGCCTTCGAGGGTCGCGATCAACTCCTCAACAGCTTTGGCACTGCGAACCAGGGCGACACCGCCGCCCGGGACAATGCCTTCTTCGACAGCGGCGCGGGTTGCATGCATGGCATCTTCCACGCGCGCTTTCTTTTCCTTCATCTCGGTTTCGGTAGCTGCACCGACCTTGATGACGGCGACGCCGCCAACCAGTTTCGCCAACCGCTCCTGCAGCTTCTCGCGGTCGTAGTCGGAGGTGGTTTTGTCGATCTGGTTGCGGATTTCCTTGACGCGGCCTTGAATGTCCTCTGCCTTGCCGGCACCGTCGACGATGGTGGTGTTGTCCTTGTCGATGGCGACGCGCTTGGCGCGGCCCAGGTCTTCAAGCTTCACGTTCTCGAGCTTGATGCCGAGGTCTTCAGTGATGGCGCGTCCGCCGGTCAGCTTGGCAATATCTTCCAGCATCGCTTTGCGGCGATCGCCGAAGCCAGGGGCCTTAACGGCTGCCACGCTGAGGGTGCCGCGCAGCTTGTTGACGACCAAAGTTGCGAGCGCTTCGCCATCGACATCTTCTGCGATGATGACGAGCGGCTTGGCATTGCGGGCCACCTGCTCCAGCAAGGGAAGCAGATCCTTCATGGTGCTGATCTTCTTTTCGTGGATCAGAATGTAGGCGTCTTCGAGTGCCGCTTCCATGCGATCCGGATCGGTGACGAAGTAGGGGCTGAGGTAGCCGCGGTCAAACTGCATGCCGTCGACGGTCTCGAGGTGGGTCTGCATGGTCTTGGATTCTTCGACCGTGATGACGCCATCCTTGCCAACCTTCTCCATGGCCTGCGCGATGATGGAACCGATTTCCTGATCGCCATTGGCGGAGATGGTGCCGACCTGGGCAATCATTTCGCCAGAGACGGGCTTGGAGAATTTGCCGAGTGCGCCGGTGTGCTCAAACGCACCGTCCTTATCGCGCTTGCCGACAATCTTCTCAACAGCCTTGTCGATGCCGCGCTTCAGGGCCATCGGGTTTGCGCCTGCAGCGACCGTCTTGACGCCTTCGCGATAGATGGCCTGGGCCAGAACGGTGGCGGTGGTGGTGCCATCGCCGGCAACGTCAGAGGTCTTGGAGGCAACTTCGCGCACCATCTGCGCGCCCATGTTTTCCAGTGAATCCCTCAGCTCAATTTCCTTGGCGACAGTGACGCCGTCCTTGGTGATGGTCGGGGAGCCGAATTTCTTTTCAATCACGACGTTGCGACCCTTGGGGCCGAGCGTCACCTTGACAGCATCTGCCAGCGTGTTGACGCCGCGCAGAATTGCCTGCCGCGAATCTTCTCCGTGCAAAATTTGCTTTGCCATAATCCTGGTTCTCCTGATGTGTTGTTCGATCGTCCGCCATAGCGGGTGAGAATTTTATGGAGCTGTGTTGCTTACAACTGGGCACAAAAAAAGCGAGGCGATTGGGCCACGCTTACTTCTTATGCAGGATGCCGAGAATTTCCTCTTCCCTCATAATGAGGAAATCTTCGCCATCAATTTTGATTTCAGTTCCGGAGTACTTTCCGAACAGAACATGATCGCCAGCCTTGACGTCCAAGGGGAAAACTTTGCCTTCATCGTTCGACTTGCCTTTGCCGACGGCGATGATTTCGCCTTCCTGGGGCTTTTCTTTGGCGGAGTCGGGGATGATAATGCCACCACGAACAGTTTCGCCTTCTTCAATGCGACGGACGACTACACGATCATGTAGCGGCGTCAAAGACGTAGCTACCGATGATTTTGCATGTGCCATAATACATTTCTCCTTATTCTGAACGATTTGCGTTGCGAAGCTTGCGGATGGATCCGGTTCGATGAGACAGAGTGGATCCTTCGGGCGCGGGCAATTAGCACTCCTTGCCTTCGAGTGCTAGATTAGGCTGCGGGAGCGACGATTGTCAAGCGTTTCTGATCAATATTAGTGTAAATCACTCAGATTTCTTTCGCGCCATTCTGTAGAGCGAAAGGTGACTTGAGAGCTTGCCCGTTAGTACGTGAAAGCGTACGCTCGGAGCTATGAACACCAAGAATGCAAGTGAGGCTCGCGCGAAACTTTATCGGCTTCTCGATGAAACCGCCGCAACGCACGAACCGGTGCTGATCACAGGCCCTCGCGCCAACGCTGTTCTGGTTGCTGAGGAGGATTGGAACGCCATCCAGGAGACCCTGCATCTGCTCGCTATGAAAGACATGCGTGAATCCATCCTGAAAGGAATGGCAACGCCTTTGAGCGACTGCGCCAAGGAACCTGGGTGGTAAAGAGTTGGGAACTCGCATTCACCCGGCAGGCCCAAAAAGACGCATGCCAGCTCAGTGCAGCCGGACTTCGACCGAAAGCGGAACGTCTGCTGAGTCTTCTGGCGATTAACCCTTTTCAACATCCGCCGCCTTTCGAAAAACCTGTCGGAGATCTGCAAGGGGCATATTCCCGGAGAATCGATATTCAGCGTCGCCTGGTCTATCAGGTTCTGGAGCAGGAGCACATCGTCAAAGTGCTTCGCATGTGGACACATTACGAATAAGCCCGCATGCCTGGCGTGGCGTGAATGGAGTTAAAATCAACGCATGCGGAGATTTGAGCATCGTTCGATTGCGGTCATGATTGTTGTGGCAGCGGCCTTGTTGGCAGTTCCTTCCAGTCATGCGGACCGTCGCAGAAAATACAAGCCGCCGCCGCCAATGGCGACGGTGACGGTGAAGGTGCTGCGCGCCTCGGATGGCAAGCCTTTGAAGAATGCGGCGGTGGTGTTTCATCCAGCATTGGGGGATACGCAGGAAGGCAATATGGAGTTGAAGACCAATGACGAGGGGGTGGCGAAGATCACCATCATCCCGCAGGGGTCGCAAGTGCTGGTGCAGGTGATCATGGACGGCTATCGGACATTCGGGAAGAAGTACGATGTGCCAGGGGCCGAGAAGTCGATCACCGTTAAATTGCTGCCTCCGGACCAGCAATACTCCATCTACACAAAGTTCAACCCGAATGCCGATCTGCAGGACAACACTCCGAAGACACAAATGGGTCATGCTGAGCCGACCGACAGCCCGTTGCTGGAGCCTGCTCCGCCGAAGAAGGATTGAGGTTGGCGGGTTCTTACCTATTGGAACGTTCGGATGAGACCACTATGCATCTGTTAAATGGCAAGGTCGCGCTGGTGACAGGCGCGGCGAAACGGATTGGCCGGGTTCTGGCACATACGCTGGCCGATGCTGGTGCAGATGTTGCCATTACCTATCGCGAATCCGACGTGGCGGCCGAGCAGACTCTGCGGGAATTGGGATTGACCGGGCAACGATCGATGGCATTGCGCTGCGATGTGCGGGACCCTGCGTCGGTGCGCGCGGCGGTGGCGGCTGTGGTCGATGAGTTCGGCCGGCTGGATCTGCTGGTGAATAACGCGGGCGTGTTTGCGACAGCACCGCTCGAGTCGATCACGGTGGAGCAGTGGGACGAGATGTTCGAGACCAACACTCGCGGCGCATTTCTGATGGCGCAGGCGGCGTATCCCCACTTGAAGGCCAATCAAGGCCGCATCATCAATATTGGCTCGCTGGGAGGCCTGCATCCCTGGCCGACACATGCGCACTACTCCACATCGAAGGCCGCGCTGCATATGCTGACGCAGACGATGTCAAAAGCATTTGCGCCGGAGATCAGCGTAAATTGCGTCGCGCCCGGAATGATCAGCAACGGAGAAGTGCATCCGGACTATGAGCATTTCGCCGCGAAAACCCCCATGCAACGCAACGGAAAGCCTGAAGAAGTGGCGGCCACGGTGCTCTTCTTCGCCACCGGACCTCATTTCATTACGGGACAGATTCTCGGCGTTGACGGCGGGTTGGGCCTGTAATATTCAATCGCAAACAAGACCCGGATTCGCTGGGCGCGAATCGATCAGGAGGCTTGCATGGATTTCTGCTGCCATTTGAGCGGCGAACGAGTAGAAAATCGACGCGCTCTTGACGGATCTTTCGAACGAGAATGTCCATCTTCTTCGGCGAGGCGTGGCGCTCTTGTTCTGTTGCTATGGCTGACCGTTGGGTTGGCGTTGGGACACGCGCAAGTCGCGTCGACGGCGAGCTCCTCGCCGGGTGCCGCTCCGATGACGCAAGCGGAAAAGACTGAATTGGCCAACCATGTTCGCCGGGAATATCTGCATGCGTGGAACGGCTATCGCAAATATGCCTGGGGGCACGATGCGTTGAAGCCGCTGAGTCATCAGCCAATGGACTGGTACTCGCATTCGCTATTGATGACGCCGGTGGATGGCCTGGACACCATGATTTTGATGGGTCTGACGCCGCAGGCCAACCAGGCTCGAAAACTGATTGACACGAAACTGAACTTCAACCAGGACATGTACGTGAAGGATTTCGAGATCACGATCCGGTTGATGGGAGGTTTGCTGTCGAGTTACGAATTGACTGGCGACAAGCGGTTGCTGGCGTTGGCGGATGATCTGGGCACACGCATGCTGCCGATGTTCAACTCGCCAACTGGCATGCCGTATGAATATGTGAATCTGCGCACCGGCGCTGTACGCGGAGTCAACAGCAATCCCGCAGAAGTGGGAAGCATGTTGATCGAATATGGCGTGCTGTCGCGGCTGACAGGGAAGCCGATTTATTACGATAAAGCCAAGCGCGCCGTGGTTGCGCTCTATCAGCGGCAGTCCGCAATTGGACTCGTCGGTTCCGGCATCAATGTGGAAACAGGGAAGTGGACGGACAAGACTGCCGGAATTATGGGCGGGATTGACTCCTATTACGAATATCTGTTGAAAGCGGCGATTCTGTTTCACGACCCGGACTGCGAGCGCATGTGGCAACACAGTCTGGTTTCCATCAACAAATATCTGGCGGATGAGAGGTCGAACGGCCTGTGGTATGGGCAGGCGGACATGAATACGGGAGCCAGAACCACGACATATTATGGCGCGCTCGATGCCTTTTTTCCCGCAGTGCTGGCGCTTTCCGGCGATGTGGATCGGGCGGCGAGATTGCAGGCTTCCAGCTATGCCATGTGGAACCTGGCAGGAGTGGAGCCGGACCAGCTGAATTACGCAACCATGACGATTACGGACCCGCAATATCCATTGCGGCCGGAAATCATCGAATCCACCTACTACCTGTACACCTACACGCACGACCCCAAGTATCTTGCCATGGGGAAAACGTATCTGGATGCGTTGATGACGTATTGCCGCACGAAGGATGGATTTGCTGCTCTGGCCAATGTGCAAACCAAGAAAAAAGCCGATGCGATGCAGAGCTACTTTTTTGCGGAGACGCTGAAATATCTCTATCTACTATTTGCGCCGCCATCCACGCTGAATTTTCGATCGGTCATTTTCAACACAGAAGCGCATCCGATGCAGCGCAACTTTGCCGTCGCAGCCGATATTTCTACAACAGAGAAATAGAAGCGACTTCTCATCCCCGGGTCGCGCAGCCATCCGGGATTTCCGTTAGTGTAGATGCGTGCTAGTTGTGGCCCCGCGGGGGTGGCGCCTGTTGCATGCCGGGCTCCAGGTTCCGGGCATCTTCCAGATGTTGCTCAAATGTCGGAAGCAGTTCCTGCGCCATCTTCTTTAATTCATCGTTCGCGTCGGGTTGCTCGATGTAGGTCTGGTACATCCGGATGGTGGACGAATAGGACGCGATCATCAGATTCCGAAATGTGGCATCGACGTTTCTGGCATTTTTCAGCGAATTCAACTGACGTTGACCTGTGGGCGACAAACTGCTTGGCAGCTGCATGGGGGAATTCTGATCGGCGACCGTGGATTCAAGCTGACCACTTTCTTCCGTCTGAGAGTTGGCAATATCCGTGGCATATCGTCGATAGAGTGGGTTGCTGCTGTACTGATCGGCGAGCAGGGCTGCTTCAATTTGAAAGTTGTTCGCCTGGTTGGCATTCATCACAAACGTTCTGTCGCGACTTGAGAGCTGACCCAGGGCTGTGGGAACGAGTCCTGCGATGCACGCCGCGACCAGAAAAAATCTTCCTACCATATGTTTCAATCTCCCTTGCTTCACTTGGAACCGGGGCAAAAACATACGGTTGCCCAGAATGTTTTGTCCCTCGTTATGCCTAGAATAACGAACTGTCAGGTTCGGCCGCCACTCGGTGTGTCAGAATTGCACCACGATGTGGCTCGGAGTGCTCACCATTACTTTTCGGCAATTCCTCCGCGTCAGTTAAGTGCTTATGCCTCTGGCTGCAAGCGCAGCGTAGGTCGATGACGGAATGAAGGCGTGGCGGGGAATCGCGTTTCGTTTACGGCAATAGTGGAACGATACTGGGTGTCAGCGCGTGCGAACTGCATTCGATGATTCCAAGGGTGACGGGGAGGCTGAAGCGGCGCGGGCCTGCGCTTCCTGGATTGAAGTAGAGGACGCCGTTGGACCAGGAAATCTCCGGCTGGTGGGAGTGGCCGAAGATGACCGCGCTGATGCCGGCGGCGTAGGGATGCAGGTCGAGATCCTCGCGCGCATGAAGCATGTACATTAGTTTTCCATCGAGCTCGATGGTTTCGGTTGCGGGCAGTCTGCTGCAGGCTCCGCCGTGGTCGACGTTGCCGCGAATGGCTGTGAGTGGCGCGATGGTTTGAAGAGCGTCGAGAATGTCGTCGTTACCGACGTCACCGGCATGCAGGATGTGGGCGCAACCGGCGAGCGCGTGCACGGCTTCTGGACGCAACAACCCGTGCGTGTCGGAGATGACACCGATGCGCATGCCAGTTCCTAATAGTTTGCGCCAACGCCGACGGCGACGCGGGTGCGAGGATCAAGCTGGTCACGCAGGCTGTCGCCGATGAAGTTGAAGGACAAAACCGCCAGCATGATGGCGATGGCGGGGAAGATGACCATGTGAGGCGCGTCAAATAAATGGGCGCGAGCATCGTTCAGCATGACTCCCCAGCTGGGCATGGGCGGCGGCACACCGAGGCCGAGAAAGCTGAGGGTGGCTTCCGCCAGAATGGTTCCAGCCATGCCGATGGCGGCCTGCACCATGACGGGCTGAATGATGTTCGGCAAGATGTGACGAGTGATGATGCGTAGATTTGTCGCTCCCATGGCGCGGGCGGCCTCGACGAATTCTCGTTCGCGGACGGCAAGAACCTGGGCGCGGACCAGGCGCGCGTACCCTACCCAGCCGGTAATTGACAGGGCCAGAATCAAGTTGGTCATACCTGGGCCGAGGAAGGCGACCAGGGCGATGGCGATCAGAATGCCGGGGAGGGCCATGAACGTGTTCATCACCAGGACGTTCAGGAACGCGTCGAGCCAGCCGCCATAATATCCGGCGATGGAGCCGAAGATCACGCCGAAGAACAATGCAATGGAGACGACGGAGGTGGCGACGAAAAGCGAAATGCGGGTGCCGTAGATCACGCGGGAGAGGATGTCCCGGCCCAATTCATCGGTGCCAAACCAGTGGGTGGCAGAGGGGGATTGCAGGCGTGCGTGGAGGTGGATTGCGGCGGGGTCGAAGGGTGCGATCCAGGGAGCGAAAATGGCCAGCGTGACAAATATGATTAATAGAACAATGCCGAAGATCGCGAGTGGCTGGAAACGCAAGGACTGCATCCAAACGATTGTAATTGACCGCACCCGCCCGTCGAAGTTTTCCACGCAACTGAATGGAAGCAGGAGCGTTCTTAATGCAATAAGAGCCGCGGAATGCTGGAGCCGAGTGGTATCGTAGCAATAGCTATTTTGTGAGTTGGATGGAGCCGAAAGAGGCAGCCGGACCGCCTCGTGAAGGCAGCACTGTGTTTCCAAAAACCCGCGCGAGTGGAGCAAGCAGGCTACTGTGCGGCGCTGAACTTGTGGACGGACCTACAGGACGCGCGTGTGATCGACTGGCAACAACAGATTCTCATCGTCTCCCCTTTCTTTTACCCAGAATTGATTTCGACGGGAAAGGCAAATCAGCACCTTGCGGAGGCGTTTGTCGCGGAGGGCCATGGAGTCACCGTGGTCTGCTCGCATCCGCTGTACCCGGAGTGGATACCGGTGCGAAGCGACACGCGGATTCCGGGGATGACGATCGTGCGCGGCGGCGCCGGTGTTCGATATTCCAAGGCGATGCCATTGCGGCGACTGAAGCTGGAAGCGTGGTTCGCATTTTTTGCGGCGCGCAGCGTTTGGCGGCAGAGAAATCGGGTGGATGTGGTCGTCAGCATCCTTCCGCCCAGCTTGTTCATTTTATTTTTGAATCTGATTTTGCCGCGGCGCGTGCGACGGGTTGCGGTGGTGCACGATCTGCAAGGCGTTCTGGCGGCGCAGGAAAATGGATTTGTGCGGCGCGCCATTATCCACATGATTCATGCGGTGGAAAGCCGCGTGTTTCGTTCGCAGGATTTGTGCATTTTCTTTTCTGAAGATATGGCGCGCATCGCACAGCAATCGTATGGCCTGGATGCGGCGAAGATTGCGGTGCAATATCCGTCGATTACGCTGCCGGCAAGCTATAGCGCGATTGCCGCGGCTTCGAAAGCGCATCACCTGGACGGGCTGTTTCCGCCGGACAAATTGCATGTCGTGTATTCCGGAGCGCTCGGCTACAAGCAAAACTCGCAGCAGTTGGTCGGGCTGATGCAGGCGGCTGCGGAACGTCATCCTGAAGTGCAGTTTCACGTGCTTTCCGGCGGCCCGTTTTATGATGGGCTGCGTGCTGAATACGAGCGGCGGCCCGGACCTCGAGTGCAGTTTCATCCACTGGTTGCGGAGCAGGACCTGGCGGAGTTGTATGCACGCTCGGCCATCCAGATTATTCCGCAGGCAGAGGGCACTGAAGGCGCGGCGTTGCCGTCGAAGCTGCCCAACCTGTTGGCTGCAGGCGTGCATTTGCTGGCCATCTGCAGCTCCGGCAGTGAAGTGGAACGGATGATTGAGCTGGCAGGCACGGGTTCCATTGCGACGCGATGGGACGAGCAGTTGTTCCTGACGCGGTTGGATGAGGCGCTGGAGATTGTGCGGCGGGAATCGGCAGGCGCGCGGCGTGCCCGGG
The DNA here is from genome assembly GCA_049796755.1 of Acidobacteriaceae bacterium. Taxonomy (GTDB): domain Bacteria; phylum Acidobacteriota; class Terriglobia; order Terriglobales; family Acidobacteriaceae; genus JAKAAZ01. The sequence continues at coordinate 28,383 of JBARFA010000224.1, forward strand.
TGGAACCGCTGCTGGACCGGTTTTCCATCACAAATATGGTGCGACTGGCGACCGGGGAAAAGACGGCTCCGGAAGATCCCCGAGCGAAGAAGCGCGAACCGGTGCGGGAAACGACGGCGGCCCAGAGCGAGGCTCGCTAGATGAGGGTTGGAGCGCCTGCATGAACCTTCGCACCTGCGTGATTTTTGGTGGCACCGGCTGCATCGGAACACATATCGCCAAGCATCTGCTGCAACACACCGACGTGGAACGAATCTACCTTGCCGACATTCGTCCGCCTCGCCAGGAAGACTATGTGAAGCCGCTGATGCGCTGGATGGAGTCTACGGATGGGACCCTGCCACGTGTTGTCTATGTTCCGTGTGACGTGCGTTTACCGCTCGATGCGGTGCCGTTGCCACAGCAGTCGGACCTGATCATTAACCTGGCCGCAGTGCATCGCGAACCGGGTCACGAGCCGAACGAATATTACGAAACCAACCTGCCGGGTGCGGAACATATTTGCGCGTACGCGACGCATGCGGGATGTTTTCGGCTGGTGTTCACCAGCAGCATTGCTCCTTATGGTTCGAGCGATGAGGCGAGAAATGAAGATTCGCTGCCGATCCCGGAGACGGCGTATGGCGGCTCGAAGCTGGTCGCTGAAAAAATTCACACCGCATGGCAGAATGCCAATCCAAACCGGCGATTGATTATTTTGCGGCCGGGCGTGGTGTTCGGGCCGGGAGAACACGCCAACGTTGCGCGCCTGGCACGCAGCCTGGCTCGCGGATATTTTCTTTACATGGGCAATCGAGCCACGCGCAAGGCTGGCGTGTATGTGAAGGAACTCTGCGGCGTGGTGCAGTTCGCGCTCGAGTATCAGGAAACAACCGGCGAGCCGGTGCTGCTGTGGAATGTGTCGATGGATCCGCCTCCAACGCTGGAGGATTTTGTGAATGCGATTTGTGCGGCGACAAACTATCGCCACCCACGGTTGTCGGTTCCCCGGGGTCTGCTGGTAGCCGCGGCGTATCCCGTGGCCGGCATCGCGCAGTTGTTTGGAATTCACACGTCGGTGAATCCAGTGCGAATGCGGAAGCTTTCGCAGTCGACTTATATCGAGCCACTTCGTCTGCGCGAGGCGGGTTACAGATTCAACTACACACTGGAACAGGCGATGGCGGATTGGAAACGGGATGCGCCAGAGGATTTTGTCGGGGCAGAGACGGCCGTGCTGGAAGCAGCCAGGAAAGTGTCGCAAAAATCATGATGCATGCGCCGACGGCCGGAAATGGGATGCAGCCAGGATCGCGAGTTTTTGTCGCGGGGCATCGCGGCCTGGTCGGTTCCGCGATTTGCCGCCACCTGTCTGCGTCAGGATACGAGCGGTTACTGTTGCGAACCAGCACAGAACTGGATCTGACGGAGCGCGGCGCGGTGTGGGAGTTTTTCAAGGATCAGCGACCAGAGTACGTGGTGCTGGCTGCGGCGAAGGTTGGTGGAATCCAGGCCAACAGTAAATATCCAGTGGAGTTTATTCGCGACAATCTGCTGATCCAGACAAACGTGATTGATGCATGCTACGAGTTCGGCGTGAAGAGGTTGTTGTTCCTTGGATCCAGTTGCATCTATCCCAAGCTGTGTCCGCAGCCGATTCGAGAAGAGTATTTGCTGACCGGGCCGCTGGAGCCGACGAATCGCCCCTACGCGATCGCGAAAATTGCCGGCATTGAGCAGTGCTGGGCCTACAACCGCGAATACGGTACGCGATTTTTGGCGGCGATGCCGACGAATCTGTATGGGCCGGAAGATAATTTCGATCTGGCGAATTCCCATGTGTTGCCGGCGCTGCTGCGCAAGATTGCGACCGCGAAAGCCGAGGGTGCGGGGCAAGTGGAAGTGTGGGGCACGGGCACACCGCGCAGAGAATTTCTCTATAGCGACGATCTGGCGGAGGCATGCGTTTTCCTGTTGCAGATGTCTGAGGAGAAGCTTGACGCGCTGTTGCAGGCCGATGGTCCACCGCTGATCAACATTGGCGTTGGCGAGGACATCAGCATTCGCGAACTTGCCGAGTTGATCAGCCGCTTGCTGGGATACGACGGTGCGCTGACGTTCAACACTGCCCAGCCAGATGGGACGCCGCAGAAACTGCTGGATGTGAGTCGCATTCATTCGCTGGGTTGGAGCGCGAAGACCAGCCTTGAAGAGGGAATTCGACGCACCTACGCGGCGGCGAAAGCCAATCCTGGTTCGGGTGTGGTGTAGGGCGGAGAGTTACGGCAAGAGAAAATCTGACAGGTAAACGATGAGGAGGAGTGCCATGCGGAGCAGGATGCCGATCGTATTGCTGGCGTCATTTTTACTCGGGCTGACCGTGATTGCACGAGCGCAGAATACTCAAATGAACAACGATGAGCGCAGCGCGGCTGCCGACCTGCTGCAGGCGACCAACCAGGACCGATCGGCGCAGGGATTGGAGCCGCTGCATCCAAATGCCGCCTTGACGAAAGCTGCGTGGGAACATGCGCAGCGCATGGTCGCATCGGGAACGCTGTCGCATCAATTGCCAGGCGAGCCGGACATTATCGTGCGTGTGCAGCAGGTCGGGCTGCATTGCAGCACGGTCGCGGAGAATGTCGCGGAAGCTCCCACGACCGGGCAGATCAACAATGAATGGATGCATTCGCCGGCGCATCGCGCCAACCTGCTGGATCCGCGGGTGAACACGGTGGGCATTGCAATTGTCGACGATCGCGGTGAGCTGTATGCGGTGGAAGATTTTGCTCGCGTGGTTCCATCGATGTCGCGTCCGCAGCAGGAAGAGCAAGTCGCTTCGCAACTGGCGCGCCATGGCATTCGTGTGCGGACGGGAGATGCGTTGGCCGAAAGCTACTGCGGTGGCACTCCGAGCGGAACGCGGCCTTTACCCGCACTGGTGGTGCGATACAGCACGGTGGATCTAACGCAGCTTCCGACCAGGGTGGCGCAGGGAATTGGAAATGGAACGTACCATAGCGCGGTGGTCGGGGCATGTGCGCCGGCGAATCAGAATGGCTTCACCGCGTATCAGATCGTGATCCTGCTGTATTGATGCGCAGGCGGGTCAGGAGGCCGCACCAGTCGGTTCCATATCCAGCAGGTTGTTAAAGCGGTTGAAGTAGTTGAACAATCCAATGGCCGCCATCAGCTCGACAACTTCGCCTTCAGAGAACGCGTCACGAACCTGCTTCCATTGCTCGTCGGTGAGCGGGCCTTCGTTGCGCGTCATCCATTCCGCCAGCTGCAGCGCTACTTTTTCCTGATGCGTAAAGTCGTTTCTGTCGGCATAGTCGGCGAGGTTCACCAACTGATCGTCGCTCCATCCAAGTTTTTTGCAGATGCGAGAATGCGATGCCAGACAGTAGCTGCACTGGTTCAACTGCGAAGTGCGCACGATGGCCAGCTCTTTCAGTTTGAGCGGCAGAGAGCCGGTGTGCAGGACGGCTTCAAAATGCGCGATCATGGTCTGAAAAATCTCGGGCCGGTGGGCGACAGTGCGAAACATGTTGGGCACATTTCCGCGTTGCTGCAGATATCGATCGTAAATGGCGCCAGTGTCGGCGGTAACCTGGTCGCGGCCTAGGCGCGAAATTCTGGGCGTGATGGTTTCCATAATTGTCTCCGGCTTCGATGATAGCAATCGAGGTTGCCGCAGTCACTCGCTCGCGTTCGATGCCGTTACGAAGAACAGAAAAGGTTCGGCGATCGCTTTGACGATGGATCGGCGATTTGTTACCTTACGACATAGACGAATCCCACCGCGTCCCCACTCCTCAGTAGCTCAATGGCAGAGCATTCGGCTGTTAACCGAAGGGTTGTAGGTTCGAGTCCTACCTGAGGAGCCAATCAAATCAAAAACTTAGAGCAGTTGAGAGCAACAGAAAGACACGGAATTGGCTGGATTGTAGTCAATTTTGTCGTCACTCACTTTCAAAACGGATGCTAACCCATAGCAACCGAGCTCAGTTGTGGCCTCCATGGTAAACCAACTCCAGACCTCCAACCGCATGTCCTGAATCATGCCTTCGCGTGGTGCCGGACCTTCTGAAATTTGATCGAGTTTTGCCTTCGCCTGAACCTTCAGTCGCGCGCCCACACAGGCGCGCTCACCGACAGGACAGGAGTCACCGAATGGCAACTTATCAGAGGGGAAAATACTGGTGGTACAGGTTTCGCTTCGCCGGAGAACGCATCGACGAACCGACAAAATCGACATCGCGAACCGTAGCGAAAGAGGCTGAACGGCAACACCGAAGAACACTCGAAGCTGGCTACAACAACTTCAAAGAGGTTCGGCAGAACCGAGTTCGGATTCTTGAGGAGATCATCGACGAATACCTCACTGGCTATCGACTCCGCTACCGTTCCGCGACCTTTGCGGAATACGCGCTCGGACACGTCGGCCGTCTTCTCGGCACGAAGATCGTCGCCGACATCACCGAGGTTTCGGTTCTCCGTTACCAGGAAGACAGGCTCCGTGAGAAGGCCGCGCCAAAGTCGATCAATGAAGAAGTCCGGTTTCTTCTGAAGATGCTGGGAGACCCGGGCGAAGTGATCCGCGCTCATCTCAAGAAGACCAAGCAGCTCAAGCTGGCCGTTCACAAAAGCATCGGCAAAGCCTACGACACTGAAGAAACTGAGAGTCTCGCAACCAAAGCAAAGAGTTCACGCAGTCCCCACATGTACCCAGCCTTCATGCTGGCGCGCAACGGGGGGCTGCGAGATACCGAGATCAAGACCCTTACCTGGGGCCAGATCAACTTCGTCGCGAATACGGTCCAGGTAGGCAGAGCCAAAAGCGAAGCCGGAGAAGGGCGAATCGTTCCTCTGAACTCCGAGGTCTACCAGGCGCTCACCGACCATCGTGCGTGGTATCGCAAGCGGTTCGGCGAGATCAGGGACGAGTGGTACGTCTTTCCCTGGGGCAAGCCCAGGCCCTCGGACCCGACGCGCCACATTACCTCGTTTAAGAAGGCTTGGAACACTACGCGAGAAAAGGCAAAGGTAAAGGGTCGATGGCACGATAACCGGCACACCCTCATCACAGAACTGGCCGAAAGCGGCGCCGGCGACGAAACGATCATGGAGATCGCCGGGCATGTCGACCGCCAGATGCTTCGTCATTACAGCCATATCCGGATGAAAGCGAAGCGCGAAGCGGTGGAGTCCGTCATCGCCTCTCGAAAGGGAAACTCTCGATTGGGTTCTGCCTCGAAAGCAGGCTCCTCCGCGTAGCAATGGGGGAGGTACAGGTCGAATTGACCGAGACTGAACCTCGGGTTAGCCTCTCGGTCAGTTCGGCCTCGGCTTTCAGCCACAAGGAGAACAGTATGGAATCATTCCTGAATGAAATCCAGGTTTCAGAAAAAATCCAAGTTAGCTTGGCGTGCTTGAGACGGTGGCGGCTTCGCGGAGAAGGACCCCAGTACGTGAAAGTGGGGCCGCTTGTGCGCTACCGTCCTGAAGCGATAGAGCAATGGGTGGATGCCCTGCCGACTGGCGGGAATGGCCGTAAGCCGAGGTCAGTCCAGGCAGGGCGCAACCGGCTTGCCCGAACGGCTTAGCGGTTACCGTTTCTGGGTATTCCGCCCGGCCGGAATCGTGAACTGAATCGGCGGAGTAAATCCACAGCCTCAAATGGAAATTTGACCGAGTTTTGATGCCGTCTCATGCTGTCTCCGCAATGCGAGGACGAAGCGATGTTCGATTCAATGAATGATCTCGGGGCCAGACTCGCAGCCACCGGCTACTTTATCGACCCGGTAACAACCCAGGTGGTCTTTCTCGCCGCCAAGCTCCAGAAGCCCCTGCTCCTCGAAGGGCCCGCAGGCAGTGGAAAGACCCAGCTTGCGATCTCTGTTGCCGTTGCGGCCGGAAGCCGTTTACACGAACCTTGGACCCGGCTCCTATCGATTTCGTCTAGTGGCCAGTAACGGCGAGGGGCTGTGGAACGGGCCGGAAACCGCGATCACGTTTAACGTCGCCCCGGCCTACTATCAAACTTACTGGTTCCGATTGTCGTGCATCGCCGTCACTCTTGCGCTGTTCTGGTGCGGCTATCGAATGCGTGTTAGCCAGTTGCAGGAGCAGGAAAAGAAATTCCGTGACGCATTGGAAACCATGCCGGCTCTGGCTTTCGTTGTCGATCCCAATGGCAATAGCACGTTCTTTAACAGGGGATGGCTTGACTACACCGGCTTGAAGTCGGACCAGGCCTCAGGTTCCGGATGGGAGGCGGCGGTTCACCCCGACGATCTCAAACGCATCACCGAACGATGGAGCGAGTCGCAGGCGATTGGTCAACCGCTGGATTATGAAGCACGCCTTCGGCGCGGATCCGACGGAGTCTATCGCTGGTTCCAGGCGCGCGCCCGGCCTCTACGCGATAACCGAGGCAAGATCGTGAAGTGGTGTGCAGTGGCGAACGACATTGAAGATCGCAAACGGGCCGAGCAACTCCAGGCCGATCTTACCCATGCGAGCCGTGTCAGTACGATGGGGGAACTGGTTGCCTCCTTCTCGCACGAACTCGCGCAGCCTATCACGGCCACAACCAATCATGCGAAGGCATCTTTGCGATGGCTTCAGCGCGACCCGCCCGATCTGACGCAAGTTCGCAAAGGAACGGAACGAATCATCGAGGCGGGCGCCTTTGCCTCGGAAATCATCAACCGACTGCGATCGTTGTACAAAAAGTCCCCTCCTAAAAGGGAGTTGGTCGCGATGAATGAGGTGATCTGCGATATGGCGGGGATGCTGAGGAGTGAAGCCAGGGGGCACGGAGTATCGATCCGTGCCGACCTGAAAGACGAGCTTCCCACAACCGTGGCAGATCGCGTGCAACTTCAGCAGGTGCTCATGAACCTGATGATGAATGGTATCGAGGCGATGATCGTCGAGCAGACGTACTACCGCTGGCGCAAAGAGTACGGCGGGTTGAAGGTGGACCAGGCGCGACGGCTGAAGGAACTGGAGCAGGAGAACGCGAAGCTGAAACGACTGGTCTCGGAGTTGAGC
>JBARFA010000225.1:0-4178 GCA_049796755.1 Acidobacteriaceae bacterium
TGTTGTTGATCGACTGAACCGCTCCTCTTTTTCGACCTTAATTTCAACTCGAATTTCTGCCCAACCTCAAGGAGACCTCCGTTGATGCAGCGTTCCCGTCGCAGCTCTATTTCTATTTGGCTTCTATCGTTTGTTATCGTCGCAGGCCCGTTCTCGCTGCCTTTCGCTCGCGCTCAAGTGGTAGGCGCAACCATTTCCGGCACAGTTCACGATCCATCCGGCGCCGCTGTCGTGGGAGCCCAGGTAACGGTTACGAATCAAGAGACCGGCGCAGTTCGCAACCTGGTGAGCGACTCGGCAGGCGTGTATTCCGCGCCTTCGCTCCCGGTGGGCCGCTACAAGGTGACTATCGAGAAACCAGGCTTCAGCACGCGGTCCGAAACTGGAATCAACCTGGTCGTGGGACAAAGCGCCGTGGTCGATCTTTCGCTCTCCGTCGGCAAATTACAGCAACAGATCTCGGTCACCGACGTGCCGCTCGCCATTAACACTACGACACAGCCAACCTCTGGTCTGGTGAGTGCGCGACAGGTGAAGGAGCTGCCGCTGAACGGGCGCAGCTATGATGAACTGATCACGTTGAACCCTGCTTCCGTGAATTACACGGGAGAGCGATCGGGTGCGGTGGGCACGTCGAATTCCTCGCCAGGCAATATGTTTTCAGTGGCCGGCCATCGGCCGCAAGACAACTTATACCTGCTAAATGGAATTGAATATACGGGGGCTTCGGAGATCAATGTGACTCCGGGCGGAGTGAGTGGAGAACTGCTGGGTGTGGACGCGGTGCGCGAATTCAATGTGGTCTCCGACACCTACGGAGCGGAGTACGGAAAACGAACCGGCGCGCAGATCAGCATCGATACAGAATCCGGCACCAATCAACTGCACGGCAGCGCGTTTGAATTTCTGCGAAACAGCGCTCTGGACGCGCGCAATTATTTTGATCAAGGGAACATTCCCATTTTTCAGCGCAATCAGTTTGGAGGCGCGCTGGGTGGGCCGCTGGTGAAGAATAAACTTCTGCTCTTCGGCAATTACGAAGGCTTTCGACAGAATTTGGGACTATCGGATGTGACCCTGGTGCCCGACAATGCTTCCCGTGCCGCGGCTGTCCCAGACGTTCAGCCATTGCTGGATTTGTGGCCGGCGCAGAATGGACCGGAGTTGGGCGGTGGCATCGCGGAGGCCTACAGTCACCCGCTGCAACGGATTCGAGAAGATTTCGGCACAACTCGCCTGGACTACAACATCTCCGCGGCGGATACAGCTGCCGCGGTCTACACCATTGACGACAGTGCAGCCACGACCCCAACTATCAACCCGCTCAGCACGGATTATGAGACTCTTCGCGAGCAGGTTTTAAGCGCGCAAGAAGAACATGTGTTTTCATCGAGCACGTTGAACACATTTCGTGTCGGTTTTTCACGAGCCAGCTTTTACTTCACCGGAGAAACGCCCATCGATGTGCCTGGCTGGGTTGCGGGCCAGCCGATCGGGGCTGTCGTTGTGGGCGGAGGCACAGCACTGAATGGAGCTTCGCAGATCAGCGGAGCGGGTACAAATGCGGGCAGCAATCTGGCGGTTGCGCGCAACCTGTTTACCGTCGCCGATCATGTTTACATCTCTCGTGGAAGAAACCAAATTGAGGCAGGAGTGTGGCTGCAGCGCATCCAGTCCAACAGCAGCCTTGCGCAGGATCAATACGGCCAGGCATCGTTCGGCAGCCTCAGTGCTTTTTTGCTGGGCAATGTTTCCACGTTCACGGTTGTCCCGTCACCCACAGAGCTTGGCTGGCGATCACTGGAGGGTGCAGGGTTCGTGCAGGATACGGTGCACCTGCTGCCGAATCTGGAGTTGCGCGCGGGGTTCCGGTTCGAGTCCACCGACGGCTGGAATGAGGCCCAGGGTCGAGCTTCCAACTATATTTTCGACTCGCAGGGCGTGCTGGAGACGGCGCCCAGGGTAGCCGATTCAGCCTTCACAAAGAATCGCGCAAAATTCCTGCCGGAGCCACGCGTCGGCATCGCATGGCAGCCAAAGGGAAACGGGAACACTGTGATTCATGCCGGCTTTGGCATCTACGAGTCGTTGCTGGACAGCCTGGATTATCGGCTGGACCAGAACGCTCCGTTCAACACAACGCAGACGCTGAAAAATGTGGCGGTGTCTCAGCTGCACTTTGTTCCCGGAGCACCACCACCTGCAGGCAGCAAGGTTTCACCGAGTGGAATTCAATCGGACGCTTATACGCCGAGGTCGCTGTCTTACTCCGCCAGCTTTGAGCAAAAGCTTGCGTCCGATACGTCCCTTATCCTGGGCTACATTGGATACCACGGTTCCCACCAGATGCTTTCAGAGGATGTGAATGAGCCTATCCCGACCATTTGCCCGGCATCGCCCTGCCCCGATACTTTGCCTCCAGGAACGGTTTATTATCCTGCGAATGCGCCCAATGCAAATCCTCAACTGGGCGCCAGCACGACCTGGGTTTCTGATGGTATCAGCAACTACAACGCGCTGACGGTGGATCTGAATCGCCACTTCCAACATGGTTTTCAAGTGCGCGGCGTCTACACCTGGTCGAAAAGCCTGGACGACGGAACAGCGTGGAACAGCAGCGTTGGCGCCAACGCGCCTGGATTTGTGATGTACCCCAACGATCCGAAATTGGATTATGGACGCGCAAATACCGACATTCGCAATGTTGCGGTGATCAACTCTACCTATGAGCTGCCCATCGGCCGAGGCAAACGATTCCTGGCGAACGCGCACGGCTGGCAGCAAAAAGCCTTCGGCGGATGGACGGCCAGCGAAATTGCCACGCTGCAGTCCGGGTTCCCCTTCACGCCGCAGCTAGGGTTCAACCCAACCAACAATGGAGACAGCCGCGATCCGATTCGGCCGTCGGTCAATCCGGAGTTCCGTGGCAACGTCATTCAGGGCGGCCCAAAGCAATACTTCAATCCGACTGCGTTCTTAGTGCCTTTTCCAGGCACCTATGGCAACGTGAGGCGCAACACCCTGACTGGTCCGGGAATCGCTGAACTGGATCTATCGTTGCGAAAGAATACGGCGCTGACGAAAAAACTGAACCTGCAGTTTCGGGCTGAATTCTTCAACATTCTCAACCGCACGAACTTTGGAACTCCCAACACTGTGGTGTACGCCTCCGATACGACCACGCCTTCGCCGACTGCAGGGTTGATCACGACAACTTCGACGACTTCGCGGCAGATTCAGTTCGGAGCGAAGCTGCTGTTTTAGAAAGAAAGTGGCTGCGCGGCTATTTGCATTGAATCCGCCGCGCAGCTTTGCTCCTCACTCAGCGAACTTGATCCTCCGCAATCCTCCAGCAGAAACGCCGCCACCATGGATCGGCAGCGGCGGCGCTGGGAATGCGAAAAGAATCCTTATTTTTTGGAATTCATCGGCAACGGCTGCAATATTTCATCCAGCATGTCGGGCTTGGAGTCGACGCGCTCCAAATGCGGATATCGTTCGCCTCCGTGATAATCGATCTTGACGTCGCGGAAGTATGCAGTATTTTCGACGATCAATTCAATCGGCGCCTGGTTGGTTTTGGAATTGCGAATGGCGTCGTGCATCAATGCGTCGGTATAGGCGCGTCCATTGACCGCGACGATTTTCATCCCCGGCCCTAAGCCGGCCTTGTATGCCGGCGAATAAAACAGGACATCGCGCAGCACGCCGTCATGAGAGATATTCAGGCCGAGCGAGTACCAGGCATCAATGCCGCGCAGCGCCTCCATGGATTGTTCCATCGAGTTGGGCGTATCCGAATACGTCAGGCGATAACCTCCGTTTTCAATTCCACCCGGCGGTGCATGATCCTCTTTGGTCGTTAGTTTCTCTGTCAGGAATCCTGCCCAATCGTAGGGCTGCACTGCGTTCAGATTGCTTACTAGATCTTCAAACGTGTAAGGCACGGTGATTGGGCCAGTATTGCCGTTCAAGCCGAGGAAACGCACACAGAAATCATTCAGCGATTTTTTGCCGTGGCTCTTCTGACGGATGATGGTGTCCACTTGCAACCAAAGCAGCTCGCCCTCAGGATAATAATCGACGCTGCGACGCCAATTACCCCACTGGCCGCTGGCTTCATACAAAGTTTGCGCCGCCGTGGCCGTGTCCTGCAGGTCGCGCCAGGTGCGGCCTGG
>JBARFA010000226.1:0-15930 GCA_049796755.1 Acidobacteriaceae bacterium
GCGCAGGCTCGCGCACAGGCGGAAGCTGCCAAAGCCCAGGCCGACGCAGCGGCTCAAAAATCTGCCCAGCAGGCTGCCCAGGCGATTGAAGCGCAACGACAATTGCGCGCCCAGATTCTGGCTCAGCTCAACTCGGTGCTCCAAACCGTCGATACGCCACGCGGCCTGGTCGTCACTATGGCCGACATTTTGTTCTCTACCGGCAAGTATCAGCTGTCGCAGAATGCAAACCTCGCACTGGCGAAAATGTCCGGCGTCATCCTTGCCCATCCCGGTCTCAAGCTGAGGATTGAGGGCTACACCGATAGCACAGGAAGTCCGCAATTCAATCTGAAATTGTCAGGGCAACGGGCAGATGAGGTTCGAGCCTTTTTGATTTCCCAGGGTCTCAGTCCGGATTCGGTGACCTCGGTAGGCCTGGGCGCCGCAGATCCGGTGGCCAGCAACGACACATCCGCGGGTCGGCAGCAGAACCGGCGCGTGGAAATTGTTGTTTCCGGGGAAGAAATCGGAACTCCCACTTCATCAGGGAACTGACATCCTCTCACTCGATTGCAGACGTGGCGACTGTCGGCGCGCCTGCAATCAAATGTAGAGACTCACGCGGTTGCAGAAATACAAAAGCCCACATCCGAAGGGATGCGGGCTTTTGTGTTGTCAATCTGTGCTGGTGTGCAATGCGGTGGATGAACTCCGATCGCGATTAGTGATGTTCGCCGCCATGTCCACCTTCGTGTCCACCGCCAGAATGCCCGCCACCTTCGTGGCCGCTGGGATGTCCACCACCCTGATGTCCACCTTTTTCCTGATTATGTCCACCAGAATTTCCCTTATAGCTGGACTGCTTTGAATTCCCCTGCGATCCATTGTGGTTATAGTTCTGCTGGTTGCCATGGTATTGCTGATTGTTGCCATGGTTTTGGTTGTTCCCATGGTATTGCTGATTGTTTCCATGGTTCTGGTTGTTCCCGTGGTATTGCTGGTTGCCGTGGTTGTAGCTGCCGCCATGGTTATAGTTGCCACCATGGTTGTAACTGGCATTGTGGTTGTAATACGATCCTCGGCTCCCTGGATAACCGTGAGGGCTGCCGGGCCGGTTGTAGCCGCGGTTGTATACGGTCCTGCTGTGGGTGTAGTAATGTCCACCGTGATACCAGACAGCGCGGTTGTGCCAATTAAAGCCCCACGAGTGCCAGCCCCAGCCCCAGTGGGACCACAGACCGATTCCAATTCCGATGCCAAATCCGATCGCGAGTCCGGTGCCGAAGTATACCCCGGCAGGCGGTCCATAATAGTAGCCCGGATACACGACAACCGGACCACCGTAGACGCCCCACGGGTTATAGACGGGGACATACACGACCTCGGGATTTGCAGGCGCGATGACGATATTTCCACCGTCGTCAGAAACCACCTGCTGTGGCGTGTTGTGTAAGTTGCCAGCAGACTGAGCCCGCGCGCGCATGGTTTGAACCGCCGACATCACATCGTCGGGCTGGTTGTAGTACGCGTTGCCCAGGTCGGTCGTCCACTGAATATTTTTGTCCATCTGCGCCAGAACCGATGGGAAGGCGATCAGAGCTTTCACGCTCGGATCCCAGTTTTGCGCGTTGGCGGCAGCGCCCAATTGTTCCGGCGGCATATTTCCTTGCGCCTGCAGCCAGCGATCCGCTTCCACAATCTCAGTGGGATAAGTAGAGGCCGCCAGAATTTGCGCTACCAGCGCGTCTGGATACAGCGCGATGGGTGCGACCATTTGTCCCAGCTCTTCCGGGCTTAAAGGCTGTCCCTGAGGAGCACCCTGGTCAGGCGGCGGCGCACCCTGATCCTGTGACGGAGCACCCTGATCCTGCGGTGCGTATTGCTGTTGTGAACCGTTTTGATCCTGAGGCGGAGGAGGCGGTACCGATCCGTTATATTGCTCCTGTTGCGGGGGCGCCGTCTGGGCAAATAAAAGCGCACCCTGTCCCATCGGCACGATCAAGACAATAAGAGCGAGAGCGAATATCTGCCGGGCCAGCAGCGCGGCGCGTCCTATGCCGCTCCATCGCGATGGAGATGACGGCAGCGTGCCGCTCAGGCCCTGCAGGAATGAGGTCGCCGGAGATATCTTTTGCTTTCTGGTGAGTTTCATGTTTCCTCTCTAACTAAAGGCAAATTGCCTTGCTGGATCCGTACAAATGCTGCAAAGTGCTTGACCAGGTGACTGGTATGGATGGTAACCCGTGACCGGGTCGATAGTTGCTCCAAAAAGGGTGTTGATTTCAATACCCCTTGCCCTCCAGGTAACACGAAAAGGGCCGCGTTCTGCCCACCCGTTCGCTGTTAGCGCCAGGAATTCCTTGCAGTTTGATGCAGCCTGCAAGAGGGCAGTCGCGATACCCTTGTTGCATGAGCCAGCCCATGCATTCCTCTCCGAATATCAACATCGTCCAGGCGCAGGACTATCGCGACGGCTACGCCAACAGCGTCCAGGTGCGGGCCAGCGTGTGGGACTTTATGCTGGTTTTTGGCGCCGCCCGCCAGGATTCTCCCGACGAAGTCATCTTGCGAAATTTTCAGGGAATCTACATAAGTCCGCAACAGGCCAAGGCGCTGTGGAACCTGCTGGGACAGAACCTGGCGCAATATGAGCAAGCCTTTGGTGCTATCAATCTGGAGCCCACGCAGGCGTTTCCGGCCGCGGGGTCCGGTAACGGTCCGATACACTAGAAGCTGTCTCATACACTCGAAATCGCTCGATACGTCTGGTGTGAGACCCCGCAATCAAAGCGGGTCTCAGCTCGTTGGCCGAAGTCGCTATGCCAGATATGAGACAGCTTCTAAAGCCCGGTTGGTGCGAAGCAGCGATTGGAAGGTCCCCCGATTTACCCTTTCGTCTTTGTGAGGAGCGATGATTTGCCAGCCTCGAATCCGCGTTTGAATCCAGCGCCCATCGCGCGGCCGCATTCGCTGCTGCAACAATTCCTTCTTCGCGGACACCGCGACGAACCTGTACCTACGTGGATTATTTTTCCCGTCATCTACGCCTTCGTGCTGCTGACGCACCTGCCTCTGATGCGGCTGCCGTATTTTTGGGATGAGGCCGGCTACTACATTCCTGCCGCGTACGACTTTTTCCGTACCGGCTCGCTGATTCCATACTCGACGCTGACCAACGCTCATCCTCCATTGCCGGCCATCTATCTGGCTACCTGGTGGAAGATCTCCGGCTTTACCCCGGTGGTGACGCGGCTGGCGACTTGCCTGGTGGCGGCGTTTGCGCTCACCGCCGTGTTCGCGTTGGTGCGCCGCTTGATGAACACCACGGTCGCCTTCGCCACCACCTTGCTGACTGCTCTCTATCCAGTGTGGTTCACGCAGAGCACATTAGCCCAGGCCGACATCTACGCCGCCGCCGGAACCATGTGGGCACTGGCCTACGCACTGGATGAGCTACCCTCCGCACGCCGAGGATGGATCGCGGCCGTATGGTTCTCGCTGGCTGCGTTGTCGAAAGAAACCGCGATTGTGATGCCGCTGACCCTGGCCGCATGGCATGTCTGGGAAACGCGTCGCAAGCCTGCGCAGACCCGTGGACATTGGCGCGCCGCCATGCAGTTTACTTTGCCGGCGCTGCCTCTGTGCGCCTGGTATGCCTACCATTTTCATAAAACCGGCTACATCTTCGGCAACCCGCAGTATGTGCGTTACAACGCCGTCCTGACGCTCCATCTGTTCCGTTTTTTTCTCGCGCTTGGCCAGCGCCTGATGCAGGTCACCATCTACATGAATCTTTTCGTGCCCATCTTATGTATGGTGGCTGCAATGTTTTTGCCGGCGCTTCGCAAGGCCGATGGCACCAAGCGTCCCCGTGTTTCATGGAACGTACAAGCGCAGATCGGGCTGCTGCTGCTGGTCAACCTGCTCTTCTTTTCGATCGCAGGCGGCGCTGTGTTGGCGCGGTATCTGCTGCCGCTGTATCCGCTGATTTTGCTGCTCTGTGTTTCTACGTGGAGGCGTCGCGTCGAGCAGTGGCCGTGGATTGTCGCGCTCAGCACCGTGGCGTTTCTCGCAGGACTATTCGTCAATCCTCCCTACCGATTTACGCCCGAGGATAACCTCACTTATCGCAGCCTGATCATCATGCAGCAGCAGGCGATTGCCCAGGTAATCCACCGCGCCCCCGGTGGCACCGTGTTAACAGCGTGGCCCGCGACCGATGAATTGCGCCGGCCCGAGCTGGGCTATGTTCGCGAGCCGGTTCATGTGGTGGCGATCGATAATTTTTCGCTGCCGCAGATTGAAACCGCGTCGCAATTGCATAACTACGACGCCGCGCTGGTGTTTGCGACCAAGTATGAGTTGCCGGACACACTCAGCTGGACTCACTTCGGCGATGAAGACTGGAACAAGAAATATTTCGGCTACCATTACGATCTGCCTCCGACCGTGATTGCGAAATTGCTGCACGGGGATGTAGTGTGGCTGGCAAGAACGCGTGGCCTATGGACTGCCGTGTTGCTGTTCGATCGCCCGCAACAAGCCAGCCTGCCCGCGAATAGCAAGCCGCTCCAGATCTGGGCCGCTAGTCATACAACCCTCAACCCTCAACCCTTGCACTCTGGAGTTTCCCGCTGAATCGGATGTCGAACTCTTGAAGCTGTCTCATACATTCGAGAACGCACGACACGTCTGGCGTCAGACCCGCAATCAAAGCGGGTCTCAGGTCGTTGGCCGAAGCCGCGATGCCATAGATCAGACAGCTTCTATAATCACGAGTGTCGTGAAGAAAACCAGAACCATGAGCTCTTTTCGAATATGGCCGGGCTTGATTCTCTGCGCGCTGCTCGCGCTGGCGGCCGTGCCTGCATGGGCGCAATCCGCGTCGTCCAATGAGACCGATTGGGACGGACACCTGATCTGGGTGCTCCCGTTTGAAAACAATTCCGCCCAGCCCGGCCTGGACTGGATTGGTGCTTCCTTCCCCGACATCCTGAATGCGCGCTTAAGTTCTGCTGGATTTCTGACGATTCGACGCGAAGATCGCCGCTACGCCATGAAGCATCTTGGGCTGCCTGCGGATTTTCATCCGACCCAGGCCACGGCCTACCGTATCGCGCAAACACTCGATGCCGATTACGTCGTCTTCGGAAATTACACGGTTGCGAATGGACGCATTCAAGCGACCGCGCGCGTATTGGATATGCACGGGCCCAGCATGGGCGCCACGCTGGAGCAGGATGGCAACCTCGACCAGCTGATCAATATTGAGGATTCACTGGCCTGGAAGGTGGCCATGCAGATTGATCCCGATCTCAATTTGGAGGAACAAACGTTCCTCGCGGCGAGTCGCGATCTTCGCCTGGATGCTTTTGAAAACTACATTCGCGGATTGGTCGAGCCGGGAGTCGAGGAGCGCATCGGGCACCTGACAAAAGCTGTGCAGCTGAGCCCAGGCTATGTGCAGGCGTGGTTTGCGCTCGGGCAGGCGTATTTCGACAACCAGCAATACGATCAGGCGCAAGCTGCATTCGCCAAGGTGCCAAAAGGCGGGCGCCTCTCGCTGGAGGCCATGTTCTATTCCGGGCTGAGCGATCTTTATACCGGGAACTATGCCAGCGCGCAGACTTCGTTCGCCGCCATTGCATCCGTGTTGCCGTTGCCGGAAGTATTGAATAACGAAGGCATCGCGTTCAATCGCCGCGGCCAGAACGGCACAGCATTTTTTAAGCGCGTGGTCGAAATGAATCCGCAAAACGCGGATTACTGGTTCAACCTGGCCGTTTCGCAGCGGCGGCAAAAGGATTACACGGCCGCGCTGAGTGCGGTCGGCCATTGCCTGACGATTCATCCACAGGATGACGAGGCGCAGAACCTCCGCAAGAATCTCATGATGCTGAAAAGCGGCCAGCTCACGGATACGCCCGCAAAGCCTGCGGTCACGAAAGCCGATGCATCGGCGGATCAGGCCGCCTCGGACGCGACTGACGATCAGTCAGACTCGGATGATGTAGCCAAGGACAAGCCGGATACGAAGAGCACGCAGAGTGCGACCGCTTCCACCACCGCCTCCACAGGTTCCGACGCGACCAGCCCGGACTACGAGCCGCTGGAACGTATCGCGCGTGCCTACGACGAAGCTTCATTGCGTCAGGGAGCATTCGCATTGGAGCAGGTGAACGCGATGAAGCTGCGTTCGTTGCCTCCCGCGGAGCGCGCGCAGCGATTGTGCCAGCAAGGCAGAGCCTACGTGAATGATGGCCTTTTACTCGAAGCGGAACGCCAGTTTCAGCTCGCCCTGGTTGCAGATCCCCGTAGTTCAACTGCTTATGCCGGATTGGCGGAAGTGCACGAGTACGCCGGCAGCATAAAAATCGCGCAGCAGGAAGCGAACAAGTCTCTCCAGGTGCAGCCGAACGCCGCTGCCTATATGGTGTTGGCGCGCATCGCACTCAGCCAGCACGCGTTCCCGGATGCGCGCACCAATATCGACAGCGCACTGCAGCTTGACCCGAACAACACTGCGGCGAAGGGAATTCTGCAGGCGATTCAGGCGCAGCAACAGCAAACGAAGTAGTGTGTGGGAGCGGCTTCGACATGCACACGACACGAAAATCTCCATCTAAATCGACTCGCTTCCGTCGCTTAGTACCACAGTTACGGATAGCGGATGCGGAGGGAGCAGGGGGTTTCAACCCCCTGAAAAATGGCCCGAAAACAAGGGCCTTTAGGCCCGGATCGGAACCATACGAAGGAAGGTCAACTGTAGCATTAGAGCTCAGTTTCTTTTTAGGGCTCCTGGTCCTCGTATGCCTCTTGTCTGCAACGGCGAAGGCTGCGGACTCGCGGCCGGTGGTCGTGGAGTTGCCGCTGCACGATACCATTCAACCCATCAGCGCGGCCTATTTGAAGCGCGGATTGCGGCATGCCGCGGACATTCACGCGCAGGCGGTTTTGGTGGAGCTGGGCACGCCGGGTGGATTATTGACCTCCACGCGTACCATGGTCACGGCGATCGAAGAATCTGAAGTTCCAGTCATCATCTATGTCGCGCCATCCGGCAGTCGCGCCGCCTCTGCGGGATTTTTCATTCTCGAGTCTGCCGACATTGCCGCCATGGCTCCCGGCACCAACACCGGCGCCTCCCATCCGATTCTGGAGGGCCAGAAGATGGGCCCGATCCTGAAACAGAAGATCGAGAACGATGCCATGGCCTTCCTCCGCTCCTACGTTTCCCGTCGAGGACGCAACGTCCAGGCAGCGCAGGATGCAGTGCTGAATTCGAAGTCGTACACCGATCAGGAAGCCCTGAATCTGAAGTTGATCGATGTGATTTCTCCCAGCATCCCAGCGTTGCTGAGCCATTTGAACGGCACCACAGTCACTCGCTTCAGCGGCGCGAAGCAAGTGTTGCACACACAGGATGCAGACGTTGAAGTGATGCCGCCCAGCACGCGAGAGCGAATTCTTGGCGCGCTGACCGATCCCAATCTCGCCGTCATCCTGCTGATCCTCGGCGGCCTGCTGATCTACATGGAGTTCAATGCCCCCGGCACCATCGTCCCCGGCGCGTTGGGAACGCTTCTCGTTTTGATTTCATTATTTGCTTTAGACCTGCTGCCGCTGGAATATACCGCCGTGGGATTTCTGATCGGCGCGCTCGTCCTGTTTGTGCTGGATATCAAGTTCACGACGCACGGAATTCTCGCATTGGCGGCGATCGGTTGTCTCGTCTTCGGTCTGCTGACGCTGGTGAATGGTCCGATCCCGGAGATGCGCGTGCAGTTAGGTACAGCTCTTGGTGCGGGCATCGGTTTTGGCTTGATTACAATTTTTCTCACCACCATTGCTGTGCGTGCTCGTCGCAACAAAGTCCAAACCGGTGGCGAGGCCCTTCTCGGTACAACTGCGGTGGCACAAACCGCATTAAATCCGAACGGACAGATAATGGTGCGCGGGGAACTTTGGCAAGCGCATTCCCGCGATGCGATCGCAGCCGGCGAGCCTGTTCTCATCCGCAATCGCAACGGACTTCTGCTGGAAGTTGAACGTGACCTGCGAGGTTCCTGAATGCCGTTTCGCGCCCGTTTGGCGCACGGTTCATGCTATACAACCTAAGGCGAGTGTTCCATGCTCGGGGAGAGTTGAACATGCCATCCACTGCAGTTTTGGTCGTCATTGTTATCGTGGCGTTCTACCTGTTTAGTTCCATCAAAATTCTAAAAGAGTATGAGCGTGGCGTGATCTTCCGCCTCGGCCGTCTGCTCAGTTCTCCCAAGGGTCCCGGCATCGCACTTGTCTTCCGCCCGTTCGACCAGATTGTGCGCATCTCCCTCCGTCAGGAAGCGATGGAAGTTCCCGCGCAGGACATCATCACCCGCGACAACGTCACCCTGAAAGTGAATGCCGTCATTACCCTTCGCGTCATTGATGCTGCGAAGGCAGTCGTGGAAGTTTCGAATTACGTGTACCAGACATCGCAATTCGCGCAGACAACTTTGCGCTCAGTATTAGGCGAGGTCGAACTGGATGAATTGCTGGCGCACCGCGAGAAATTGAATCTGAAAATCCAGACCATCATCGACCAGCACACATCGCCCTACGGATTGAAAGTTGTCAGCGTGGAAGTCAAGCAGGTGGATCTGCCGGAGTCGATGCTGCGCGCCATGGCGCGCCAGGCAGAGGCGGAACGCGAGAAGCGAGCCAAGATCATCAACGCGGAAGGCGAGTTCAACGCCGCGCAACGATTGGTCGAAGCTGCAACACTTCTGGCGCAGCAGCCCATCACCATGCAGTTGCGCTATCTGCAGACGCTCAGCGAAATTGGTGCGGAGAAAAATACCACCATCGTGTTTCCGCTGCCGTTGGAATTGGTCTCGTTACTGAAGCAGGTGGGTCAAGCAGTCCAAACAAAAACTGGCGGAGACGTTTTGCCATGACGGCCTTGTTCGAAGAGAAGTTTGATGTTCACGATCCGGTGGAAGTGCACTGGAGTTCCAGCACGATCCTTGCAATCTTCTTTGCTGCCTCGTTAGTTTCGGCTGTGTTCTTTGGTCTGGGATATTCCTTTGGCGGCGCTGGCACCGGCAAACATTCGCTCGCATTCAATTCATCTCCAGCGAGCAGCACTGTCGACGCGCCCACGATCCAGCAGGCGAAGTCCACTCCGCTGATAGCATCGAATCAGCCCTCCCCCATCTCCCATCTAGCAAGCGTCGGCGACGCACATCCGGCGGTCGCAACTTCATCCACGCCTCCGGCTGCATTGCGTCCGATCGCGATGACGCCCGTCGCCCACGCTGCAGCCCCGGCGCTGGAAAAGAAGAGCGTGCCGCCACCCCTCCGACATGATGAAGCGCCCGCCGTAGCCAAGACCAGCGGGCACATCATGGTTCAGGTCGGAGCCATCGGCGATCGCAAAGACGCCGAGCGGCTGGTTGCGGAGCTGCGCCAGAAGGGCTTCTACGCAGGAATCTATACTGCGAAGAATGACAAATTCCTGCACGTGCAGATTGGCCCGTTCAAGGATGCTGCGCAAGCGGAAAGCAAGCGCCATCAGGTAATGGCGAGCGGCTTCCACGCGATCCTGAAGAGCACCTAACTGCCAATTCCGCTACTCGCGCATCCATTCCGGCAGGCCGGCTGCGATCGATTCACGCACCGCATGGATCAATTCCTCGCGGGTAGAAAAATCCGCAGCGTAGATCGGCGCATGCAAGTGGATGTGTGCCACCCCAGGAAAAATCTTCAGACTGCCTTTTCGCATCATGCTTTCCGTGCCGTAGATTGACACTGGAATAATCGGCGCGCCCGTTTGCTGAGCCAGATAAAAAGGGCCTTTCTTGAATGGAAGCATCTTTCCAGTTCTCGATCGAGTTCCCTCTGGAAACGCAGTCAGATGCACACCAGACCCCAGCACCTTGGACGCAGCTTCGATACTCTCACGCGCGTCCTCGCGATTTCCGCGGCGCTCCACCGGTACAAAATCCGCCATGCGCATCGCCATTCCAACCACCGGAATTTTCATCAGAGATCTCTTCAGGAAGACAGCAGATCGTCCGGGAATCGTCGGCATGAACAATGGCGGGTCGAGATTCGAAACATGGTTCGCCATGAAGATGCAGGCTCTTCCCGGCGGAATATTCTCATATCCAGAA
The DNA here is from genome assembly GCA_049796755.1 of Acidobacteriaceae bacterium. Taxonomy (GTDB): domain Bacteria; phylum Acidobacteriota; class Terriglobia; order Terriglobales; family Acidobacteriaceae; genus JAKAAZ01. The sequence continues at coordinate 10,140 of JBARFA010000226.1, forward strand.
GGGTCGATTCGAATGCCTCCCAGGCGCAGACCGGAGCCCGCAATCCACATGGAAAAGCGATAGAGAAAGGTAACGTCTCCCGTGATCCAGGTCCACGGAAAACCCAGCAGCGCGCCGATCGGCACCAGCAGCACATAGTACAGAAGAATTGTCAGCGAAGAAATCATGGAGCCACAGTGCGGCCCGCGCCACTGCGAAGCGCTTCCGGAAGTTTTTGATAAATACCATCGAATCCACCGTTGGAGAGAATGGCCACAACGTCTCCCGATTTCAAATTCGCGGCCAGCTGCGCGACAATCGCAGCCACGTTCGGCAGCTGTCGCGCGGAACATCCGCGAGACTCCAGCGCTTGCACAATATGTTCCGGATGCAGGATCTGGTCGGCCGGGATATTCGTCGCCTGGTACACCGCGGCGAGCACCACTTCATCGGCCAGCGACAGACTGTCCGTTAGCTCCTGCTCAAAAACATTGCGGCGCAGCGTATTGGAACGCGGCTCGATGACAGCCCACAAGCGCGACTCAGGATACCGCAAACGCAGCGCTCGCAGAGTTTCTCGTATCGCTGTCGGATGATGTGCGAAATCATCGATGATGGTGACGCCGTTGATTTCCGCAATCACTTCCAGGCGCCGCTTGACGCTGCGAAACGTCTGCAGTGCTCTCTGGATATCCTCTACCGGAACACCCTGCCCAGCCGCAAGCGCAGCCGCTGCGGTTGCGTTCAACACGTTATGTTCGCCAATCATCGGCATCTCGACCCGCAGCCACGGCTTTCCATTTCGCTCGAGCCGCCAATGGCTCAGGTTGCCTTGGATCGAAAGATCTGTAACGCGCCATTGCGAATCCTGTTTGAAACCGTAGCGATCGACAGCGCAAAAAGCATTCGTAACACATTCAGTTACATTTACGGACCCATCGAAGGCCACAATGCGTCCGCGCCGCGGCACCAGGTTCACCAGCCGCTTGAACGCAGTCTTCACAGATTCCAAGTCGGCGTAGATATCAGCGTGGTCGAATTCGACGTGGGTAAGAATCAGCGCATCCGGAAAATAATGGAGGAACTTCGGTCCCTTGTCGAAGAACGCGGTGTCATACTCATCGCCCTCCAAAACAAAAGGCCGCGTTGGCCGCAGCGCGAAACTGGAACCAAAATTCTCCGCGATGCCGCCAATCAAAAATGAAGGAGCCAGCGCGGGATTCTTTGTCGCAGCAGTCTCGTAGATCCACGCCAGCATGCTGGTCGTCGTGGTCTTGCCGTGCGTCCCTGCAATCACCAGCGACTCGCGATCGACAAGGAATTCCTCATGAATCAACTGCGCCAGCGAGCGGAAAGGAATGCGCTGGTCCAGTACATATTCCAGTTCTGGATTGCCGCGTGAAATGGCGTTGCCCACAATCACGAGATCGGGTCGCGGCTCCAGATTTGTTTCTGCGAACGGTTGTGCAATGGGAATATGGAGCTGTTCCAGCAAGTTCGACATGGGCGGATACGCGGCTTTGTCGGAGCCGGTAACGCGCCATCCCTGTAACTGCAACATGCCGGCCAGCGACGCCATGGCACTGCCGCAGATTCCGATCAAGTGCACGTGCCGCGCCTGCGCATCCTGTCCATTGCGGCTTACTTGTTGGATTTCGCTCATCGTAATCCTTCGTGACACGTGACTGACGGCTGAAACCGCAGAGTCGGCGCATCGGTCAGGTCCAATTCACTTTGGACGCCGATCGGGACCGTAATATTGCGTTCGAGTACGTGGCCGGAACGAAGCCCAATCGCGACCGGCCCAGGAAAATCGGCCAGCACGCGCAACAAGACCGCGTCCAGCAATTCATCCGCATTCCCCGGTTGCACGCAATCCAGCATGGGTCCGAAAACGATGCCGCGCACGTCGTCGAGTTTCCCCGCCAGCCCCAATTGCAGCAGCATCCGGTCGATTTGATACGGTTTGACGCCGATATCCTCCAGGAACAAGATCGTGCCTGCTGTCTGGATTTCGTACGGCGTGCCCAGAGAGGCGACCAGCATGGAAAGGCAGCCGCCATAGAATTTTCCCCGCGCACGACCGGTTTTCAGGGTGCGCAAGCCAGCTTCAGGCCCGAGTTGCCAGGGATTATCCTGCGAGAGCGCAGCTTGCCAGCTGACTGGATCGACGCCGTTGTCTCGCGCGAAATCTCCCGCAGCCATCGGTCCATGAAATAAAACCAGCCCCGTCTGGTCGTGGATGTATGTCTCCAGGCTGGTATTGTCGCTGCAGCCTACAAAGATTTTCGGATTGCGTTCGATCATTTCCAGATCGAGCCCGCTCAGCATTTCTGCCGATCCGTAACCGCCACGGTTACAAATAATCGCCTTCACTGCCTTATCAGCGAAGGCCGTATGCAAATCCTCCAGGCGCTGCTCTGGCGTTCCCGCAGAATATTGTCCATAACGCGCCATGGCGTGCTCTCCCAACTGCGGCTGCAGGCCAAGCGCTCGCAACGACTCCATTCCCGTCTGCACCCTGTTCGGATCGAACCAGCTGGCCGGCGAGATCAACCGGACGGCATCTCCCGCGCTCAGCGCTGCCGGAAGTACCGACGGTCTCGCAGCTCCGTCCCGCACTGTCGATGGCGCGCTCATATCAGCAGGCACTCCCCTTGCGCGATGATTTCCGCCGGCCCTGTCAGCACCAAGCTAGCGTTTGCTTGCGGCCACTCGACTGTCTGGGCGCCGCCCTCCGCAACCACTGTCAGCATTCGAGCCGCGCCTCTCATCTCAATGCTCGCTGCCGCGGATGCCGACGAACCCGTTCCAGAGGAGAGCGTCGGCCCTACGCCTCGTTCGAAAATGCGGAACTCAATCCTATTTGTATCCGTCACACGCACAAATTCAACATTCGTGCCATTCGGAAAATCTGAATGCACGCAGATTTCCGCTCCGACCTGTTGCCACGGCCGGCCCACACAGGAAAAATCCGGCGTACCCACAAATGTGACGAAATGCGGATTACCAATCGACACATCCGCGCCGACGATCGCGGTCCCATCCTTCAGCGTCACGCTGTGAGCCACCAGCGTCGGAATCCCCATCTCCGTAGAAATGAGATATCGCGGAGCGCTGCGCTGTAGGATTCGACAGCGGCGCAGCCCAGCATGGGTGCGGATGGAAAATTCATTCGCATCGTCTTCCTGCGCAAGGTAGGCTGCCACGCAGCGCGTGCCATTGCCGGAGATCTCTCCTTCCGAACCATCCGCATTGAACAGTCGAATGGAGTATCCACCGTTGTCGCCCAGCGTGAGATATTCGACTCCGTCCGCGCCCACCCCAGTATTTCGCGCGCACAGAATCCGCGCGACTTCGCCCAGATGATGTTCCTCAACCGGCTCGTCGACGATCAGAAAATCGTTCCCGCAGGCGTGCGCTTTCACAAAGCGGATCACTTGGCTTCCTCGATCAGCGTCGCGTTCTGTGACGCGCGCGCAACATAACGCCGGTCCACAATCGCGTAATTTCCGCTCAGCACTCGCGCGATGGCTTCCGGGTACGCCACATGCTCCTGCTCCAAAATGCGCGCGGAAAGTGTTTCTTCGTCGTCGCCCTGCAGCACCGGAACCGCTCGCTGCAGCACGATGACGCCGTGGTCCAGCTGCTCATCGACAAAGTGCACTGTGCAACCGGAAATTGCGACACCATACGCAAGCGCCTGCGCCTGTGCATCGAGGCCTGGAAACGACGGCAACAACGAAGGGTGAATATTCAGGATCGCGTCCGGAAACGCGGCAATAAATTCCGGCGACAGCAAGCGCATGTATCCCGCTAGACAGACCAGCTCCACGCCGTGTTCTTGCAGGCATGCAACGATTTCTGCATCCTGCTCGGCACGCTTTCGTCCGCGCGCCTCAATCACTTTAGTCGCCAGGCCACGCGACCTGGCAGCGGCAATTCCAGCAGCCTCGGCGCGATTTGAAATCACAATGGAAATTTCCGCGTCTTGAATCTGGCCGCGATCGATAGCATCGGCAATCGCCAGAAAATTGGAGCCACGACCGGAAAGAAGAATGCCGAGATGCTTCATCTGGTTAGGGCCTGTTCACGCTACTGAGGTGGATGGCGTTGCGAGGAAAAATCCGGTCATACGAAGCCGAGCCCGAAGGCTGTGGCGGGCCCACCGTCGAGGGCAAGAATGAAGTATGGCCGGCTTTGCGCCGCAACCCTGCCGGCCGGGGCCAATTTCCCCAATTTCGTTGTCGCTCGCCGCTAGCAGACACCGGTATGCGTCACTCCTCGCTCCTTGAACTCCAAAAAATTGGCTCTCGGCGCCGCCGCCTCAGTAGCGTGAGCAGGCCCTCCTAGTTGTACAACACCCGGCGGTCGCCCTTGATGATTTTTCCAATCACCGCATGCGGCTCATTAGCGCGGTCCAGCAGTGCCTTGGTTCGCTTGTATTTGTCGATCGGCACAACACAGATCAACCCGATGCCCATGTTGAAAGTGCGCAGCATTTCGTCGCGCTCCACATTCCCCAGCGCTTGCAGGTGATCGAAAATCGGCAGCACCGGCCACGAACCCAATTCCACCGTGGCGGAAACATGCTTCGGCAGAATGCGGGGCAAATTTTCTGTGATCCCGCCGCCGGTAATGTGCGCCATGCCCACCACCAACTCTGCGGCCGTCAATTTGCGAATGATGTTGAGATAGCTACGATGCGTCTTCATCAATGCAATGCCGGCTTTTTCGTGCAGCTCGTTCACGTACTGATCCGGCGTGTACTTGGCCACCTGAAAAAACAGCTTGCGCGCCAGCGAATATCCATTCGTGTGCAGTCCCGTGGAGGGCAACCCGACCAGCAAATCTCCCGGACGAATTCCCGAGCCAGTAATAATCTTTTCCCGCTCCACCACGCCGACAATAAATCCGGCCAGATCGTATTCGCCATCGTTGTAGAAGCCCGGCATCTGCGCCGTTTCTCCGCCGATCAGCGCGCAGCCGTTGGCGCGGCACGCATCCGCCATGCCGGAAACTACCTTCTCCGCCACGTCGCCATCCAGCTCGCTCGATGCCAGATAGTCCATAAAGAACATCGGCGTCGCCGCCTGCACCGCAATATCGTTCACGCAATGGTTCACCAGATCCGCACCAATCGTGTGGTGCATGTTCATCTGGAAAGCAACTTTCAGCTTCGTCCCCACGCCGTCCGCGCTTGAAACCAGCACCGGATTTTTATAGCGCGTGGTATCCAGTTTGAACAGGCCGCCAAAGCCGCCAATTTCGCTCAGCACCTGCTTGTTGAAGGTCCGCTGGGCAAGATATTTAATCCGCTGTTTGGTTCGGTCGCCGCTGGAAATGTCCACGCCTGCATCGGCGTACGTAATCGCGGGGGTTGGCTTGGATGAAGGCTTACTGGGCACTGGCGTCGCGTTCCGGGGATGAAGGATGTCGGCGGGAAATGTTCTGAAACCGTATGACCCTCTCGCCCAAACTCTACGGAATATGGGGGCAGGCGAAGTCGCGGAACACAACCATACCGGGAAGCATCAGTGTAGCATCGCCAGCTGCTCCCCTCGGAATTTCGCCGCTCCTCCTATACTGAATATCGATGACTCCATCGATGCGATCCATGCAGCTTTCCCGCCAATTGCAGCAGCGGGCCGAAACCTTATTGCCCGGCGGCGTCGATTCTCCAGTGCGCGCCTTTCGTGCCGTCGGCGGAGAGCCGCCGTTCGTCGTCCGCGCAGCCGGCGCCTATCTATGGGATGCCGACGGCAATCGCTATCTCGATTACTTCGGTTCCTGGGGACCGATGATTCTGGGC
>JBARFA010000227.1:0-56848 GCA_049796755.1 Acidobacteriaceae bacterium
GGATCGGTGCGCACGCCGGCACACTTTACAGGAATCTGCAGCCTGAAGCCGACACCTGGCCGCATTCCCGCAACCGGCCATGAACCTCCGTGTGTGGGGCCGTTTTCCGTCCTTGGTGCGATCGGCCCCATGGCGCGAACCATGCAGGATGTGCGCGCGTTGTTCGAAGCGCTATGCGAACCCGATCCGACTGATCCAGCGAGCCCGCCTGTTGCGCTGCGGAAGATCAGTCGAAGCGAGTTAAAGCAAATTCCGATTGGCTATTTTGAAGATGATGGACTTGTACCGGTGACTGCGGAGACGCGGCTCGCGGTGCAGGCCGCCGTTCGTGCGCTGCAGGAGCAAGGATTTTCTGTGCGGCCGTTTCGGCCTGAGGCATTGGAGTCGATACGGCAGCTCTGGTGGAAATTCTTTGTGCTCTGCGGAGCGATGTTTGTGGAATCGATTGTTGACGGCAGGCATGAGCACCTGAGTCCAGTGCTGCTCGACTTTCTTTCCATTGCGCATCGTGAGCCGCCGCTGAGCGGTGAGGAACTGTTGTGGGCGTGGGCCGATCTTGATCAGCTACGAAGCCAGATGCTGCGGGAGATGCAGTCGTCCCCCGTGCTGCTTTGTCCTGTCTGTGCCGTTCCGGCGTTCCGTCATGGCGAGCGCTCATGGACGATTGAAGGCCAACGCGTCGAATATCTGGATGCAATGCGCTACACGCAATGGTTCAATCTATTGGGCGCGCCGGCTGCCGTGGTTCCGGTCGGCAAATCGCAGGCAGGCTTACCGATAGGCGTGCAGATCGCAGGGCGACCGTTCAAGGATGAAATTGTTCTTGGAATCGCAGAAGCAATCGACAACGAATTTGGTTTTGTCGCGCCACCGATAGCAGCGAATTGCGATCAAGAGCAGCGAGGCTAACTTTCGCGCTCCAGTAAGGAGCCAGCCAGCAGTTCCGCACGACTGATCAGCTTGCGACTTTTCAACATCTCCAGCGTCAGCAGTTTGCTCTCCTTCAGGTCATCCTCAAATTGATCCACCAGCGTTTCAGCCAGCTTTCGGTCGACGGCTGCGACGTTGATCTCGTCGTTCAACGCGAAGGATCGGTGATCGAAATTGGTCGATCCGAAGATGCACCACCGTTCATCAACCACCATGATTTTGGCGTGAATCATGGATGGCTGATACTCGAAAATCTTCGCTCCAGCCTGCAGAAGATGGCGGCTGTCGTGGTGACTCACGCGTCGTACGGCGGGATGGTCGATGTGCGGGCCAGCAACCAGGATGCGGACCTTGACGCCGCGCTCACTGGCATCCTCCAACGCGTGGCGCGCGCTGCGATCGGGCAGGAAATACGGTGTTGTGATGACAATGCTTTTCTTGGCGCTTTTGATGAGAGCCTGAAACAGGATGCGAGCATGCGTGCCGCCGCCGCTGGGCGTGCTGGAGACAACCAGGGAAGGAGCGCCACGATGGCCGCCATGAAATTCAAACTGCTTGTGGCCGGTTAAGATCTTCCCGGAAGCTTCTAGCCAATTTTCTGAGAAAGTCGAGATCAGGCCGCCGACTGCATCGCCTTGCAGATGAAACACAGTATCGCGCCAAGGGGGGCCCTGGCGAGTCTCCATCATCCAGTGATCTGCCACGCCCGCGCCGCCGACAAAAGCCGTATGCCCGTCGATGACGAGCAGCTTGCGATGGCTACGGTTGTTGGCGAACTGCCACGTGTTCCAACGGAGCGGATGATACCAGTGCATCTGGCCGCCTGCTGCCTTCAATTCTTTAAAGTAGGATGTTCGAGTTGTAAAGCTGCCAATCGCATCCAGCACCACGCGGACTTCAACACCGGCTTGGGCACGCTCGGTCAGCGCCTCCAGAAACACTGCGCTGACCTTGCCTTCTTTGAACTCATAAAACTCCATATCGATGGCGCGGCGGGCTCGGCGAATGGCGGCGACTTCCTGCGGATAAAATTCCGGACCATTTTTCAACGCCTCGATGTGGGCGTGGCGAACGGGTGCATCCGTCACCAGGCTGAGAAATTCGAGAAACTCCACAGAGTCGTTGGAGCCGCCGGGACACTCGTGCATGGAATAGGGTAGCGAGGGCCCGAAAAGATTGATCAAGATGCGCGCGCCGTAGATTGCCAGGGCGCCCGCACCGATCGCCGCCAGCGCCCGCTTTCCGGAACCGCACTTTCGACGGATCTCCTGCTTACTCTCGATTTTCTTGCGTGGCACTTCGCTCGGTTGATCCATGAAAAATCCTCTTCACCAATGGATGCGATGACGCGGTCTCGCGACCAATCTGACTTTATCCTGCCGCTGCGAAAGCTGCACCCACCCCCGCGGTTACTGCCATGGCCAGTGCTCCCCAGAATGTGACTCGAAGCGCTCCTGCGAGCACTCGCGCACCACCCACCCGCGCGGCCAACGCTCCCAGCCCGGCGAGAAATAAAAGTGAAGTTCCAGCCACCAGGTACAACAACATTGTTCCCGGCGTAAGCGCGGCGACACCGAGCGGGAGCGCGGCTCCGACAGCAAAACTAGCCGCAGACGCCATGGCTGCTTGAATCGGACGAGGCTTGTTGGTGGTGGTGATGCCCAGCTCGTCGCGCGCATGGGCCTCGAGCGCGTCGTGAGCCATCAACTGCTGCGCCACCTGCTTGGCCAGCGCCCGATCCAGACCGCGCTCCACATAGATATCAGCCAGCTCCTTATGCTCGCCCCTGTTGTCTGTCTTCAATTCATGCCGCTCGAGTTCGAGCTCGGCACGCTCGGTATCTGCCTGGGAGTGGACGGAGACATATTCTCCTGCAGCCATCGACATGGCACCTGCGACCAGGCCAGCCGCGCCGGCGACAATTACGTTGCTATGCGAAGCGTGCGATGTCGCCACGCCCAGCACAAGGCTGGCGGTGGAAAGAATGCCGTCATTTGCGCCCAGCACGGCGGCGCGCAGCCAGCCGACGCGGCCAATGCGATGCAGTTCTTTGCGGCGGCGCATTATTCCTCTTGCCTTTCTTCCGCGGCGGCCAGCGCCAGGGGCTCGTCCCAGTGATCTGACTGCAAGTCACGGGTCGCACTTTCGATCGGCAGCACCTCGGGAATTTCATCCTGGCCAATCTTCAGCTCGTGGAGTTTCGATGCCAGCGAGAAAACGCTGCCACGACCCTCCACGGCTCCGACCAAATCGTTGTATTGTTTCACGGAACTATTCAAGGCATTCCCAAGCCGATTGAAATATCCCTGCATGCCAGCAAGCTTTTTATACAGGTCTTCCCCGGCCTTGCAGATGGCGATGGCATTGCGTGTAATTTCCATCTGCTGCCAGCCGTACGCCACTGCCTTCAGCAACGCGATCAGCGTGGTCGGCGTTGCCAGAATCACGTTCAACTGGCTGCCGACTTCAATCAGGCTGGGGTCCTGCTCCAGCGCAGCGCTGAACAGAACTTCGCTGGGCAGAAAGCAAACCACGAAATCCGGCGAACTCTGCAGGCGCTGCCAATATTGTTTCCCGCCAAGCTGGGTCAGATGCGTCCGCACCTGCGCGGCATGCGCCTTCAGAAATATTGTCCGCTGGACCTCATCGGTCGCGCTCATCGCGGACAAGTACGCGTCGAGCGGCGTTTTGGCGTCGATGATAATGGCTCGTCCGTTTGGCAATTGCACCACGACGTCGGGGCGTTGCGCGGAATCGACATCGTTGCCCTTCATATGTTTTTCCACGTCGAAGGAACACCGCTCGACCATGCCGGCAAACTCGATACAGCGCTTCAGCTGCAACTCACCCCAATTGCCGCGAGCCTTGGGCGCCCGCAGCGCCTGCACCAATTGCGTGGTTTCCATGCGCAGGGTTTCGTGGGTGCGCTGGATGTTTTTAATCTCGGTGAGAACTTCCGTATAGGCCTTGCCGCGTTCGGTTTCCAGCTGCTTGGTCTGCGTCTCCAACTTGCCGAGCGTTTCGCGGACAGGAGATAGCAGCTTTTCGATCGACTCTTCTTTCGCAGATAACTCCCGATTGGCAAGCCCGAGGAATTGCGTATTATTTTCCTTCAGAATGTCCCCTGCCAGCGACTTGAAGGTATCGGTGAGCTTTTCGCGCGCCTGGGTCAGCAATTCGCGTTCGCTGGTCAGCGCAGCTTGACCGGACTTCAATTGTTCCTGTGTTCGCGCAATTTCGGTCGCCAGAGCCGCGCACTGGCTTCGAAGCTGCTCCAAGTCTGCTTTTTGCACATCTGCCTGCTGGCCGAGCAGTGCCGCCTGGGCCTGAAACCGAGTGCGATCGGAGATGAGGGATTCACGCTCCCCGCGCAGGCGTTCCATGGCCGACTGTCCGGATCTGTTCCCCAGCCACCAGCCCACGAACAGGCCCAGAATCGCCAGGCAGACCATCCCCACTACTGAAGCGATATTCATTGCAAATTTGCCTCTGCCTTACTGTACCCTTGTCGAAGTCCAGAGCGGAATTCCGCACAATTCCGACGCCAGCGGCTAGGAAATTGCCCCTGTGCCTTTACACTGGCACAGGCCCTCAGTACACTCGAATTTCGAGCATAAACGCTTGCAGGGGAACAGTGTGTCCGCAATGGCGGTTTGGCTGTACTCTGAATGAGGTGCCCGAAGTGAGATTACAAGCGCATGCCTGCCTTGGCAGCAGATCGCATGGTGCCGATTTAAGCATTTGCAATGCAGCAAAAGTATTGACGTTCAAACAAAGGTTTTAGGAGAAAGACATGGCCGTTGAAGAAAAAGTAAAACAGATTATTGTGGAGCAGTTGCAGGTTGATGAAGCGGAAGTAACTCCCACGGCATCCTTCCAGGAAGACCTGGGAGCGGATTCATTGGATGTGGTCGAACTGGTGATGCAGTTTGAAGAGGCATTCGATCTGGAAATTCCGGATGAAGAAGCCGAGAAGATCAAGACTGTGCAGGATGCTGTCGACTACATCAAAAAGAACGGTAAAGGCGGCAACTAGTCTTGAAGCGGCGTGTCGTAGTCACAGGCATTGGCCTCATTTGCGGTGTAGGCAAGACCGCAGCTGAGGTATGGAGCCATCTGTTGGCGGGCGAAAGCGGTATGGCGCCCATCACAGCCTTTGACACGACGGGTTTCTCGGTCACATTTGCGGCAGAAGTCAAGAATTTTGATCCGCATCAATTCATTGAGAAAAAAGAAGCGCGCAAGATGGGCAGATTTATCCACTTCGCGCTGGCCGCCGCCCAGGAAGCCCTGGAATCCTCGGGGTTGCAGATCACGGCGGAAAACGCCGAGCGGGTGGGCGTTCACATCGGATCCGGCATTGGCGGATTCGACATCATTGAGCGGGAACACAGTGCCATGCTGGCCGGTGGCCCCCGCAAAATCTCTCCATTTTTTATTCCCGCAGCCATCGTGAACCTTGCCGCCGGCCAGGTCAGCATCCGTTACGGCGCCAAAGGGCCGAACGAGGCAACGGCGACGGCCTGCACCACCAGCGCTCACTCCATTGGCGACGCCTATCGCATTATTGAGCGCGGCGACGCTGACGTGATGTTTGCCGGCGGATCGGAAGCAGCGATTACACCCATGGGGGTTGGCGGATTCGCCGCCATGCGCGCCCTGTCCACGCGCAATGACGATCCCACGCACGCCTGCCGCCCGTTCGACAAAGATCGTGACGGTTTTGTGATCGGCGAAGGCGCGGGAATTCTGATTCTTGAAGACCTGGAATACGCCAAGGCTCGCGGCGCGAAGATTATGGCGGAGATCATCGGCTATGGCATGAGCGCGGATGCCTACCACATGTCCAGCATGGCGCCGGAAGGCGAAGGCTGCGCGCGCGCGATGCTGAATGCCATCCGCAGCGCAGGCATTCAGCCGCAGGAAATTGATTACGTGAATGCGCACGCAACGTCCACGCAGTTAGGGGATGCGCTGGAGTCAACGGCGATTGCCAATGTCTTCGGCGAACATGCCACCAGCCACAAGCTCAAGATCAGCTCAACTAAGTCGATGACCGGTCACCTGCTGGGCGGCGCGGGAGGCCTGGAAGCCGGCATCACAGTGATGGCCATGCAGAATGGAATGCTGCCGCCGACGATGAACATGGTGGATCCCGATCCCGCCTGCACGCTCGACTACACGCCGAACAAGCCGGTTGCGCACAAGATCAATGTCGCGCTGTCCAACTCCTTCGGCTTCGGCGGCACCAACGGCGCACTTATCTTCCGCCGCTGGACGGAATAAGATCCTCACGATCCGGGCTCAAGCACCAAACAGGCTTTCGATATCGCGTTTGGAATGCATCACGTGCATAATCTGCACGCCAGGGCTCATGATGCGATAGAAAATCAGATACTGTCCAACGGGAAAACTACGATAGCCAGCACGCAGTTCATCCCGGTGGCGACCTATGTACGGATTTCTGCCCAACACTGAAAGTGCTGGATCAGCACATCAATGAAACGATCGGCTGACGGCTCACTGTCCACGGCGATGTAGTTCCAGATATGAAGAAGGTCGCATCGGACCCGTCGGCTCAGGCGATAGCTCACCCGTTGGAACCGTTGCCACCCAAAACTGGCGCCTCTCGTTTTAACTCGTCTGCCAACTGTGAAAGCGATGCGTCGGTATAATCGCGAAAGCATCCGGATTCCAGATCGCTCTCAGCCTCGTCAAGCGCGGCCAAAATCTCTACCCGGTTTCGCTCCCGCACTTCCCAGAGTGCAAGCGCTTCCTGCAGGGCGTCTTCCTCGCGTCGAAGCCTGCCCGAGGCGATGGCTTGTCGCACAAACCCCTCCCGTTCCGGGGTGAGATGTACTTCCATGTATTCAGCCTAAGGTTCCACAAAACAGGTGTCAATTCATTCTTCACCGAAGGAATGGTCCATGCGGCTTCCTCTTTGTTCGCAGTGGGAGAATGGTTCCGCAATTCGTGCAAGCGAGGCGAAGGATAACTGGGCGCGTTTCGACGAGCCACCTATTTCAGCGATGTGGATGCCCACGTCTTGTCCGCCGCGGTGGAAGACGTGGGCGGTGAACGCCCGCCGATCGAAGCGGCCTATCCGCGGACAAATTCGACATCGAGGGTGATCTTTACTTCATCGCCGATCATCACGCCACCTGTTTCCAAGGCCGCGTTCCATGTCAAGCCGAATTCCTTGCGGCTGAGCTTGGTGGTTGCGGACGCGCCAATGCGCTGCTTGCCCCAGGGATCCTTCATTTCCGGCGACGGGCCTTCGACGTCGAGGGTGATCTCGTGCGTGACTCCGTGAATCGTCAAGTCGCCAGTGACTTTTCCGCCACCCGGCTCAGCCTCAACCTTCTTGCTGCGAAACGTGATGGTGGGAAACTTCTCGGTATCCAGAAAATCCGCGCTCTTCAGATGCCCATCGCGCTGCGGATCGCGGGTGCTGATGGAGTTGGCGTCGATGGTAGCCTCGACGGAGGACGATGCAGGATTTTCGGGATCGAATTTGACGGTGCCGGAAAGCTTGGTGAATTCCCCGCGCACGTTGGAGACCATCAAGTGGCGGACGCTGAAGTGAACGGCGGAGTGGGTCGAATCAATTTCGTAGGTCATGGGCGGCATGAGTGTTTCTCCCTTTCTGCATACTATGGATGCGTCGATTTTACAATCGATGCTCGTTATGACGACTATTTTTCTTCACTTCGCATTCTCGCTTACCCTCTCCGGATACGTTGCCACTTCGGCGTGAAGAGATAGCGAAGGCTGAGCAAATATTCGCATTGCCGACGCCACAATGTCGAATCAGGAGGGATGGCCAGGAACCGGCTCGGGAATATGCGCACTCTCAGGGACTCCATCACCTATAATCGAACTATGAGCCGCTCTGTTGAAGTCACGACGCCGATCCCTTCCGCTGAAAAGATAGCGGAGCGTCTCGGCGTGGGGATGGAGCGCCAAAAGATGCTCCTCAGTATCGTTCGCCATCGCGGCTCCCTGTCTGTCCATCGCAACTCGAGAAGCGGGCAATTGGTTTCCAAGAAGAGCTCTTCACGAGGCACCTCGGGCAAGCGTGCCAAAGACGGATCCTGATTCAGTCTTCCTTAACATTCCCTATGACAGGCGATTCGGCCGCCTCTATCTTGCCTACATAGCTGGTCTGATCGAGCTTGGCCTTACCCCCAAAGTAACCCTGGGCATTTTCATTGCAGCAGTCCGAACACGGCGACGCCTGTTTGTGTGCCAACGTAGACTTTGCCGTTCACAATCATCGGGGTGATGTATTTGTTGCCTGGGCCGAATTGATCGCGACTGGCGGCCGCCTGGCTGCTGTCGTAGAGTTCCTTTGTCAGGTTCGTCGCGTCATAGGCGTACAAAACCGCCGGAACACTGTTATCCACTGCCCAGAGAATTCCATTCGACTTACCATTCGCGGAAATGCTGGGCGTCGCTCCGGGATACGGAAATTGATGCGCTGTTTTCGAGCTCGGGGTGGTGGCCAACTTCGCCTGCGTAATGGGATAGGCGCGAATCGAGTCTCCCACGCCGCCGTAATAGACGGTGTTATTCCAATAAGCCGGCATGCCGAATTCCTGGCCTGACAGGGCTCCGCCCAGTTCCTGATAGATGGTGTTTCCGCCGGAATTGAACTTACCCATGTTGCTGGTGTCCACGACATAAATGTTGGCGTCTTTGCCGGCGCCAACCGCCAGCTGCCGCACGGTTCCGGAGGCATCTGTTTCGCTCGGCAGCAACATGGCTCCGCCGGAGCCCAGGTCTTCGTCGGCATTCGACTCCGCCACCGTGTTCGACATGGTGAAGTAATCCGCGGGGGTCAGCTTGTTGCCGCTGGTAGAGACCTTCATGAACGCATTGCCGTAATCGCCATTCGCGGGCATTCCGCTGGCGTTCAACGTGGTGCCAAAGCTTCCGTTCGCATCGAGGAAATAAATGTTGCCTGACGAGTCTGCCGCCATACCCGCGCCCGATTGCCAGATGGAGCCCTCCGAGCCATTGGGCGTCAAATTCAACACGCTGGTTTGCGCCAGGGAATTCTCGTTGTATCCCATCAGCCAACCCGTGTAGGGTTCGTCGTCGCAGTGGGATGACCAACCGAGATACACCACGCCGTTCAGCAGTAGAAGTCCGGCGCGTTCGTTATATTGTTTGGGATCGAAGACCACCTGGCCGTTGGAGCTCTCCGGTCCGGTGCTGGGATAGGTGGCCGATATGGTGACCGGGCTGCCGGACTGCTCCGCTCCAGTAGTGAGGTCGAGCGCGTGCAGGCGTTGATGGTAGTTGCCGCTGCTATCCTTGCTGGCCGCAACCATGTAGATGGTGCCGTGCGCACCTGCCTTGGGGTCGATGACGGGCGTCGAGGTCATGCCGATCTCCGGCGTCACCTGACCGCATCCCCTGTTATCGCTTGCGACCTCGCCGGTCCCCAGGGTAGAGACATGCCATAGAGCTGCGCCTGAGTCAGCGTCAAAGGCGTAGGCAGAATCGTTCTCCGTGACGACATACAGGACGTTATGGGTCGCGCCGCCAATTGTCACTCCGGGAACATACAGGGGCTCAGCATCCACCTTGCCGTCTGTCGAATCGAACCCAACTTTGCCGAACGTGGCTGAGGTGACGTTCGCCGGCGTCAAGATTGTTTCCTGGGTATTTTGGCCTTCGCGGGTATTGTCATTGTGATACGTGAGCACCTGCACGCCGCTGCTGGTTGTGCCCGTGGTTCCCGTCGTCCCTGTGGTGCCCGTTGTCCCGGTTGTGCCGGTGGTGCCCGTTGTTCCGGTCGTGCCAGTGGTTCCGGTGGACCCGGTGGTACTGGCGGAATTACTGCTGGAGCCGCAACCGTTACATCCTACGGCGCAGACGACACTCAACATGAGTAAACCGGACAACGCCCGAAAACCAATATGAAGCCGTGGATGCATTCTTCACTCCTGTGCGAAACCTGGATCGCAGACCGCTCCGTGGCCTGATTTTTGCCTGTTGCGGGGCAGGTCAATCGCGGAACCGTCGAGCCTTTGCCACAGCGTACACCCGAGCGGCTGGGTCGGCCACAGGTGGGTTTGCATGCCGATCCTGAATTTTGATCTTGTAGCTGTGAGACGATGGGTACGTTATGGAATCTCAACCGTTCGCCACAGCCATTCTTGCCGCCGGAAAAGGTACGCGGCTCAAGTCGAAACGCGCCAAGGTGCTGCACTCGATCGCCGGAAAACCGTTGTTGCAGCATGTGCTGGATGCCGTGCTGAAGGTCACCTCGCCGGATCAGGTGTTCATCGTGGTGGGCCACCAGGCAGAAGAGGTGGAGCGTACCACGGCCGCCGCAGGTGCGCATTTTGTGCTGCAAACGCAGCAATTAGGCACCGGCCATGCGGTGCAGTGCCTGGCGGATTCCGTCTGTGGGATGGGCGACCTGCTGGTGCTTTCCGGTGATGTCCCCTTGATTCGGCCGGAAACGATCGAGCAATTACGGAATTTTCATCAAATGCAAAAGGCAGCGATGACGATTCTGACCACGCGCCCGGAAAATCCTTTTGGATATGGCCGCGTCGTTCGCGTATCGCCGACCAGCCCAGAGGTTGCCGCGATCGTCGAACAGAAAGCGTTAATCGGCGACCAGCAGCATATTGGAGAAATCAACTCCGGCATTTACGTATTTCATATCGACACACTCTACCGCCATATTGGTGCGCTGCAGTCCAACAATGCTCACGGGGAGTATTACCTGACCGACATGGCGGCCATTCTGCGCGCGGCCGGCGAGCGCGTTGTGGCGTACGAGATCGCCGACGCAACGGAAGTGCTGGGCGCGAACACGATTGCCGAAATGATGGAGCTGGAAGGCGCGTTACGCATGCAGGCTGCTCGCCAGTTGATGGCGCAGGGGGTCACCATTCATCGGCCGGAAACCTGTGTGATTGATGCGGCGGTCACTGTGGGACCGGACACGATTCTGGAACCGTTTGTGCAGTTGCTCGGCAAAACCCAGGTTGGCGAGGATTGCCGGATTCGTTCCTACTCCGTGATCCAGGATTCGAAGATTGGCAACGGCGTGCTGATTCGCAACGGTTGCGTGCTGGACGAAGCGACCATCAGCGATGGAGCCTTCATCGGCCCCTATGCGCATTTGCGTCCCGGCAGCCAGATTGGGCTCGAGGCTCACGTCGGCAATTTTGTCGAAACAAAGAATGCGCGGCTGGGTGAGAAATCCAAGGCGAATCACCTCACTTATCTCGGCGACGTTTCCATCGGGTCCGGCTGCAACATTGGCGCGGGCGTGATCACGTGCAATTACGACGGCGTCAATAAACACCCCACGCAAATTGGAGATCGTGTCTTTGTGGGCAGCAATTCCACGCTGGTCGCGCCGGTCTCGCTGGAAGACGACAGCTATGTTGCCGCAGCCTCCTGCATTACGGAGCCAGTACCGGCTGGGGCGCTGGCGCTTGGCCGTTCCCGGCAGACGGTGAAGCCGGGTTGGGTGAAACAGCGGCGTGCCGCGCAGCAGAAAAAGAAGGATGGTTAGAAGCTGTCTCATATATAGCATCGAGACTTCGGCCGACGACCTGAGACCCGCTTTGATTGCGGGTCTCACACCCGACGTATCGAGCGATTTCGAGTTTATGAGACAGCTTCTAGGCGGCTTCTCGGGCAGGAATGGAGCCCGCCTCATTTTGTTGCCGCAATTTTGCTTCGCGGGTTCGACGACGCTTTCTGGCTTCGTTTAACGCCACCAGGATCAGCACGGCAAAGGTGACCGCGACCAGCGAAATCGCCATCATGCCGTGGAGTTGCTCGACTTCCCCATACAGCAACGCCAGCCCTGCGAAGACGAAGAATAAGTGCGCGCAATAGACGTGCAGCGAGGCTTTGCCCAGAGTCAGAAACGGCTCAATGGCGACCGCACGCAAAAGGTATTTCCGCAGCCAGTAAAAAACGACCATGAAAGACACCAGGTTGAGAACACGCAGCGGGCCGATCTGCCATTTGTCCAGCCACATCCCCAGCGCCTGTTGCGTCAGGTGAGGGCCCAGCCAGCTATGCCGCACGCCGACGAAGAACAGGCACACGGCAGCGGCGACGATTGCGCCCCAACTGGGGATTTTCCGCAGAGGAATCCCGCCGACCGCCGACTTCGAGCCCAGCCACAAGCCTGCAATCCATACTGCCTGCCAGGCAAACAGGTTGAAGGCTCCCGTTTCCTGCAGCGGAATTCGCAGATGCGTCACGCTGACGATGGCGTTATGCGCCAAATCTCGCAGGCCAAATTGAGCCAGCAACCAAACCGCACCGCTGGCTGCCAAAATCTTTTTCCATCCATAACGCCACGACGCGGAAAGCAGCAACGGCGTGAAGAAAAGAAAGGTGACATACATGGGCAGGATGTCGAGCAGCGGCGGGCAATAAATCAGCAGGATGGAGCCTGCAATCGCCACCGCTGGATGCGCCAGATAAAAGTCGAGAAGATTGGTCAACGCTGCTTTGTGGGTGTGGACAGCGACCGCTGCGGCCACAGTAAAAGCAAAGCTCAACAGAAGCAGGTGATAGCCGTAGATTTTCAGCGAGCGCTTCCATAACTTGCGTCGAACCCCGTGCTCGTCCTGCAACAGCTCGCGGACATAAAGCCGCCCGACCAGCAGCGCGGAGAGGAACACGAATCCTTCCGCCGAGGTGACGTAGCCGATGGGCTGATTGACGAAGTCGCTGAAGCGGGTGGGAAGATGCGTCAGCGTCATCCAGACCAGGAAGAGCCCACGAAGGGCGTCCAGTTCAGGACGGCGTTCAAGTTTTGGAAGATGCATCATGACACGCCCACCGCGGAGACAATATCTAGTTAGACGCCCACCGAGGGCGGGAGTTGCGCCTGAATGTGGTCGGGGCGAAGCAAGTGGATTTGTAACCTGAAGAAAACAATTGCGCGGCTATTCCCACTTGGACGAGTGTCTCTTGAGCCACCAACATGGAGGGTTCCACTTCTGTGGAAAAATCGAGCGGCTGCATGTTTCCTGAGTGGTTCCCATCAGATCATATTCCGTCTTTTGCCCTTTTAGGGCGGTAGCGAGGAACTCATTGACTTCAACGGTGCTGTAGGCAGTGCCGTGTGCGAGACGAACCTCAAATACCGCCCAATCTCCGATGTACAGCAGCAAAACGGCAGCGACCAGGACGGGAAAATATCGAAGCAGCCAACCGAGCCATCGCCGGATCACGAGGAGATTTCTCCGCGTGCAAAGCTAGCGGCGCTTCCCAGCTCACGCGCCAGAATGGCAACTCGATCTCGGCTGTCTCGGGTCATCCTCGCCTTGTACGGAATCTTCTCCATCATAGGCGAGCGAAGCTAGTTGGTCTGGTTATTTCCGTCGCTATCTTTAGGCATTTCGATGTAGGCGATCCCGAATCGCGTAGATCCGGAATGCGACTCATCAATCCCGACGAGCCGGTAGCGGGTGGGTCGGCCGGCGCGCAGTTCGTGGCCACTGGAGGAGTCGCCTTTGGAGTCGGAGTTGATGCCAGCGTCATCGCTGCAGGTTAATCCGGTGCGAGTCACGGTCAGCGAGCCAACCGGTTTCCCATGATCGCACTCCAGAACCTGACCATAATGCGACAGCGGCTTGCGATAGAAGGCCAGGATCTGCGCCGGCGAATCGGGGGTGACGTAGCTGGCGGCTTTCACCATGAAATGTATGTTGCCGAAGCTGAATCCCAGGTCGACCGCGGAGTCGGAATCTTTGTCGTTTGGATTTTTATAGGGCGCGGCGCCCGGATATTCCAGCAGGCCGATGTCCGCAGCGGTGACGTGGGTGTTGGCGTGGAGCGCCAGATTGAAGTCTGAATCCTTTTTCGCATCTGAATTCTGAGCCACGCAGGCGGTGCTAAGCGCGGCGAGAATGGCTGCGGCCAGAATTATCCTTGATGTTGGAAACATCCGTCGAGTTGGCAAGGTCATTGTCTTTGCTCCAATCGAAACCTGTCTGGATTGAAGTACGCCCCTATCGAGCACAAAGTTCCGTTGACCCGCTTCAGCCACGCCAGATGTCGCAACCGCTGTCTCTCTGGGCGGGAATAGCCGACTGATCCAAAAAGGGTATAGTATGTGCTCGATTCGTGAAACCTTCGCGCGGATCGAACGTCACCTTCTATAGAAACAGAACGGCGTGCGCAGGATGCTCCTGTGACATGCAAGGAGAAAGGTTTTCCATGGGCTCACTCCGGTTCTTCGGCTCACTTGTCCTGCTCGGCGGAATGACTGGCGTCGTGCTGCCAACCGCTTGCAGCCTGCTGGCGCAACAGAGCAGCACCCAACCTGCAACCATGAGCCGCCTGGTTGGGTCGGTGGTTTCAGTGAAGGGTCAATCGCTGACCGTGAAGCCGGATTCTGGAGCACCGACCACGGTGACGGTCGCCGACTCAGCACGCATTCTGGAAACGACGCCGGGGGCAAAAACGATTGCCGGCGCGAAACCAATTCCCCTGACAGATTTGAACACTGGCGATCGCGTGTTAGTCGCAGTGAGGCCCGCTGCCGATGGATCAGGTCCGACCGCAACCCTGGTGATTGCCATGCGGGAGGCCGACATTGCCAAGGAGCACCTGGCTGAAGAGCTGGACTGGCAGCGGCGCGGGATGGGCGGAATTGTGAAATCTGTGGATGCGGCGGCCGGCACGGTGACAATTGCTCACCTGAACACGACGGTGACAATCCACACCACTCCCAAGACGGTGATCCGGATGTATGCACCGGGCTCCATCAAGTTCAGCGATACGAAGGTTTCCGCTCTAGATCAAATCCAACCCGGCGACCAGCTTCGTGCCCGGGGAGATCGAAGCGCGGACGGCACTCAAATGCAGGCGGAAGAAATTGTTGCCGGCAGCTTCCGCAATATTGCCGGTTCGGTGGAGTCTACGGATGCGGCTGCGAACACGCTGACGGTGAAAGACTTCAAAACGAAAAAGCCGGTGGTCGTTCATCTGAACGCGGATTCTCAATTGCATAAGCTCAGTCCGACAATGGCACAAGCAATTGCGGCTCGCCTGAAGGCAAGTTCGGCAGGCCATGAGGGGCAGGGCGGCTATGCACACGCTGGAGGCACAGGCCATCCGTCCGCAGCGGCAATGCCATCTGCGTCGACTCAGCCCGGTGCGAGTCAGGTATCGACCGAACCGGGTGCTGGACACCGCGGGGACATCTCGCAGATGTTGCAGCGCACTCCCGTGATTCAGTTGTCGGAACTGCATCGCGGCGACGCGGTGATGATTGTCGCGACCCAGGGCGCACCCGGTTCGCTGACCGCATGTACTTTGCTCGCCGGCGTGGAACCAATCCTGAGCGCCTCGCCGTCAGCAGGACAAAATCTGTTCTCGGCTTCCTGGAGCCTGGGCGGACAGGGTGGTGGTGCCAGCGGTGGCGGGGCGCCCGGCGGCGGACAGCAGTAGCGTGAAGGCAGTTCCAATTGCAGCCACCAGGTAAGCGTGAACGAGGCTGCAGCCTTCTTCATGCAGGATTCCGATTGGGTGCCTCGCGGGTTGCCGGCGTCAGCCAATACTGCAGAAAAATCAGGTCAAGATATCGGCCGAACTTGTAACCCACCTCGCGCAGGTGTGCGACCTGTACAAATCCTGCGCGCTGTAAAAACTGGATCGATGCATGATTCTCGGAGTCCACTCCCGCGATCATCGTGTGTTTGCCCAGGGCTGTGGCTCGGCGAAACAGCTCGGCCAGCAAAGCTTTTCCAATCCCCTGGCCACGTGCGGAAGCATGAATGTGGATGGTTCCTTCCACTGTGAATCGATAGCCGGGCCAGGAACGAAAATCTCCGAAGGTCGAAAATCCCTTGACCGCAGCGCCCTCAGTGGCAACGAGCACAGGAAACCCCTGCAGCTGTCGCGCTCGCCACCACGCCAGTCTCTCTTCCACAGTCGTCGGGCGATCGCTGTAGATCGCGGTGGAATGGGTGAGAACCTCGTTGTAGATTGCGGTGATTTCGTCGAAGTCGGATTCAACCGCGTCACGGATTTCCATCCCTCTTCCTCCGCCGCCGAAACCGGCCATGAAAATCGCAGCATAGGTTGCCAGATCGAGTCAGCACAGCTACTGATCATTTCCGCCAGTGCCGCCATCTTCCTGAATCTGGGTTGGCTGTCCGCCAGCCAACGGCACAGACCATAATGTGCCGCCTCGACCACCCTGGTATACAAAATCCTTCATCTCGATTTTCAGGGTGCATTCCTTCTGGTTGGTGCTGCCCATTTCCGGCAGCAGCACGACCACCTCCAGATTGTTCTTGCCGTAGCGTGCCGGATAGGTGTCCGGCGCGAAAGTATGGCGAACCGGGGTGCTGCATGAATATTCGAAATCCATCCCTTGTTTAGGGGGCGCTCCGGGCTGCCCGGTCATCAGGTTGCCGTGGCCAAAACCCTCGATCCATCCATGGCGGCCATGCCAACGCGAGTGGATTACCTGCAACCGCATTGGATAGTCATGCGATTTCGCAGCTATCGGCGTGGAAAACATCGCGACGATCAGGATCGCGGAAACAGCGAAAATTGGACGCTTCAGAATGCGAACCATCACAGTAGCCTCCATGCGAATGCGACGTTATAACTTCGCATCCTACACCGAAGACCGGGGCGGCCATCAAGAATTTTTGAAGGCAGAAAAGGCGTCCGCTGGGGGGACGCCTTTTCAATTGCACACAAGAGAGAATGGGTGAGTGGGTGAGTTAGTTCGGCATCAACACCGCGTTGATCACCTGTATCACCCCGTTAGACTGGATGACATTCGGAATGGTAATCATCGCCGTGCCACCTTTTTCATCTGTCAACATGTACTTGCCATCCTTCATGCTTACGGTGAGCGTGCCGCCTTCCACTGTCTTGAGCCCGGCCTTGCCGTCACCCTTCTTGATCATTTTCTTCAGATCCCTGGTGGTGAGTCTGCCAGGCACCACGTGGTACGTGAGAATTTTCACCAGCGTCGGCTTATTTTCCGGCTTTAGCAGGTTGTCGACGGTGCCCGCAGGCAGCGCGGCAAAGGCTTCGTTGGTTGGGGCGAAGACGGTGAACGGCCCAGGACCTTCCAGCGTGCCGACCAGGCCGGCGGCTTTGACGGCTGCGACCAGTGTGGTGTGATCCTTGGAGTTGACTGCGTTCTCGACAATGTTTTTCGTCGGGTACATGGCAGCGCCGCCGACCATAGGATCTTTTTGCGCGTTCGCATGGACGCCCATACAGCTGAACGTCAATGCCACAAGTAGGGTAAGTACATTTTTCTTCATCGCTTCTATCTTCCTTTCAACTGTTGCGTCGCAGTTGGTCTGCACCGGTAGTACGGCCCAGATCGCGCAGTGGATGTAGTGCGGATGAAAACTTTGATTCTGCGGCAATTCTGAAAAAAGAAGCGCCTCAGGAAAATTTTCCTAAGCCGAGTGATGGTTGCGCTTGTGCGTCGGGAATCGGACTCGTATGATCAAGCGGAGAACATGAAAATGAGTGCCAAAGACATGCAATCCATCCCGTTGCTGCGGGAAAAGTCCCGCCTGATGTCTTCGTCGGAGATTGAGCGCACCCTGGTGCGGCTGGCGCATGAAATCGTCGAGAAAAATAATGGGACCGACGCCCTGACTCTGGTCGGAATTCATCGGCGTGGTGTTCCGCTGGCGAAGCGACTGGCGAAGCTGCTGGAGACGATCGAGAATAAACCGATCGATGTGGGAACGCTCGATATCAGTTTCTACCGCGACGACCTGACCACCCGCGGACCTCGTCCGGTGGTCAATCCCGGCGCCCTCGGATTCGATGTCACGGGTCGCGATGTGGTGTTGGTGGACGATGTGCTGTATACCGGCCGAACAGTTCGTGCTGCGCTAGATGCGCTGATCGATCATGGCCGCCCGAAACGCGTGCGGTTGCTGGCGTTAATCGACCGCGGACATCGCGAGCTGCCGATCGAGGCAAGCTTTGTCGGACGCACAATCCAGACCACAGACCGCGAAATTATCGAAGTGAAGCTGGACGAGGTTGATGACAGCGAGCAGGTCCTGCTAATGGAAAGAGTCGACGGATGAACCCTGCGTGGCCCCTTTTTGCCGTCGCAGTGGGATGATGTTGAACGGAAGTATGCCAATTAAACGGAAGACGGCGACAAGTAAAGCGAAAGCAAAAGCGCCCACGGCCAGGACCCCTGGCAACGGAGCGAGCAACAGCCATTCTTCTTCGAAACACCTTCTTGTAGCGCTTGAGATTTCTCCGACAATCGCGCCGGGGAGCAAGATTGCGGTGCCGAAATTCCACGCGACGGTTCCTCTGGGGTACGTTCATCCGGGTTCCTCCATCTCAGTGACCCACTTCACGCTGGAAGATGTTGATCGCATCCTGACGGAAGCTGCGGAACTGGAAATGATGCCGGCTTCGCGTCGCGCGCAACGCTATGCCAAGCGTCGTGTGGCGCTGTTGTTTTACGAGTCGAGCACGCGGACCCGCACGTCGTTTGAACTGGCTGCAAAATCTCTCGGCGCCGATACGACGCTGGTAAGTTCGCTATCTTCCAGCATTGAAAAAGGTGAATCGCTCAAGGACACCGGAATTACGCTGCGCTCGCTGGGAGCGGAATGCATTATTCTGCGGCACCTGAATTCCGGTGCACCGTACGTGCTGGCACACTTCACCGGCTTGCCGGTTCTGAACGCAGGCGACGGGAGCCACGAACATCCGTCGCAGGCACTGCTGGATTTGCGAACGATTCTGGCTCACTTGCCGAAGAGCGCGCGAGCGGCGGGCAAGCGAAATCATTTGATCCACGAACGCACCTTACAGGGAGTTACGGTCACAATTGTGGGCGACATTCTGCACAGTCGTGTGGCCCGCTCCAACGCATTGCTGCTGCCCAGGCTGGGCGCGCGAGTCATTTTCTGCGGACCCGAGAGCCTGCTACCGGAATATGCAGCAGGCAT
Source organism: Acidobacteriaceae bacterium (assembly GCA_049796755.1). Taxonomy (GTDB): domain Bacteria; phylum Acidobacteriota; class Terriglobia; order Terriglobales; family Acidobacteriaceae; genus JAKAAZ01. Next base: position 18,900 of record JBARFA010000227.1, read on the forward strand.
CGGACCGGGAGTGGAGATCGAGCGGAATTTCGATCGCGCGCTGCAGCAATCGAATGTGGTGATGATGCTGCGCATTCAAAAAGAACGGCTGGCCGGCCTCGAAATCGACCTGGAAGACTATATAGAACAGTATCAGTTACATAATCAGCGATTAGCGGCGCTGGCGCCAGAAGCGATCATTCTTCATCCCGGACCGGTGATTCGCGGGCTGGAAGTCACCAGCGAAATCGCGGATGGGCCGAACTCAGTGATTGCGGAACAGGTGTATCACGGCTCGATCGTCCGCATGGCACTGCTGGCGCGCGCGTTGGATGCACATCCCAAAAGAAATGACGAATCGAGTAAGAATCGATGACAGCAATGTTGATTCAGGGCGGCCACCTTGTCGATCCGTCCACTGGAACGGATGAAAGACGAGATCTGTACGTGCGCGATGGGCGTGTCGCCGCCGTGGAAACTCCCGGCAAGCTGACGGCGTTGGCCAAAAAGGAAAAGGCGACGATCGTCAATGCAACCGGCATGGTCGTTTCACCCGGTCTGGTCGACATCCACGTGCATCTGCGCGAGCCCGGGCAAGCGTATAAAGAGACGATTGAAAGCGGCACGCAGGCTGCGGCGGCGGGCGGATTTACCAGCGTGTGCGCGATGCCGAATACATCGCCCGTAAACGATTCGCCAGAGACCACTCGCTGGATGCAGTCGGCGGATCGAAAAGCAGCAGTGCGAGTTTTTCCCATTGCAGCGGCCACGCTCGGAAGTCGCGGCGAAGCGGTGGCCGATTACAAAGCGCTGCAGGCCGCGGGTGCAGTCGCCATATCTGACGACGGGAAGCCGATCCTGGAAGACAACATCATGTTTGAGTCGCTTGCGCAGGCGGCGCGTGTCGGACTGCCGGTGATTCAACATGCCGAGGACACGCGGATCACGCAGGGAGCAAGTATGAACGCCGGCGCGCTTTCGTTTCGCCTGGGATTGCGCGGCATGTCGGTCGATGCTGAGAGCGGCATTGTGGAACGCGACATTGAGTTGTTGTCGCGCCTTCGCAAAGGCGATCCTTCCACTCGTGCGCATTTGCACGTGGCGCATCTGTCCACGGCGAAAGCGCTGGAGGCCGTGCGTCGTGCCAAACGCAGCGGACTGCATGTCACCTGCGAAGTAGCGCCGCATCATTTTGCGCTGACGCAGGCAGCCATCGGCGACTACAACACGGATGCGAAAATGAATCCGCCATTGCGCAGCGAAGAAGATCGCGCAGCGCTGATCAGCGGCATCATGGACGGAACTGTGGATGCCATTGCCACTGACCATGCTCCGCACGCCCTGCATGAAAAAGAGCAGGAATTTGAACGCGCGCCGAACGGCATCATTGGACTGGAAACGGCGCTTGGATTATCTTTGCTGGTGCTGCATCGGCAGCATCGCATGCCGCTGATGCGCGTGCTGGCTCTGTTGACCAGCCAGCCGGCACAGGTGCTGCATTTAAAAGATCGCGGATCGCTTGCCGTAGGTTCATTTGCCGATGTCGTTTTATTCCGGCCGAACGATGACTGGCAATTCCACGTGAGCGAATCGAAATCGAAGTCGAGGAATTCCCCGTTTGACGGATCGAAGTTGCCGGGACGCATCCAAATGACAATCAGCGAAGGCCGCATCGTTCACGATGCTCGCAACGAGCCTTCGTCACCGCGCCGCTAAATCGCGGCAGAACCACTCCCACCCAGTTTCAAACTCAGGGCGACGACAATCTGGCCGCGCGCCAATGACTCTTGGGTTATGCGGGCGTCGACATTCTGCCGCGCCGTTATGTTGAGTCGTGATTGCGATCCAGCCAGTTTCACAAACCCAGGGGATTCGTGCTAATTCGTATTGTTATAATCGATTTTTGTGCATCTATTCGTATCGTTTCAGCATCTATCGCGTTTTGAATCCCATAACATCTCGCTTCCCATCTTTACCGCCAAAGGAGAACTGTCATGGAGCCTGTCTCGCCGGATGTCGCGCTTGAAAAAACCGGGGGTGTTCCGGCGTGGATGTTTCAAGCCCTCAGCCTGCTGATGCTGGTGCTGATTTGTGCGACTCCTGGTCACGCTCAAATGACGGCATCCCTCTCCGGGACGATCACCGATCCGTCGGGCGCAGCTGTGACTTCTGCGATGGTCACAGTGCGCAACGTGAACACGGAAGCGATTCGCAGCGACGTCACGAGTGCCAATGGCCGCTACCAGATTCCTGCCCTAGCCGTGGGTGAATACGAGGTTAGCGTCAAGAAACCCGGATTCACCGAGGCCATTCGAGCCGGCATTCATCTGGCGGTGAACCAGGCTGCGGCAGTCAATATCCAATTACGGGTGGGTAACGTCAATCAGCAAGTGCTGGTTCACGCAGACGCTCCGCTGGTGAATGTCAACACGGGAGATATTTCCGGATTAGTCGGCGAACGTCAGATCCAGAATCTGCCGCTGAATGGCCGCAGCTATGACGAGCTGCTGACACTGAATCCCGGCATCGTCAATTTCACATCGGAGAAGACGGGCGGGGTCGGGGTATCCAATTCCACAGTGGGCAACAACTTTGCAGTTTCCGGCAATCGGCCGCAGCAAAATCTGTTCCTGCTGAATGGAGTGGAATTTTCTGGCGCAGCCGAGAATAACATGCAGCCCGGAGGCGTGAGCCAGGAGCTGCTCGGCGTGGACGCTGTGCGCGAGTTCAATGTGCTGCGTGACTCCTACGGCGCGGAGTACGGCAAGAGACCCGGGGCCCAGGTGCTGATCGTCACGCGCTCGGGGACGAATCAAGTGCATGGAAGCGTGTACGAATTTCTGCGGAACAACGACTTCGATGCGCCCAATTATTTCGATCAAGGATCGGCGCCGCCATTCCAACGCAACCAATTCGGGGGCGCGCTGGGAGGGCCGATCCAAAGGAACAAAACATTTCTCTTCGGCAATTATGAAGGCCTGCGGCAACACTTGCATCAGTCGGGAGTGGACCTGGTTCCAGATGCGAATGCGCGCCTTGGATACTTGCCGTGCAAGCTGGTGACTCCAGCGCCGAACCCGTGTCCGCCTTCTGGCCTGGTCGACGTCGGCGTCGCTCCCGGAGTGGCGCCGCTGTTTGCTCTGTGGCCGACGCCAACTCCGAATGCTCCCGATTACGGCGGTATTGCCACAGCCTACAACAGTCCGCTGCAAACCATTCGGGATGACTTTGGTACGGTCCGGCTGGATCGCACATTCTCCCAGAGTGACACCTTCAGTTCGGTTTACACGATCGACGACAGCGCCGACGTGACACCCACCAGCACCAATCTATACAGCACGGACCTGGAAGGACTGCGCGAGCAAGTCCTAAGCCTCGACGAAATTCACGTGTTTACGCCGACGCTGCTGAACACCGCGCGTGTTGGATTTACGCGCGCCAGCTATTTCTTTACCGGCGAACCCTCGCCAGGAACTCCCGCGGCGGACTTGCCCGGATTTGTGGGCGGCCATCCTGTCGGTGCCGTGGTAGTAGGCGGCAGCGCGGCATCGAATCCTGCGGCGCAGTTGAGTCTGGCAGGAAGTAACAATGGCAGCAACCTTCATATCACGCGGAACCTGTTCACCTACGAGGACCACGTCACCTGGACCAAAGGGCAACATCAATTCACTTTTGGCGGATGGTTCCAACGGTTGCAATCCAACGAGGAGCTGGCACTGAGCCAGTTTGGCCAAGCCAGCTTTACAGGGTTGCAGCAATTTCTGACTGGAACAGTCGGAACATTCGTGTACGATCCGACGCCGACGGAAATGAATTGGCGTTCATGGCTGGGAGCGCTGTACGCCCAGGATGTGATTCGAGTGACGCCAAAGTTGACGGTCTCGCTGGGGTTTCGCGATGAATTCACGACTGGCTGGAATGAAGCGCACGGCCGCGCTGCCAACTTCGTGTTCGTGAATAACGTGATTCAAACCCAGCCGAGGATTGCAGATTCCGCTTTCACTGTGAACAACGCGAAATTTCTGCCGCAGCCGAGAATCGGCCTGGCATGGACTCCGTTCGGCTATGGAACCGTTCTGCGAGCCGGCTTTGGAATGTACAACGATCTGCAGGACGCGCTGGGATACCGGATGGATCAGAACGCACCGTTCAATCCGACCTATGGTATTTCCGCGCTGCCTGTTTCCGAGCTGCCTTTGCCAACATCTCCGGTACCCGCAAAAGCCAAGGTATCGCCGGCGGGTGTGCAGCCGGATATGAAAACGCCGACTTTAATCTCCTACAGCCTGGGGATTGAACAGGAACTCTCCGCAAACACGGTTCTGCGAGTGGGCTATGTTGGTTCGCATGGCTATCACCAGATCCTCAGTCTGGACGACAATGAACCGACGCCAAACGTGTGTCCGGGGGCGCCCTGCCCGACGAACTATCCGGCGAACTTTCCGGCACCGCTGGCGGGTGCAACCGTGCCGGCGGGGTCTTACTACATTCCTGCTGGAACGCCGTCGGCGAACCCAGCGCTGGGTGCTGCGTGGGCGTGGTTTTCGGTTGGGACCAGTTCCTACAACGCGCTGCAGGTCGATGTAACCCATCGATACAGTCACGGGCTTGCGCTGCGCGGCGTATATACATGGTCGAAGGCGCTGGATGATGGCGATTCGCTGAACGCCACAGCGGCCGGCAACGCACCTGGCCTGGTGTCGAACCCATTCGATCTGCGAGCCGATCACGGTCCTGCGACGTATGACGTGAGAAACATTGGAGTCATCAGCGCGACGTACGATCTGCCCTTCGGATATGGCAAACGGTACTTGAGGAGTGCTTTTGGAATTCAGAATTTCCTCGTCGGCGGTTGGACAGCGAATTCGATTGTGACCTTGCAGTCGGGATTCCCATTTACGCCACAGTTGAGCTACAACCCGTCGAACAATGGAGACACAAAAAATCCGGTGAGGCCTTTTGTCAATCCGTTGTTTTCCGGGCGGGTTATTCTTGGTACCCCGAAACAGTGGTTCAATCCCGACGCGTTCCTGGCGCCGCCCAATGGAAGCGGCTTCTACGGAAACCTTGGAAGAGACACATTGACCGGACCTGGACTGGCGACATGGGATTTGTCGTTTCTGAAGACGACGCCGATTCGCGGGCGAGTGTCGACTGAGTTTCGAGCGGAGCTGTTCAACGTCCTGGACCGGGCGAATTTCAACACACCAAACACTGTGGTATTCACGCCTTCCGGGGTCTCGCCGACTGCAGGCGTGATCACCAGTACCTCGACAACGTCGCGCCAGATTCAATTCGCGCTGAAATTGCTGTGGTGATGCAGTCGGGTTGCTACAAGCGCAGCATGAAGAGGGCGCGCGAAAGTTGTCTGGTCGCCGAGCGCACAGTTACTGGAGGATCGCCATCTGCTTTCCGATGCGAGCCATGGTTTCCAGCGCCTGATCCAGTTGGGCACGCGTGTGTTCGCTGGTCATGATGGTGCGGATTCGCGCCTTGCCTTCCGGAACGGTTGGGAATGCGATGCCGGTCGCCATCACACCCGCGTCGAACAGCTTGCGGGAAAATTCCATGGCAACTCGACCTTCACCCAGGATGATGGGGGTGATGGGCGTCTCACTCGCGGGGGTGTTCACGCCGCCGATATTGAAGCCGGCAGCCGCCAGTTGCTTTTTGAAGTAGCGCGTGTTGTCCCACAAACGCTCGATCCGCTCCGGCTCGTTCTCCAGAATGTCGAACGCAGCGATGCAAGTGGCAGCGACGGACGGTGGGTGCGACGTGGAAAACAAAAATGGACGCGCGCGGTGATAGAGATAATCAATCAGATCGCGCGTGCCGCAAACGTATCCGCCTAATGCGCCGATGGCTTTTGACAGCGTTCCCACCTGGACATCGACTCTCCCGTGGCAATTGAAGTGGTCTACACTGCCGCGACCGTTGCGGCCAAGGACGCCGGAGGCATGCGCATCGTCGACCATCATGATGGCGCCGTATTTGTCGGCCAGATCGCAGAGCTTGTCGACGGGGCCGATGTCGCCATCCATGGAAAAAACGCCGTCCGTGATGAGCAGCTTGTGACCGGGCTCTTTTTGAACTTCCTGCAATAACTCTTCGGCATGCGCGGTGTCGCGATGACGAAAGACTTTTACTTTGGCGCGGGAGAGGCGCGCGCCATCGATAATGCTGGCGTGATTCAATTCGTCGGAAATGATGAAGTCATCCTTGCCGAGGATGGCGGAGACGGTGCCAGCGTTGGCGGTAAATCCAGACTGAAACACCACGCAGGCTTCGACATTCTTGAAGCGCGCGATTTTCTCTTCCAGCTCCATGTGGATACGCATGGTGCCGGCGATAGTACGCACGGCTCCCGAGCCGACGCCATACTTGCGCGTGGCGTCGATTGCGGCTTCGCGGAGTTTGGGATGGGCGGTGAGGCCGAGGTAATTGTTGGAGGCGAGATTGATGACCCGCTTGCCGTCATAGGTGCAGACCGGTTCCTGCTGATCTTCCAGTATGCGCAGGTGGAAGTAGGTTCCTTTTTGCTTGAGCTCGTCGAGCTGGGCGGTTAAGTGCGCCAGTTGCGGGCGGGCGGCGATCCTGGTGGTCATGTCGCGGACTCCATCGTTCAGAAAGATTCCAACGTTCCATCCTAATCGGTTCGTGGAGTGGATGAAAATAGCGCGGGGTGGCGATTTAGGGTCCATCGAGGGCAGTACTGACGATAAGCCCGTTTTTCGGGATCCCTCGTGCAGAGCAATACCAAAACTTTGCCTGCACACGGAAATCCGTCGCGCAAGGTTGCGCCGCTATGTTAAATCCGAACAGGAAACAATAGGCCGAGGCCGCGACACGAAGGCTATTGCGGCAAGGTGCCGATGAAGTCATCGATCGCTTTTCTTACCTCAGCCCCGTTGGATCGAAAGATGAAGTGATCTGCGTTCGGGATCCTGATTACAACGGCCTGTGGATTGCCACGGCTGAAGGCATCGGCCTGCGCCGATGTTTCGGCCCGATCTTTGTCCTGAGCTGCTTTCAACGCGGCCGGATGATCTTTGAACCGATCTCCAAATGAGTGTGGGTCCGCATAAATTGCCAAGACCGGACATTTAACCTGACCGAACTTTTGCTCACCGCGAAAAATGGCGACATCCACCCTATTTGCCATCGTGTCTGCCGGTGCAGGCGCATTGTCTGGCATAGCAGCGAACCGTGTTTCATAAGGTGCGAGGTCTTTTTCAAATCGCGGCAGTGTTGCCGCAATAGCCGCCAAGAGCTCCTTACGTTCCTTCATAGGAACGAGCGCCGTAAACCCTTCGAGTTGCCGACGCAATATGTCATAGTCGATGGCCAGATCGCCGGTCGCAGCGTCATAGAACGAATAAGCGTAACCCGCATCGAGATAGACCAAGCCTGCCACCCTGTTCGGCGCATGTGTGCCGATAAAGCTAAGCTCCTCACCCGCGAACGAGTGTCCAACTAACACTGGCCGCGCCAGCTTCAACTGCTCCATCACCGCCAGAACATCATCCCCGAGCCGTTCTGCCGAGTAATTTGCGTCTGTAGGCGGTGGAACACTTGAATTACCATACCCGCGGCGAGTAATCCCATAAACGTGATACTTCGGTGTGAGCGTAGGAGCAAACTGGTCGAACTCGTGAGCGGTGAAACCTTTTCCCGCCAGCAAGACGAGCGGACGGCCAGTCCCTCCCCAGTCAAGAACCTCCAGCTTTACTCCGTTTTCGACGGTAATCATCTGGACCGCGAGCGACGAGGTGTCCCGCAAAGTATGCGGTGGGGCACCCTGACCGCGAAGCAGGCCGATGTAGCAGAAGAGGACTACAACCTGAGAAAAACATGATCTGCGTAGTTTCATTTGCGAACCTCCCGTACAGGTTTCTTGACTAGGCGAGCTTTCTCGGCGCCGCGTTGTGAGGATTTAAGGCAACCGGGAAGAGGGAGCAGTTCTTGCTGGTGGAACCGTTCGTTAGAGACTTGAAAACATCATTTTCAGACAAAGAAAGATGAAGAAAATGTTGAATGCGAAAGAGAAAACAAGCAAACCGCCTTGTTCGACGTGAATCATACGATCACGGGAAGTCATATACTCGAACAGCCCTCCCAACGATTCCGGTTGCTGCTCGCGCAACGCACGTTGAATGCAAGCTGAGCGCAGGGCATCGAGTAATAGTCCCGCGCACATAAGGGCGTGGGCTATTCCACCCTCCCCGCCGTCCATTTGTTCATCAAAAATCCAAAGCATTTCTTCGCCGAATTCGATTCGGAACTCGTGAGGATGCAGCCGCACCATCAGACCATAGACGGTGCGGGCGAAGGCTCTCATGCGTTTTTAGGCCTCTTCAAGCGGGAGTGCGCTGCCACAAGATTCTCCAGCCGCGCAATCTCGGCAGCAAGTACTCTTCGGCCGTCCGACGTGATTTGGTAGAAGCGCCGGTCGTCCCCCTTCGCCTTGTTCACGACGCGCGGCGCGTCGACTACAAGGCGAGCGTTCATCAGTTTTTTCAGATTGTCATAAAGCGTTCCTGGTCCAACTCGGTAGCTGCCCTCGCTCAACTGGAGAATCTCTTGGACAATTCCGTAACCGTGCAGGTCCCTGTTGGCCAAAGCAAGCAGGATGTATTGCCCGGCGGTGGAAAGAGGTGTTTTTGCGTCTGCGGGCTTCGTCGGCTTCATAGTCGTAAAGCGACTATATCGGAATCCGACTATCATGACAACTGAAACCTTAGGGAAATTTCCCATTGGTTCATTCTTGTCGTATCGGAAAGTCGGATTCGTACCGGTAAGTCCGCTTATGTTTCCGTATCGCCGGCGATCCCAAATCTCACTCGTCGATAACAGGCGAATGCACTCATCGACATCCGATGTCTCACGAAGCGGCGGGATTCAGTCATGCCATTCGAGGACTTTATTTGTCTGGATCGCGGGCTGCGGTTTCCATTGCCGTCAAAAACTTCTCAGCAAGAAAGGTGCGGCTCAGGGAAGATCGCGGAGAGTGGGCCAGCCTTTTCGGTCGGTGATCGCTCCAAACAGGCCGAGCGAAATGGCGACCGCACCGGAAAGAAACAACAGCAGTAGGTTGGGAATTCCGCGGGTACTGAGCGGGAGAACAAATTGTCCGCCGATTGCGACACCGAGCAGAACGATGCCGCCCGCAATGAGAAATCGCGATGCGATGCGTCGCTGATAGAAAGCCACGATGGAGGCAGTGAAGGTGAGAGCGCCGCCGGCAAGAATGATAAAAACTTCCAGCCAGGAACTGCCGACAATGCTGGTCAATGCGGCGACCGGGAAGTAGATAACGCTGGAGAATCCCCACAGCGTGCCCAGCGAGAAGATCGTCGCTCCCCAAAAGCGACGCAGCCGGACCTGTTGATCCACATCTTTCATTGGCTCGATTCGACGTCTGACGCGCGCGACGGGTTTAGAACATGCCCCAGGCGCGGCTGATGTAGTCCGTCATGGTAAGGCTGATGAGCAGCATAAATGTAAACAGTCCCGCGGCTACGGTCAGCTTCAGCAGACGGGAACTGTAGTGAATGTGCATGAAAAACAGCACGACCAGGGACGCCTTCAAGCACGCGATGGCCAAGGCGATGACGGCATTGAATACACCCAGGTCAATGTACGAAATTGCGGTGGTCGCCGCGGTCAACACCAGCAACGAAAAAAATATTGCCAGATAGACGGGTGGCTTTACGACGTGAAATTCGGAATCCTGATGGGTCTCTTTGGTCTTCTGGGTCATACTCGGTGCTCCATAGTTCCCCGCGATATTGCGGGCGGTTTCAATTCTCGTTGCAAGCCACGTCGCCGGCTATCGGTAGCGACTAATCAAATAGAGCAATGGGAACAGGAAGATCCAGATGATGTCGACAAAGTGCCAATACAAGCCAAAATTTTCTATCGGCATAACGTGACCTTCGGTGAAGGCGCCTTTCGAAGCTCGTGCCACCAGGAAGAACAAGATGCCAATTCCGATGATCATGTGCAAGGCGTGCATTCCGGTCATCACGAAATACATGAAAAAAAACAACTGCGTTTTTTCCGCCATGTCGGGCGCAAGCGGAATTGCCTTAGGATTTTTCGGATGCACAAAGTCCTGAATCGAGAAGTTGATGCCAGGAGCGTGCTGTTCCTGGTACTCCGTCGTCCATTCCACCCCTTTAATCGCCAGAAACACGGAACCCAACAGGATCGTGAGCACCAGAAACAGGACCAACTGACCCTTGCGCCGCATTTCAGCGCTGTAGACAGCCATCGCCATGGTGAAGCTGGAGGCAATGAGGACGGCCGTATTCGTCGTGCCCAGGGTAATGCTCATCATGTTGCTGCCGGCCACGAAGGCTGGATGGTACCAGTTGCGGAAAATGAGGTAGGCGCAGAACAGCCCGCCAAAGAACATGATTTCGGTCAGCAGGAACACCCACATGCCGAAATTGGCGGCTTCTCGCTGCTGGCCAATGTCTTCAAAATGGTGCCGCATATAAGCGGGATGTTCGTGCGGGTGCGGTAGATCTACACCATCCAGCTCCTGTGGCGTTGTCGCAATCGATTGGCTATCCAACGGTCTGTACCTCGTGGTGAGTCTTGTTTGCCAGCCATTCGTAGTCGTAGGCTTCGTGATCCATAATCGGAATCTCTGGGAAATTTTCGGTCAAAGGCGGCGATTGAATCTGCCACTCCAGCCCGGTCGCCTGCCAGGGATTGTTGCCGGCAATCTTGCCGTAGATCAGCGACCAGGGCAGATACAGCAAGGGCAGCAGGTAGCCAATCCCCAGGATGGAAGCACCGGCGGTCGAGAAGACATTCAGCACCTGGAAATCCGCCGGGTACGCCGCGTACCGGCGCGGCATCCCCAGATAGCCCAGGATGAACTGCGGAAAGAAGGTGACAATGAATCCGATAAAGGTGATGACTGCGGCTGTCTTTGAGATGGCTTCGGGATACATGCGCCCCGTCATCTTCGGCCACCAGAAATGCACTCCAGCCATGTATGCCATCAGCATTCCGCCCACCATCACAAAGTGGAAATGGGCGACAACGAAATATGTCTCAGTCAGGTGAATGTCCATGCCAAGCGTTGCCAGAAAAATACCCGTCAGGCCGCCGATGGTGAATAGTCCCATGAAGCCGAAGGCGTAGAGCATCGGCGTTTCAAACGTGATGGAGCCCTTGTACAGCGTCATGGACCAGTTGAAAATCTTGATCGCCGACGGCACCGCAACCAGCATGGTCATCAAGGAGAAAACCAGCGCCGAGTATTGGCTGACGCCCATGATAAACATGTGATGCTCCCAAACCAGGAAGCCGAAGACCGCGATGGCAACCGAGGAGAACGCCACGGCGGTATAACCGAAGACTCGTTTTCGAGAAAACGTGCTGATCACTTCCGAGATGACGGCCATCCCGGGCAAGATCATGATGTACACCGCTGGATGGGAATAGAACCAGAACAAATGCTGGAACAGCAGTGGATCACCGCCCTTGGTCGGGTCGAACACTCCAATGTTAAATATTCGTTCCAAACCGACCAGCACCAGCGTGATGGCCAGGACCGGCGTGCCCAGAATCATGATGATTGAAGTTGCATAATGGCCCCAGACGAAGAGCGGCAGGCGAAACCACGTCATCCCAGGGCAACGCATACGGTGAATGGTGACGATAAAGTTGAGGCCGGTAAAAATGGAAGAGAACCCGGCCATGAAGATTCCCAGCGCCGCAGTCACCACGTGCGTATTCACATAGTGGGTAGACAGTGGAGTTGTGAAAGTCCAGCCTGTATCGACTCCGCCAAGAACCATGGTAGCGAGGATGAAAAGGCCGCCAATCCAATAGAGATACCAGCTCAACAGGTTGATTTTGGGAAATGCGAGGTCTCTCGCTCCCACCATTAGAGGAATCAGAAAATTCCCGATGGTAGCCGGTACCGACGGCACCAAAAACAGAAACACCATGATGATGCCGTGCATGCTGAAGACTTTGTTATAGGTATCGGTCGCCATCAAGTCGCTGGGTGGGGTCAACAGCTCCAACCGGATCAACCCCGCGAGCACTCCGCCAATGATGAAGAAAAACGTAATCGAAAACAGGTACAGCATCGCGATCCGCTTATGGTCGCCGGTCAGCAGCCAGCTCTTCAGCCCATACTCCTGATTGAGATAGCTTTTCGCCGGCAGCTTCGCTGTCGACTGGTCGGGTAGCGATACGATGGTGCTCATGGCTTTGCTGCTCCTTGTGCTGGGACCGTCTTTCCTTCGGTTGAGGCTTGGGCAGATGATATCTGAGATTTGTTCAGCGTCTGCTGGATGCGGTAGTTGGAATCCAGGCTCTTGATATATTCCACCAGATCGATGAGTCCGTCTTCGCTAATCTGCCCCTGGTAGGTGGGCATGATCGGGGCATATCCGGCGGGCACGTGGGTCGAGGGATTCAAGATGGTTTCGCGAATAAAGGCTTCGTTCGCAACCACGGTGGATCCGTCGGTCAAACGGATACGAGTGTTATAGACGTTGGCGAGATTCGGACCGCGCGCCGATGCAGTGTCATTATGGCACGCATTGCAGCCCACGCTGGCAAAGAGACGTTCTCCGTTCTGCGCCAGTGAAGCTCCACTGGTGTTGCTGGCTTCCCACTTGCTGTAGTCCGTCGGCGTCATCACGTACACCCATCCAATCATCTGAGAATGGTCGGTGCCGCAGTATTGCGTGCAAAACAGGTGATATTTTCCCGGCGTGGTCGCCTCAAAATAGACGGTAGTGTAGCGGCCCGGAATGGCTTCTCGCTTGACGCGGAATGCCGGAATGGAAAAGCTGTGGAACACATCCTGGGAAATCAATGTCACCTGGATGGGCACGCCTTCGGGAATATGCAGCGCATTAATTTCATGCTGGCCGCCGGGATGCTCGATCTTCCACATCCACTGCTTGCCGACCACGTAGACGTTCATGGAATTTGGCGGAGGATTGTATACGCGGAAATAGAGCAACGCGCCCCACACAAAAAACACCAGAAAAATTCCCAGCGGAATCAGCGTCCATGTCGCTTCCAGCAGTGTCGAGCCCTCAATCTGGACCGCCTCCGGATGCCGCTCCTGGCGATAGCGCAGCGAGAAGAACGTGACCATGGCCATCACCAGCACCACGCCGGTAATGGTCATCCCCACCAACGCAAAGTACAGCGCATCCGCGTACGGAGCGATGGTGGAGGCCTCCGGCGGGAAAATCGCAAAGTTCTGCAGCCAGTGAATTAAGAACTGCCAAAGTACAGGACTGATGTGCGACATGTATGTTTTACCCGTTCGCCTTTTTCGTAGCTGCCGCGTTGCCACCCTGCATAGCTTCCTGCCGCAGCGAAATCAAAATAAATGCTCCTAATGCCAGCACCGTCAACATGCAGCCCAGCTGCACAATGCGCACCACAATCATGCTGTTCTTCGCCATGTGCGGGTCATAGTGATAGCAGTAGGTATAGATCAAATCTACCGGAGTGCCGATCTGGCCATGCGAGGCTTCCACCAGGCCGGCGCGCATATCGCGGGCGGAGTACTCGACACCCAAATAGTATTGCGAAATCATGCCCTCGGTTGTAATCAGCTCAATCGAGCTGGGGTGAGCGAACTGATTGATTTTCCCATCCGGGCCGGGGACGCTGACATATCCGAAACCAACAGCCTTGGTGAGGGCAGCGATCGACGCTTCAGAACCGGTAAGAAAATGCCAGCCATTTCCCGTACCCGGCCGGCCATAACGTTTGACGTAGAGCGCTTTCTGCGAGGCGGCTTCCGCGGGAGTATCCGTGGGATCAAAGCTGACCACAATGACGTTAAAGTCTTTTCCCGGCGTGAACTTCAACATATCCAGCGCGCCGATCAGCCCGTTCATTTCCTCAGGGCAAAGCATGTTGCAGCGGTAATACACCAGCGCCAGAATCGCGGGACGCTTTCCGAAATAATCTCCCAGATGAACGGTTCGACCGGTCTCATCACGAAACTCGTCATTCAGCGGAAGCGGCTGATCGAGATTCTGGTGAATCGTGGTCTTCTGCAGTATTTGCGGCAACTTGTTCTGCGATGGATCGCCCATCGACTTTTCGCCAATCGGAGCGACCTGAGCATGCGCGATCGCCGGCGCGAATGCAGCTATGAGGCATGCGCACAGCACCGTTTTCAGCACCCGGGAGGCTGCGAGATGGGAACGAATTGTCGACACTGTTCTCATGAATTCTAGTGATCCGGATGCAACTCCGCGTGCGTTTCGGAATAGGGACCAATTCCCAGGCGTTGATCGCGCGCTTCAATCATTTGCAACTCCGGTCCGGTGCGAGCAAATCCATTGGTCAGAGGTGCGGTCACCGTTGTTGGAGTATCGCCGAACATGGCCTGTTCCTGCGGTCCCTGCTGGCTTTCAACCGGCAGCCCTTTCTGAACGATGAGCTGCATCGCCCGCTCAATCGGGATGCGCACGGTTTGCTTGTTCTGGTCGATCCAGGTGTAGTGAGTCAGCAGGATGTCTTCGCGTGCATGCATATCGGCAACTTCCATGTTGCCGTCGTCAGATTGCAGCCGTGGCGTCGGAAATCTTTTTACCAGCGACTGCAACTGCTGCTGCTCAATTTGAGGATTCGATTCCATATTGCCCGGTTTCGCGCCCGCCATCTCACTCCACTTATTCGCAGCACCGTCCTGTTTGTTCAGTCCGTAATAGAGCAACTTCCCGATGCCAAATGCGAGGACAAAGACGACGGCGATTGAAGCGGCCATCACCACCAGAAAACCGGCAATGTCGGTGATGTTGGCGTCTGTCAGCTCATAGCCGGCCTTGCGGCTTTCCGGATCCGGCTGCTGATGCAGCGTCATAAAATCCCCGGACTCGACATCATGGGGCGCGTCGGGACCGCCGGGTTGGTTCGGATTATTCGGGTCGTACGGGTTATGCGTGGACATGTTCAGGCTCCAGAATTTCGGGCAGATGCGGATCGTTCAATGCCACCAGACCGCGCGACCGCAGGGTCGTAAAGTAATAGGCCATCCACAGTGCAACCATCGCTACGGGAACGAACAGGTACTGCAGTTCGGGCACGCTGAAGTGGAGATTGCGGCGCTCCTCCGGGAAGTTCGGCGCGATCAACCACCATGTATCCCAGAAGCGAGCAAACAGCATAATGCAGCACACGGTCGCCAGCTTGCGCTTGTTACGCTTCAGGTCGCGCGACAGCAGCAGGAAGAACGGAAGCACCCAGTGAAACAGGAAATCCAACCCAGCGATCGGTCCCCATCCGCCGGTAATGCGATCCATGTACCAGCGAATTTCATTGGGCAGGTTGCCCGACCAGATGATCAGGTACTGCGAGAACGCCATGTAGATATTCAACATGACAAACGCGAGCATCAATTTGCCGAGATCGTGCTGCTCCCGAACACGAAAGATCGCGCTGATGGGCTCATATTGCGACAGCGCCAGCACCATCAGCACCGCCAGGGCAAGTGCCGCATATCCCTGCGCGACGATGAACATAAATCCATACATCGACGAAAACCAGGTGGGATCGAGCGACATGACCCACTCCACGCACATGCCGGTCAACACCAGCGAATAAACCACCAGGCCGGGACCGCTGAGATTTTCAAAGCGTTTTTGCCAGAACCAATTGCCGTGAATCTTGTCGAAGTCGCGCTGCAGCGACCAGCGATTGAGGAAATAGACAAAGATTCCGAAGATGAGGAAGTAGATAATCCCGCGAATCCAGAAGCCTTCCAGATTCAGATAGGGCCGTTTGTATTCGATGGCATGAGCTTGCATGGCATCGATGACGCCGGCGTGGAGCGCAGCCTGAGGATCCAGAATGCGAGCCCAGAGGTACAAGCGCTTGGCAAAAATCGCGATCGGCAAAAACATCAGGAACAGCAACGGAAGGGTGCGGCTCATCGCCTCCAGCGGACGACGAATCAGCAGTCCCCATTTTCCGCCGCTCACCCATTGCACCATCAGCAGCGCCAGGCCGCCGAGGCAAAAGCTCAGGCAAATCATCAACCCCATCAGCCAGCCGCGCAATACGTAGTCAAAGTTGTGGCTGATCAAAAGATCAATCACCGCCAGCACTGCGAAAACGGCGGCACTGGTGATGGCGCGAAGCCGCCAGCGCAGCACCGCTGGTGGAGCGCTCAGGTCTGCGGGCAACTGATATGCGTGGGTTTCGTGTTCCATGCTTGAGTCCGTCACCGTTTACTTTGCTCCCTTACGCGGGGAGTGATTGCTGGCTGCGGTTTTTGTCTCCGCGGGCACATTTTTACCGGCATCGATTTCCGACTTCATATCGTAGGTGCTGGGGACATCCGTCAACTGCGGGATGGTCCAGTCCGCAGCGAAATTGGGGCCAAAGCCCATTTGTTGCGAAACTTCAGCCAGCGTCTGGATATTGGTGCCCGCAGGAACATCCGCCAGCGTGGCATTTTGACTGAGCTGCAATGCGCGAATATAGGCGGCAATAGCCCATCGATCCTGAGGCGTGATCTGCGCCGCATAATCCGGCATGGCGCCAAATCCATACGTCATGACGCGGAAATAATGGCTGAGCGGTTTCTTCAGGATTGCCGGGTTCATGTAGTCGCCGGCCGGCTTGTACCCACGTTCGACGATCATTCCACGACCATTGCCGACGCGCGAATGGCACGGCGTGCAATAGATATCGAAGCGCTCCTGACCGCGCCGCATCACCGTCATGGTCACCGGAAACGGCATCGCGTCCTGTTCCTTCTTGTCGATCATGCCGGTGTAAAAATACGTGTCGGCGTCGAGCTGTCCGCGCGCCACCGTGCCCAGCACTTGCGGCCGAACGGATCGTCCGCTGGCAAAGAAGCGGGTTCCACGCTGAGGAATCATCTTGGGCTGGTTCTGCATATCCTGCCGGCATCCAGCGAGCGGAATCAGCGCGGCAAGAGCGGCAGTGGCGGCCATCCAACGAAACGGGCAGCGAAACAGCGAAATTTTCAAATGCATTGGCATGAAATTAATGCTCCACCTCGACGACCGAGGCTGGGTGCAGCGACTCCAGCAGAGAGCGAGTTTCCGTAACCGAAAAGCGCGGATCGTCGGCCTCCAGGCAGAGAAAGAACTTGTCTGACTTCGCGCCGTTGCGAAAATTCGGCGCGTTGAATACCGGGTGATAGGGCGCGGGCAGCCGATTCAGCGCCAACATGCCGAAACCAGCGGAAAGCCCGGCCCACAGAATGGTCCACTCATATGCCGGAATGATAAAGGCCACCCAGGAAAACTTGCCGCGACCCGCGACATCGAGCGGATACGCCCAAATCGATATCCAGGATTCAAGCGTGAACATGGCGAGCCCACCGAGGATTCCGCCCAGCAAGCAAACGCGGGACACACCCTTTTCTTTCGGCTCGTCGAAGCCCATGGCTTCTGCAGCCTCTTCTACCGGATAGGGCGTATAGCAGTCCATGCGCCGATATCCAGCGTCATAGGAAGCCTTG
Source organism: Acidobacteriaceae bacterium (assembly GCA_049796755.1). GTDB lineage: Bacteria > Acidobacteriota > Terriglobia > Terriglobales > Acidobacteriaceae > JAKAAZ01. The sequence goes on from JBARFA010000227.1 coordinate 36,379, forward strand.
GCCGCCACCACCAGTTCAGTCGGTGTGTCGAATTCGGCGAGCAATCCGTAAATCCCTTCGCGCACTGGCATTAGTCACCACCCTTGTGCTGAAGTTCTGCTTCATTGATTTTTGCGCCGGGCAAGAGCTGGCGAATTTCTGACATTGGAATCATAGGTAAGAGTCGAATAAACAGGAAGAACAGGAACGTGAACAATCCCAGCGTTCCTACAAACGTCATGTAGTCCCAGCGCGTCGCGCGGTAGGTTCCCCAGGAAGATGGCAGGTAGTCGCGGGTGAGACTGGTGACAACAATTACGAAGCGCTCAAACCACATTCCCGTGTTCACAATCAGCGACACGATGAACAGATAGGCGACATTGTGCCGCAGGCGCCGGGACCACAGAGTAGTGAGCGGAAACAGAATGTTGGAAAAGACGAGCACCCAGTACGACCAGCCCATCGGCCCGAAGATGCGGTTCCAGGCCATAAAGAATTCCCACTTATCGGCGGAATACCAGGCGTATCCGATGTCGGTTGCGTAGCCGTACGCAACGATGAAGCCGGTGGCCAGCATGACCTTGCCGCAGTTGTCGAGATGGCGAATCGTGATCAGATCTTCCAGGTGATAGAACTTGCGGATCGGAATCGCCAGCGTCAACACCATGGCAAATCCGGAGTAGATGGCGCCGGCCACGAAGTAAGGCGGGAAAATCGTGGTGTGCCAGCCCGGCATGATGGCCACAGCAAAATCGAAGCTGATGACGGTGTGTACGGAGAGCACCAGCGGCGTCGCCAAACCCGCGAGCAACAGCGATGCGGTTTCATACCGCATCCAGTGGCGGGCAGAACCGCGCCAGCCCAGAGCCATCTGGCCATAGATAAAGCGGCCGAACTTGGAGTTCGCGCGGTCGCGCATCGTCCCCAGATCGGGGATCATACCGATATACCAGAACACTACCGAGATGGTGGCGTAGGTCGAAACCGCGAATACGTCCCACATCAGCGGGGAACGGAATTGCGGCCAGTAGTTCATCGTGTTCGGATATGGAAACAGCCAGTAGATTGCCAGCCAGGGTCGACCGGTATGGATGACTGGGAACATGGCGGCGCAAACCACGGCGAACAGCGTCATCGCTTCCGCAAAACGGTTGATGGAGTTACGCCATTTCTGCTTGAACAACAAAAGAATGGCGGAAATCAGGGTTCCGGCGTGGCCAATTCCAATCCACCAGACGAAGTTGATGATCGCGAATCCCCACGCCACAGGAATCGTGATGGCCCAGATGCCGGTGCCTTTCAGAAACAGCCAGGTCACTGCAACCAGCAGCATCACCACAAAGCTGCCCGCAAAAGCGAAACCGAAAAACCATCCCAGCGGCGTGTGCGGTGTCAGCACAATGCGCGTCAGCTTGTCCGTGACCGAGCGGAACGTATGTCCGGGCGCAATGACCCGCTGCTCCCCGGTGACCGGGTCGACCATTGGATCTATGCCCGGCGGAGTCTTTGGATTCTGCGGTGTAATACCTGGTGTAACCATGCTTCGTGCGACCTCATTCAATGGGCTGAAATTTCTATTGTTGGTCAGCCTTCAAGTATCTGTGCATCGCTTTTTCGATCAGACGTTTTCCATCAAATCCGGACTGGGATTCATCACTCCGGCAATATAGGACGTGCGTGGACGAGTGTTGAGATCTGCCAGGACCGTGTAATTGCGTGTTTGCGCTTTGATTTTGGACACGCGGCTGTTTGGGTCATTGATGTTGCCGAATGTAATGGCCTGGGTCGGGCACGCCTCCTGACAAGCGGTGACGATTTCCCCATCCCGAACCGTACGATTTTCTTTGTCAGCGCGAATTTTTGCTTTGCTGATCCGTTGCACGCAGTAGGTGCATTTTTCCATCACACCGCGGCTTCGAACCGTCACTTCTGGATTGCGCATCAGTTTCAGCGACGGCGTTGTGTAATCCGAAAACAGCAGCCAGTTGAAGCGGCGTACCTTGTATGGGCAGTTGTTGGAGCAATACCGAGTGCCGACACAGCGGTTGTAGATCATGGCGTTCAGGCCTTCGGGAGTATGCACGGTCGCACCCACCGGACAAACCTGCTCGCAAGGCGCATTCTCGCATTGCTGGCAGGTCATCGGCTGGAAGTAGGCTTTGGGCGCATTCAGGTCGCCTTCAAAATAGGTGTCGATGCGAATCCACTGCATATCGCGGCCGACCTTCACTTGATGCTTGCCGACAACTGCAATATTGTTCTCCGCATAGCAGCTGATGATGCAGGCATTGCAGCCAACGCAGGAGTTCATATCGATCGACAAACCCCATTGGTAGCCCTTGCTGTAATCCCACACCGGAAACAGTGTTGTGCCTTTCGATGGCGCATTGAAGTCCGGGTCTGCAGCGGCGAAGTTTGGATTCTGTTTGTACTCCTCCAGAGTGGCAACACGAATAATGCCGCGCTGTTCCGCCTCACGCCCTTCGAGCGAATGCGGGGTGGTATCCGGCTTCGCTTCTTTCGCTTCCGCAATGTTGCCATACTCGCGCGCGAACAGACTGCGATGGTCAATGTAATGGCTCTTGGTAACCGCGCACTCGTAAGTCTCGCCGGTCTTGGTGACGTTGGCGCCGACGGCAAACAACGGCGATGAAGCCAGCCGAATCGGGAAAGCATCGAATCCAGCGCCGGTGCCGACGCGTCCCGCATTGCGGCGTCCGTAACCCAGATAGATGGTGATGCTTTGATCCGGATGTCCAGGCGCGACCAGGGCCGAGGCCTTGATCTTACGTCCTTGATATTCAATTTCGACCACGTCGCTCTCGACGGCGTTCAGCTTGGCCAGCGTCTGGATGCTCATCAGCGCAGCGTTGTCCCAGGAAAGATTTGTGATCGGCTTGGGAAGCTCCTGCATCCAGCCAAGGTTGGAATAGCGGCCGTCGTAGATGGTCGGATCGGGACGGAAGATGACTTCCATCGCGGTCACATCGGGAGCCGGCGCAGCTGCGGATGCAGTATTTTTCGCGCTCACCTGCTTCGGCGTAAACGCGGTGTTGGCAATCCATCCATCGTGCAAAGCCTTGCGCCACGGAAGGTCTGCATCGGCATCGATAACTTTAGCTTCGCCCGGCTTGCCGGCAGTCGGCGCGCCGCCAAGCACGGACTTCCAATTCTGACGGACGGCATTCATCGGAGAAAGATCCGGCTCGTCAAGCATGGCCTGGACCAGGTGATGCACCGACTTTCCGCCGTAGAGTGGGTCGATCATGGGCTGCACGATGCTGACGGTGCCGTCGTAGGCGCGTACATCCGACCAGCTCTCCAGATAATGCGCAGCATTGATGTGCCAATCGGCGATATCCGCCGTTTCGTCGACGTACAGTCCCATGTGGGCGACGGTCTTCGCGTGGCCCATCGCTTTCTCAAATTCCAGATCGGCGGGAGCACTGTATACGGGATTGGTATCGAGGATAATCAGCCAATCCACCTTGCCCGCATTCAAATCCGAAACCAGCTGCTTCAGCTCGTCGATTTCAACCGTAGGCATCGGATTCACGGTCTCGGTGTAGACGACCGTCTTGCCTACATTGCCCAACGCCTGGTTCATGGCAATGGCAGCCAAATGAACTCCCGGCGCCGCTTGCTCACCGGGGATGACTAAACTCTTGCCGGAATTCGCCTTGAGGTCATTGACGACCGCATTCAAGTAGGCGGTCTGCTCCGGCGTCCATGTTGCCCCGGCAGGAGCTGATCCTGCGCCAACGCCCGCCGCAACAGCAGCCGCAAACGCTTCTACCTGGCTCGCCCGCATGCGCAGCCGGTGGTCGGCTTTAAATCCTGTGGTCGACGGCGTGCTTTCGACCGCGTACACGCGATTCATTTCGATGCCGGGCTCAAGCGAGCGTCGCTTGGAAAAATCCGCAGCCAGCTTTAGAAATCCCGGCTGCCACAGACCAGAGAGAAAGTCGGCGTCGAGTGAGAGCACAACATCCGCCGCATCCAGCTTGTATTGCGGATCGAGGAAGTCCCCGAAGGCCTGTTTCGAAGCGATGCGCGAGGAGTCGCGATTGACCGGATCGTACTGGAACCATTTCGCGTTGGGATATTTCGCGCTGGCGCTCTTCCATTGCGCTGCCAGGGTGGGCGAAACCACGGTGCCGCTGAGGAAATACAGACCTTGTCCGCCGCTCGCCTTCTTCGATTCCAGCATGGTGGTAAAGTCCGCCAGAAAATTCGGATAGTCGCGCGTTTCGCCGCGATACAACGGACGCTTGGAACGGTCCGGATCGTACATACCGAGCAGCGTTCCCTGGGTATAGGCATCCGAGGTTCCGCGATTCATGGGATGTTCTGGATTACCCGCCAGCTTGATGGGCCGAAAGGCCTCACTTTTTACCAGCAGCGGAACCGAACCCATGGGAAAGGGATGCGCCGTCGCAAAATACATCGGCACTCCCAGCACCAGGTCTTCCGGCTGCTTTACGTAGGGATAAATGGGCTCGTCCGGCTGCTTGGTACATCCGGTCAAACCGGCCAGGGCAATCGAGGCGCCCATCAATTTCATAAAACCGCGACGGGAAACTGAATCCACCCACTCGGCGGCATGCTGCGGAAACTCGCGACGCAAGGCGTCCTGGAAATCGGGCGTGTCGGCCAGCTCGTCAATGGTGCGCCAGTACTGTTTGCCCGACATGCCTGCCAGACGCGCCTGGGCGGTCTCCATCAACTGGGCCGATTTTGACTTCTCAACCGAATCCGTTGCCATGGTCTCGTGGGTACCGGTCTTATGCTCGTTTTCCATCTTCGAATCTTGACCTTTGCGGTTATCTTTCGTTGCTGCGTCCAGAATCGGTTGGGATTGCCCTTGCCTATCGCGACTCATCGATGACAAGTGTCACAGCTGGTCAGCTGCCGCGGCGGACGAATGTGGTATTGCACCAGCAGATAGCTTCCAAGAGATTTCTGGTCTGTGAACTTGACGTAATGTGGATTGATTGGAACCTGCGCATGCACCGACCCGTTCCCCGGAGAAGACCAGTTGCGATTGTCGGCAAATGTCGGCGAATCGGGGCCACTCGGCGGAACCTGCGGCATATCGAGGGCTGCGACCTGGGCTGCGTCGTTGTCGGGGTTTTGCAGGGTGCAGTTCACCAGTTGCGCGGTCGGAACACCGGGCGTCGTAGGCTGGTTGGTACACCAGACGGGATGCAGCGTGGACGGACCTTCCCAGGCCATCTGGTAGATCTGCGATGTTGGACGAAGATTCTTGATGGGGTTGCGATGGCAGTTCAGGCACCATTCCATCTGCAGCGAACTCTCCTGATAGGTCAGCGGCATTTGATCAATGCGGCCATGACAGGTGGAGCAGCCAATCCCCTTGTTGACGTGGATGGAGTGGTCGAAATAAACGTAATCCGGCAGATCATGCACCTTGATCCACACGATGGAATTGCCGCTAGCCCAGCTGTTGCGCACCGGAGCCAGCAGGTCGGCGTTGGTCCAGATCTGCGCATGACAGTTGATGCAGGTCTTGGTCGGCGGAATGCCTGCATAACTCGATTTCTCGACTGAGGTGTGGCAATACTGGCACTGCAGTCCCAGGCCCTGCACATGATGTTTGTGGCTAAAGGGAACCGGTTGCTCCGCGCGTTGGCCCTGACGAGTGACCCATGGGGAACGCTGCAGGTAGTTGAGCGTCACGCCGATCCCGATCAAAAGTACTCCGTACAGAACAAGGCTGATCCGGGTCAGCGAATTGGAACTGCGGTCAAAAATCTGCGCCATGTGTAGGTGCTTTCCTGCCTGCTCGCCCGGCGTTTAGCCAGGCTGTTTGAATTTGCCCCGAACTCATCGCGGAAGACGTTCTGTTGAGCGATGAGGTATGACGGGTTTTGGTTGCAAAACAAGAGTTTGGCGTCGTGAAAAATTCGACGACCCGAAAAAAAGAGTACAGGAGCGAAGGAAAGTTCGGCAACCCCAATTCAAAATTTCCGGGAAAATTTTTCTTCCAAACGAAAATCATTTCTGCGAATGTGCTGATCCATACGCTACTACACATTCGTTCATCGTGTGTGCGGAATGTCTGGTGTGCGACAGTTTCACGCTTGAGGATTGCTTTCATTGCTGTGCTGCATCGCTCACCTCGTCGATTACGAAACAGTGTATAGACTGGGAACTGTGACTGGCGGTCTCCGCAAAGTTCGTTACGATCACGCCCGCGCCTGTCAGGAATTGACGGCCGCGGACGCACGTCTGGCGAAATTGATGCAGCGTTCCGGCCCGTTCGCCATGCGGCTGAAGCCGACGCATTCCACGTTTGAAGCGCTGCTGGAATCGATCGTCTATCAGCAATTGCATGGACGCGCGGCGAAAGCGATTCATGGTCGCATCCTGGAACTGTTCGCCGATCACACTCCCACCGCTCCAGGAATGTTGCGCCTGAGCGACGCGGCGCTGCGTGGCGCGGGCCTGTCAGCAAGTAAGCTGCTCGCGATCCGAGACCTGGCGGAAAAGAGCGAAGCAGGAGTTGTGCCGCCCCTATCGAAACTGCATCGAATGGCCGATGAAGAGATTTGCGCGCGGCTCACCACGGTGCGCGGGATTGGTGTCTGGACAGTGCAAATGCTGCTAATCTTTCGCATGGGTCGACCCAATGTGCTCCCGGTTTCAGACTACGGAGTTCGCAAGGGATTTGCCCTGACGTTCGGCACATTACGCCCGGGCGATCCAGTCACCCTTGCCGATCTTCCTGCACCCGATGTGATACGACGCCGGGCAGCGCGCTGGGATCCATGGCATTCGGTTGCAAGCTGGTATTTGTGGCGCGCCTGTGACCTGGTGGTCAAAGGTGAGACGCCGCCCGCGCGGAGAAATCGATGAACGCGCCGCAAAGATTTGTGTGCGTGCACGGCCACTTCTATCAGCCGCCGCGAGAAAATGCATGGTTGGAGGCGATTGAGGTGCAGGACTCCGCTGCGCCGTACCACGACTGGAACGCGCGCATCAATCACGAGTGTTACGCCGCCAACGGAAGCTCGCGGATTTTGAATGCCCAGAACAAGATTGTTCGGATCGTCAACAACTATTCCCGTATCAGCTTCAATTTCGGTCCCACACTGCTGGCCTGGATGGAAAAATCGGCTCCTCTGAGCTATCAGAAAATTATCGACGCAGACCGCATCAGCATGCAGCGGTTCGGCGGACATGGTTCGGCGATTGCGCAGGTCTACAACCACCTCATTCTTCCACTGGCCTCCACCCAGGATAAGATTACGCAGATCCGCTGGGGCATTGCTGACTTTGAACATCGCTTTGGCCGCAAGCCGGAGGGCATGTGGCTGTCGGAAACGGCGGTCGATCTGGAAAGCCTGGACCTGCTGGCGCGGCACGGAATCCTGTTCACAATTCTGGCGCCGCACCAGTGTGCGCGCGTTCGGGACATTGCAACAGAGGACGATCCGGAAGGCCCCGCATGGCGGGAGACACCCAACGCAAGCGTCGACCCAACCCGGCCTTACCTGGTGCACACGTCCGAGGGGCGCAGCATCACGGTATTTTTCTACGATGGGCCAATCTCGCGCGCCATTGCATTTGAAGGCCTGCTGAACAATGGCGGAGATATGACGCAGCGCCTGCTCCAGGGTTTCCGCGACAATGGCGAGCCTGGGCAGCTGGTGCACATTGCCACCGACGGCGAAAGCTACGGCCACCATCATCGACATGGCGACATGGCTTTGGCGTATGCGCTGCAATCTATCGAGCAGGACAGCGAAGTTCATCTGGCCAATTACGGAGAATTTCTGGAGAAATTTCCTCCGACTGCGGAGGCGGAGATTCGCGAAGATTCTTCCTGGAGTTGCAGCCATGGAGTGGAGCGATGGCGCGCCGATTGCGGATGCAATACCGGGCAGCATCCTGACTGGAACCAGGAGTGGCGGAGACCGTTGCGCGAAGCTCTCGACTGGCTTCGCAATGCAACCCGTCCGCTGTGGCAGAAATCTGCGACGACGTTGTTTCACGATCCGGCAATCGCGCGCGACGACTATATCCAGGTCATCCTGGACCGCACTCCGGCGTCGCAGCATGCCTTCTTTGAGCAGCATTGCCTGCCTACGATGTCGCAGCAGCAACGCGTCACGGCCTTGAAGCTGATGGAAATGGAGCGCCACCTGCAACTGATGTACACCAGTTGCGGATGGTTTTTCGACGACCTGGCAGGGATTGAGACGGTACAAGTAATCTCGTATGCGGGACGCGTGCTGCAGCTGGCGGCGGAAGTCTTCGGCGCTTCCGGTGCAGCACTCGAAGCAGGATTTCTTTCGCGCCTTGCGGAGGCTCATAGCAACGGGGAGGAGCCGAAGACCGGTGCGGATATCTATCGCACCAGCGTGCTGGCCCAGAAAATTGGCCTGGAGCAGGTGGGCGCGCACTACGCGGTGATATCTTTATTCGAACCGCAGCCGGAAACGACTCCCCTTTTCTGCTATGACGTCCGCCGCACCTCCGGACAGCTGCTGACTCTGGGTCGAGGACGCTTTGCCTATGGACGAGCGGAAATCTGTTCGCAGATCACGTTGGAATGCGAAAACGTTGTCTTCGCCGTGTTGCATGTCGGCGATCAAAATCTTTCGGCTGGAGTGCGACGCGCCGATGCAGCCAACGAAACCGCCTTTCAGGATTTCACCGCGAAGATGCAGAAGGCAATCTTGAGCGCCGACATGACGGAGGCGGTGCGAGCGTTCGTTCGCGAATTCGACTCCACAGGATATTCGCTGAGCTCTTTATTTCGCGACGAGCAGCGACGCATTCTGCAACAGCTGCTCGACACCACGCTGGCGGAGATGGAAGGCACGCTGCGCACCATGTATGACGACCACATTTCTTTATTGCACTATCTCAGCTTGAGCGGCATGCCAAAACCGCCGGTGTTGATGCTTGCCGCGCGATTCAGCTTGAATGCCGATTTGCGCCAGGAATTGGCAAATGATCCGTTCGACGCGGCCCGCCTGCGAGGGGTGCTGACACAGATCCGCGCGGACCAGATTGAAGTCGATAGCATCTCCATCGGGTTCGCGGCTAGCCAGCGAATGTTGCGCGCCATGCAAGAGCTGGAATTGCACATGGACCGCAGGTATCTCGACACCGCGCTGCAAATCTGCGACGTGTTGCATGAATTGCCGATTCAGGTGGACGTCTGGGAGGCGCAAAATCTCTGGTATACCATCTCGCGCCAGCGAAAATTTGTCGCTACCCTGGACGCGGAGTGGGAGCAGAAATTCCGCGAGCTTGGAGCCAAATTGGATATCGACGTGGACCAACTGGCTGTCGACAGATAAAAGCGCGACTCTAGCTGCGCCAATGCAACATCACCGGACCCGTCAGCGGATGTTCAAATTTTCCCGTTGATGCCATCTGCAATCTCGCCTGCTTTAGCGCGAAGTACCACTTCGCCGGACGATCGGCATCATCGATCAACATCAGCGAGGGATTGAACTGCAGCCCCTGAGCCTGCTCGACCATCGTCTGGCGATCCTGCTCGACAAATCTGCGCCCGAAGGCCTTCGCAATTGAGGTGACAAACGGCACGCGATAAAAAATGTTCCACGCGCCACACACATCAATGCGGCAGGTCGTAGCCGTCGTCGGCGTCACAGTGGTGAGACTGGAAAACCATTTGTCGCCGCAGCGGATCGTTTCGTAACGCCGGTTGGGCAGCACAAAATCGATGGTGGTCATGACCGGCTGACCATACACGCCAAGCAATTTATACGGCGCGCTGTTGGCGGAAGGCGCGTGCGCCGTCATGCGAAAGCCTTGCGGAATCGGCTCAAATTGTTTCTGCTTCACATGGATGCTGGCGCCGCTGCGCCACCACCAGGATTGATGCACGAAGGGTCCGTGTGCTGGATCCATCAGCCCAATGATTCCGTGATCGACATTGCAGGGCAGCTCCGCTGCCAGATGTGCCCAGCGATAGCGCGGTCCAAATTTTTCGAGTTCCGGAACGCGCGGCAAAGCGTCCCGATCTTCCGGGCGCACGCGGCCGGAGCCAGGACCAGGCACATAGACCCACGCATGCCCGTCGCGCTCCTCACAGGGAAAGGCTGTCGCGTAAACGCGGCTGCAATCGAGAGTGTCTTCAGGCGTCAGCGATGGAATCTCCCTGCACTGGCCGGTGACAGGATCGAACCGCCATCCGTGATATTTGCAGGTGACGCCAGAAGCGTTGAACGAGCCGTAGGAAAGAGGAATGCCGCGATGCGGACAGCTATCGCGCATGGCAAATAACTTGTCGTCTGCGGTTCTGCCCAGCAGAAGAGGAATTCCGAGCAGCATGGCGGTCGCAGTCTGACCTCGGGGTAGTCGATTGCTGCGTATCGCAGGGTACCAATCGTCATAAATCAACGTGGCAGCCTGGGCTACAGGCTGTTGGACTGGTGCGTTGCTGACGGATGGGGTTGAAACCATATTCATCGCGATGTTGCATTCCAATACAGACGTTCATCCTAACTATATGCCCGACGATCTGCATGGAGGCGGCCGGTTCTTGTCATTGTTTTTCGCGGATCAACTTTCCGCCGCGTAGATGAAAGCGCTCGCCGCGCCAAACGACAACGTTGTCGGCAAAGCTCCAGAACCAGACAACAAGAGCCACCACATCCCGCAGGGGCAGCAGCCACAGATCGCGCATGGTTGCGCGATCGCCCAGCACACCCACGCCGATGCTGAGCGCCATGGCAAAGCGGACGCACAGCATCACGCTGAACAACGCAATGCTATCGAGCGACGCAGCGGATGCGATCACGTTCGCCATCGCCCAGGGCAGGCCGAACGTCACCAACAGGCCGAAGTAGCCCAGCGGGCGTGCGTCGCGCACCCCGCGCGCCCAGCGCAGTTGATGCGCCAAAAACTGAGAAAAGGTGTAAGCCGGGATGGAAGTTTCCACCACCTCGCGCGCCAGCTCCACGCGATAGCCCGCATGAAATATCCGCGCGCCGATTTCGTAGTCGTCAGCAAGATGATCTACCAGTGGGAGCAGACCGCCGATCGCGTCGAGAGCTTCGCGGGTCATGGCCAGCGTGGAACCGAGTCCGAAACGCAATCCTTTTTCCATCCATCGTGCAGTCAGCGCGCCGGGGATGAAGTCGGTGCTGATGCCGAGCGCCTCCAATCGCGAGCCAAGGGTGTTGGCTGAATGGCCGCGATAGAGCGCTGTCACCATCCCAACTTTTTTGCCTGTATCGCTGGGCAGCGCAAACGCCGGCATCACGTGCCGCAGATAGTGCGGAGTCACGCGAATATCGCTGTCATTGATGAGCAGATGATCGTAGCGCGCTTCGGCAATCATCCAGACCAGGATGCTGACTTTGCCATTTGCGCCGAGAACCTCCGGGCAAATCAGTAGGCGAATTTGCTGCTGCGGAAATTCGTGTTGCAGTTGTTGGATCAGCGCCACGGCCGGATCTTCCATGCTGCCGGCGCCGAAAATGATTTCATATTCGCCCGGATATTCCTGCCGGCAGTGGCTGGCGAAGGCTTCGTACATGTCCGGATCAATACCTTTGACCGGCTTGAGAATGCTGACGGCGGGAAAGAAGTCCGGCAACGGCTGGCGCAAGCTTCGCGCGTAGGCTCGTGCGGCACGAAAAACCAAAATCGAGTACAGCAACGCCGTCAATGTCAGCGCGGTAAAGACGATGGCAATCCATTGCGCGACAATGAACCATGTATGCGATGCAATCATGAGTGGCTGCGAATATTGTCGCTCAGAATCAAGCCGGGGCGAATGATAGCGCTCTGCTCACTCGTAACGCAGGGCCTCGATGGGATCGAGATTCGCTGCTTTCCATGCCGGGTAAATGCCGAAAATCAGGCCAATGGCGCACGATACGCTAAAGCCGGTGACGGCCCAGAAGGTGGAGACAAACGCTGGAATGGTTGGAAAAATGAGCCGCACCGCCATGGTAAGAATGGCGCCGATGATCACGCCGATGAAGCCTCCCACGGCACATAGCGTGATCGCCTCAATGGTGAACTGCAGCAGGATGGTGCGCTTGGTGGCTCCAATTGCTTTGCGAACGCCAATTTCGCGGGTCCGCTCCGTGACAGAAACCAGCATGATGTTCATGACGCCGACACCGCCGACCATGAGACCGACGCTGGCGACGCCGATCATGAAGATGAAGATGCCACCCGTCAGTTGATTCCAGATTCGCGTGATGGCATCCGGCGCGAAGATGGCAAAATTGTCCGGCTGATTGAAGCGAACCTTGCGCTGGATGCGAAGTGTCTGTTCGATCTCGTCGTATACCGTCTGCTTATTGGCTTCGCTGTCATACTTCACCGAAATCCAGTAATCGAGGATTTCCGGATGAATTTTATGAAAAGTTCCGATCGGGAAATAAGCCGCATTATCTTGCGGATTCTTGCCGCCGCCGAACGCGGTCTTGCGCTTCTCCATCACGCCGATCACGCGAAACAAGTCTCCGCCGATTTCCACTTCTTTGCCCAATGGATCTTCGCCGCGGAATAATTCATCCGCGGTATCGTGACCCAGAACCACCACGTCAGAATGCTTGTCCTGCTCATACTGCGAGAAAAAGCGCCCCACTGGAATATTCACCGTGTCGACTTCCGGCTCGGCGGTGGTGTCCCCTTCGAGGATGGTGTGCTGCACGGTGCGCCCATTGTATTTCACCGCGACATTGCCGAGGCCGAGGTCGAAGTTCTGATATCGCAGTTGTGGAGATACGGCGATTACGTGCGGCAGCTTGGCGAGCGCTTGGGCATCGGCCATGGTGAGCTGTTTGCGGGCCAGCATCTCCGCGGTAGGACGAACGGCAATCACGGGGAAGCGAAACACCCAGTACACATTTGTTCCGAATGAAGCGACGAGATTTTCAACGTTCTGATTCAGCCCATTGATAAATGACGACAGTGCGATCACCGTAGTCACGCCGATCACAATTCCCAAAATAGTGAGGCCGGAGCGCATTTTGTTGCTGCGCAGCGTTTCCATCGCCATTCGCATGGACTCAAGTGAGCGGCTGGATCGCAGAAATCTTCTCACAGCTCGGACCTCAGGGCGACGATGGGATCGAGCATGGCAGCCTTGCGCGCAGGATAAACGCCGAAGAAGATTCCGACAGAGGTCGCCAGCAGCAGACTGACCAGCACTGACCACAGAGCAATCGTTGTTGGAAATCCGATAATCACGGTAATCAATTTGGCGATGGCAATTCCCCCAATCACGCCTATCAACCCACCCACCAAAGCCATGGCGGCGGACTCAATCAAGAACTGCATCATCAGATCGCTGCGCCGCGCTCCCAGAGCTTTGCGCACACCGATTTCGCGCGTCCGCTCCGTGACAGAGACGAGCATGATGTTCATGATGACGATGCCGCCGATGACCAGTGAAATGGTCGCAATTCCAATGGCAACGCCAAAGAAGCTCTGGCTGAAGCTCTTGAAGAGGCCGACAAAGCTGGCGTTTGTATCGATGCTGAAGCTATCGTCCTTGCCCGGAGCATCGTGCCGCTTGGCGCGAAGAATTGTCCGCACCTGGTCGGAAGCTCGTTCCAGCTTTTCGTCGAGTCCGCCCGCTTTGCCATAAATGGTGACCGAGTCGTTCGAGCCGTATATGGCCTGATAAGTCGTAATGGGGATGCTGACAAAGTCGTCCTGGCTTTGGCCCAGCGTATTTCCCTGGCGCTCGACGACTCCGATAACCCGATATGGAACTCCGTCGACTCGTATCTCTTTTCCGATGGGATCGCCGATTCCCAGCACGTTGTCGACAATGTCGTAGCCAATGACGGCCACCTTGGCATCATGCTGCACTTCTGTCGGAGTAAAGGACCGGCCCTCCGCAATGTTGAAGTTGTACATGGTCAGCATGTCCGTGGTCCACCCGCGAATGCTGACGTTTGTCGCCGACTGATGCTTCGAAACCACACTCCCGCTCGTGCTGATTTCCGCGCCGACCAACTTACAGGCCGTGCATTGCTGTTCGACCGCTTCGTAGTCGTCCATGCGCAGGATTTTCCGCTTCTCATATTTCAGGTAGGTTTCGGCGGTCATAGGTACGTTGTTAGGGATTTGGCTGGCGGTAAAAACGTCAGCGCCGTAGCCGTAGACCTTGGTCGCGACGTACTTGTTCACGCCATTGATCATGGTCACAATCATGATGACGGAAGCGACGCCGATGACAACGCCAATCAGCGTCAGTATGGAGCGCATCTTGTTCGCCCACAACGACTGCAGCGCGATTTTCAGTGACTCCCGGAATCCCATGCGTGGTCTCGCTTTTCGGCCGAACCCTACCTTACGATGATACGGGTCCGCGGCCAAATTCGTTCCCTGCTGAGATTCGTGGCAGCGAAAATCGAAAGGGCGCCGGCTACAGGTCCATCTTCTTGAACTTCCACTCGGGAATGGCGCGAATGAGGGCCATAATCCATCGCCAGAACCAGGGGGTATACAAAACATCGCGGCGATGCTCGATGGCATGCAGGATGTCCTGCGCCACTTGATCGGGTGTTGCGAACAGCGGCCCTTGCGGCAGATGCGCTGTCATCGGTGTCGCGACAAAGCCAGGACGAACCGTCAGAACCTGAACGCCTTCGCGATCCAGCCGGTTGCGAACACCATCCAGAAAGGCATTCAGGCCGGCTTTAGCAGCGCCATAAATGTAATTGCTCTTGCGGCCTCGATCCCCTGCCACCGACGAGATCACAACCAGCCGGCCATGATGCTGCGCGGCAAAGTAGTTGGCCAGCCAGGTGACAAGTGAAACGGTGGAAATAAAATTTGTCTGCAAGCTGGCGGAGGCAACGGCGAAATCCTTCTCTCCGGCAGCCTGATCGCCGAGCACGCCATGGGCAATAAAAGCGCAATCCAGATTTCCAAGCGCCATGGCCGCGCGTTCCAGCAGTGCGACATGGCCGGAGGTGTCATCCAGGTCGGCTGTCTCGACATGGACGGCGGTGGCTCCGCGCGTTACCAGGTCTTTCGCTACCGAATCCAGATGAACCGCATTGCGCGCCACCAGAAAAAAACTCGCCCCCTGCGGCGCCAACAGGCGCATCCAGGCCTGCGCAATCGCTGAGGTCGCGCCCAGAACCAGAATGTTCTTCGGCAGCACCTGCTTCGAGAAGCTGCTCTGTCGCTGGGTTGACGTTTCCTCCAGACTTTCCATTTGACTGCGTCGTCTACGCATCGGCGGTCACCCGCTCCCAGAACGCCGAAGTAAATGCGGGATCGCGGTATTGCTCGAACTGCTGCCACTGCGGATAGAACGAGCGAAATTGGTGACCGGTCATGCAGGCATCCTTGGCTGGGTAGAGACGGCCTCCCAGCTCACGCGTCATTTCTGCGAGACGCTCGAACAAGGGAAAGGTGACTTCAGGCTTGAGCGCGATATCGAGAGCCAGGGTGATGCCGGGCTGCGGAAACGACATCAGTCCGACGGAAGGTATTTCGCCCATCACCTTCAACACCGCCAGGAACGACGCCATGCCGGACTCGGCGATGGTTTCCAGAATCGCGATGATTCCATCTCTTCCATAACGGAACGGGATGACGCACTGAAACTGCAGAAAACCGCGCTTGCCGTAAATGCGATTCCAGTGCAGAACGCTGTCAAGCGGATAGAAAAACGGTTCGTAGTCGACGAGCCCGGTCACTTGCCGCCGCAGCTGCTTACGGTAATACAGCTCGTTGAACAGTCGCATGGAGGTGCGATTTAGCGCCCAGGAGGGAAAATCGAATGGCACCGCAAGCCGCGGTTTCGGGGAGGCCTTCTTCGGCTCCAACACCTCGGAATAATCGCCCTGCATATAGATGCCGCGAGCAAACGCGCGACCCTGGGAGATGCAGTCGATCCACGCCATGGTGCACTCTGACCGACTGCTGCTGGAGATGGACAGGAATTCGTCGATGCCGCTGAACTTGATGGCCGTGTAGCGAATCTTGCGAGATGCAATGGGCCTCAGCTGCACTTCCGCCCAGGTGATCAAGCCCGTCAGACCCATGCCGCCAATGGTGGCGTAATACATCTCTGGATTTTCATCGACTGAACATATCGACTTACAGCCGTCGGAGCGGACCAGCTCAAACCGCGGCACATGATTCCCGAAGGAGGCCGCGACGTGATGATTTTTTCCATGCACGTCGTTGGCAATCGCGCCGCCGACGCTGACGTATTTTGTTCCGGGGGTGACGGGCAGAAACCAGCCGCGCGGAACTGAAAACTGAAGAATCTGGTCGAGGGTGACGCCGCTTTCGCATCGCAGCAGACCGGTCGCGCCCTCAAAGTGGAGAAATCGATCGAGCCCGCGCGTGGAAAGCATGGTGCCACCCTGCAGCAGGCCGACATCTCCATAACTGCGGCCCATTCCTACAGCAAGAACGGAGGGAGGAAGACGCGTTCCCCGCGGATAATCATCGGTCCAGAACAGCGGTTCCACACGAACATCCAGCTTGGGATAGCGACCCCAGGATTCAAACACTGGCGCTTTCGAAGGCATTGTCATTGTCTCCAGTTATATCGAAGCGGAGAGGGCAATCAAAAAAATCGCCACACCGGCCAGCAAACTGGCTCGGTCTGTCAACGCGAAAATCACGGGATCCTCGTGCATCTGTCCGCGCGAGGCGCGCAGCCAGACGCGGCTCATCCACCAGATAAGCAGCGGTGTCAGCAGCCATAAACGCTGCGGATGATGATAGAGATTCCGCACGTCCGGATTGTTGATGTAGAGAGTGAATACAACGATGGAGGCAAACGCGCTTCCGGTGCCGAAGGCCCGCAACTGCTCCATATCGTGTACCAGGTAGCCGCGGCCATTGCTGGGAGCGACGCCGCGCGCGCGAAGATTTTCCAGCTCGCTAAAGCGCTTCACCAGGGCCAGGCTGAAGAAGAAAAAGATGGAAAAGCCGGCCATCCAATCCGAAATGGGGACTCTCGCGGCAGCCGCGCCGGCCAGGATGCGCAGCGTGTATAGCGCCGAAAGAATAATGACATCGATGATCACAACGCGTTTGAAATAAAGCGAATAGGCGAGCGTAACCGCGCAGTAGATCAGCAACCAGGAGGTGAATTTGGGAGCCATCGGCAGCGAGATGGCCACGCCGGCGGAGAACAACAGAATCGCCACGCAGATGCCCGCAATCACGGAAAGATCTCCGGCAGCGAATGGCCGGCGGCGCTTGCGCGGATGAACCCGATCCGCGGCAAGATCGAGGACATCATTCACGATGTAGGTACTGGAAGCGACCAGGCTGAAACTGAGAAATGCCAGCGCCGATTGCAGCAGCATGTTCATCTTTAACGCATGCGCCAGAATCAGCGGCAGGAAGATTAATACATTCTTGGCCCACTGGTGCACCCGCAACGCGCGCCAGATGGATCGGAATGCAGAAGCGCGATCCTGAAAAACCTGCTGCACTGGAATTTTCTTGCGCTGCAGCAGGCTCGGTAGCCCCACAGTCGGATTTGCGAGCATCGCGCCTTTGGATGCCTCGAGGAGCGGCAGATCTTTGCGACTGTTGCCGACGTAAGCAAAGCCGCCTCGGCCGAAGCGCGATTCCAGCAGGCGCAGCTTCTCTGATCCTGTTAGATTGGTGACGCCGTCGCTCGACAGAACGCCGTCGAAGAGTGCCAGGTACTGCGCCACGCCGTTTGCCAAACGCTCATCAGCGCCGGTGGAAAGATACAGTTTCCGTCCGCAAGCTGCCTGCTCCCGCAGATAGACGATCAAAGCCTCGTTGTAAGGAAGATGAGCGGGATCGAGCTCGGCCCGGGCCGATACTTCCCGCTTGAGTCGCGCCTTGCCACGCAACAGCCAACCGGGCAGGCGCAGCAAAGCCGCCGGATGAGTTCGTGCCAAGACGCAGAGAGAATCGGCAAGAGTGTCCGACTTGACCAGGGTGCCATCCAGATCGACGCAGAGCGGCGGCATTGTCAACGGCGAATTCCCGTGGGACGCTTCGCCGTCACCCAAAATTGTCCCGGTCGCGATCGACGGATCGCCGGAGTCGGCTGTCTCCGACGAGCGATCGGCGCTGATGTTGGCTCGACCTTCAGCGGTCATTCCTGCGGGCTCCAATAGCTCCACGTTATGCTGCGTTGATTGTGGGTCCGAAGTTGATCTGATGCTACAACACTTCGATCCGCCATACTTCAGCCTCGGGTGAACACGGCGTGACAGAGAAGTATACGAAACCGCGCCCGGTGCAATCACTGAGTTTGTATCCTGCACGTCCTAACTACCCTTGATATCTTTAGTATGGTAGATCAAAATTTTCAGGCGATGGGCGATTGACAAAATCGTCGACTCGAATCGCTTGCCCGTTTGTCTGCAACTGAAAGATTCGCAAGAAGGGTGGCAATTGTGACCACAGTATTGACAGCAGCGAAGTTGCTGACTCCGCTGACAGAAATCGACGCACCGCAGGTGACAATCGAGGATGGTTTTATCACCAGTATTGAGTCTCGCGGAGCGCTGGCCGTGCCAGAGGGGGCGGAACATCTCGACTTTCCCGAGGCCACGTTGGTTCCCGGATATTTCGACGTCCACATTCACGGTGCGATGGGACACAACTCCATGGAGGGCACCGACGAAGCATTCGATGCCATCGGAAAATTCCTGTCCACGCGCGGTGTCGCTGCTTATCTGCCGACGACGGTAACCGCACCGATCGACATGACGCTGCGCGCGCTGGAAGGCATGGCGCAGCAAATTGAACGAGCCAAGGGCGAGACTGGCAGTTTCGGCGGCGCAAAACCACTCGGCATTCACTTGGAGGGCCCGTTTTTGTCCCACAGTAAACGCGGCGTGCAGCCTGCGGAATACTTGCAAGCACCGTCGATTGAATTGCTGCAACGGTTCCGGGAAGCATCTCGCGGACACATTGTGCTGATGACTGTCGCGCCGGAGTTGCCGGAGGCGATCCCATTCATTCAGGCAGCGGTTCGGCTTGGTATTCGCGTGAGTCTGGGACACAGCAATGCAACAACGCCTGAAGCCGAGGCTGGCGTTGCCGCAGGTGCCGTCAGCGCGACGCACACCTTTAATGCGATGCGTCCGCTCGATCATCGAGAGCCCGGTTTGCTGGGAGTTGTGCTGGACGACCCCCATCTCTATGCGGAATTAATCTGCGATGGCATCCACGTTGATCCCCTGCTGGTGCGCTTGTTTCACAAAGCCAAGACGCCAGATCGAGGCATCCTGGTCACCGACGCGATTGCCGCTACGGGAATGCCGGATGGCGTCTACAAACTGGGCACGATGGACGTAACCGTGGCGGATGGCAAGTGCATGTTTGAAGGAAAACTGGCAGGCAGCGTGTTGACCTTGGATCGCGCGGTTCGCAACTTCGTGAAATTCACGAATGCATCGTATGGCGTCGCGGCTCACTACGCCTCGGCAAATCCCGCTCACATGACAGGTTTCAATGAAACATATGGAGAGCTTGCGCCGGGCCGTAAAGCCGACATCACGGTGCTAACCCCCGCGGGTGAGATCCGCAGCGTTCTTCTCAGCGGCCAGGTTGTGTCCGGCTAGAACGCCTGGCCGTCTGCGGCAAAAACTAAGCGCTGTATCAGGGCACGACTTTCGTCGTGCCGATGGGGCCCGCATCCAACGCGGGCTTCCGCACTCGGTTTCATGCCTTCCTTTTTTGAATTGCCGGTAGACTGGCGGCCGCGATGGATTGTCCGACGCGGCGATTGGCTTCGTCAGGCAGCGCCATGGAAACGCCTGAGGCAAGCTCCGGAAAATCAGCGCGTAGCACTTCGCGGCTCCGTTCCAGAATGATTTCGCCGCCTGGCCCTGTCGTCACCCTGCCTAAGATCAGCACGTGCTTCAATTCGTAGAAATCGGCGTAGTGGGCAACGGCGTAGCCGAGTGCGATGCCGATGGTTTCGTACACTTGCCTGGCCAGCGGATCGCCTGCGGCCATCTTCTTTTGAAGAACAACGAGACGCTGCGGCAGGGGCATATCCGGCGGAAACTCCATTCCGGCGCTGCACGCGATGCGGTTCGTACCCTGCTGCGAGAAATACTGCGCGCCACAGCCGGTGTCGCCCGACCACTCTTCGATGGGTCCGTCGGCGCGGTAATCGATTGGAGCGAACGCCAGTTCGTTCAGCCAACTGGTAATGTTGCCTCCGTGGTCGGCGTAGCCGGAGGCCGTGCTCGAGCCGAGCGCGATACCGAGCACCGGGTTGTCCTTCAGCGACATGGAGCCGGCGAGTGCGGTCACTTCACCGTCGTTCACTACTTCCATGGGAACGCCCAGTTCTTCGCGAATCCGCACAAACAGCGATGAGATTTTATCGAACTGGTCCTGCGGGACGCCGCGATAGAGCGAGCCGACGCGCACGCGGTTGTCGATCACAATGCCCGCTGCGCTGCCGCCCACGGCATCCAGACGCGGCATATGCGAAGCCGCGCGCTTGATGGAGTCCATCACGCCACGGTAGTGATAC
>JBARFA010000228.1:0-36423 GCA_049796755.1 Acidobacteriaceae bacterium
CCGCGGCGAAGGTTAATCGCTATGCGACGGAGTACGTGCCGGATGCGCCGGAGGTCGCGGAAGCGCCGATAGATCCGCGGCGGCAGCGGTTGGGCGAGTTGCGGCAGCGCGGTTTTAATCGGCTGTATCAAAATGGAAAGGTCGTGGAGTTCTCGACACCAGAATCGCTCCTGGAACTGGATTTTTCGCAGCCGATATTTGTTCTGATCGACCGCATTGCTGTTTCGGCTGATGCGCGAGCGAGGGTTGTGGATGCGGCGGAGACGGGATATCGCGAAAGCGGAGAAGTGGTGTTCGAAGTCGTTCCGCGAGCCACTGAAGTCGAGCCTGAAGTGGCAGCGAGCGATCGGCAGCGGCTGCGTTTTTCCGGCGCGTATGCTTGCAGCCGTTGCAACCGCGTCTATCGTGAACCGGAGCCGCCGTTGTTTTCGTTCAACAATCCTTATGGTGCCTGCGCGCGCTGTGAAGGGTTTGGCAACACCATCGATTTTGATCTGGACCGGATCATTCCAGACAAGACACGCACGCTGAATGAGGGCGCGATCGATCCCTGGGTGCGGCCGAAATATCGGCCGATGTTCGGCGAGTTGCGGCGCGCGGGGAAAGAAAGAAATCTTCCGTTGGACGTTCCCTGGAAAGATCTTTCGCAGGAGCATCAGGATTTTGTCCTGAACGGCGACAAATCGTTCCCGGGCATTCGAGGATTTTTTGCGCATCTGGAGCACAAGAAATACAAGCTGTATGTGCGCGTGTTCCTGAGCAAGTATCGCGGGTACGCGTTATGCCCGGAGTGCAATGGCAAGCGGCTGCGCGCCGAGGCGCGTGCAGTGAAAATTGATGGCCTCGATATTTGCGACGTAACCGCGATGACCGTAGGAGAGGCGCAGGCATTTTTTGCGCAGCTGCAGTTGAGTCCGGCGCAAATGGAGTTGGCGGGAAGAATTCTGGAAGAAGTTCGCCAGCGATTGGGATTTTTGAACGACGTCGGCCTGGATTACTTGTCGCTCGACCGGCTTTCATCGACGCTGTCGGGCGGCGAGGCGCAGCGGGTGCAGCTGGCAACGTCGCTGGGTTCGCAGCTGGTAGGGGCGATGTATGTGCTGGATGAACCGTCGATCGGACTGCATCCGCGGGACACGGGCCGGCTGATTCGAATTCTGGAAGGCCTGCGCGACCTGGGCAACACGATCCTGGTCGTCGAACATGACGCGGATATTATTCGCGCGGCGGACTATTTGTTGGATCTTGGACCGGGTGCGGGAGAGCTGGGCGGAAAACTGCTAGCCTCCGGAACGTTGCCGGAGTTGATGCGGTCGCCGAATTCCTTAACGGGAAAATATCTGCGGGGCCAGCTTGCGATTCCGGTTCCCTCGCGGCGACGAACTCCTGGAAATGAGCGGCTGCGACTTACGGGAGCGCGCGCGCATAATTTGCGTTCGGTCAGCTGTGACATTCCGCTGGGAATGCTGACGTGTATTACTGGCGTTTCCGGGTCGGGCAAATCGACGCTGGTGCATGATGTGTTGTATCGCGCGCTGGCGCATCGTTTGGGTGAAGGCGACATCGCCGATCCGACGCACCTTTATGACACGCTGGACGGCTCGCAATATCTGGATGGAGTGGTGCTGGTGGATCAGTCGCCCATCGGGCGCACTCCGCGATCGAATCCAGTGACGTATATGAAGGCGTTCGACGGGATTCGCGATTTGTTTTCTTCGTTACCGGATGCAAAACGAAGAGGCTATACCGCTGGATTTTTTTCGTTCAACGTGCCCGGCGGCCGGTGCGAAGTTTGCCAGGGCGATGGCACGGTGACGGTGGAGATGCAGTTCCTGGCGGATGTAGAACTGCCGTGCGAGGAATGCAATGGCACTCGCTTCAAAGCTGGCGTTCTGGAGATTCGCTACAAGGGAAAGAACATTCACGATGTGCTGAACATGACGGTGAAAGAGGCGCTGCAGTTTTTCGCGGGGCACGTCAAGATTCAGGATCGGTTGCGCGTGCTGGACGATGTTGGCCTGGGATACGTGCGGCTGGGGCAGTCGGCGACGACGCTTTCCGGCGGCGAGGCGCAGCGCGTCAAACTGGCTTCGCACCTGGCGAACGCGAGACCGGCAGGCGGCAAGCGCGCGAAGAATCGTCTGCTTTATATCCTGGACGAACCGACGACAGGATTGCATTTTGATGACGTCAGCAAACTGCTTTCGGCGCTGCGCCAATTGATTGACGGCGGCGGATCACTGTTGGTGATTGAGCATAATCTGGATGTATTGAAGGCGGCCGACTGGATCATCGATCTGGGGCCGGAGGGTGGGCGTCGCGGCGGAGAAATCGTGGCCGTGGGCACGCCGGAGCAGATTGCAGCGGTTCCGTCGTCACATACAGGGCAATGGCTGGCGCGCGTGTTACAGCCCGCGATCCAGGCTGCGAATTTAGCAGTAGCAGGAAGACGATGAAGCAATCGGTAGTTCTTCGATGTGTGCTGGCGGCAGCGTTTCTGGCCCCGGCAGTGTGGACGCAAGCGCAGACGACACCGCTTCCTCCGGGAACGTCGGAACCTGGGGTGAACGCTCCGACCTCAGCGACAACATACATGAATCAGGCTGAAACTGCGATCGCGCAGCAGCAATACGATCATGCGCTCGCGTTGTTGAATAAGGCGGAGGCATTGGAGCCGGAGGATTCGCTGGAGAACGCGCGCATCGATTACGATCGCGGCTACATTGAGCAGGCGCAGCACCAGAATGCGACGGCAGAGGCCAATTATCGCAAGGCGGAGCAGATCGACCCGAAGCAATTTGAGTCGCATGCTGCGCTGGGACATCTGCTGGCGTCGCAACAACAATGGGCAGACGCACGGCATGAGTTGGAAACAGCCGTCACGCTGCAGCCGGCGAGCGGCGATGCGCACGAAATGGTCGCGAGCGCTGCGCGCACGCTGGCTCGTGTCGATGCGGAAATGCATGATGCTTCCGCTGCCGGCGATGCCCTGCTGTTGGCATTGCAACTAACGCCGGAGCAACCGGACGACACGTTGTTCGCTGCGCAGCTCGCGGAAGATGTCGGCGATTATGACGGTGCCGGCAAAGAATACAAAAAGATTCTCGCGAGGGATCCGACTTCCATCGCTGCAACGGAAGGATTGGCGCGAGCCTTGATTCATGAAGGAAAGTTTGCGGATGCGGAAGCCGCGTTGCATCCGGCGTTGACGCAAGAGCCGAACGATCCGACCTTGCTGGCGCTGTCTGTGAGTGCGCTGGCGGGGCAAGGAAACACTTCGGCGGCGGTGTCGCAACTGGAATCGCTGCATCAACAAAATCCCGATCAGCCTGCGGTGACGCGCATGCTGGCGGATCTGTACAGCAGTGCGGGGCAGCCGGAAAAGGCCGCGCCGCTGTATCAGCAACTGCTAACGAACGACGGAAACAATCCTGATCTGCTGACGGCCACCGCGGAAAATCTGATGCGACAGCAACAATGGTCGAACGCGGTCGATACTTTTCAGAAGTCGCTGCAGATTCAGCCGACACAGGAGGATGCGTGGAGCGGTCTTGCCTTTGCTGCGTGGAGAAATGGGCAATATCCGCTGGTGTTGACGGCGCTCGATCATCGCTCGCAGACGTTAAGCGACAGCGCGGTGACATTATTCCTTCGCGCCACGGCATTGGATCATCTGCACCAAACCAGACAAGCGATTCAGTACTATCGAAAATTCCTCGCCGCCGCCAATGACCAATATCCAGACGAAGTGCAACAAACAAGACAGCGTCTGAAGGCGCTGGAGAAGTAGGCAACGATTGCCCCGCCCGATGACATGGCTCGAGACTGCCTGGCGACGCATGCGAGGCGCTGACACCCTGCAGGAAAATTCTCTACAATCAGAACTGGAACCACCTGCAGAAGGGAACCTCGCTTTGACCGCATCGCCCCCAGCGCTTCTCCCCATGCTGGATGCTGACTCGCAACCATTGACGTCTGGACTGCGCCTGCAAGACATTTTTTCCGAGGAATATCGGCGCCTGCGACCGCGCGCCCCCATGCCGTTGTTTCACGTCAGCTTCTATCCGTTTACCGGCGTGAACACCACCATCCGCCTGCGCGAGGGCACCGCATTTGTACGTCTCTCTGACATGCTGGAGGGCGCGCCGGATAGCGTGACGCGCGCGATTGCGCACATCCTGCTGGCAAAGCTCTATCGCAAGCCGATTGAGCCCGTGCATGCCAATCGCTATCGTCGTCATCTTGGAAGCGAAGCGGTCATTCGCCGGGCAGAGATGGTGCGGCGCAGTCGTGGCAGAAAAAATGTCTCCACCGCGCAGGGCAATACTTACGATCTGGACGAGGTCTTCGATCATCTGAATCGACAATTCTTCAATGGACTTTTAGGCAGGCCGGTGTTGACCTGGAGCGCCCACTCCGCGCGGCGGCAGCTGGGCCATTATGATGCGGCACACAACACCATTGTCGTCAGTCGCGTGTTTGACCGGCCTGAGACGCCTCGCTATGCGGTCGAGTACCTGGTCTTTCACGAGATGCTGCATTTAAAGCATCCCGTAAAGATGCGCGGCGGACGCCGCTGCGTACATTCGCGGGAATTCCAGCAGGAGGAAAAGATGTTTCCTCAACTGGAGCAGGTGAAGGAATTCCTCAAGAGGCTGTGATCGCTCAGCTGGCCACGGTATGGGCTGCGGGCTTATGTTTTCGCTTTTGCGCCTGGACGATGGTGTGCGGATGCAGTCTCGCCCAGACGATCAAAACCACCCCGGCAATCATGGACCCGATGCTGGCGACCTGGGCGTTGCTCATTCCGAAATAAATCTTTGGATTGATGCGAACAAACTCCACCAAAAAGCGCGCCAATCCTGACCAGACCAGATATTCGCCGGTAATCATGCCGACAGGCCGGTCAACTTTTCCGCGCTGCCATAAATACCAGGCGATCAGTAGAGCGACGATGAATTCATAGATCGGCGTTGGCTGCACGCGCTGCATGGTAGGTACCAGGCCATGTGGAAAACTGACACCCCAGGGCAGCGACGTAGGAATGCCATAATCGCCATCACCGGAGGTGAAGCAACCGAGACGACCAACCCCATAGCCCACGGCGGCGGCGGGCGCTGCCAGGTCCAGCATGCCCAATGCGCCTACCTTGGCGACCCTTCCCTGCCACATCAGGACGAGGATAGCCGCAACAAGGCCGCCGAACCAGGCAAAGCCGGCCCGATCCAGCAGGAGCTGCATTGGAATCTGCATCAGCAGATGAGGCGATTCAAAGACGTGCCACAACTTGGCGCCGATGATCCCGGCCACGGTGGCCAGCGCGGTGACGTTGATGGCATCCGCCTCGACGCCTTTACGCTGAAAATTCTTATAAAGCACCCAGCAGCCGGAAACGGCGGCAAGCCAAAGCAAGATGCCGAAAGTACCAATTTGAAAGTGACCAATGTGGATAAATGGATACATGCCAGACGGAATTCCCTACATCTCCAGTATATGGGAAGTGAGCGAGTAGCACCTCAAACCGAAGATTGTCCTCAGGTACCTGCGGCTCACGCAATCTTCAAGATTCCGTCCTACAATCAGCGATAGATAGAACCTTCCATGGCAGACGCAACCACCAACCATGCCCTCGAGTGCCTTCTGACGCAGAAGCAGATTCAGCTGCGAGTCAACGAATTAGGGGCAGAAATCAGCCACGATTTCGCTGGAAAGAGGATTATGCTGGTCGGCGTGCTGAAAGGCGCGGCCATGTTTGTCGCCGACTTGGCACGGGCCATTACGGTGGACTGCACATTCGACTTCCTGGCGGTTTCAAGCTATGGCATGGCAACAAGTTCGAGCGCTGTCCGGCTCATTAAGGACGTCGATCAGCCGATTGAGGGCCGGAACGTCATCCTGGTTGAGGACATTCTGGATACCGGGCGCACACTTTGTTACTTGAAAAATATGTTGCTGGCGCAAGGCCCCGCTACACTGAAAATCGCCGCATTTCTAGACAAGCCTGAAAGGCGCCTATGCAGTATCCAAGCGGACTATGTCGGCTTTTCGATTCCCAATCGTTTTGTGGTCGGCTACGGCATGGATTTTGCCGAGCGATACCGAAATCTTCAAGACATTTGCATTATGGCAACAGATGCTGCCACCGACGTGTGGGAGTAGTAGAGTTGTTCTGCATCTAAAAGTATTAGATAGGAACTTCGAACTATGAGTGCTTCTTCTTCCCCTGAACTTGCAGACGAATTTGAAATTTCGAGCTTTGATGTCGCGGGCTTTGCTGCCTATGCGCTCCGCGACTGGCAAAGCCTGGCGGCAACCCTGGACCACACACTTTTAAAACCGGATGCAACCTCCGCTGACGTGTTGCGACTGTGCGAGGAGGCGATGCACTATCGCTTCGCCTGCGTCAGCGTGAACCCCTGCTGGATTGCACTGGCGCACAGCGCGCTGTCCGGTTCCGGAGTGGCCGTGGGCTCAGTGGTGGGATTTCCATTTGGTGCTTCCCTCACCCACAACAAGCGTGAGGAGGGCGAATCCGCATTGCGCCTGGGAGCGCGAGAACTCGACATGGTGATCCATATTGGCGCGCTGAAAAGCGGCGACAATGCCACCGTGCAAAGCGACGTTCGCACCATGGTGGAGCTAACGCACGATGCGGGTGCCACCTTAAAGGCAATTCTGGAAACCTGCCTCCTGACGCTGGAGGAAAAGCTCCGCGCATCGGAACTCTGCGTCGCCGCGGGCGTGGATTTTCTGAAGACCAGCACCGGATTTTCTACCGGCGGTGCGACGTTGGAAGACGTGAGCCTGCTGCGTGGAGTCGCCGGAGGCCGTTGCGGCGTGAAGGCTGCGGGCGGCATTCGCACCCTGGATGCAGTGCGCGACATGCTGGAAGCCGGAGCCAGCCGGATTGGAACCTCATCCGGAGTGGCGATTTTGGAAAGCTACATGGAGCAACAGCACGCGGTGGAAAATTATCTGGCGGGACAGGGCGCTGCATCCTCAAAATAGTGCCAGGCGCGACGACTCCCGGGGAAAACTTGTGGAACTTGTTGCGCGTTCCTGGGCTATTCTGAAGAGCGAGCCATGAGTCCCAACAAACGCAAATCCGCATCCGAGAATGCCGTGCCAGAGGTGCGGGAAACTCTATCTGAGGACGCGTCGACCCATCCCGACGTGGCCGCCCAGCGCAACGGAACCGAATCCAAAGGCGCCGTCGCCTCCAAGCATGCGTCTGAGCATCACGCGTACGAGGGCGACTACCGTCCCAGCTCTACAGTTACGCTTCGCAACGAGCCCAGAATCGATGCGGTGCAAGGGGACTTTCTCACTCGGCTGGCCGATGCGCTGAACACCACGCTGGATTTGCAAACCTTGCTGCATCGCGTGGCGGACCTGGTGCGCGCTGTCATTGACTACCGCATTTTTGCCATTCTGCTATTGAACGATCGCACTAACGAGTTGCGCATGCGCTTCCAGATTGGGCACTCCGCGGACGCAGAGCGGCTGCGCATTCGCATGGGTGAAGGTGTCGTAGGACAAGTGGCAGAGCGCAGAGAGGCCATGCTGATCAACGACGTCAGCGTGCTTTCAAATTACATCGACGCGAATTCCCAGGTGCGCTCCGAGCTGGCAGTGCCGCTGGTGACGAAGAACCGCGTCATCGGTGTGATCGATATTCAATCGGAACAGCCGAACTATTTTCGTCCGGAACATTTGCACCTGTTGCAACTGACAGCATCGCGCGTTGCCATTGCAGTCGAAAATGCGCGGCTCTACACACGCATCTCCCGGCAGGCGCAGTCGCTGGAACTGCTGCATGAAATCAGCCGCGAGCTGACGTCCATTTTGGATCCCGAGCAGTTGCTGGAGCGGGTTGGAAAATTGTTGCAGCGAGTCATCCCCTACCAGATGTTCGCCATCTGGATGCTGGACGAAAAAACCAACATGCTGATCCACCGCTTCTCGATTCGATTCGGCAAGACCGACAACTCTTTCTCTGAGCCGGTGCCGTTGCAGCGCGGACTGATTGGTGCCGCCGTCAGCACGCGGCAAACAATCACGGTGGGCGATGTGCGCGCAGATCCCCGGTACATTATGGTGCACCCCGAAACGCGGTCGGAGATGGCCGTGCCGCTCATCTACAAGGGCAAGGTGCTGGGTGTGCTGGACCTGGAACACACCAAGGCGCATTTTTTCAGCGAAGACAATGTACATGCGGTGAGCACGCTGGCGTCGCAGCTGGCGATCGCGATGGAGAACGCCGGTCTCTACCAGCGGCTGGCGCAGGAAGAGCAGAGGCTGGAAGACGATCTGACGATGGCGCGCAAGGTGCAATTTCGCCTGATGCCGCAGACCGTACCGGAGCCTGTCCATGCTGAGGTGGCGGCGCGTTTTGTGCCGGCGCGCACCATTGGCGGCGACTTGTACGATTTTCTGGATTATGGCGATGGTCGGACTGCCATCGTACTGGGAGACGTGAGCGGCAAGGGTGCAGCGGGCGCGTTGTATGCGGCGCTGGTCAGCGGCGTGATGCGTTCTCTGGCGGCGCAGAAGCCGACCGCGGCCAACATGTTGGCGGCGCTGAACGATCAGTTGCAGGAAAGAAAACTGGACGCGCAATACGTTACCATGCTCTTTGCGATCTGGAATGACAACGACCGGACGCTGCAAGTCGCCAATGCTGGCGGGTGCCAGCCGCTCTACATCCGGGCCAAGGGCGTGGAGCCGATCCAGGCTACGGGCATTCCGCTGGGCATGTTTCCCGATGTCGAATACGAAGAGTTCACGCTATCGACGCAACCTGGCGACATGCTGGTGTTTTATTCCGACGGCATGATCGACGCGGAAAACGACCGCGACGAGATGTTCGATATGGAACGGTTGACAGCGGTGCTGGAAAAACATCGCCACTGCTCCGCCTCCACCATGGTCGCGAACATCCTGAAAGACGTCTCTGAATTTCAAGGGAACGTGGAACATTTCGATGACGAAACCGTGATCGCGCTGCGTGTGATCGATCCCAAGAAGCCAGTGAAATGCTGAGCAAGCAGCGGCGTCCTCAGGCGCGCAAAACGAAGCGGGAACGCATATCCTCGCCGTACCACATGATGTAGTTGGTTCCCCACGCGTTGTTGAACAGATTGACATGCATGCCGCTCGAAAGGTCCGGCTGCTCCTTCGAGAAATTCAACGGTGATTTTTTACCCGTGGCGACCAGCGGCGAGTCGATCGGTTCGACAACGAACGATCCCTTGTCATCTTTGTAACTGAAGCGCGTGGAGACGGCGTGCATTTGCCGGCTTCCGCCGCGGACGACGTCGAAGGGCGACACCTGCTCGCCCGACTTTTCCAGCATCCATCCCTTCGGGTCGGAGATCACCGGATTGAAGGTGAGCCACAGCGACTCCGGCAGGCGAGTGGCCGGTTTTTGAAAGCCGTAGAAAGTCAGATGGATTGCCGGCTCAGCATCCGGCAGGAACCATTCCATGTACATCTTTTGCGGAAAAGCGGTGCGGCCGGATTGCTGCGCTTCGGGATCGCGAATTTCCAATTGCGCGAGCAAATGGTAGCCCTGCGCATCTTTCAGTGAACGCAGATCGAGCAGCGAGGGCTGCCACTCCTGATTTCTGGCGCCGAAGCGTTCGATGTTGGGTTTGCCAAAGTCAAATTGCGCCCAACTTGCCTGCATGACAAGGTACTTCTCCCGGTACTCGACATAGTCCTGCTGAGAGAGAGTTTGATAGGAGAACAGGGCCAACGGATGATCGGGTGATGCCCATTCCCTGCCCGTTTTCTTATTTTGAAGGCGATGAATCGCTCCCGTTTTTGGATCGAACTGAAGGATGAAGTGCGGGGTCTCAATTTGCTCCGAGGCGGCGATGGCAGCGCCGCCAGCGAGTTGCGGCTCCATCGGCTGCAGGTTGCGAACTGCCTGCTCTGCCTGGGCGCGCAGCGGCCCGGGAAGCCGCTTGATTCCATCGAAAAGGTCTTTGCGCTTTTCTTCCCAGCTAAACGCAACCACCTTGTAGTTTTTGGTATCGAGCACCCTGGCCAGATCCTGCGGAGTTTGATGGTCGTAGTCGAGCCAGGTTTTTGTATCCGTGCCCCAGGTGTGTTCTGCCTCCAGACCAACGGAACGCAGCAGCGCAACGTCTGTCGCATCACCGATGCGGAATTTTTTCTGCGCAATCCAGGACTGGCGGAGACGTGCCACTTCTCGATAGCGCGCGACTTTCAGCGGATCGCTGGAAACGCCGTAAATCCAGGTGTCGCCGATTTCCTGGGTGACGACGGGCAATTGATTGCGGTAGGGTTCGATGGCATTGGCAATTTCTGTCAGGCTGGCGGCGTGAATGTCCGCGTTGGGAAATCGATGCGCGAGTTCGGAATAGATACGGACAATTTCGTCGGGCGAGTGGGGACCGCTATTGTCGTTGGCGACCTCGATATCGACCGCGAGATCGGAAGCGGGAACCAGAACCATGCCACCATAGCCGAGGTGGTACATCACAACCAGGCTGCTGCCGCCAGAATCTTTCCACAGAAACAGCGGCGGAACTTCCGCCGGCATGCTCGCGCTGTTGACGCCGATGTCGAGAAATTTGACGCCGTGCGCGGCCAGCGGAGACACAAGTCCGCGTGTGTGCCCGGGAACGTCGGTCATCTTCGCGCCAGTGGTGGTACGGCCAAACCGCTTGTCCAAAGCCTGCGATAGACCAATGCTCCCGACAATCATCGACGGATCCATCAGTTCCGTCTGCCAATTGAACGGAAGCGCATGCCACGCGATATCGCCGCGCGTGATGGCGTCCTCCATGCGGCGGCGATCCTGCGCGGAGGCCTGCTCCAGATATTCGTAGACCAGCCATGATCCGGTGGTCCACACATACGAAGGTCCGCCGGTGCGGCGCTGGTCGCTGGCAAGACGGATCGCCTCAGGAAAATAATCGGAGAAATACCAATCGACGACCGTCGCCTGGGTAGCGACAAAGCCGGCATCGAAATGGCATTTGAACATGACCAACACGCGCTTCACATCGGGTTGCGGCGTTGGCATGTAGGAAACATCCTGAAATGCAAACGATGTCCTTTGACCCAATATCGACGCACCACCCAAGGCAACCACAGACTTCATGAAATCGCGACGCTGCATGTCCTGCATCTCCAGATTCAATGGTAGAAAAGCAGGTTCATTCTACACACATAATTTGAGCAGGTCCGGCGGATGGATACAGATGTGGCGCGTGAAGATGGCGCGGCCAGCGATTCGCGGGCTGAATGCGCGAGCTTAGTTGCCGGTGGCGGCGGGTGCGGCACCGCTCGACGGTGGCAGTTGACGCAGGCGATGGAGTTCTTGCGTCAAAAGATCTCGCTGCTTTGGATTGACGCTGGGAAATTGCAAATAGATGTCCAGTTCGTCGGCGGCACGCGCGGTGTCTCCCATCGCCAATAGTGCGCTGGCACGCAGCAGGTGCAGCGGCGCGAAGTTGACCGGCGCAGACAGCGCAGCGCGATTCAGCCACTCCAAACATTGCGGCAGATGCTGCATTCCCGCTTCTGCGCGAGCCCACTGATACGCGACCTGCCAGGTTTGCTGCTCCTGCGAACGCACGTGCCGTAGCGCGTCGGATGCGTCGGAATAGTGGCCGAGATAATTTTGCGCGGTGGCCAGAATGACGTAGGCTTTTTCGTCGCTGGCGTTGATATGGATCGCCTGGGTCGCTTCTGCTACGGCGCGGGCGAATTGTTCCTGCATCAGCGCCGCAGTCGCTGCAAGGGCGGCAGCGTCAGCAAATTTCGGGTGCCGTTGAAGCGCGCGATTCGCGTCTTCCTCGGCGAGGACGGCGTGCCCTTCGTGCATTTCGCGAACAGCGCGATCGTAGATCGGCAGCGCATCCGGTTGGATTCCAGACTCGGTGAGAGTGTCGGCGTTCGTCGGTGAGGCAGAAGGAGAGCTCTGTGCCAGCGCGACAGGAATCGATAAACATCCGAAGGCGACTGCAATCGCGATACTCAATTTGAATGGATCGATCTTCAGCATGGAAGCCTCACTTCAGTGGCAGCGATCGATGTTGCGGCCGCAGCTTGTTCCCCGTCTTTATGGTGAAGCGATCGGGCGAAGTTTCCACGAAGGAATCGGTTCACGGTACGATGAGATTTCCGGATTGGATCGAGCTGTTCCAAAACGGAACATCCGCGGCGAGACTGGATTTTTTCGCTTTCGACGATCAGAAACATTGGAGGAGAAATTTCTTTGTCACACATGAAGTCGTCCGCTGCTCCATCCCCGAGTTCGATCCGCGTGGTTACATCGGCGCGGAATGTGCTGGGAAGTCTGCGCCTGCCGGGCGATAAGAGCATCTCGCATCGCTATGCCATGCTGGCGGGCTTCGCCGAAGGCACATCACACCTGACGAATTTTTCCAGCGGCGCGGACCCGCACAGCACGCTGGCCTGCATGGAACAGCTCGGCGCGAAGGTGGAGCGGGGCGAGAACGGCGCCGTCACCATCGACGGATGCGCGGGCGAATTTCGCGAGCCGCAATCGGCGCTTGATTGCGGAAACTCCGGTTCGACGATGAGAATGCTGGCAGGCCTGCTGGCGGCACAGCCATTTCGCAGCACATTGATCGGGGATGCATCGCTGAGCCGGCGGCCGATGGAACGCATTCGTACTCCTCTGATGGCCATGGGAGCGCGCGTGGAATTAACGGAGGGCCACGCGCCGGTGATGATCCACGGGGGCAAGCTGCGTGGCTTGGATTACCAGACTCCGATTGCCAGCGCACAAGTGAAGACGTGCCTGCTGTTTGCTGGACTGCAGGCCAGCGGTACCACGCAGGTGCATGAGTCGATACACACCCGCGACCATGGCGAACTGGCGCTGCGTGCCTTTGGGGCGGAGGTCGAACGAAGCAAACTGACGGTCAGCCTTGCCGGCGGGCAGAAGCTGCACGGCATCGATGCCGCCGTGCCGGGCGATCTTTCCTCGGCGGCATTTTTTCTCTGCGCGGCGGCGCTGTTTCCGGAGTCGAACCTGGTGCTGGATGGGATCGGCATGAATCCGACGCGCGCCTCCTTGCTGGATGTGTTGCGTGGCCTGGGTGTCGGGTTGAACGTGCTGGAGCTGAGTGAGCAGCATGCGGAGCTAGTGGGAACATTGCAGGTGGTGGGAAATCCACATGGGTTACTCGGTGCGGAAATCAGCGGGGCTTTGTCCGCACAATTGATTGATGAACTGCCCGTGCTTGCGGCCATCGCACCATATACGCGCGAAGGAATTCGCATTCGCGATGCGCGCGAACTGCGCGTCAAAGAATCGGATCGCATTGCCCTGGTCGCGAAAAATCTGCGTGCTATGGGAGCGAAGGTAGAGGAGTTTGAAGACGGCCTGGACGTGGCCGGAGGACAGACGCTGCACGGCGCCGAAATCGACGCCGGCGACGATCATCGAATTGCCATGGCCTTTGCCGTTGCGGCGCTGCGGGCGACCGGACAGACCGAGATCCACGGAGCGGAGTCGGCCGCGATTTCATTTCCGGATTTTTTCGATTTCCTGGATCGAATCACCGAGCGATAGCCGAGCCGCTTCTACACAAGAAAAAGGCCAGATCGAAATGATCTGGCCTTTTATTTCTCTAGCCCGCGTAACCTTACAAGCCTTGCGAACCAGGAGTCGCGGGCGCCGGAGTCACAGTATTGTTGCCATTCTGTCCCCGGTTGGGGTGCAGCGGCTCTGGCTTGGCTTCCGGCTGGGGCGCTTCCAGGCCCGGCACATTCGGTTCCTCGGTGACGTTTCCGGTCGCTGCATCGGTGATGTTGATGCCATATTTTTGCAGCGTATCGGCAACCAATTGTGAGAGTGACGCGCGATCGACCGCGTAGGTAGTTTGCGCCGCAATCAAATTATCTTGAGCCGTCTCCAGGTTGCGCGTCTGCGACAACACGTTGGCGCTGGTCGAGGCACCGAGCCGATACTTTTTCTGCTCGGCATCCAGCGCCTGTACCGCATAATTCTGGCTGGTCTCGGCGGACATTACCTGGGCGCGATCATTCTGCAGCGCGTAGATCTGGTTGGTGACCTGCATCTTCAGCTGCACATACAACTGCTGCAGCCGCATTTGGGACTGACGATATTCCAACTGGGCGCGATCCGCCTGGGCCTGCGCCTGGCGATTGCGGATGGGAACCGTGAAATTGAAACCCACCCCTTTATTCGGCCCGGAGCTATTGACCAGGTTGCCCAG
Source organism: Acidobacteriaceae bacterium (assembly GCA_049796755.1). GTDB lineage: Bacteria > Acidobacteriota > Terriglobia > Terriglobales > Acidobacteriaceae > JAKAAZ01. Next base: position 14,247 of record JBARFA010000228.1, read on the forward strand.
CACAGTCCCATAGGAAATCTCATCTCCCGGGGTCCCCTCGCATGGATTGAAACCGTCAAATGGCACGCAACTGATCAAAGGGTTCTTAGCCCCGCCGATGGCCTGCGCGCCGTAGAACGCGTACACATCCAGGACGGGAAGCAATCCATTCTTGACCGACTTCAGCGTGATTTCCTGATTTTTTAGGGCGAGCAGCGCCTGCTCCACGTTGGGGCTGTTGGTGTAGGCCTCCTGCACCAGGTCTTGTAGCGGCTTTTCCTCCTCCGGCGTCTCCATCAGCGAAACACGATCGGTGGGAATGACGGGAGCGGCGGCGAAGATGGGATCGTCGAGATTGCGCGCGATTGCCTGCTTGATGACCAGTTGCTGATATTCAAGCTTGGTTTTCGCCGTGATCAAGGCCTGCTTATCGCTGGCCACCTGTGCGTTGGCGCTCATCACGTCCAGCGGGGCAAGAGTGCCGATCTGCAATTGCTTCTGATCATCGGAGAGCAGCTGGGTCGATTGCCTGAGAGCGCCTTCTTTGGCCTTTTCATCCTCATACGCACCCACCAGGCCCCAGTAGATGTTTTCAATCTGATCGATGGTGTACAGCAACTGTGCGCGGAAGGAGGAGTCCGTAATCCGGCGGTTATTTTTTGTGATCGCGATGTATCGTCCATTCACCGCCCATCCGAAGCCCTGCAGTAGATGCTGGGTGATCTGGGCGTTGAAAGTGGTGTTCAAGGACGGGCTGTAAAAATTGCTGAAAGGCGAGTTCGCATTGACGGTAGTGCGGGAATTGTTAAATGTGACGCCCAGCGTTTCCCCCGGAAGAAATCCCTGATTGTAGGCGAAGTTGTATTCGTCTGCGTTCTGATTCAACTGGAAGGTGCCGGTAAGTAAATTCGAGGTCTGAGGAATATACGCCCGCGCCAGTTGAACGGTGCCCGTTACCACCGGATCCAGCGGTTCGAGCGGAATATCCAGCGGGCCCGCGCCCAGGGTAGACGAAGTAATTCCATTGGGGCCGGAGGCCGCGCCACCCGCACCTACAGAAGTTCCGCCGGGACCACCGCCGGAGGCTCCGGCAGTTTGAATTGTGGTTGCGGATGTAGAAGCCGTCGAACTCGTAGCCCCGGTCGTAGCAGCCGGAGATGTGCTCGCCACGGGACCGGTTGTTCCCCCGATGGTGCCTGTCACCAAACCGGAGTTCACGCCGAGATAGGCCTGGCCTGAGCTGGCGCGCAAAACATCCGTATCGGCGATGTCCAGGTTGTAGCGGGCAATCGCGATATCGAAGTTATTCTGCAGCGCCAGCATGATGGCGTCGTCCAGGCTGAGATAGATTTTGCCGTCTCGATAGAGCGTGTCGATTCGAGAAGAGTTGGTCAGGCGCGGCGGAGGAACATGAGTCTCCGTATATACCGAGAATGGATCCGGGAACTGCGATTTTCCGCGAGAATAATTCTGATTCGTGGGGCGCAGGTCGTAGGGTTCCGTTACTGTGAGCGGGGGTGGTGCTGGCGTAGCAACGCTGGCCGCTGCCACGGCGGGAGCATTTGGCAGAGCGCTACTGGAACTCTGCGATTGAGCACTGGCCACCGGCATCATCAAATTCAGCAACATCAGCCCAACCACCCAACCACTCTGCAAATCCTTCGTTTTCACGTTTGCCCTACCCTTCTTCGCCTCACAAAAGTTTTCTGTCCAGCCAATGTTATGGAACTGCAATTCTCGCTTGCTAAACCGAACTGATCGCGACCCGCGCGTGCGTGCAGGGAAACCTTGCCATTACTTCAGAATGAAAAGCCTTCCATTCGATGCGTTCGCAGACTATCGGCTTCGAAACTTGCTCTTTCCTGGCCATTTTTCGTGGAACCTTACCTCTCGGAAAATGGCAAACGGGCGGTCCCCCGAATCAATCCTGCTCTTCGTTCGCGTTCTTCTGAATTGGGTACGAGATTTCCGGCTGGATGGTTCCCGTCGATTCCCAAGCAAAGTATTCCCTCAAGCGGAACCGACGGAAGATTCCCCCCACGCCCGCCCAACGCACAGCCTTCCAGACATCCAACCCGGCCGTCACGCAAATCCACCGTGTCGACCGCGCTAAACCACGTGTAATCTGCTAACGAGGATGAGTATATCGCAGCTCCACAGGCCCATGAGCCGTTGCTAACCGCGATGGTCCTGGTAGGAACTGGAAGTGAGACGCTTTCTGTAAAGCAAGAAAAATTGCGCGACGGAATATTTCGACCGGCGCAGCCATTTTAGAAATGTTAAGCGTCCTGTCGCCGGCTTCATTGGACGGTCTGCCAACGCCACAACGGCAGGCGGGTCAACACAAAAAGCGTATACGCAGAGGCGACGAAAGCAGCCATGCAAAGCAGCGAGGATGGCAATTCGGGAGCCGTGTGGAAGCTGATTCTGTCCTACGACGGAACCGATTTCCACGGCTGGCAAATCCAGCCGGAAAAGCCCACCATTCAAGGCACGCTGGCGGATGCAATCGCCTCAGTGACCGGCGAACAGGTGTTGCCGCAGGGATCAGGACGAACGGATGCCGGCGTCCATGCACGGGGGCAGGTCGCGAGCTTTTCGCTGCGCGCTGCCATCCCGGCAGAAAACCTTCAGCGCGCGCTGAACCGCATTCTTCCGGCCGCAATACGCATCCTCTCCGCTGAACATGCGGCAGAGGATTTTCATGCGCGGCACAGTGCCGTCGGCAAGGTATATCAATATCGCATTTTTCGAGGTGGAATCTGCTCGCCGTTTTTGTCGCGCTATGTTTCCGCCTGCAGGTGGCCACTCGATCTGGAAGCCATGCAATCGGCGGCAGAGATCATTCTTGGGGAACATGATTTCACCTCCTTCGCAGCCTCCGATCCCGACCGCACTGCGCGCTTTGAAAGCGAGGACGCACGCAGCGATGGCATTGGCGAAGAGAGTTTTGCCACGCAAGCTTTCAGCAATATCCGCCGCATTGAGACGTCGCAGTGGTCTCGCGAATCTGTACTTCCCCTGCCCGGCGCGCTGCGAACGATGCTGATTGGGCCGAGCGCCGCTTCGTCCGGCGACTACACCAGCGAAGATGGTGGGGAGATTCTCACCTATACAGTGCGTGGCAACGGATTTCTACATCACATGGTGCGCAACCTTGTGGGAACCTTCATTGAAGTCGGCCGTGGGCGCATGTCGCCAGCCGAGGTGCCTCGGATCCTCGAGAGTCGCGATCGCGCGCTTGCGGGTCCAACCACAGCCGCCAGCGGTCTCTGTTTGATGAAAGTCCTCTACTGAATTTGCTCGCTGCGCCCTGTCCTGCGGATTCGTAGGCTGAAGTTCGATAGACTGAGCATGAATCTCGAAGCTCACCGATTCGAATCCCGCTTTTCAACAATGTCATGCCGAAAACGATCGCCATCTCGGCCTTTCAGACCATCAGCCAACTAGCTGGGCAGCCGGCCGTGCATCGTGCATTTCAATGGTTTCATTTGCAGGAACCGCAGTTGCGCGAGTGGCATCGCCAGGTCGCAGCTATTCCTGCTCCTCCGTTCGGCGAGACGCCGCGAGCAAATTGGGTAGCGGAGCAGTTCGCCGCGCTGGGCCTGGAAGACGTCACCCTCGATGCCTGTGGCAATGCGCTGGGATGGATGCGGGCCGGCGATGACTCGACCGTAAAAGATGCCGAAGAGTTTCGACCGTGCACATTGTTTTCCGCGCATCTCGACACTGTGTTTCCAGCCGAGGCAGTTGGCGAACCGGTGCAGGATGGAAACCGCCTTACAATTCCGGGCGCGAGCGATAATTGTGCCGGCATCACGGCGCTGCTGGGGATTGCAGCGGGCATGCGCGCTGCCGGATTGAAGCCGGCCAGTGACATTCTGTTTGCGTGCAATGTTGGTGAAGAGGGCGAAGGCAATCTGCGCGGCATGCGACATCTTTTCACCGAAGCGCATATTGCCGCGCGGATCCGTTTCGCGGTCATTTTGGATGGTGCCGGGACGGACACCATCGTCACCCAGGGACTGGGCAGCAAGCGTTTTCGCATTTCAGTGACCGGGCCGGGAGGCCATTCGTGGACGGATGCGGGCACACCGAATCCCATCCTGGTGCTGGTGAATGCGCTGGCGGAAATTGGCCGGCTTGAACTGCCGAACTCGCCGAGAACGACGTGGAATATCGGGCATATCGAGGGCGGTACGTCCATCAATGCAATTCCGCAGCGAGCGGAAGCCCGTGTCGATACGCGTTCCACTGACGCGAAGGTGCTGGCGCAACTGGAAGAAGCAATCTACGAAGCTGTCGAAATTGCGGTTGCGATGGCCAACCGTGGAAGCAAAGGAGCCGGCGGAAACGCGCGAGCGAATCCGATCCAATTTTCTATTGAACCCATCGGCGAACGACCGGCCGCGACGCTTCCAAACGAAGCGCGCATTCTGACCACCTTGAAAGCGGTCGATCGACATCTGCAGATTCAGAGTCACACCGGCGTCGCTTCCACCGATGCGAACATTCCGCTCTCTCTTGGAGTGGAAGCGATCAGCCTGGGCAGTGGCGGCAGCGGCGGCGGTATCCACAGCCTGCAGGAGTGGTTCGACGCTACCGGGCGCGATCTGGCGCTGCGGCGGATTTTGCTGTTGCTGCTGGCGCTGGCGCAGACAGAAATATAGTTCACTTCGCAAACCGCTTTACTTCCGAACCTATGGATGAAGCTTCGATTACGCCCGGTGCAGGTTCGCAGAAAATTTCGCAAAATGCGATGGCACATCTGTTGATGTTGGCCGTGGTCATGCTTTGGGGCGCGATGTTTGTGCTGATCAAGGTAGCCATGGACGTCATCCCGCCACAATGGTTCAACGCCATCCGCATGATGATTGCCTTTGCCTGCCTGGCGCTGATGTATCGCAGGGAATTTCGCCATCTGACTCGAGAAGCGTGGATCTTCGGAGCGGCCGCGGGAGCAAGCCTGGCGTTGGGGTATGTGTTTCAAACACAGGGACTGGTGTACACGACGGCGACGAATTCGGCCTTCATTACGGCGCTGGTGGTGGTGATCGTACCTATCCTGGCCACCATTCCAGGGATTCGGCCTCCGGGGCACGCTACCCCGGAATGGACGGCGTGGGCGGGCGCGGTGGTGGCCTTGCTGGGAGTTGCGTTGCTGACCCTGCCCGACAATGCGCCCTGGACGACGCTGTTCACTGCGGGTGGAAAAGAAGGGTTCGGGAATCTGCTGTCGTTATTTTGCGCCGTCGGGTTTTCGCTGTACGTCATCGCACTGGCGCACGCGTCGGGAAGGGCGCGCTTTCAGCAGCTCATCCTGCTGCAGATCGGCTTTGCCATGTTCTTCTTGACGATTGGCGCGCTGATCATGGAACCGGTGCGGATGAATTCTCTGGCCCATCTTGTGGCGCCGGGAGGAGCCCTGCGAGAGCCGTTCGTATGGATTTCCCTATTGGTGGCAGGTATTCTGGCTACGGCATTAGCCTTCGGCGTTCAGACCTGGGCGCAGCAAGTGATTCCAGCCGCCAATATCGCGGTCATATTGACGCTGGAGCCGGTATTCGCCTGGCTAACGGCGTTTATCGTTCTAAAGGAAAAATTGAAATTTCGGCCCGGGATGGGAGCGATACTGGTGTTACTCGGCATTGTTACAGCCGAGATTCTGCCCCGCTGGCGACGGCGAAACCAGCAAAGCCAGGCAACTGCCGCTACATAGACGACAGGGCGGTTGGTAGTGAGCAAAACCTTTGCAGGAAAAGCTGCTCCGGTTTCTCAAAATTATGCGTCTAACAATTTGAACAATATTGTTAGGGTGCAATGCCAAACTTGGCATGCGCTTTCAACCAAACCGTATACTGATGCATTAGTATCCCTTACAACCAAGTCTCCTACCGCATACAGAACGAGGTTCGACACAGAATGAACATTTGGAAAGTTTGGATCAATAAATTTCGCACGCGCCGCTTAGGCTTCACTTTCGCAATTCTCGCGACTCTGTCTGCCGGTATTCTGATCGGGTCTGTCGTCGCCCACGGGGTAGATGGAAAAGAAACGAAGGTTGACAGCTCAGACGCACAACCGCTGCAGGTACCCAACCCAGTCAATTTGTCCACCACCTTCACCAAGATCGCGAAAGAGGTGGGACCGGCCGTCGTGAACATCAATACCGTCTCCTACCCCAAGAACTCCCCTGGACGCAACATGCAGGGCCCGGACGACAATGGACAGGGAGAGGGACAGGGTCAGCAGGGCCAGGGCGACAATGGCATGCAGGATTTCTTCAACCACTTCTTCGGCTTTGGCGGTCCCCAGGGTCCGGAAGGCGAAGGTCCGGATGGTGGCGAGCGTGAAGCGCTGGGGTCTGGCTTTATTGTCGATCCCCGCGGCTACATCATCACCAACAATCACGTCGTCGAGAAGGCAGACAAAATCTGGGTCAAGTTAACGACCGATCCGGTTGGCGACCAGGGACATGCTGCCACAGTCGTTGGAACCGACAAAGCCACCGACATAGCTGTCTTGAAGATCAACGTGAGCACCCCGTTGCCGACAGTGAAGCTGGGTAACTCCGAGGGAACGCAGATTGGCGATTGGGTGCTCGCAATCGGCAGCCCGTTCGGACTCAACCAGACCGTAACCGCCGGGATTATCTCCTCTGAAAATCGTTCGCTCGCAGGCGAGGGCGGAATTGGCGCGGGAGAATTCCAGCATTTCATCCAGACCGATGCGGCCATCAATCCGGGTAATTCTGGCGGTCCGCTGGTCAATATGGCTGGCCAGGTAATTGGAATGAATACGGCCATCTATACGCAGTCGGCTGGGAATGAAGGCATCGGCTTCGCCATGCCGGCGAATACGATCGCGAGTGTATACAACCAGCTGATCGGACCGGAGCACAAGGTGGTGCGCGGATCCATCGGCATTACCTTCCAAGCCGTCATGTCACCCGCCGTGGGCCACGTCTACGGCTTCAAGAATGGCGTGATTATCAGTTCCGTGACTCCTGGATTCCCGGCAGACAAGGCCGGACTGAAGCCGGGTGACATCATCGTCACCATCGATGGACGTCCCATCAAGGGTGGCGACGATCTGATCAATGACATTGCGGGACGGAAACCGGGTTCAACCGCGACTATTGGCTATATTCACGATGGCAAGCATGAGACCACCACCGTGACCATCGCCGATCGAGCTGCAATGTTGGCGGCTCTGAACAATGGAACATCCCAGCCCGGGAGCGCTAATGGGCCGCAGGAGAATGGCACCACCAAGCTAGGCATGGGAGTCAGCAACGTTCCGCCGGAGATGGCCCAAAAGGCCGGCATCACCGGTGGCGTTCTGATCCGCAGCATCCGTCCCGGTTCGTTCGCGGACGGCTTGCAGGGCTTGGCCCCGGGTGAAGTGATTCTGCAGATGAATCGCCAGCCCGTAACCAATGTGGAGCAGTTCCAGGAGATGGCATCGAAGCTGAAGCCGGGCGATGACGTGGTTTTCCTGGTGGTCGATCCGCAACACCCCAGTATGGGCAATGAGTACGTAGGAGGAACACTACCGTAACCTCCCTGCAAAATGTTGCCTAAGTAACTGATTGCCATGAAGTTAACTGCAAGAAGAGGAGGTGGCGAAGGCCATCTCCTCTTTCTGTTGATGTATGCAAATAGGTACACGTCAGCCGCGTTGACGGCATCTTATTTGCTTTGGAGATTCGAGGAGTCTAGAATTGCGTTACTTTCACCCTATGTTTATGTCTCGCCTCATGTACGTGCGGAGTTGCGTCGGTACGCTTGTGTTTGCCTTGGGTCTGGCTGGAACGGCCTATGCGTCGTCCACCACCAGCGCGTCAACCAAGAAGGCACACACGACCGCCCATGTGCGCCATACAAGCGCAAAGCGAACTAGGACTTCCAGCAGTCATAAGGCCTCGCTACATCACACCAGTTATAGTTCCCGCCGTCACAGATCGCGGCACCATCACTCGACCATTACCGGTCAACGAGTGATGGATTCCTCGCGGGCAATGGAAATTCAGCAGGCGCTGATTCAAGCGCACTACCTGAGCGGCAGTCCGACCGGCCAATGGGATGCGGAGACGCAGGCCGCGATGGTGAAATACCAGAGCGACAATGGCTGGCAAACGAAGATTACGCCTGACTCGCGGGCGCTGATCAAGTTAGGCCTGGGACCGAAGCAGGATGCCGGAGAATACGCTTCGCGTCCCGCGGGAATTTCGGACATGTCCGGCGGAGCCACTGGACCCAAAGGCGCACCGACAGATACCATCCGCACCATGGCGACCTCGGAGATTCCGATGTCGACCCCCAGCGACTAGACCTGACAATACATTTTTGCGCGATTCCGCCGTGATAATTATTCGAGCAGGCTGCGCTCGCTGACGAGCATATCGCGCATGGTTTCGCGGCGACGGATCAGGCGATGGCGATTGCCTTCCACCAGAACTTCTGCAGCGCGCGGACGAGAATTGTAATTCGAGCTGAGAGACATTCCATAGGCTCCAGCATCGAGCAGCGCAATGGAGTCGCCACTTTCGAGCGCCGGCAACTCTCGATCGCGAGCAAAAAAATCTCCCGTCTCACAGATCGGCCCCACCACATCGACCACGACAGAGGAGCGTTCTTCCTGGCGGCGAAGCGGCACGATGGAATGATAGGCCTGGTAGAGCGCGGGGCGAATCAGGTCATTCATGGCGGCGTCGGTCACGACAAATGTTTTCGCTCCATTGCGCTTGGTGTACAGCACCGTGGCCAGCAGCGCACCTGCCTGGGCGATGATGAAACGTCCCGGCTCCAGCAGCAAATCGCCATCAAAGCCGGCGAGAGCGCTGCGGATGTGTTGCGCGTAGCCACGTACGGCAACCATGGGATCGAACGTCTGGGCGTCTTTGCGATCCTTGCCGATGGGCGCTGGGTCATCGTAGGAGATACCGAGGCCACCGCCCGCATCGATGTGCTGGATTCGAATGCCGTGGACGGATTGCAACTCGCGCACCATCTCCATCACTCGCTGCAGCGCTTGCCCAAAGGGCTCCGTGACACGAATTTGCGATCCGATATGAACACTGACACCTGTGGGGAGAAGATGGGGGCTTTTCGCCGCGCGTTGATACAGTGCAGTTGCATCCCCGATGGCGACACCGAATTTGTGTGCAGTCATGCCGGTAGAAATGTAGGGATGGGTTGCAGCGAAGACATCCGGGTTCACACGCATGGCCACCGGCGCGCGCTTGCGCAAATGGCGGGCGCGCTGCTCCAGCAGGTCAAGCTCGGCTGGGCTCTCCACGTTGAAGACCAGGATCTGCGCGGCCAGAGCTGCATCCATCTCCGCCGCAGTTTTGCCGACGCCGGAGAAGACGACCTTGCGCAGCGAGGGCTTGGCTGCCAGTCGAACGCGCTCCAGTTCCCCGCCGGAAACAATGTCAAACCCTGCGCCAGTTTCCGCCAGCATTTGCAAAATTGAAAGATTTGGATTGGCTTTGACGGAATAGCAAAGGGTGGCGCGCATGCCGGCAAACGCGTCGGTAAACATGCGAACGCGATCGAGAATATTGTTTGCCGAATATACATAGAGCGGTGTGCCGTATTCGCGCACCAGGCGTGCCAGCGAAACGCGGTCGCAGAACAGCTCGCGATCTTTTGTACCTCCGTACAGAAACGGGCGCACAAGATTTGCAGAGGATTTTTTCAAAGGGCTTTCCTTGTCGAGTTGGAGGTCGCGTGCGGCCGGTATTTTCGATCGAGAAATTCGCCGATCAGAGATGCAAATTTTTCCGGCTGCTCGAATGGAGCGTAATGGCCGGCGTTTTCGACGAGATGAAACTCCGCATCGGGAGTCCGGTCTGCAATCACCCGCATTTCTGGCGGCGTACTGCTTTGATCTTCTCCAGCCGCTACCACACAAATGGGGACTTCGATGGTGGAAAGCGTCGGAACGGAATCGGGCCGCTCCATCAAGCCCTGCTGAACGCCCAGCATCGTCTGCAGAGATACGGAATCCATCATGTTGCGCGCTCGGGATCGGATTTCCGGATGATGCTGCCTCGCTGTTGCGCCGACCAGAGTATCGGCCATGCGGTCGAAAAATTTTTCCAGCCCGCCAGGTTGCTGCGCAGCTTGCATCGATTCGCGCCGAGCATCGCAATTGGCTTCAGAGTCCGGCTGCGGCTTGCCGCAGGTACACACCAGCGCCGCCATTTGCGCAGGGAAGCGCCGCCAGTATTCATAGAGTGTGTAGGTGCCGATGGAACAACCGACAAAGGCTGCGCGCTGAATGCCCAAGGCCTGAAGAATTGCGTGGACGTCTTCAGCCAGCCTGGCCATCGTGATGGTTCCCGTGCCGGCGGAGGATTGACCGTGCCCACGTAGGTCGACAAGGGTCATGCGATAGCGGTCGGCCAGCCGCTCGGCAACCGGCAGCCAGAAGGCATGATGGACAGGCGTGGGATGGAGCAGAACCACGTTCGCGCCGGAGCCCATGGTGAGGGCAGATAGACGTGCTCCATCGTGTTCAATTTGCAGCGGCGACTCGATTCGCATTTATGTCCACTATAAATGGCGAAGCATCGAAGGCCGCTGCAGGATCATGCCGAGCGTGTTGAACGCAATCGAAGAATCCGATTTTCTCAGCGCCGTGGTCGCCCGGAAAATCAGTTCGACCTAATACGTCTGCGGATTCGACGGCGGCGGCGGCGGAACCGGGGGCGGCGGCGGTACATACGACGCCTGCATCCCCAACGGAACTTCTTCCGGAATCAACATCCACGCAACCACGTACGCGATTTCCATGACTGGAAAAATCAGCACGCCCAGCAGCACAGTGATAATGCGCGTGGCTGTCAAATCCCAGCGGTAGCGGAGCGCGAACGCAGCGCAAACGCCAGCCATCATTCGTTGAGCTTGCGGGCGATACATGGTGCGCAATGGCGAAGCTGCAAACCCGGAACTCGTGGCGGGCGCGCCGCAACTGGGACAGAAACTCGCCGAAGCCGGCAATGGCTTTCCACATTGGTGACAAAACATAACGCTACCCCCTTGGGCGATATGAGAGCCGTTCACGGTGACGCAACCTGGGCTAACCGTCACGTTATGCAGCTTTTCTTACAGGAAAGCTGCGTGAAAGTCCAGCCACACCGGGTGCACCGTTCAACAAAATGTCGACTCCCTAGCCTCGTCCAACCGCCCGCGCCAATTGAATTCTGCGAGCTGATTGTCGACCTGCTAGAGAAGATACGCAGCGAACCAAATAATTGTTCCATCGGCATAGGCTTGCGCTAATTATGTACCGCGATAGGGGCTGGATTCGTACTTGGCGGCGCGCTCGGCCTGGTCGGAATCGGTTCCCAGCGCTAGAACGGCATCATATTGCTGTTTTGCCTGCGCGCGCTGGCCTAACAGGTCAAACATTTCGCCGGCGGCCAGATGCGCCCGCCGCTTCATCAGGGGAGATGCGGTCAACTGGGTGGTCGCGCTCTCATAGGCGGTTGCCGCTTCCTGAATATGGCGTTGACCCCTGGCCGCTTCGCCCAGACCGTAGTACGCCATATCCAGGTGAGGGTCAGGATAATAGCCTCCCGGCGCATTGGCCCGCTGCAGCAGCGCCTGGTAGGCCGCCACGGCGCGCATCCCCTCGCCGGAGTCTTTCATAAGGTTTGCCTGTTCCAGGGCAAACAGAAAATTGTGCGGATACTGCTTCGCAAGGCCGTCGATAACCTGGATCGCCTGGCCGTATTGCGCCTCGCGACGAAGAAAAATGGCGAGCGCAGTGCGGGCGGAAACGGAATTGATGATCCCATCGCGACCCACCCACCGCAGTTCCTGCAGGCCTTTCGACTTGGAGCCGTGGATGCCGACCAGTCCAGCCAGAACTTTCAATGGGAATGCGAGGCTTCCCATTACATAATCGTGCACACCGACAATCAGGTAGCAATCGATGTACTTCGGGTCGAGTTTCAAGACCGCGTCATCATCCCTGCGCGAGGCCGACGCCATGTGCAGCGCGGTGACATATTTCTTCTCCACCATGCCGATGTAAAGAGTCTCGAGGCTGGTCGCGAAGCCGCGAGCAAACAGCGCGTCGGCGTCGTTGGGATTGGCGGCAAGGCGGCGATTGCTAAGATCGACGGCGTGTTGATAGAGCGCGCTGATCCTGGCGCGGGCTCGCATGTTCTCGACCACAGGATGCTTGCCCGACAAAAATCCCTCCTGCACATAGAGCGTAGTGTCGAGCAAATCCAGCCGGTAGAGCTCGCGAAACACGGCGTTGTTCAGGACGTAGTCTGTCGCCATGGGATCGGTGGGATGTTCGGCGGCAATTTTTTCGAACATAGTTTGCGCCGTGCCGTAATCGAGATTGTAGAAGTGTTGATATGCCGCCTGAACGTCCGGATCAAGATTCAAAGGATCGGTATCGGTGCCGTTGGGCGCCTTGACGACCGCAAATGTCGGCAAGACAACAATTGATAGCAGGACGATGAGGGCGCACATACACTTCCACGGCGAGCGGCGAGGCTGTCGCAGGTGCAGCAATGGATTTAAAGAAGCTGACGAATGAGAGTAATCGATCAAAATTTGCCGGGGTTGAGCTCGAGGAACCAGGGGCATATGGGTTGGACGAACACTATCAGTTTCAGTCTTGCACTGGGGATGACGCAAGTGATCTTCGCGCTTTATTTTCGTCTTCCCGCGCTGTTAGGAATGTTCTACTCTGTAGCCGATGACGCGCGCCGAACTGTTACGTGCCTTGATTCGTCAAGCCAAGTCCAACGGTTTCGAATTTCGCCGGTGGTACACGCTGCGCCTGGGATTGCCGTGGACCACGTTTCAGGACTCCGTGAAGATGCTGTCGGAACATCGGCGCTACTATGCTCTGCTGTTCGCGCATGAGTTTGCCGAGTCATTTTGGCGACCGGGCAGCAAAATGACTTTTGTCGTTCCCACCACCACATTTACCAGGGTTTCAAAGGACGGCACGACTCGCGTGGTGGAGCGAAAAGGACATATTCGACGATCCGTCATCGCAGATGCGTGGCGATACCACCTGAAAGAAATGGCAATCGCGGAAGAGCCTCTTCGTTACATTCGCAAATTTCTTTTGATCGAAGAAGATTTGGCGGGGCTGCCCTATGTCAGCGACGAGGATGAGTTGGAAGCCATCGATTCAGCCGACGACAATCTTCTCAAGGATGAAGCCTAGCGAGCGCATCGCTACTCCCATTCGATGGTGCCGGGCGGCTTGGATGTGATGTCGTAGACCACGCGATTAATTCCCTTCACCTCATTCACAATGCGACTGGACATGCGCTTCAAAACTTCATACGGCAGCGGAACCCAGTCGGCGGTCATGCCATCTTCCGACGTAACGGCACGAATCGCGCAGGTATTAGCATAGGTGCGTTGGTCGCCCATCACACCCACACTACGCACCGGCAGCAACACTGCGAAGGATTGCCAGATTTGCCGGTAGAGTCCTGCCGCCTTGATTTCGTCGACGACTATTTCGTCGGCCTCCTGCAGAATGGCGACGCGTTCCGCGGTAACTTCGCCGACAATGCGGACGGCGAGTCCAGGGCCGGGGAAGGGCTGTCGTTGCAAAATATCTTCCGGCATGCCCAGATCGCGCCCGATCCGACGCACCTCGTCTTTGAACAGGTCACGCAGGGGCTCAATCAATTTCAACTTCATTGTCTCCGGCAAGCCACCGACGTTGTGGTGACTCTTGATGGTCTGCGACGGTCCCTTCACGGAAGAAGACTCGATCACGTCGGGATATAACGTGCCCTGCACCAGCCAGTCGACAGAACCGGTTTTCTGCGCGATGCGATGGGCCTCTTGATCGAACACTGTGATGAATTCATTGCCAATGATTTTCCGTTTTGTTTCCGGGTCGGTGACTCCGGCGAGCAGCGACAGAAATTGCTCGCTGGCATCGACGGCGACCAGATTGAGACCGAGTTTGTCGCGCAGATTCTCCTGCACCTTGCGAAACTCATCCTTGCGCAACACTCCGTTATTGACGAAGACGCAGGTGAGGCGATCGCCGATGGCGCGGTCGACCAGCACCGCAGCCACAGACGAGTCGACGCCGCCGGATAACCCGCAAATGGCGTGGCCGTTGCCGACCTGGGCTCGAATGCGCTCCACCGTGGTCTGGATGAAATGTTCCGGGGTCCAGTCGGGCGCTACTTTGCAAATGCCGAAAAGAAAATTCCGCAGTAGCTCTTTGCCTTGGCGGGTGTGATGGACCTCCGGATGAAACTGCACGGCCCAGATGCGACGCGCCTCGTTGGCAATGCCCGCGACAGCATTCGACGTTTTCGCGGTCAGCTGAAAGCCTTCGGGCAATTGCAGCGCCTCGTCACCGTGCGACATCCAGACGGGAAGATGGGTGGGCAGGCCCTCAAATAATGTGGTCGGCAGAACAACTTCGACGTCGGCATGACCATACTCGCGGCGATCGGCGGATCGAACTTTACCTCCCAGATTATGCAGGATGAAGTGCAGGCCATAACAAATGCCCAGCACCGGCGCGCCCATGGACAGAACACGCGCATCCGCCGGCGGAGCATCCGCGTCATACACCGAACTGGGACCGCCGGAAAGAATAATCCCGGCGGGATTTAATTGCTGGATGGATTCATACGGAGCGGTACAGGGAAGCACGACTGAAAACACGTTCTGCTCGCGAATTCGTCGCGCAATCAACTGCGTATATTGAGAGCCAAAATCGAGAATGACGATGGTGGAGGGATCGGCTGTTTGCTTGGTTTCCATGGGTTATTGCCCAGTGTATCGCAGCGCGGTTTCTTAGTTCGCCGCGGTTGCAGCTGGCATTGAGATTTCCGCGGACTGGGGTGGCAAGTTGGCGGCGCGCCAGATTTCCATGAAGCCGATGATGCGCGCGACCTGAAAAAAATCCGATCCGACGCAATACCCTACGCTGACCAGTGCCCACCACACATAAAGCGAGGTCCCGTTGATGACTTCTTTAAACGGAATTGGGGTGGCGCAGAAGACCATGCTCAGAACGATCAGCGCCGCCTTCACAACTCCGAGGACCAGATTGATTTCCACCAGCTTGGAGCGCAGGCCGCGCAGAGATCCCTTACCGAAGCGCAGCGAGTTGCGCAGGCTGGCAATCATTCCGGTGCCTTCCAGCAGCGCCAGCAGCGGTGCAATGCTGAAGACCCAGCTGACGAGCGCCCAGAAAAAGAAAATGCCAAAGGAGAGCGCGATCGCCTGTACAAAGTAGAGAACCAGGCTCGGGTCTGGACCGCTGAGCGAATTCCACGCTGCCCAGTGAAGCCCGACGAACCACAGTGCGAAACTCGCGCCCAGCACGAGGATGCGGAGCAGTTGCAGTCCGACCATGAGCCATGGGGCGAATCGCAGAGAAGCGTCGTACCGGCGCAGCACCAGGGAGCGGCCAAAGCCCGAGGCAAGAGCCCACCCGACCACCAGCAGCGGCAACAACCACCGCGCAACCCCAAGAATGGGCGGGAGCAATACATCGGCTGTTGCGGAGAGAATCTGCGCCGCTGTGACTGTGTCGATCAGAGAAAAATTGGCGATACCGGTGCCGGCCAAAGAGACGGAAGAAAGGATTCTGTACGCTTCCCAACACAACACGGCGGCCGCGGGAATTCCAAACGCCCATCGCCACAACAACTCCAGGCCCAATAATGACGGGCGCTTCCAACACTCAGCAATCGTTGCTAGAAACGATTGCGTGCCGCGGATCTGTTCGTGCTGCTTTGCGAGCGGAGATGTGGATTGCAACTCGATTTGTCCTGCCTCAACATCCATGTTCTCTCGCCTTCGGTGCGATGACGCCTTCTCGGGGGTCGCATGGAGCTCCGAGACATTTTGTCCGAAATCGCGAACTTAGCGGACGACGAAATTGACTAACTTGCCAGGCAGCAGGACAACCTTGACGATTTCTTTCCCTGCCAACGCCGCCTGGATTTTCGGATCCTGTTCAGCGGTCGCGCGCAACAATTCTCCGTCGCTTCCAGCGGGCACGGAAACCACGGTGCGCAATTTTCCGTTGATCTGGACCGGGACCTCGAGCACATGTTCGGCGGCCAACGCCTCGTCATACCCAGGCCATGCGGCGCGCAGCAGCGGAGTGTCTTCTGCCATCTGCGACCACAGTTCCGCAGCCAGATACGGCGCAAAGGCTTGCAGCATTAAGACCAGATTGCGCGTGATCGCATACAAGACCGAGTCCGCAACAACACCGGACGCGATCGCTTTCTCGTCCGCCGTCAATTCATTCACCAGCTCCATAATGGCGGCGATGCAGGTGTTGAAATGCCAGCGGCCGTCAAACTCCTGTGTGAGGCGGCGAAGCGTCTGATGCAATTTGCGCATCAACTGACGCTCCAGCGGATTCAGCGTCGAGGGCAGCGTCTGCGACCGGCCGGCAATGACGTGCGGCATGGCTTGCATGGCAAAGCGGTACACGCGCGACAGAAAACGGCTGATGCCGGCAACGCCATCTTCTTGCCAATCGAGGTCGCGATCCGGAGGCGCGGCAAACAGCGCGTACATGCGGGTCGCATCGGCACCATAGCTGGCGATCATGTCGTCGGGAGACACCACATTTCCCTTGGACTTCGACATCTTTGCGCCATTTTTGATGACCATGCCCTGCGTAAATAAACGCTCCACTGGCTCGTCGTTTTTCACCAGTCCCAGATCGCGCATCATCTTGGTCCAGAAGCGCGAATAGATCAGGTGCAGAATCGCATGCTCGACGCCGCCGATGTATTGATCAATCGGAAACCAATATGCAACTGTATCTGTGTCAAATGGCGCGCGAGAATTCTTTGGGTCGGTATAGCGGTAGAAATACCAGGACGAATCGACAAACGTGTCCATGGTGTCGGTCTCGCGCCGAGCCATTGCGCCACATTTCGGACACTTCACCTGGGCAAACTCCGGCACGCGCGACAGTGGCGATCCACCTTCCTGCGTGATGGCGATGCTGTCCGGCAACAACACCGGGAGCTGATCTTCCGGCACCGACACCAGGCCGTCGTTCTGGCAATAAATCATCGGGATCGGCGTGCCCCAGTAGCGCTGGCGGCTCACGCCCCAATCTTTCAGGCGAAACGTCGTAGAGGCGCTGCCATACCCATGTTGTTCCGCGAATGCCGTCATCCTTTGCTGCGCTTCTTCGCATCCCAGCCCGGTAAACTGGCCGGAGTTGAGCAGCAGGCTGTCTTCATGGGTGTAGGGCAGCAGCGGTTCCGCGTTGCCCTTTTCGCCTTCGTTGGCGTGCCGCGGCAGTACGACAATTTTCAATTCCAAATTGAATTTTTTCGCGAACTCGTAGTCGCGCTCATCGTGCGCCGGCACGGACATGACTGCGCCGGTGCCGTAATCCATCAGAATGTAGTTGGCGACCCAGATGGGAATCGATTCCTGCGTGAAAGGATTCGTCGCGAAGCGACCCGTGGCCACTCCCTCTTTCGCCAGAACCGCCAAGTCGCCCTTCTCCTTCGCAGTTTTCTGCGCCTCCAATAACTCGCCAACTTTCTTTCTCAGTTCGAGATGGTCGACGGAGAATTGCGCAACCAAGGGATGCTCCGGTGCCAGCAGCAGCGACGTCACTCCGTAAATCGTGTCGATTCGCGTGGTAAAGACGCTGATTTTCTGTTGGTCTGGCACAGGCTCCAACAGAGTTTCCGTCAGGTTCAACTTGACCGGGGAATAGCGTGGGCCGCGGCGATATTCATCTCTCGCGACGACCGTGAAGTCGACCAGGGCGCCATCGCTGCGATCGATCCAGTTGCGCTGCATGGTGCGAACTTTTTCCGGCCAGCCGTCCAGCTTGTCCAAATCACGCAGCAATTCGTCGGCATAATTCGTGATGCGAAAAAACCATTGCTCCAGTTCGCGCTGCTCGACGATGGTTTCCTCATGCCGCCAGCAGCAACCGTTCACCACCTGCTCATTCGCAAGGACGGTGGCACATTGCGGGCACCAGTTCACTTTGCTGTTCTTGCGATACGCCAGGCCGCGCTCATACATCTTCAAAAAGAACCACTGGTTCCAGCGGTAATAATCCGGCAGACAGGTGGTGATTTCGCGCTGCCAGTCATAACTCAAGCCAAGGCGCTTCATCTGTCCACGCATGGCGGTGATGTTCGCCAAAGTCCAGTCGCGCGGTGGCGTGTTATTTTTGAGCGCCGCATTTTCAGCGGGCAAACCGAAGGCATCCCATCCCATGGGGTGCAGCACGTTGTAGCCGCGCATCCACATATGCCGCGCCAACGCATCGCCAATGGCGTAGTTACGCACGTGTCCCATGTGGAGCTGCCCTGAGGGATAGGGCAACATCTCCAGCACGTAATATTTCTGCTTGCCGCTGGTGGGTGGCTCGGCGGCGTAGAGATCCGGCTGCGCATCCCACAGTGCCTGCCAACGCGGTTCGATTTCGGCAGGGCTATAGCGCGGCGTTCGGTCCGTCGCTGCAGGAGCAGATGGCTGGCTGGATTCGGTTTTCGACATACTCTTTCGATTCTAAATGGGACGGCGGAACGGAAAGAATTTGAGCTGGCCAAACTTCCAGAACATCGAAGTTTTTCGTTGCTCGCGGAGAGCCATGTCTCCACGCATTGTGACGCATCACCTTGGCGCGAGCGAGCCTGCCAGGCCGCGAAGGGTAAGGACGTTGCGTTCCTCATCGCCGGGAGCATCGACGGGGGTTTCGGCGATAAATGCGGCGTGGGAGAACTTGGATTCGCGCAACAGCCGGCGAAACGGGTCAAGCCCGATCTTCCCTTCCCCAATGTGCTCATGCCGGTCGAGTTTCGAGCCGCGCTCCGCCTTGGCATCGTTGCAGTGCCAGACGCGCACTGTTTCGAAACCAACTGTCTTCTCAATCTGCGCCATGGTTTCGGTCCAACCGGTGTCGCTGACGATGTCATAGCCGGAAACGTGGGTGTGGCAAGTGTCCAGGCACGCGGCGACTGGAGCGTACGGACGAAGATGCTCGATGAGTTCCGCAACCTGATCGAACGAACCGCCGAGGGAATGTTCTGAGCCTGCGGTATTTTCGATAAGGATATGAAACGGCGTTTGCTGCCAGGGCAGGCCAGCGATGGCCTTCTGGATGGATTTCGCCGCAAGTTCCAGACCCTGTTTTCGCGTCATTCCGCGATAGGAGCCGGGATGGACAACGAGGTATTCCGCACCCAGGGCCAGCGCGCGTTCAATTTCGCCACGAAACGCCAGCACGGATTTTTCGCAGACCTCCTCCGATTGGCTGCAGAGATTGACCAGGTAGCTGGTGTGGATGACCAACGGACCGACGCCGAGTTCCTCTCGCGCGGCACGGGTTGCATTGGCCTGGTCCGCAGAAATTTTCGAGGCTCGCCACATGCGCGGGCTGGAAGAAAAAATCTGCAGCGTGTTGGCGCCAACTTCAGGGGCGCGCCGAACTGCGCTCGCGACCCCGCCGGTGGTTGAAAGATGAACTCCGATTAGCCGTCGAGGCGGGGTCAGCGATGCCGTCGCAGCATCAGAGCTTTTCGGTTTCGCAGGCGCGATTACACCTTTAGGCATAGCCATCAGGATAGTCGAATTGCCGGCTTACTTGTTGGGCTTCGCGGGAACTGGATTCGCCGTCAGGAAATCTTCGATGCGTGCAATTTCGCCCGGCTGCAGCCGGAAGGTCGCGGCGCCGATGATTCCATCCACCTGCTTCGCATTGCGTGCGCCGACGATGGCCGCCGTGACTGCAGGATTGTGCAAAGTCCAGGCAATCGCGACCTCTCCGGGAGAACGGCCATGCGCGCCGCCAATTTCCCGTAGCAGTTCGACCAATTTGAGATTGCGGCTGAGTTGCGGCTCCTGGAATCGCGCATTGTTGCGACGCCAATCGTCCTGCGGAAACTGGGCCACGCGTTCTTTTGTCATCGCGCCCGTGAGCAGGCCCGAAACCATGGGCGAGTAGCTGATGACGCCAATGTTGTGCTGCTGGCAGTACGGAAGAATTTCTTTTTCAACGCCGCGGTTCAACATGGAATACGGCGGCTGCAATGAAGTAATGGGCGCAATCTTCGAGATGCGCTCCATCTGCGCCACGGAAAAATTCGATACGCCGATGTATCGGACCTTGCCTTCCTGCTTCAGCTTCGCAAGAGTCTCCCACCCTTCTTCGATTTCATCTTCAGGATCGGGCCAGTGGATCTGGTAGAGATCGATGACGTCCAGCTTCAGGCGGCGCAGGCTCGATTCCAGCTCATTGCGGACGGAATCGCGCTTGAGGCTGCGGTGAATCTGATCCTTGGTCTGCAAGAATTTTCTGCTCCAGATCATCGAGCATTTGGTGAAGATATAGGGCTTCTGTTGCCGCCCTTCGAGCGCACGTGCCACTACTTCCTCAGAGTGGCCCAATCCGTAGACTGCGGCGGTATCGATCCAGTTGATGCCATGGTCGAGGGCGCGCTGGATCGCGGCAACGGAGTCATTGTCGTCCTGCGAACCCCAGCCAAACTGCCAGTCGCCTCCGCCAATGGCCCAGGCGCCAAAACCTATGGCGGTGATCTGCATGTCAGAATTGCCAAGCTGCCGAGTTGTGGTTTGTACAGTTTCCGCGATTTGCATACTTTTTTCTATGCTGTTCCGTCCGTAAGGATGCGGCGGTGATTCGAGAATACACCGTGAAATAGGATGAAAATCAGCTAGGTTCCTGGGTGACGTTTTGCGGAGTCGGAAGTCGAATTTCCGTGCTACTGTGATGTTCTGGAGGTCGACGAACATGTCCCTCAATTGGCTTGTACGCAAACCTGCCGCGCGAGCGGTATGGGTAATTCCATTGCTTCTGGGGCTGGCGGGCTGCAGCAGCAGCGTGTATGGCCCTGTCGGGCCCGCTCCTGCGGACTCGGTGACCTTTCCCGCAGCTTCCACGCAAGGCTGGCTACAACAGTACGGTACCGGCTATGTGGGAAATCATTCCCGCAATGGTGATACCGCCTACGGCGTCGCCACTGACCTGCAAGGCAACGTGATTGTGCTGGATGAAACCTACGGCGCCTTTCCGGGATTCACCAATACCGGCTCATCCCAATTTGCGGTCGCCAAGTTCAATTCCAGCGGAACACTGGTGTGGACGCAGCAGTTTGGCACCGGGGCGGGCGATTATCCGAACGCGATCACGACCGATCCCCAGGGGAACATTTATGTTGCCGGGTTCACTAATGGAGCATTTTCCGGGTTCACCAACAGCGGCCCCCAGCAAAGCGTCGTCATTAAGCTGAATTCGTCCGGTCTAATTGAATGGATTCAGCAGTTTGCGTCTTATGGACCGAGCCAGGCGACCAGTCTGGCGGTCGATCCCCAGGGAAACTTGATTGTTGGCGGCGTGAACGTGGTGAAGGGGTCAAATGGCGGCCGGGTTCAGCTGGGCTACGTGAGCAAGCTGGCGGGCGCCACGGGCGCCGTAACTTGGACCCAGGGAAACAGTTCCAGCGGGGTGGATTACTTTGTCACGGGCGTGTCTGCGGACCCTTCCGGCAATGTGGTTGTTGTCGGCGATTTCCAGGGCACGGGGAATACCAGCGGCACCACCTACATGATCGCCAAACTTAGCGGGACCGATGGCACCTTCCAGTGGCAGCAGGCACCGGTAACGTTTTCTCACTATGGCTACCAGAACCTGATTTACACGCAGGTATCTCTGGATTCCCAGGGAGACATTTTCCTGGGCGGACTGGACGCCAGTTCCGGATGGAGCCAGTGCACCGTCGCCGAATTGGCGAATGGCACGGGCGCGCAGCAATGGCGGCAGAAATTTGGGGCATCGCAATCGTGCATTCCGGGCAATGTGGCCGTCGATACCGCCGGCAATGTGGTGATGGCGGGCAGCATGTATCATCCCTTCTTTTCCAGCACGAGCCCGGCGGCAACGAATGATGTGTTTGTGGCCAAGCTGAACTCAACTGGAGCCGCGGTGTGGCTGCAGCAATTCGGCACCGGGTACGACATTCCGTGGGGAACATCATTCGCCTCTGCGCTGGTCTATGTCGCCACCGATGCTCAAAACCACGCCTTTGTGGCCGGGACGACGACGGCAGCTTTCCCCAACTTCACCAATGCGAACAAGGTCAATATGCTGTTCGCGACTCAGTTCGGGCCATAAGCGAAAGCGCGCCCAAAGGAAATCAGGCCTGCAG
>JBARFA010000229.1:0-1970 GCA_049796755.1 Acidobacteriaceae bacterium
TCAGGCAGTTGTGGACGCGGCCGGTAAAGCTCAACAGTAAGCATTTGGGTAGAGAAAACTACCCATGTCTCAAAATCGAGACATGGGGCACCCAGGTATAGAGGACATTGATATGGCGATTTCAAGAGCCAAAAAGGCTGAAAAGATTCAGTATCTGGCGACGGAGCTGGCAGATTCCACAACGGCGATTGTGGGCACCTTTTCCAAGCTGACAGTTTCACAGGATTTTGCGCTGCGCACGGTGGTTCGCAATGCCGGCGGGAAATACCGCGTGTTGAAGAATAAGCTGGCGGAGCGCGGATCGAAGGGCACGAAGATCGAAGAGGCGCTGCAGGGACTGAAGGGCGTTTCATCGGTGGCGTACAGCTCCGGCGATCCGGTGGCTTTGGCCAAGGCGCTGACCACCTGGGTGAAGGAGAATGCGGAATTCTCGTTCAAGCTGGCGATTGTCGACGGCAAATTGCTGTCGGTGGCTGAAATTCAGCAGTTGGCCTCGATGCCAGGGCGTGAAGAGCTGTACTCGAAGCTGCTGTTCCTGATCAACGCTCCGGCACAGCGACTGGCGACGGTGTTGAATGCGACGGGCCGCGATCTGGCGGTGGTGCTGGGCCAGGCTGTCGAGCAGAAAAAGTTTTCGGAAGCGGCTGCGTCGTAAGAGCAGCGGCGGTTTCAAGGATTTTTAGGGTTACGGTGATGCGGGCTTCGTTCTATCCCACCCTAGCTACGCTAGGATGGGGCACCCAACTTACTCTGTAACGCTGGATTAGGATCTGCTGCATTGCGCTGGGGTGTCGTCTGGACACAACGGAAACCGGCGCGGCGGCAAACGGGACAGGCAGGTTGAAGTCCCGCAAGCAATACAGGAATTTAGCTTTATCACTCGCTTTTAGCAACGATATGGAGAATGGACATGGCGGATTTACAGCAAATTGAGGATCAAATTGTCGGGCTGACCCTGCTGGATGCGGCAGCTCTGGTGAAGAAGCTTGAAGAGCGGCTTGGAGTTTCTGCCGCGGCCGCTGCGCCGGTAATGGTTGCGGGTGGTGGTGCAGGCGCCGCAGCAGTGCCGGCGGAAGAGCAGACCGAGTTTACCGTCATCCTGAAGGATGCGGGGACCAATAAAATCAACACGATCAAGGTGGTTCGCGAAGTGACGGCCCTGGGCCTGAAGGAAGCCAAGGACCTGGTCGATGGCGCTCCCAAGACGGTAAAGGAAGGCATCAGCAAAGACGAAGCGGAGGCGATCAAGAAGAAATTTACTGACGCCGGCGCTGCTGTTGATGTAAAGTAACTATCCTTGCTTATGGGGCGGATGTGCGTTACTCTTGTAACAAAGTGAGCCATTCGCCCCGCAGGCTCGATGGCTCGTGAAGTTCCTGTCGATTGGGCAGTTCGGCTTCACCGACTTCGATTGGTCTAACAGCGCTCCGGAGTGATCCTCAGCGCAGGCGGAAGCAAAAACCCATCTATTCGAATAGTGCACAATCCGGTTGTGGCGCTCGCGGGACCTACTGTCTCTCGCGGGCCGTTCTCTGTTTTTGAACAACTTTGCAAAGCGGGAGCTCCCGGAGAAACATGAGCCGTGATGGGGACACGTGCTTGATTGGAAGCAAGAATTCGGTCGAACGTTGTCGGCTCGGAAGCAGACAGAACCAGAAAAAGAGTATCTCAAAAATCGCGTCGTTATGGAGCTCGATGACGAAGACGAACAGGACGCAACGCGCGAAACAAAATTGAAATTCAGCAGCGAACTTGAAGAGTTGTCTTTAAACCACGTCGAATCGACGGACATTCTGTGAAGAGACCAGAGGGTCGTCGAACTATTTCCGGGTTGCCGCCGGGGATGGCCGCAAAAGGCAAAACAGCCAGGAGTGAAGCATGTCGAACGAGAACCGCGCGATCCGTAGCCGTCTCGATTTTTCCAAAATTCCAACAGAAATCCAGATTCCGAACCTGATTGAAGTCCAGCG
>JBARFA010000230.1:0-7557 GCA_049796755.1 Acidobacteriaceae bacterium
CCTCCGCCTTCGAACGTCGGCTCAGGCCCGTTTGTCCAGTCGCAGCCGCCTGCGCCGGACGATCCCAACAGAGAAGGCCGGTAGCTCCATGGGCATGCCTCCACAGCCACCGCCGCAGTATCCGCCATCGCGCGCCCAGATGAAAGCGCAGCGCGCGCAATGGAAGATGCAGCGGAGAATACAGCGTGACGCATATCGCGCTACGATTCGCGGAACAGCGCATCGATCGATTCTCGGCCCTCTGTTCCTGATCGCCATCGGTGTGCTGGCCTTGTTGATGACCCTGCACCGGATCAATGTCGACTACTTCTGGCATTGGTATGGGCATTGGTGGCCGCTGTTGTTGATTGGCGCCGGTGTCTTACTGGCGGTTGAATCGCTGTTGCTGGCAGGTCAGTCGCGCGTGCGGGTGGGTGGCGGCGTAGTTTTCCTGGTTTTGTTGCTGGTGATCGCGGGGATTATCGCGGCGCATAATCACATCAATTGGCAATCTGTCGGGGATCAGTTGCAACTTGGCGACAACGTAAACCTTGCCGAGATGTTCGGCAATAAGCATCAGGCCAAGGAGCAGATTGCGCACCCCGTGCCGGCGGATGCCACTGTGGTCATTCAAAACGGGCATGGCGATATCATCCTGACCGCCAGCAATGACGACCAAATGCATGTGACGGTGGACAAAACCGTATACAGCGAGTCTGACCGAGAGGCACAACGCGAACTGGATGCGCTGGAACCGCTGATTACATCGGCAGGAAATATCGTCACGGTGCATATGCCCTCCAATGACAGCCGGATGGCCGATCTGACGATTGCATTGCCCGCAAGCGCGCCGGTGCAGGTAAAGGTCGACCACGGCGATGTCACTATCAGCGGGCGCAAGGCCGCAGTCACCGTCAACTCCAACCAGGGCGATGTGGAACTGACCAGTATCGTCGGCGCAACCCAGGTGGCAATGCGGCAGGGGGATTTTACCGGTCGCGATCTGCAAGGCAATTTCGCGATCAGTGGGCGCATGAACGATGTTTCACTTTCCAAAGTCACTGGATCGTCCACGTTAACGGGCGACTTTTTCGGGGATGTGAATCTGGATCATCTGCTGGGCACGGTGCACCTGCACTCCAGCCGCACGGACATTCAGGCGACCCGGCTCGACGGGACTGTCACGTTGAGCGATGGCGATCTGACGATGGAGAACGCCCGAGGACCCATTCTGGTGAGCACCCACGCGATGGACATTTCGCTCAAGCAAATGCAGGGCGAGATCACGGTGAAGAATTCCGATGGCAGCATCGCCGTCAGTGCGGTCAGCCCGGTCGCGGCCATGGACATCACGAACCGCAATGGCTCTGTGGATGTCACGGTTCCGGAGAATGCGAAATTTACTGTGCAGGGTGTGGCCGACGATGGCGAAATCAACTCAGATTTCACGCTGGCGCAATCGTCGGCGAATGATCGAGCTACAGCTTCGGGCGAAGTGGGTGGAGGCGGGCCGTTGTTGCACATCGTCGCAGAAAAGGGCGACATCCACTTGCATAAGGCTGGTTCCGACAGCGACGATTAATTGCGGCTGGAGTGGGTGAAAGGTGAGCATGCTCTAGCTTACTGCGGCTTTCAGTCGTTGCGGGCGATGGTGAATTGGCCGGCGGCGGCGACTCCATTGCGGGTTGTGTTTTTTACGTGGTACATGGCGGCGTCTGCGGCGCGGATGACGGCGTGAATATCCAGGCCATCCTCCGGGAAGCTCGACACTCCAAAGCTGGCGAGAATGCGCAGGTTCAATCCTGATTCCGGCAGAAACGCGGTGGTACGTAGCTTTTCCATCAAACGATTCGCCAGGTCCATTGCGCGTTGTTTGGATTGATGCGGCATCAGCACAACGAATTCATCGCCGCCGTAGCGATATGCGGATTCAATCAGACCCAGACTGTCTCGCACCATGTCGCCGATTTCGGCCAGCAGCTTGCTGCCCTTCAGATGGCCGTAGGTATCGTTGACTGACTTGAAGTGGTCGAGATCGAAAAAGATCAGGCTAACCGGCTTGCCACTGCGCCGGCTGCGCTCCAAAGAGTGTTCCAGCCGTTCGTACAGATGGCGAGAGTTGAAGAGGCCAGTGCAATCGTCGGTGATGGTCAGCTGCTGGATTTGTTCGAAGGATCGCGCATTTTGCACGGCGATGGCTGCGTAATCGCAGAGGGCATGGAGGAAAAATATCTCGTGGTTATCCATGTTCTCCGGGTGGCAATTGACCAGCTGCAGCACGCCGTAGGTGCGGTTTCGCACTCGCAGTGGAAGACAAATGATGGACTCAACCCGGGTGCTGCTCTCCGGCAATTCGTCAGCCAGAGCTTGATCGTCGGGAACGCTGGCCAGAATCATCGGCTCGCCATGGAGCGCAACCCAACCAGGAATTCCTTGTCCCAGGGGAATGCGTTTGTGGCGCAGTTTTTCGGTTTGTCCGCCGGAGATGACACCGTAATACAACTGACGATTCTTCTCGTCGACGATCATTAAGGACCAGGCTTCCGGGCTGAAGAAGCGCGTCATCTGCTGCATGATGCCGTTCAAGATGCCGGTGAGATCGACGGATGACGTGAGGGCGCGCGCGACCTCATGAAAGGTCTGAATCTCCAGCGCCGGCTGGCCGTCCGGAAAGCGAATCGTCTTCATCAGCAGAACCCCTTCTATCAGCGTATTCGGTGGGCTCGCTACGAGCGCGCCACGGGTATTGTTCGCGCTGCAGGGAGGGGCCAATCAAAGCCATGACTATGGCAGCATTCTACCCTAGCCGGTCTGGAGAGAAGGCTTCCCGGTAAGTGAATTGGGGATCGTGCTAGCCGCCGATGTGGACCATGCTGCGCGAGGGCTTGAGAAAATCCGGCTCCCCGATATGGTGGCGAGCTTCTTTTCGGTCGACCGTGCGCCGGATAAATTCCGCCAGGTCGGTGTCGTCTCCACCGCGTCGCAGAACTCCGTAGAGATCATGATCCGATTGCGAAAACAGGCAGGTGCGCAGCTTTCCATCCGAGGTGAGACGAACCCGGCTGCAATGTCCGCAGAAGGGATGCGATACCGGCGCGATGATGCCGATTTCGCCCAGGCCGTCTTGAAATGTGTAGCGCAACGCGGTCTCGCTGGCGGTGTTGGGGGCCAGCGAGACTACTGGCTGAAAGGTGTTCAGCGCGGCCAGGATTTCCTCCAGGCGAACGACTACCTGTGGCGTCCAGACTCGGTCTTCTTCCAGCGGCATAAATTCAATGAAGCGGACAATCACGCCTTCGTCACGAGAGAATTTTGCGAACTCGACGATCTGGTCCTCGTTAAATCCGCGCAGCAGGACGCAATTGACTTTCACCGGATCGAGACCGACGCGTTTGGCGGCGCGAACCCCGGCGAGCACTCGATTGAAACTGTCGGGCACACGCGTGATGCGAGCGAATTTGTCGTGATCGATCGCGTCCATGCTGACGGTGATGCGACTCAGGCCGGCGGCTTTCAAAGGCTGCGCCAGATCTTCCAGCAAGTGGCCGTTGGTGGTTGCGGCAATATCGAGCGGCTGACCCATGCCGGGGGAAAGGGGAGCGTCGTCGGCGGAAAACGCGGTCCGCATCTGGGCCAGCTCGGAAATCATTTGGAGGAGGCCATGGCGGAGCAGGGGCTCGCCGCCGGTCAGGCGAACTTTTTCAATCCCCAACGCAACGAACACCTCCACCATGCGGAGATAATCTGCAATCGGCAGTTCGGCATATTGTGCACCTTCCGTACCCGTGCGGCAGTACACGCATTTGTAGTTGCAGCGATCCGTGACCGAGACGCGCAGGTCGGTAATGGCGCGGCCATGCTTGTCCGTCAAGCGCTGAACGGCGGATAATGAGCGAACTTCGGGATGGGTTGTGATCGCGGCCATTTCTCTATCAGTATCGGATGCGGGAAACGGTCGCAGGGAGCAAAGACGCCGGACCCTTGCAATGCCAGGGCGAACCGCCGTCGAGCTTCCTTTCCAATGCGATTTAATGTTGCCTCAAATCGCGGGAGGCGTAGCCGTTTCCAGCCATGCCCTTGGTTCCTGCCTGCTTCCCGCACGCGGAACGCCGCCGCCACCGCCAGGGTATGCCCGGAGGCGGAAGCGGTCGGAAGACACATCCAGTATAAAAGGGTTGCGGGATCGGGTGCGTCGGCAAAGTTTTCAGGGATGCGTCAGCCGTAATCTGCAGACGTATCGAGCGATTTCGAGTTTATGAGACAGCTTCGAAGGGCTACAGTTGTATTTGCGTCAATTTCGCGGAACGGGCAAATACCCGGGCCTAAAGGCCCTCAAAATCAGCGTGTTTTCAGGGGCCTAAAGCCCCCTGCTCCCTCCGAAAAGCGCGCCGCTTCCTCCGAGAAGCCCCGTGCTCGCTCCGAAAAGCGCGCTGCTTCCTCCGAGAAGCCCCGTGCCCCCTCCGAAAAGCGCCTGCTCCCTCCGAAATGCCGCTGCTCGCTCCGAAAAGCGCCTGCTCCCTCTGAAAGGCCCCGTGCTCGCTTCGAAATGCGTGCTGCTCCCTTCGAAACGCCGATCTACAACTGTAGACCTAGGCGCAATCTGGCATATGCATGGCGAGCAAGACACGCAGTTCATCCACCTGCTGCGAGTTCAGGCCGCGTTTGGGAACGATGTTGGAGAGTCTTTGCGGCCCACGCAGGACAAAAACATTCGATCCCTCTCGCCAGGATTGGTAGGCGGACCACGGGTGAAACTGAAACACGTTGGCGCGATCTTCAAGGCGGACTCCATCGGTGTCGACGGAGAGGACGCGCGGAATGCGCTCGATACGACGTTCATAGCCTTTCCGCGTAGCCTTCGAGCTGAAAAAGGCTCGGTAGGCGACCACCAGAACCAGCAGAAGAATCAGACCCCATTTCGGTTCGCTGCCAATGGACGGGTCGAATAAAATCTGTGCGAGAAAGACCATGCCGACCAGCGCGACCATGCCGAGACGCCACTTCGATGGGTTCCGGGATTGCTGCGAACGGCGGCGGACGCTGCCGCGCAGCAGCTTAGGAACGGCGAGGATATTCGCCTCTTGTAGCTCTTCGACTGTGATGGGGCCGGCAATTTCCACTGGGTCAAGGTAGCACAGGCGGGGCCACGGGCTGTCGTTGCCGGCAATCCTAATCACGGTATCGAATGCCGAAGATTCGATGCGCTGGACGGCAGGCTGCATGGGGATTACAGGGCTTTGGGAGTCTGTTTGCTTGACCTGTACTTCTTATCTGTCACGAAATCCGCCCACCATCGGGGCCGGGTGGAAAATTTGCCTGTACGGCGTGAGGTGTACATCGTAAACGCGACAGAGAAGAGCAGCGCGCAGGCCGCGAAGATGGTGGAAGCCAGAGCCAAGGCTGAGGTATTGTGGAACCCAATCCACACAAAAAGGAAAATGGTTGCATAGACCAGAATCAATTGCGCCCAGGTCTGCCGCAAAAACTTCCTCATAACGGCATTCTATCCCGCTTTGGCTTTCTTGATCTCTTCCATCAGCGGCGGCACGATGTCGAATAAGTTGGCGACTACGCCGATGTCGGCAATCTCGAAGATCGGCGCTTCGGAATCTTTGTTGATCGCGATGATGGTGCGCGAGCCTTTCATGCCGACGATATGCTGGATGGCTCCGCTGATGCCAAGCGCGATGTATAGCTTGGGCGCGATCGTTTGGCCGGAGCTGCCGACCTGACGGTCCAGCGGAAGCCAGCCGGCATCGCAAATGGGGCGCGAAGCGGCGATGTCGCCACCCAGCAATCTTGCCAGCTCTTCGGCCATCGCCAGATTTTTCTGTTCCTTGATGCCACGTCCTACAGCGACGATGGTTTCGGACTGAGACAAGTCGACGGACTGTTTGGCTTCTCTGAAGATTTCTCCTTGCTGCACGCGAATTACACCTTCCGGCACGGTCACATGGAGAGTTTCAACCGGCGCGGTTCCTGCTTCCGCCATGTCGCCGCGAAACGCCGCATTCTGAAAGGTCGCCATCCACAGCGGTCCCGCGTCGCTGAAGGAAACATCGGCGGCAAACTTTCCCTGAAACATTTGCCGGGTGAACAACAGCCTGCCGTTCTCGTATTTGTAGCCGACCGCATCGGGAATGACAGTTTTGCCCAGCGCCAGCGCAAGCCGGGGGACAAAGTCGCGCACCTGGTAGGTGTGCGGCATCAGCACCAGCCTGGGCTGGTGGCCGGCGAGAAATTCCTTCAGCACGTGAACGTAGCCGTCGGAGGTGTACGCAGCCAGTTGAGGGCATTCGATGGCGTAGACCTTAGCGGCTTTTCTGCCAGCCAATTCTTGCGCAATTGCCGCGATGTCGTGGCCAAGGACCGCGATCTCCACCTGCCAGCCGGTTTCTTTGGCGATGGTTTGTGCTGCCGCGATGGTTTCCAAGGAGACGCGGTTTAGCTTCGACTGCTGCTGTTCGACGATAACCAGAATGGTTTCGGACATAGGGCTAGAAGTCACCACGTAGCATCGGGTTCACGCTCCGCGTCTCCAAGTGTCGAAGTGAGGAATGCAGACAGAATCGCCTGGTCCACGCGACCATCACACTCTGGATTCTTCGCTACGCTCAGAATGACACACCTTATCTTGGGCTACAGCAACCGTGAACCGGCTCCTAGTCGAACTCGGGGCTGCCTTTGCGCAGCACCGTACCGATGGAGATGAAGGTGATCGAAAGGATGCCGGCGAGGATCATGTAATACCCCATCGGATGGATCCAGCTTGGATCGTAGGTGAAATCCTGGCCGGCCCACACGGTTAGCAAGATCGCCATGATGGCTAGAATTCCGCCCATCACCTGCAGCATCAGGCCACGGAAGCGGCGCTTGTCGAGTGCGGCCACCTGGTCAGGCGTCAGGTCGCGTTCTTCCGGAGGCAACAACATGTTTGGCATCGGTTCTGTTCTCCCTTGCATTTGCTCGGCGACGGGAATTCGGCTTTCCGGTCCCACGCACCATTATTAAATCACGCGAGCTTGATTGCGAAGTACATCGACCAGTTTTTTCGCGATCTCGGCGGGCGAGCCTTGCAACATTTCGGTTTTCTTTTGTTTCGTCGGCACGTACAGCCGCTCAATCGTCTGCAGATTTGTTCCCAGCTTGCCTTCCAGTTCGGCCTTCGTCAGCTGCTGGAGAGGCTTATTTCTGGCCTGTTTGATGCCCATCAAGGTGGCATAGCGCAATTTATTAATTCCACTCTGGATGGTCAACACGCACGGGAAGGGCATATCGATCCACTGATACTGGCCGGCTTCCAACTCGCGCTTGAGGCGCAGGCCGGTCTCCGTTTTCTCCATGCCGATGATGATGGTCGCGTGCGGCCAGCCAAGAATTTCTGCCAGCAAAGCGCCGGTCTGGGCGAATCCGTAATCGTCCGATTGCAGCCCGGTAAAGATCATGTCGAACGATTGGCCTTCGATGGCCGCAGCAATCGCACGAGCAGTAGTGACAGCGTCCATGGTGACAAAGGAATCATCCACAAGGTGAATCGCGCGGTCGGCGCCTTTCGCCAGCGCTTCGCGCAGCACCTGC
>JBARFA010000231.1:0-13728 GCA_049796755.1 Acidobacteriaceae bacterium
CTTCATAGCCGACGCCGCCGGCTTCCACCACCGCTGTTTGCGGAGTCTTGGAAAGAAGCTTTCCGCGCAAATGTGCAATCATGCGCCGATTCTATCGTGTGCGGCAAGTCTACGGTGGCTGGCTTCGCGGAGCGTGAGACTTCTAGCGATTGCGACGGTAGTGAATCGCGAACTCATGGGCTTCCGACGGAGGAAAAAGCTTAGCAACGTGCTTCAGTCGCTCTGCCAAGGCAGGCGCCGCCAGCAGCGGATATTCGCGCTCGCGCAGTTCGCTATAGTCAAAATCGACGGTCAGTGACAGCAGATAAATCGCGACAGCATCCGAAAACGCTGCCTCCAGATATTGCATGCGCGCTTTTTCGTCGACCGCATGATGTTCCAGCGCTGTCTCCTGCGCCGGCTTGGCGCTCCAGAACTTCGGCCGACGCCGTTTTGTTTCCGGCGTCACGCTCTGCATCGCATTCGAGCCCAGCGCTTTCGATCTCTGTTCCCACGCATCCTGGCTGGTTTCGCCGCGAACATTCGCTTCCGCCTGCGACCACACCAGCCGCATAAAGCTTTCTGGAACACCGGCAGCATCGACAAAGTGATGACCGGCGTTGATGTAGAACTCGAAAGAAAGCGCGAAGCGGTCCTGCATCAGCCGAGTCGAAATAAAAATGCAATCCGTGCCGTCCACTTTGGCGTTGCGATGACAGATCGCCATGTCGCTCAGCTCGGTCGAGAAATCCGCAGCAATCATCAGCTTGCTGGAATCAATCTCAAAGAATGCCGGTTCATTCAGCTCCGCCTCCAGCGGCTCGCTCAAGGTCAGTGGCACAAAATAATAGCGCTTGTGGTGCAGCGCCGCGGCAATTGCAATCGGCACCGCTTCCACCATCCGCTGCAAATCCGCGGCAGCAAGCTGCGTGTCGCCAAAGCTCCCGTAATGGATGCCGTTGGACGCGTGCAGCAAGGGCGCCGCGCGCGCCACTTCCATCGCGGGCTTCACTTCGATCTGGGCGGTTTCCGGCATGAAGCTGTATTCTAGAGCAGTTCGACGGTTACGGGTACTCTGCAAACGACCGCCTGCAACAGCCTTTGCAGTGAACAAGCGACTGAGAATCGTAAGTCGGCGGTCGAAAGCAGTTTCCAGCGGATCTCGACGACAGCCGTAACTGCAGCAATCGCGAAGGAAATCGGAGCATGACAAACGTACAAAACATCGCAGCCAGGGCTCCTCACAGCCCCGCAAAAAACGACGCCACCATCTTTAAAATTCCCATTGGCAAATTGGGATTCCTCAGTAGTCTTTTGATGGGCGGAGCCTGCGGCTTTATCGTCTTTTTCGTGACATTTTTTCTCTCCATCATCGGTATGGTGATCTACGACGCCGCCACTCACACCTCCATGCTGAACCTCGATATCAGCTATCGCTATATCGCGGCGCCCGTTGGATTGCTTGCCATCGCCATCAGCGTGACCTATCTGTTGACGTTATGGATCCGGCGAAAAATGTCGGATGCGGAGTAACGTCGCTTTCCTGATCGAGCCTCCATTATGGGTAGGGTGACCATTCCGCCGGAAGCATACTTGCCGCAGCCATCTTCGGCGGAACAAGCGCGCACCTGGTGCCGGCAGTTGGAAGAAGGCAACATCCTTTTCTTTCCGCAAACTCCAATCGCTTTGCCCGAAGACGATCTGCTCTTTTTGCTGACCCTGGAACAAACCAGTAGCGGCCTGCATAAGAATCTGGCCTACAAGCCGCAACGTGACCAGGTTTCCGGCGCGGACATGAAGAACGCCGACCCTGCTGCAAGCGAGCGCCTGCATCGCATCCTTCGCGAGTATTCTCGGCGCGTCACGGAATTTCTGGATTCATTCTTGTCGCCCTACCAGTCTCGCTGGCAGTTGGATTACGGCAGTTTTCGTCCACAGGAAGAGCAGGGCCGCGACCTGCCACTACGTCGTCGCAATGACCTGATGCACACCGACGCGTTCCCGACTCGCCCTACGCACGGCGCGCGCATCTTGCGGTTCTTCAACAATCTTCATCCCAGCAAAACGCGTGACTGGATTACCGGCGAGCCATTCGGCGCCCTGGCGCCCCAATTCGTATCCAAGACCGCACCGCAACAGATTGCCTTGCCTCGAGAGCAGAGCACCCTGACCCGCGTAACTGCAGCCGCCGCGTGCAATGTCGGGCTGGGTCGCGTGTTGCCGGCGTTGAAGCGTTCTCCGTATGACGACTTCATGATGCGCTTCCACAATTTTCTGAAAGAGAATGCCACCTATCAGGCGCAAGGCAAGCGCGAGGCGTGGTCCTTTCCGCCGGGCTCCAGTTGGATGGTGTACACCGACATGGTTCCTCATGCCGTCCTCGCCGGTCAGTATGCGCTGGAGCAGACCTATCTGGTTTCCCCGCAAGCCATGGTCGCGCCGGAACATGCTCCCCTGAACGTACTGCAAGCCATGACGGGCCAACCGCTGGTCTAAAGATCCATCCCCAGCCCCGCAAATCACAACGCGATCCAAATCTTCTCTCTGCATCCAATCACCAAGAAATACCGGCGGGATAATTTCGCCTGTCTGCTATGCTTGCGTTCGTTATTCCTTCTGGAGGGAAAGACCAGTGAAGCGCAACCATCCTTTTCAAGCGGCCATTGCAGTGCTCGCGTTTGCGTCATCCATGACGATGGGGGCCTTCGCGCAGAAACATCACACAAAAACAAAAAGCACCGCAGCCACAGAAACCGCTCCACCCGCCGCGGAAGTACAGCCTGCGCAGGAAACGATTGACCTCGGCATGTACCAGCGCATTATGGACGAGGGCTTCAACCACTCGCATGTCATGGACTATGCCAGCGCGCTCGATGACGACATCGGGCCCCGTCTCACCGGCTCTCCAAACATGGCCAAGGCGAATGAATGGACAAAGAATCAGCTCACCGCGATGGGATGCGCCAACGCCCATCTGGAATCGTGGGGAGACTTCGGCATGGGCTGGCAGCAGCTCAATACCTGGGTCCGGATGGTCTCCCCCGACACCGCTGTCTTTATTGCGCAGGCCACGCCCTGGTCTCCAGCGACCAATGGTCCCGTGACCGGCAGCGTTGTGCACTTGAATATTCACGATGAAAAAGACATCGACCAATATAAGGGGAAGCTGGCCGGCAAGATCGTTCTGTTGGGCGACATGCGGCCGGTACCGCCGGTCGACAAGCCTCTGTGGACCCGCTACACCGACGCCGAACTCGAGGCGATGACCGTCTATCCCCGGCCCGGCGGAGGTATACCTCCAAATTTGAAGAAGCGCTTGACGGCCTACCTCAAGCGGCGCGAGCTGATGGGAATGCTGATGCAGTTTCTGGCGAACGAGCACATCGCCGCGGTCATTCTTCCCAGCCGTGATGGCGCGGACGGCGGTGGTTCCGGCGGAACGTTTTTCGACGACGGTCCGGGATCGTATGAGCCGTCCAAAAAGACGAAGATCCCAGTGGTTGTGATGGCCATCGAAAATTACGGACGCATGTTCCGCCTGCTCGAAGCCAACGTTCCCGTCACCGTGCAGATGGATGTCGAAACCAAGTTCACCGGCGACAACGAGCAGGGCTACAACACCATCGCGGAAATTCCGGGAACCGATCCCCAGCTGAAAGATCAGGTCGTCATGGTCGGCGGCCACCTGGATAGCTGGATCGCCGGCACCGGTGCGACCGACAACGGCGCCGGTGCAGTGGTCGCGATGGAAGTGATGCGGATCTTGAACGCGTTGCATGTCCAGCCTCGGCGCACCATCCGAGTCGCGCTATGGAGCGGCGAGGAAGAGGGCCTCTACGGTTCGCGCGGCTATGTGAAGAACCATTTCGGTAGCTATCCCATCTCAACTGCACCCGACCAGATGAAGTTGCCCGAGTGGCTGCGCAAGCCCGCCGGTCCGCTGACCGTTTTACCGGAGCAAAAACTCGTTTCAGGATATTTCAACCTGGATAATGGCTCGGGGAAAATTCGCGGCGTGTACCTGCAGGGAAACGCGGCCGTCGCCCCGATCTTCGCCGCCTGGATTGCTCCGCTGAAAAGCCTGGGTGTGACCACCCTGACCATGCGCAACACCGGAGGCACCGACCATCTCTCGTTCGACGCAGTTGGAATTCCTGGATTTCAGTTCATTCAGGATCCGCTGGATTACGAAACGCGCGTGCATCACTCCAACATGGATGTGTACGAAGAGCTATCACCGAGCGACCTGAAGCAGGCCGCTGTGGTCGAGGCGATCTTCGTCTACAACACCGCCATGCGCGACCAGATGCTGCCGCGCAAACCGCTGCCAACGCCCAAGCCGATGTTCGACTTCAGCACGCCGAAGCCGTTGCCCGGAGTCTTCCCTGACGCGGTCGAGCCACCAACACCGACACCGTCATCAACTCCAGCCCCAGAAAACAAATAATCGCGAAACAATTCGTCTCACAAAAGGCCGCTGAGTAAATTTCGGCCGCCTTTTGTTGGTGAGTTGGATTCTATTTTGTAATTCGCGCGATGCCTGGCCATGCCCGCCAACCATTCTGCATCCAAGCGGTATGGAAAGGGCACGCTCATGATCGAAAGAAAGAAAATGTTTACCGCCGCTGTTTGTGGCGCAATTTTGTTCGTCGCAGGCTGCAACAAAACGGACACCACCAAAGCCAACTTTAAGACCGCCATCGACAACTACTATCAGGCGCATCCTGCTTGCCTGTGGTCGGACGCAAAGAAATTTCCCGTCCAGGCTGCAACCTCCGACGACGCCAAAACCGAAGGCTACGATGCCCTCACCGATGCCGGCCTGCTGACGCGAACCACGGCGGAGAAAAAGCAATTCCTCATCGGCTCCAAAGAGGTCAACAACTACGATGTGTCCGCCAAGGGCCGCTCCACGTGGACCCAGGACCCGACCCAACCCGGTTACGGAAATTTTTGCTACGGCCATCGCGAAGTCACCTCCATCGACACCTTCACGTCGTCGGTGAATTCCTCCGGCTCTAAAACCGCGCAGGTCAACTACCACTTTCAGCTGTCAGGCGTAGCGGATTGGGCAAAGTCGCAGGAGATGCAGACAGCCTTCCCGCAGTTGAACGCCGCGCTCGCCGGCAGTCAGCCCGCACAGACTACGCTCGTCATGTACGGCAATCAGTGGCAGGTGTCTGATAACATCCCGCCCGCCCAACAGTAGGCGACTTCAGCTGACGCGAGTATCAATCGCATCGCGTTCCGCATAAAAGGCCGCTGTCGGCTGCAGGTTCTCGTCGAACGGCAGCGGCCGCAGCGGCTTTCCATCGACGCGTTTGTCTTCCTTCTGCCCGTTCAGCCAGGTGTAACGGTCGGTGATGCCCCAGGTCAGCACCGCCTTGACATTCGGCTCGGCCAGCATCATCGTCAGGTAATCGCGGTAGATTTTCGCCACAGCGGCATCGCGTTCGCCAACCGTGCCGGGAACTTTCCGATCCGCCACATCCAGCTCCGTCACAAACACCTGCAGATTCATCTCGGCCATTTCGCGGACAAAACTTTGCAGCTCACGTCCCGGAGGCGCCAGATCCGCCTTCAGATGGCTTTGCACGCCCACCGCATCAATGGGCACTCCAGTGGCTTTCATGCGGCGCACCATCGCCAGCACAGCATCGCGTTTCTTTTCTTGGTCGGGATATTCAATGTCGTAATCGTTATACGTCAGCAGCGCTTTCGGATCCGCTTTGCGCGCAGTTCTATAGGCAATATCAATGTAATCGTCACCGACTAGCTCCAGCCACGGCGTCTTGCGCAGTCCGTTCGGCAACCCATCCTTGGGATCGATGCCCTCATTCACCACATCCCAGGCTTGAATTCGCCCCTCAAAATGCTTCATCTCCGTCTGGATGTGATCGATCATCGCCTGCCGCGCATTGGCTTTCGTAATGGGCCCAGGAAACCACTTCGGCAATTCTTCATGCCAAATCAAATTGTGCCCCCGCACCTTCTGCCCGTTCTTCGCTGCAAAATCCATCAGCGCATCCGCTTCGTGAAAATCGTATTTCCCCGGCGCAGGACTGATCGGTCCCCACTTCATTGCATTCTCCGGAACCACAATCGAGCACTGCTCCGCAATCAGCGCCGCATATGCTGGATTGCGGGCCAACGCCGGCGCACTCACCGCGCAACCGACATATATTTCGTGCGCCTTTCCGTGCGCACGCAAAGAAGCCGCTCCACTCACGCTCTCGGATTCGCGGCCACTCACTTGTGCCTCTGCAAATCGCCCTGACACCAGCGCTGCTCCAGCCGTCAGTCCTGCCGCCCGAAGAAATTCTCGCCTGTTTTGCATCGATCGCCTCGCCGTCGAATCCTCGACGCTTGCAATCCTACGCTTTTGCGCTGCGCTGTCGTTTGCAGATACCTTAAGAGAGGCAATTCGACCAGGCAGGCCGATCCACCGCGGGGGCATCGCACCAACCATGGCAATGGCGAGCGCAGAAAACACGAATCAGCTTGTGGTCGAATCAGCGCCGGGCAGCAAAACCGCGTTGCCCATGGTCATTACGCTTTTCTTCCTCTGGGGCTTCATCACCTGCCTTAACGACATCCTCATCCCCCATCTAAAAACTCTGTTCACGCTCAACTACGCCGAGGTCATGCTGGTGCAGACCTTCTTCTTCACCGGCTATTTCATCTTCGCGCTTCCCTCCGGCAAGGTGATTGACTGGATCGGCTATAAGTGGACGATGGTCGCCGGACTGCTGGTCATGGCGGCCGGCGCACTCTGCTTTCTGCCGGCGGCGATGGTCCCATCTTTCCCATTATTTTTAGTGGCACTCGGAATCGTCGCCGCAGGAATGACGCTGCTGCAGGTTGCTGCCAATCCATATGTCATCGTTCTAGGTCGTCCAGAGACCGCGTCCAGCCGCTTGAATCTGGCCCAGGCCTTCAACTCGCTCGGCACCACCGTGGCGCCGTACATTGGCAGTCTGTTCATTCTCAGCACCGTTCCCCTCGCCGTCGATCAATTAAATCGGCTGTCACCTTCCGCGTTACATGCTTATCGCGTGAGTCAAGCGTCGGTCGTCAAACTTCCCTACACATTGATCGCCATCATTCTCGTCTCGTTCGCATTCGCGCTGGCGCTCTACAAATTGCCGACGATTCGCACGCACGAGCAGTCTGCC
The DNA here is from genome assembly GCA_049796755.1 of Acidobacteriaceae bacterium. Classification (GTDB taxonomy): domain Bacteria; phylum Acidobacteriota; class Terriglobia; order Terriglobales; family Acidobacteriaceae; genus JAKAAZ01. Next base: position 7,155 of record JBARFA010000231.1, read on the forward strand.
GAATCAGCTGCGTCGCTCCCCAGCATCTGGACGCAGCGCCACCTGGTCCTCGGCGTGATCGCGATTTTTGTCTACGTCGGCGCGGAAGTCTCGATCGGAAGTTTTCTCATCAACTATCTGAACCAGCCCGACATCGGCAACTTGCCGCAGAAGACCGCCGCATTCTATGTCGCGTTTTATTGGGGTGGCGCCATGATTGGGCGTTTCTGCGGCGCCGGCATCACCCAAAAACTGCGCGCCGGCCCAGTCTTGGGCGTGGCCGCCATCGTCGCCTGCTGCCTGGTGATTACGTCCATGCTGACCTTCGGCCACGTCGCCATGTGGAGCATCATCCTGGTCGGCCTCTTCAACTCCATCATGTGGCCAAACATTTTTGCTCTCGGCCTCGCCGACCTGGGACCGCTGACCAACCTCGGCTCCAGCCTGCTGGTCATGGGAATCCTCGGTGCCGCGCTCATCCCTCTGCTGCAGGGCTTCGTCGCCGATCACATCGGCATCCACCACGCCTTCTTCCTCCCCGCGCTCTGCTATGTCTACATCTGCTTCTATGGCTTCAAAGGCTCGAAGGTTCGAATAACGGGTGCCAGCCGCGAAATGATTTCACCGGTCTGAGGAGCCACTTATGAAGAAAGCCTTCGATTTGATTACAGAACTGCCCGAGGATACATTTTCGGATGGGCGTCAGAACACTCCACCTCAGGAACGGGAAGACCTCGAGATAGAGCAGAGTGGCACCACCATTGTGCGCAGGCACGCTGAGAACGGGAACGGCAAAAGTGGCGAAGAAAACTAAATCCATGTGGGGATGGAATATCCATCCAGGAGAAATTCTGCGCGAGGAATACATGAAACCGCTCGGCCTCAGCGTCTATGCCCTGGCAAAGAAATTGAAGCTGACGCGTCCACGTCTGAACGGCATTGTCCTCGAGCGGCGAGCCATCACCGCCGACACCGCCATTCGACTTGCCAAGTACTTTGGAACCACGGCGCAGTTCTGGATGAACATGCAGTCGTCGTAGGAACTGCGGGAAGCGGAGATTGCGAATCGTAAGATTGTGGAGAGTATTGCGCCACGTCGGACCGATGCGCCATGAGGAGACATTTTCATCCCGCCATTTCGCAGAGGATTGCGATGCATGTAGTGGAGCTACAAATTCGTTGGATTCACAATTGGAAATCCTTCTGCTTCGGCAGCGCGCAGAAGCACATCGTCGGAGGAGACAAAACAAATTTCGCTGGCTTGCAGGACTTCGCGCGCGACGATGCAAGTGGCCAGTTGCAGCGCGTCTAGTGCGCGGAGGGGATGGACATCGAGCATCGCGCACGCAGTCTCGATCACGGCGGGGGTGACAGGCTGTTCGACAATTCTCAGGCTCTCGCGGGCCACAGTTTCGAGTGCGCTGCTGGCATCAGTGGCCGAAATTTCGTGAAGCCGCTCCCTTCGGCGGATGGCGGAGCGTACCTCCAGCGCCGCAAGCGCGGACAACAGTTTCTGACCATCATCCACGCTTTCGAGCAACTGAATTAGCTCGGTGGAACCTTCTTCCAGAATGAACAGCTTGGCGAACGCGCTGGATTCGAGAAAGTATAGGCTCAACGCGTTCCTCGATCACGCAACAGCGTTGCCGACAGAGGCTCGCCTTTAACGGCCACAGGAGCATATCGGCGGGATTCTGGCGGTTGAGTTCCGAAATGTGAGCGGCTGAGCGTGAGCGTGGTTGTCGGGAACTGCGGCGCGCGGGGGTTGGGGATCTTCTTGGTGATGACAGCACCCTGCTCGATGGCCTTGGCCAGCACGGCTTGGCGGCCTTCCGCAGACTGTGCCCAGGAGAAATTTTTCCCAGCCAGTACATCATCACGAAACCATTTGAGCGCGATGAACGATCTTCCGGCACGTTCCACTTCGCCAAGTACGCCGCACAGTTCTCGCACTTGTTCAGGCGCCGCATGTACAGGAGCCGCGATCAATGGGCCGGGCGAAGCGCCAGCTTCACGAGACGGTATCGATGACCGGCCGGTCGTATCTTTTCCACGGTCCGCAGCCCAGCCAAGGACGATCTCTCCCGACTCCGGCGACCAACTCTCGGCGCTTGCGTCACGACGCTTCTTTTTTCCATTTTGCCGCAATGTCACAGTCAAGCGATAGCCGTCAGGAATCCGACGGCGCAGGATGTCCATGTCAGTGCTGTTGGTAGGCGATGCCAGTGCATGTTCAAACTCGTTCTTGAGGACATCTTGCAGTTCGGAAATGCTTTTTTTCATAAAACTAGAGTTCCCTATAGTTTAGTTTTTCTAATGACCTGACTAGTTGGTCTCACGCGGTGGTTCTTACTTATAGATATCTAGCACGGAAACCAGAAGCTTGTCCAGTGAAATCTCCGAAAAAACGGACATCACGTATCGTTTACGCATAGTGAGCATCCCTGGCCGATGATGATTACCTCCAATGCGGATCGCGGTTGATCGCAAACAACCTCTTTGCATTCGCGCCAGAGCATCGGCTTCCCGTAAAATTGACTGTTTGGTTCGAACGCGCATCGTCGAGCATCCAATAACCCCAACCTATCCACGGAACGGAGCATTCCCTTGGCTGAAACCATGTATGACGTCGCCATCATCGGCGGCGGTCCGGCCGGTTACACGGCGGCCATTCGCGCTGGCCAGTATGGCCTGAAAGTCGCGCTGATTGAAAAAGAAAGCAAGCTCGGCGGCACCTGCCTGCACTGGGGCTGCATCCCCACCAAGTCCCTGCTGTTCAATGCCGAAGTCTACGACCACCTGAAGCATGCGGTGGAGTATGGCATCGAGGGCCTCGGCGAAGGCAAGCTCAACTGGGACACCATCCAGAAGCGCAAGCAGGGCATCATCGACAAGCATGCCAAGGGTCTCGTCTTCCTGATGAAGAAAAATAAGGTCACCGTCTTCCCAGGCCACGGGCGGCTCAGCGGCCCGGCAAAAGATGGCGTGCATTCGGTCGACGTGCAAGCCGCAGAAGGCGAACGCACCTCCATCAAGGCGAAAAATGTCATCATCGCGACCGGTTCAGACGCCAAGATGCTTCCTGGCCTGCAGGCAGACTCCCAGGTACTCACCAACATGGAAATTTTGTCGCTGAAAGAAATTCCCAAGTCCATGGTCGTCATCGGTTCGGGCGCCGTCGGCGTCGAGTTTGGATCCATCTTCAAAAGCTTCGGCACCGACATCACCATTGTCGAAGCGCTGCCGCGGCTGGTTCCCAATGAAGATGAAGACGTCAGCAAGGAGTTGGCACGAGTCTTCCGCAAGCGCGGTATCGAATCCTTCGTCAGCGCGAAATTCGAGAAGCTGGAGAAGACCAAAACCAGCGTCAAGGTCACCATCACCGCTTCCGACGGCAAGCAAATGGTGAAGGAGGTCGACAAGGTGTTGGTGGCTGTGGGTCGCGCCCCGCGCACCGCCGATGTTGGCCTGGAAAAGACAAAAATCAAGCCCGATCGCGGCTTTATCACCGTAAACGAGTGGATGCAGACCCAGGAACCCGGCGTCTACGCGATTGGCGACATCGTCGCCGGACTGCCGCAACTGGCGCACGTCGGCGCCATGTGCGGCATGGTGGTCGCAGCCAAAATCGCCGGTAAATATGCGCGTCCGGTGAAGCGCGAGCGCGTCCCAGCCTGCACCTATTGTGAGCCGCAGATTGGCAGCGTCGGCCTCACCGAAGCCGCCGCCAGGGAAAAAGGCTTGCAGGTCAAGGTCGGCAAATTTCCATTTACTGCCAACTCCAAGGCGTCGATCGTCGACTCCCACGAAGGCTTTGTGAAAATTGTCGCGGATGCAAAATATGGCGAAATTCTTGGCGTCCACATCATCGGCCCGCAGGCGACGGAGCTGATTGCCGAAGCCGTCACCGCCATGGAACTGGAGGCAACCGTGGAGGAAATGATGTTCACCATCCACGCGCATCCAACCCTGGCCGAAGCCATGCTGGATGGTTTTGGCAGCGTCGAAAATATGGCCATCAACGCCTAGTCGCAGTTGGAAATAACCAGGGTCCGGCGAAACGTCGGGCCCTTCTTTCTTCATCGTCGAATTTGCTATGACCGCACCCACTGACCCAGCACGAAGCACGGGCTCACAAACCTGGAACCCCTGCGAGTATTCCGCTCACGGAAGGTTTGTCACCGACCTGGGCGCGAACATTCTGGAGTGGCTCGATCCCCAACCGAGCGAAGAAATTCTCGATCTTGGCTGTGGCGATGGCGTCCTGACCGCTCAAATTGCCGAACGCGGCGCGCACGTTCTAGGCGTCGATGCATCCCCGGAAATGGTCGATGCAGCCCGCATTCGCGGCATCGCGGCGGAGGTCATCAATGCCACCCAGCTTACTTTTCAGCGCCAGTTTGATGCCGTATTTTCGAACGCCGCACTCCATTGGGTTCACGATCAGCCTGCTTTGTTACGCGGTGTCGCCCACGCGCTCAAGCCCGGCGGACGCTTCGTCGCAGAGATGGGTGGCCACGGAAACATCGCAGCCATTCGAGTGGCGCTCCACGCCGCGCTTTCCCATCACGGCCTGGCAGAATTGATGGTCGAAGACAACTACTTCCCCACCGTTGCCGAGTATCGTGGCCTGCTCGAATCGCACGGCTTCGCGATCGACGCCATCGAGCTGGTTCCCCGCCCCACCCCTCTGCCCACCGGCATGCGCGCCTGGTTGATCATGTTTCGCCGCGGCCTGTTCGACCGCGTGCCGGAAAATTTGCGCGACACCATCCTGAACGAAGCCCTCGACCATCTCGCGCCCGCTCTTTGCGACAAAAACGGCAACTGGACTGCCGACTATGTGCGGCTAAAATTCCGCGCCCACCTCATCTCTGCCGGCACAGTATGATGGCAAACCTGCTGCATCTGCTCCACCTGGGCCGCGTCGGATACGAAGAGTCCCTGGACTTGCAGCGCCAACTGATAGCCCTGCGCAAACAGCAACAAATCGGCGACGTGTTGCTGCTGCTGGAGCATCCGCCCGTGTTAACGCTGGGACGAAATGCGCACCGCGCCAACATCCTCTCCAGCGACGAAGACCTCGCCCACCGCGGCATCCAAATCCACGAAATCGATCGTGGCGGCGACGTCACCTATCATGGGCCGGGGCAAATCGTCGGCTATCCGATTCTCGATCTGCACGGAGAATTCCCGGGCAAGAAGGGTCCGCATCTCGGTGCAGTCGAGTACGTTCGTTGGCTGGAAGAAGCCCTGATCCGCACCTGCGCCGAGTACGGCGTCTTGACCCAGCGCATCGCCGGAAAAACCGGCGTGTGGACGCTCCCCGGCGGCAGCGTTCCGGAGAAAAAAATTGCGGCCATTGGCGTCCACATCTCGCAAGCCATCACCTCTCACGGATTCGCATGGAATGTGACCACGGATCTGCGCGATTTTCGTCTGATCGTCCCTTGCGGAATTACGGATTGTGCCGTGACCAGCCTGGAGGAGGAGATCGACGAACGCTCTGGCGCCATGCCGAACATGGAGCAAGCCGTCCATGCCGTCGCGCGTAATTTTGGCCGCGTTTTTGGCAAGCAGATCCTGTGGACAGACTCCATCGCGGAACTTACTGGCACCAGCGTGCAACCCCATGATTGACCGCTCAAAGTTTCCCCAAAATGGTTTCCGCCGGCTCGCAAAACAGCCGCGCGCGCCGGTAGCCGCGGCATCGCTGTTCGGCATCTTGTCATATAGAATGGTGATTTTGGGGCAGTTCGACAGCAAAATCGTCCCATGGCGACAAGGAAAGCAGACATTCCATCCCAGTTCATCCTTAGATTCTCGGGCCGACAGCGAACACCGCGTCATGCCCACGCAACACCGGAGCCATACGCCGTACGAATTTGAAACCAGCGAAATCTGAAAGCGAATTGAAACCAGGAAGGAATCCATGCCAACCAACGTAGTGATGCCGCAGATGGGCGAGTCAATCTTCGAGGGGACGATTACGAAGTGGCTGAAGAAGGCCGGCGATACCGTGCAGCGGGATGAGCCCTTGTTCGAAATTTCGACCGATAAGGTAGACGCGGAAATCCCTTCGCCCGCCGCCGGAGTCCTGACAGAGATCAAGATTGCCGAGGGCGCAACCGTCGAAATCAACACCGTCGTCGCCGTCATCGCAGAAAACGGAAACGCCGCGGCATCAACTCCCGCAACCACCGTCGATGCGAAGAAAGAAGCCAAAGAGGAAGCGGTTGCCACCGCGCCCGAAAAGGCAAACGAGCCCGTCCCCCCGCCCGCGCCGGCCAAAACAGAACCCGCGCCTGCGCCTCCGCAAACCAACGCACCAGCACCACCGCAGACCACGGGCGGCACCGACGTTGTGATGCCGCAAATGGGCGAATCGATTTTTGAAGGAACCATCACCAAGTGGCTGAAAAAAGTCGGCGACACCGTCGCGCGCGATGAGCCTTTGTTTGAAATCTCCACCGACAAGGTCGACGCGGAAATTCCTTCTCCTGCCGCCGGCGTGCTGACAGATATCAGAGTTCCCGAAGGCAGCACGGTCGAGATCAACACCATCGTTGCCGTCATTGGTGGCACTGCTGGCGCT